>JBBANI010000018.1:0-35564 GCA_040402015.1 Ilumatobacteraceae bacterium
TCGAACAGTGGTACATCGAACGTTTCCAGAAATTGCGCGAAACTGTGTTCCGTGACCCTGACAGCTTCTTCCAGAATTTTGCTCACTTAACCGATGAAGAAGGCGTCAACATTGCCCGAGGCATTTGGCGTGAGATTAACGGCAAGAACTTGGTGGACAATATTGAGCCCACAAAGTCACGTGCATCATTGATTGTTGCTAAAGGTGCTGACCACCGCGTGACCAACGTTCACTTACGCCGCCTTTAGGCGTTGAGTTCGCCTGTAATTCCTGACTCAATCTGATTTGATGCTTCGCTTGCATTGATGGCTCGCGGAGTGGAATCAATTTGTTTGACTTCACTTAGTTCGCCCTGAGTGACGCCCAGATCTTTGAATTTACGCAACGTAACCAACAGACGAGATTCAAACGAACCGGCCATGGTATTGAACGCAGTGTTAGCTGTGCCGAGGTTCTTTCCCATTTTATTCATCTCATCGATAACAGTGCCGATACGTTCGTACACCTCAACTCCGAGCTTGGCTACTTTTTCAGCATGCTCCGCAAGTTGGTGAGACTGCCAACTTTTCGAGACAGTAAGAAGTAACGACAACAAGTTAACGGGGGACGCGATAATGACATTTGCCTTCATTGCGTCTTCCATAAGCGTACTGTCCGCACGCATTGCATCGGAAACAAAACCTTCACCAGGAATGAACATTACGACGAAGTCAGGTGATGCATGTCCAAACTGATCCCAATACTTCTTCTCGGATAACGTTTTTACATGCTGGCGCAAGTCACGTGCATGTTGCTTCAATTCAATTTCCTTTTGAGCGACATCATCTGTCTCGCTCATGCGCATGTACGCCGCTAACGGAGCTTTGGAGTCGACAGCCAAATGGGCACCGCCTGCCAAATTGATGACAACGTCTGGTCGTTGGTTTCGCTCACCTTCACCACCAGTGAACTGTTCGGTGAAGTCGCAGTAATTTTCCATGCCGGCAAGAGCGATGACATTGCGTAACTGATTTTCACCCCATGATCCGCGAGCGGTTGGTGACTTCAATGCAGTTTGCAAAGTGGTAGTAGATGTCTGCAGATTGTTGACCTGAGTGAGGAGGGCATCAACGGTTGATTTTTCAGATGTGTAACTTCCCTGTAGCGCAGTTACTGATGCAGTGAGTTGAGCAATTTGCGTTTCAAAAGGCTGAAGAAGAATCTTTGCTTGTGCATCAAGTGCTGCAGTTTGTCCACTGAGTGTCTGCGTGGCTTGTTGATTTGCTTGAAGATTATTAGCCACTAATGCTTCTTGCGCAGTTTTTAGCATTTGAGCCGCGACGGCACCTTGCACTGACGTAGAAATAGCTTCGAGGTTGATGGCAGTTTGAACCGTACGAGCAATCGCGTCGGTGTCTAATGGGGCAGGAAGTGCTATTTCAGATTTGTTTGCGCTTGCTTGCAAACCGAAATAGACAACGGCTGCAATGAGAATTACGAGGAGGACAAAAATGGCTATTTGCATGCCCCAAGTATGTCACAGGGGTGTATTGCCCTTTAGAGAGCGCTCTAGCGGTGTAAGGCGTTGAGGTAGTTGTACACCGTGATGCGTGAGACGCCCATTGCGTCAGCCACATCTTCAACAGCACGACGAAGCGTAAAAGCACCACGCTGATCAAGCATGCGCACAGCTACTTGTTTGTCACTGCGCGACAGATCTTGTAGACCAGCGCCAAGCTCGCGTTCGACTTGGCCAATGAGTCGCTCAAGTGCTCCATAAATTGCGGGCAGACGAACTGCAGCAATAATTTCGCCGTCCCATTCCAATGCGACGTCACTAATTCGCGCATCGTCAACTGAAATGAGTTGTGCGCCAACGGCATCAAGAATTGGCTTCACTGCTGCAAGCAACGGATGATTGACATAACCCATAATGAGTTACCCGACCTTCTCGGTATCAATCGTGATGTGCGTTGCACCGTTGTCATACGCCATACGCGACAACACAGCAATTGCTTCGGTAGCTATCTCAGTTTCAGCAACAAACGATGAACCAAATGGTCCGACATGAACTTCAACACCCAAAGATTCAACAGCGGCAATTGCCCGCGTGACATGGTGGCCCGGTGTGCCATCTATGAACGGTTCGATAGTGAACTCGACCATGATTTTTTCTGACATGATCGGGACTCCTTGTCTTGCAGAACTGCTTCTAAAAGCCTAAGCCCCTGAAATATGCCTCACTCGGGGAGGCGGGGCAGAACCAAGGCCACGCTGTCTGGAAGGAACTGTTTTCCCTGCAACCACACGGATATCTCAGCTCGGCTTACCCAATGCGCTTCAGTTATTTCTCCATCAGCAAAGGTGAATGGTCCTTCTGTGCGGCATAGAAACGTGGCGGCCACCAGTTGGACATCGCGGTCGCGATAGGCGCCAATACTCAGCAGGTCAAGCACTGCTCCTTCGATACCCAGTTCCTCATGTAACTCCCGAGCCGCCGCAATGTCCCATGTCTCCCCTGGGGCTACAACGCCACCAACCGCAACGTCCCACCATCCAGGCCAGATGTCTTTTGTCTCTGCACGCTGATGGACCAACAGGTCACCCTTTTCAGACATCACCGCAATGAATACCGAGCGATGGCACAACTGTTCTGCTCGCATTTTTCGACGCGTGACCAATCGCAGCACATTGCCAGCCAAATCAATCTCTTCCACCATCTCATCGGGAGAGTTATCGGGGTGCGCCGCCGCTGAAGAGTTCATTGTTCTGTGCCTACCATATGACATGGCCAAAAACACTCTGACGACCGATGATGCCCGTGATCAACACGGAAATCCAGCTGGCATCCTCGAACAAGCCAATGATCTATTTGATGAGACTGTTGCGCTTCGTCGCGAACTTCATAAGTGGCCAGAACTAGGAAACCATCTACCTCGTACTCGCGATGCAGTTCTTGCTGCATTGCAGGGCCTGCCACTTGACATCACTCTGCATGAAACCACCAGTGGTATCGCAGCAATGCTCACAGGCGACAAGCCAGGAGACACCGTGTTGATTCGTGGCGACATGGATGCGTTGCCAATGCCTGAAGACACGTCGCTTGATTTCAGGTCGAATGTTGAAAATGCAATGCATGCATGTGGCCATGACACGCACACCTCAATGTTGGTGGGCGCCGCGAAATTATTGTCAGCCCGCAAAGCTGACATCACAGGCCGTGTTCTGTTTATGTTTCAACCAGGAGAAGAAGGCTTCAATGGCGCAACTGAAATGTTGAACGAGGGCTTGCTTGACGTTGGAACTGAGTCACCCATCACTGGTGCGTACGCCATTCACGCAGCTTCGAACATCCCTGGTGGTTTTGTCGGACTCAAGGGTGGCACCATCATGGCGTCAAGTGATTCAATGACAATCACTGTGAAAGGTCGCGGTGGACACGCAAGCGCACCTCACTTCACTCTCGACCCAATTCCGGTTGCCTGCGAAATAGTGCAGGCACTGCAAACATTGGTCACTCGTCGCGTTGATGCGTTCGACCCGGGTGTTATCACTGTGACACAAATTCACACTGGCACCACTAGTAATGTGATTCCCGAAACAGCAATGATTAATGGCACTATTCGCGCCGTCAGCGAACGCACACGTTCGCTACTTCACGATGGTTTGCGTCGTGTTTCAGAAGGTATCGCAGCAGCACACGGCATGGAAGTTGATGTTGACTTACACATTGGTTACGACGTCACCGTGAACAACGAGGACAAGGCCTCATTTGCTGCTGATGTTGCTACCGCAGTATCGGGCGAACGCAATGTGCGAATGATGGATCATCCGGTCATGGGTGCTGAAGACTTCAGCTACGTATTGAACCGCGTGCCTGGCGCAATGATGTTTCTCGGGCTCATGCCAGAAGGAATGGACATCATGAAAGCTGCTCCCAACCACAGCAACCGTGCGATTTATGAAGAGACACAGATGCGTCGCGGAATTGCTGTGTATTCATCACTGGCGCTTCGCCACTTGGGTGTTCCCCTCAGCTGATGTACCAAGAAACCAGAGACTGGATCACTGCTAACTGGGACGAGGAAATCACTCTTCGTGAATGGTGGGCACGCATGAACGATGCGCGCATGTCATTTCCACGTTGGCCCGCAGAATGGTTTGGTCGCAATGCAAGTCAAAGCGATCAGTCAGCAATTCTGAAAGCATTTTCTGATGCAGATGTCATTGGTGCGCCAACAGGTCTCGGTGTTCTCATGGGGGCGCCCGTCACCATGACCTACGGAACTCCTGAACAACAACAACGCTGGATGCCGGCTTTGGCAACAGGTGTTGAAGGCTGGTGCCAATTGTTCAGTGAACCAGGTGCAGGTTCTGACCTCGCCAGTGCATCATGTCGTGCAGAACGTGACGGAGATGAATGGGTTATCAATGGGCAAAAAGTGTGGACATCAGGTGCACTAGATTCCACACGAGGCATGTTGGTAGCACGCACTGATATAGACCAACCGAAACACAAAGGCCTCACCTACTTCATCATTGATTTGGAACAGCCCGGTGTTGAAATTCGACCCATCAAGCAAATGAACGGAATGGCACATTTCAATGAAGTGTTTTTTACTGATGCTCGAGTCAGCGATGCAGACAGAGTGTCAGGCGTGAACAATGGTTGGGCAATCACCACAGCAACGTTGGGGTTTGAACGCAGTGGTCTTTCTGAAGGTGCCGGTGGTGGGATTCACGTATCGGCCGGCACGCAAGCTGGTTTGCTTGATCGCTCCGTGGGTGAGTTGGTAGCAAAATCGAAAAAAGCTCGTTCCCACCCCGATGAATATGGTGGCGTGTTCAGCACGCTTCTAGAGATTGCAAAATCACGAACCTTGACTCCGTCGCAACGTAATCGCATGGTCTCGTTGTATATAAACGAGCAAATAGCCGGCTACACCCGCCTTCGCATGTCAGCAGCTGCGAAGTCCGGGAAAGAAACTGGTGCAGTTGCGTCCACAATGAAACTGCATTGGACCAATGGGCTGAAGATATCTCGAGACCTCGGAGTTGAACTGTTAGGTGCTGAAGGAATGTTGGTGGGCCAAGACCTTCCTGCCGAAGGCACCGTGCAACATTTCTTTCTCTCCATGCCATCAGCATCCATTGCAGGCGGCAGTGACGAAGTGCAGCACAACATTATTGGTGAGCGAGCATTAGGACTGCCCAAAGACATGTCGCTTGATCCGAATACTGCATTCAAAGACATCCCAAGGAATTAACAATGACTCGCATCACTACCGGCAACCGACACCCTCGCAACTTGTCGATTGATTCCAAAGGAAGCATTCATGATGATGCCACTGCAACTGATCTTGGTTTTCGTGCTGGCACAGTCGCTGGTGATATTCACCTTGAACAGTTTGGACAAATACTTGTTGACGGGTTTGGACAACAATGGTTCGAAAATGGTTGGCTTAGCATGTACTTTCAACAAGCAACAGCAGACCGCGAACCCGTTGAAGCGTGGCTTGATGGTGAAGGCACATTGCGCACTGCGGGTATCAACACTCCTGAAGGCGCCATGGTTGCAGAGGGCAACGCTGGAATAGGCACTGCCGGACCATCTGCTTTATATGCACGTGATCGTCGCAGTGTTGACCCATCGCAATTACGAATGTTGCGCGATGTGCGTGTAGGCCAAGCATTAGATATACAAGTGCGTTCACCATGGGCTGCTAATCAACATGCACGAATGAACGCGAATACCATGACAGCTCCGATGGATTGGTACGGAACATCATCACCATGGGGCGGCGGAATCAGTTCACCACTCACTACATGTCAGTTAATGGTTGCCGGAGTCACCGACTCTATTGCTGAATCCTGTGGTGACTTCGTTGGTCTCTACGGTGCAATTGAGATTCGTCATCTTTCTGGCCCGCTGATGCTTGATCATGAATATGTCATAACCGGCGAAGTCATCGATGTCAGTGAAACTCCAAAAACAGAAGTTCTGTGGTATCGCACACAGGCACGGCCATCTATTGATCCTGAAGGACCTGCAGTTGCAGAACTCACAATGATGACTCGCCTTCTCAAAGGCTCATCACCGCGCTATTCGTAGGCGCTTATTGCGCCCCAGGAATCCAGTTGCCATGAAACCCGTTCGGTACGCGCGCCGGTAAGTGCACAACCGCCACAGGGTCAGCAGTAATTGCTGTTGCATCAAACAGCGCAAGATCTGATGTCTGGGTCTCTGTATCAAGGCGCAATGCCATGATCCAACCATCGTCCTCTGCAATTGCACCGTCACGCGGAATGAATACTGGTTCGCCGTATCCATAACGAGCAGTGTCAGTTCTGGCTTCTGTACGACGAGTCTCAAGGTCAACTTTGATCAACGTGTCTTGGGCGAAGTGTTTGCCAACGCCTGCTGTGTATCCGTACTTGTTTGGTAAACCAATGAGTGATTCATTAATGCGCGGGAACTCTTGAGGGCGATCATCGATGCGTTCTTGTGTTACTTTTCCCGTGACAGTGTTGATACGCCATCTATCAAGAGTCGGAGGTCCTTCACTTGGGCCGCGGCGTTCGCGATCAAACATTTTTTGATGTCGAGCAGCGACAAGCACCACTGAATCGCCATCGTCATATGCATTCATAGGATGAAAGAAATAACAGGGGTCGATACTGAACCACTTCACATCGTCTGCATTTCCTTCACGAGGTAACAGACCAATGCGTGCGTCGTATTCGTGATCCCATAGGTATGGAAGGCCAGCACCAGACATTGCAGCTTCAAGGTTGAAGATTGTCGGTAGGTCGAACACCAAAATATATTTCTGCGTAAATGCAATGTCGTGAATCATTGGTCCACCTGTAGTTGGGATATCAACATGACGACGCACACGACCATCAGTGCCCACAACCAAGTACTGCACTTGATTTCCCCAACCCCAGTAATAGGTCATCACGTGAAGTTCGCCCGTTAGTGGGTCGCGCTTTGGGTGAGCCGAATATGCGTGAGGCAAAGTGCCTTCAAGATTTGAGATTCGCAATGTGTCAAGTTCGTATGACATCTCAATCGGCGGTGAACCAGCTTCGACAATGGCGAATGTCTTACCGGCATGTCCGATGACATTTGTGTTTGCTGCAAACTGACCATGATCTGCTGGCCAATCAGACGGTGGGTGTGCCTCGCCGAGTAACTCAGCAACATCGTTATTGCGTACCCAACGATTGCGATACCACTCTGCTTTTCCATCACGAAGACGAATGCCGTGCACCATTCCGTGCCCTGTAAACCAGTGGTACTTTTCTGCGTTCACGTAGCCCAGTGGGTTTGGTCCATTGCGCAAGTACCGACCATCTAATTCCGGTGGAAGTGTCCCGGTGACTTCCAAATCAAAGGCAGTTACTTCTTCGGTGACAGGGGCCAGGTTCCCCTCTAGAAACGGGTTCCCGCGAGCATTTTCAACTGTGGTCATGCACACATAATAGGCAGAGCCCCGATGAGGATTGACATGCGTGCTCGTGGCAGGCTGAATCCCGTAGAGCCCTATAGGAGAACAACATGAGCACATTAGAAACCGGTACAGATCACCTACTTGGCCGTATTGAGGGCCATGTTGCGGTGCTGTCGTTCAACCGACCTGAAGCACGCAATGCATTGTCAGATGAGATGTACGCCGGATTCGGTAAAGCCCTGCCACTCATCGCTGCGAATTCAGATATTCGCGTTCTCATGCTTACGGGCGAAGGTGTGGCATTTTGTTCTGGCGGAGACGTCAAGGGTATGCACGCAAATAACTCAGGTGGCGGACAAAAAGCATCACTTGAAGATGGCATCGCACGTCTGCGTTACATTCAGGCAGCAGTCAGTGGAGCGATTCGCAAATTGCCACAGCCTGTTGTCGCAGCCATTCCTGGTGCAGCTGCCGGTGCAGGTTTGTCAATCGCATTGTCAACAGATCTGCGTGTTGCTGCAGAACGAGCACTATTTGTTACTGCATTCGCAAATGTTGGGGCAAGCGGTGACTTCGGCATGTCGTGGTTCTTGCCACGTGTTGTTGGTGAAGCAAAAGCAAAAGAACTGATGTTCACGTCACCTCGTCTCACTGCACGTGATGCACTCGCATTGGGCATGGTGAGCGAAGTGTTCCCTGATGCAACTTTTACTGATGACGCCATGGCATATTGCCAAAGCCTTGCGCAGCGTGCACCGATTGCACTGCGTTACATGAAGGAAAACATCAACCGCTCTGGCGTTGTCACAATAGAAGCAGCACTCGACGCTGAAGCCGTGGCAATGTCTCGCACTATGTCAACTGCTGATCACCGCGAAGCTGCTGCTGCGTTTGTTGAAAAGCGCACTCCAAACTTCGACGGACGATAAAAACTACGACGGTTCGCGAGGAAGGCCTAAAGCTCTCTCGCCAATCGTGTTTTTCTGAATTTCGTCAGTGCCACCACCAAGCGACATACGTGGTGCGTTCAAAATGTGGTACATCCAAAATTCGCTGTCTTTGTCGCCCATTTCATGTGCCGCTGCCCCACTCATTGCCATGCGTGCACCAACTGCAGCAACATACCGAGCCTGTTTTGTGCGCCACAGTTTGCCAATGCTGGGGTGGACCTTTCGTTGTCCTGTCCATGACATAACTTTTTCACCAATGTAGGCAGACACTAATTCTTGGCGTGTGTTGAAGTTGGTGTTGTGCCCTGTGCGAATTGCGATATCAAGGAGATAGTGAAAAGGAACAGCAGCAGACACGTTTGCTTCTCTTTTTGCATCTGCTCCAACTTTGCCTAACGAACTGCGCTCGTGAGCAAGAAGCCCCGTTGCTGCACGCCACCCATCATTAACTTCTCCAATCACCCAATCGCGCGGCACACGTGCATCAGTAAAGAACACTTCATTAAATTCTGCTTCACCCGTGATTTGGCGCAAAGGACGCACTTCAACGCCGGGCTGATTCATTGGGATCAGCAGCATCGAGATTCCACGGTTACGTGGCTCCTCACCTGTGCGTGCAAGTAACACTCCCATCTGTGAATTCTGGGCACCAGAAGTCCACACCTTCTGCCCGTTCACAACCCATTCATCACCATCAAGAACAGCGGTGGTGCGCAAACTTGCTAGATCACTGCCCGCTTCTGGTTCGGAATACAACTGGCACCACACTTCTTGTGCATTCAAAGTTTGGGGAATGAAACGTTTCTTTTGTTCCTCCGTGCCATATTGCAAAATAATGGGAATTGCCATGTTCAGACCAATGCCCAACATTCCTTCTTCTTTTGGCATTCGTCCACGGGCTATCTCTTGCATTCGGTACGAAGCATTTTCAATGTCGGTGCGGCCGCCGTATTCCTCAGGAATTCCGAAACCCACGAGTCGCGCTTTCGCCATCGCTCCGCGCAATGCCCGCACTCTGTTCAGCGCACCTGGCCCGGCAGCAGTCATGACTGCGGGAAGAGACTCAAAAAAGGCTTCTACTTCACGGGCAAAATCGTCGACCATGTTGTTCACTGTAGGTGTTAGATACGGTCAAGGACATCATGAAGGCACACCTCACATCACAATCATCAGGAGTTCGCCCACTCGATGGGGTGCGAGTTCTTGATTTCACACGCGTCTTATCTGGCCCGCATTGCGCACGCATGTTGTCAGACCTTGGCGCCGAGGTCATCAAGATTGAACCCCCCGAAGGTGACCTCACTCGTTTTGCCTTCCCGCGTGTTGGCTCTATGTCCACGTATTTCGCACAGCAAAATATCGGCAAGCTCAATATGTCGATGAACTTAAAAAAGCCCGAGGCAGTAGAACTTGTAAAGCGCTTAGTCGCACAGAGCGACGTGCTAGTCGAGAACTATCGCGGTGGCGTTATGGATTCACTCGGACTTGGGTTCGACGAATTGTCGAAAATTAATCCGCGCCTTATCTACGCCTCTATTACCGGGTACGGCACAACTGGCCCTTGGGCTCATCGTCGTGCATACGCAACAGTGATTAACGCCGAAACTGGACTTACTGGTATTCAAGCGGATGCGCGCAATGGTGAATTGTCGAATGATCCACACAGTCATGCCGACGTATACACCGGCATGGAGACTGCTGCTGGAATTCTTGCTGCACTGTTTCAACGCGAACACTCAGGCGTTGGTCAACATGTTGATGTGTCAATGGCGCAAACAATGTTGTACGTCAACGAACACACACAAAATCAACTGTACGAAGGTGATGTTGCAGACGACATCATTCGTTCCTTCCAACCAGGCGATTACCCCATTCTCACTACCGGTAACGGAACCCTGGTTGTAGTTAGCGGACATCCTGCAGAACGCGGAACGTTTGATTTGTTCGTAAAAGCAATGAAACGTCCTGACATATTGACTGACCCGCGATTCGACACTGTTGCCAAACGCCTTGCGAGCCTTTCAGAACTGCAACAAGTTGTTCGTGATTGGGCACTCACCGTAGAAACTGCGGAAGAAATTGAAGACACGTTTGCAGAAGCCGGTCTTGCAATGGGTGTGTTGCGCAAGATGACAGACCTTGCAGACACGGAATGGGCACATAACAGAAACGCAATCATTTCTATTGATGATCGCTCTGGCGGAACCTTTCGTATCCCGAATGCACCATGGCAATTCTCTGGTGCCGATGTATCAACACAAGGCGTTCCGAAGTTCCGCGGCGAAGACAATGCAGAAGTGTTGCAACGACTTTTAGGAGTTAGTGCAGAAGAAGTTGCGACGCTTACTGAAAGTGGCGCACTCTCGATTCGACTTCCGAAGAATTAATTAACGACCGGAATGGCCAAAACCGCCACCGCGGTCGTTGTCATCCAACTTTTCAACTTCAGTCCATGTCACTTCTTCGACACGTTGAATCACAAGTTGTGCAATACGGTCACCACGTGACACGTGGTACGGACGATTCTGATCAGTGTTCAACATCACCACTTTGATTTCGCCGCGATAATGCGAATCAATAAGTCCTGGTGCATTCACCACACTGATGCCGTGATTCAGAGCAAGGCCGCTGCGGGGTAGAACAAAACCGGCGTATCCGAGCGGAATAGAAATGGCTATCCCTGCTGGAACCAATGCGCGTCCACCATTGGGCGCTAACACCACATCAATGGTCGAGTAGATATCAAGGCCAGCATCGCCCGCATGTGCCAACTGGGGCAATGGGAGATCTGTATCGAGGCGCTTGATGTGAATGTTCGGCACATCTCCACGCTATTGCCCGCCTCCGCTATAGGCGCAATCAAGCAATGCCAATTAGATTGGGGAAGTGCTGATTTGGATGGACCTCGAAATGACAGGCCTCAATCCTGAGACCGATGTGATTGTGGAAATTGCCACCCTCGTCACAGACGACGAACTCAACATCATCGCCGAAGGCCCAAACCTTGTGATCTTCCAGCCAGAAGAGGCCATGGCTTCAATGGGTGATTTTGTCACTCAGATGCACACCACATCAGGCTTGCTAGAGCTCATCAAGACCTCAACCATCAGCCACGACGACGCCATGCAGCAGACTCTCGACTTCATCAAGGAACACAGTCCTGAAGCGGGAAAAATTCCATTATGTGGAAACTCCATTCGTACTGACAGAAGTTTCCTTGAGAAGTACATGCCCGAAATTGAACACTGGTTGCACTACCGCTGTGTTGATGTTTCAACAGTGAAAGAATTAGTGAAGCGCTGGTACCCGAACATTGCGTATGGTCGTGAAACAAGCGCCGGTCAAAACCATCGCGCCATGGATGACATTCGTGACAGTGTTGAAGAAATGCGTTACTACCGCAGCTTAATTTTTCGCGACCCTGCCGAAGTGAAGAAGCCGAGTAAATGAGTACAGACACTCCTCGCCCGCTGAAGTCTGAACAACTTCAAGCGACAGACGAGATTGTCGAAGTCGCACCAGGAATTTTGCGCACACAGTTGCCAGCAAACATCACGGGCCTTGGACACGTGAACATGTATGTATTGGAAGACGAACGTGGCGTTGCTGTAGTTGACCCTGGTCTTCCCACAAAAGAATCATGGACCGCGCTCACAGATCGGTTGGCAACAATCGGCGTGCCCCTGAAACGCGTGCACTCAATCATTGTCACCCACAGTCACCCAGACCACTACGGCGGTGCAGCACGTTTGCGCAATGAATCAGGTGCAGACATCATCACCCACCGTTTATTCCGCACCTTCTATGACCCAGCAGAACCACCTGATGTCGATGCTGAAGAAATGGCACTCATGATGCGCAGCCCGTTTGATGCTCCACCATGGGGTGGACCCGCAATGGATATGCCATGGAAACGCAAAGCACGCATGAGCGTTGCGCGCAGGTTTCCAAAACTGATGAAGGTTCCACAGCCTTCGGTGCGACTGAATGAATCAGACCGGATGAAGTTCGCGCGACGCGAATGGGTTGCAGTGCACACACCTGGTCATACTCACGACCATTTGTGTTTATTTGACCAAGAAACAGGCACTCTTCTCAGTGGCGACCATGTGTTGCCCACCATTACTCCACACATCAGTGGGCTCACTGCGCACGGTGATCCGCTGACATTGTTCTTTGACTCCCTCGACAAAATTGGCCACTTTGCAAACCAAATCAATATTGCATTACCAGCACACGGAACCCCGTTTGAAAATGTGGGCGACAGAGTGCAAGCCATCAAAGATCACCACGTTGAGCGTTTGCAAAAACTCCGCGATACCAGTGCCGACCTCAGTCGTCCGGCAACTGTGATGGAGTTTTCCACGCACTTGTTCTCGCCGCGTGCGCAAGGCGCAATGGCAGACAGCGAGGCGTTTGCGCACCTTGAACACCTGCGTATTCTCGGAGATTTTGAACGACACGACAAAGATGGCGCGTACGAATACGTGCTTAAGGGTTAAGCCCGCACCACATTGCAGCATGCATAGTGCTACCAACGCGTAGTTGTAACTCAAGGTCATCTCGACCAGAAGCAACATGTCGAGCCGGCTCCTGACCAGGTTCCACCTGCACCACATGCTCCACAATTGTGCGTAGTGGAGCGCGAACATCACGGTGTGTCGCAAGAAACTCTTCAACAATTACCCAGTACGCGGCATTGTTCATATGACCCACTGCATCAAAGTCTGCAAAGCGCAAAGGCCACGGTGTCATTTCAATACGTGACTCATCAAATAACTTGTCACGCAACAAGAGCCGTGCGTTCACATCGCGACCACCTGCAGATGCGCCCAAAATATCAACAACGTCAGCCGGTACTTTGCTTGGTTGCAACGTGGACTCATCAACATGTACCCATAACGACGCTGCGTCAATCAATGGCGTGCCATCAATCGCACTAATGCGGGTACGACGTTCTGCCCAATGCGAACCAATTCCGCCACACCAGGTGGTGAGATCAATCTCTTGCATGTATTCCGGAAACTGATGCACATCAATAACGGTGCGACGCACTACCCACCAATGCGGGTCGCTCCAGTCGGCATCGCGTGTGTCGTCGTTTGCAACATCTTGCAGATACCGCACCACCGCATCAAGTCGTAAGCGACCATTCGGAGTGGCATCACCCAAGCGAACTCGACGCCTGGCAGTGAATTGCCGACCAGATCCGGGGCCTTCAATCATCTGAAAGCTCAGTGCGGCATCACGAAACGACATCACTGTGACGATATCTCCTTGAAATATGTCGAGGTGCTTCCAATGCTCCTCAAATATGCACACATCGCTGTACAACACCATAAAAAGGGACTTACTATGAGTCTCATGGAACATCTACCTCTCTCAGACTGGTCAGATGTCGCCCGCACCCGTGACATTGAATTCATCAACAATCGAATTGGAATGCTTGAGAAGCGTTTCAACATCGCTATCTCGGTAGGTATTGCGTGCGGACTCGCACTGGTTGCACTGCAAGTGCAAATCATGCTCAGCATCTCGCACCTCTAAGACTTCAGTCGCTTCCTCAAAATCTGAGTAAACAGTCTCATTCTCCCATTGGCCCAATGGGCAAAACCCTTATGGGCACTGGATTTCATTAAATCAGTTGACTCTGGCGATATCAGGTGGTTTGATGGTCACTTCATGCGTAACAACTTGACCTCCGCAACTATGGGTACCACGGCAACAGCCGTGGCGTTTACCTATGCGTCAACAGTGGTCGATCACGCATATGCCATGTGGTCGTCACCGGCAGCGAATCACGCCAATAAGCGTCGCACCCGGCAGCCCCGTGGGTTTCTGATCTAACTCAAGATCACAACACACACTTACGTGGCCGCCGGGAAATTATCCCGAGCGGCCTTTTTGTTTTATCCACCCACACACCAAAGATCTCAGCCCAATCGAAAGGAACAGAGAACATGTACACATCAATTAATACCGACATGGGAGGCACAACGCTTACAGAGCAGCCCCTCATCTTGTCCGCCAAGCGTTGCGCAGACGGCAACGGCACCTTGAGCTACCTCTTCTTTTCTGACGAGTGGGTTGACGTGCAGCGCGCGAAAGCAATCTGCTCAAAGTGCTCTGGCCAAGAGGCGTGCCTTTCTGGTGCTCTCGAGCGTGAAGAGCCTTGGGGAGTCTGGGGAGGCGAACAGCTAGAGATGGGCAGAATCGTGGGAGTCCGGCGTCCTCGTGGACGCCCTGCCACCAAAATCAGACCAGCGCTTGTCATCGAAGAGGTACCAATTCCACGTCACCTCGTAGCCTGAGTACATGAAGTGGAACCGCCGTACCGCACGATTTCTGGTTCCCTTCCTTGTACTACTTGTCAGCGTTGTTGGTGGGTGGGCTCTTAGTCGGCCCACCAACAGCGTTGACGTCAATCTCAATCAACCCGTCACTACGTTGTCACCCACCATCGGTACAAATGCCAGTAACACGGGCAAGAAATTCACATTCGTGGAGTTGGTAGATAATGCCACCGGCGACAAAGGAACTATTGCTCCTGCTGGCAAACCGATGGTGGTGAACTTCTGGTTCTCAACGTGCGAGCCGTGCAAACGAGAAATGCCGGCACTGTCTGCTTCAAGCACAAAATATGCAGCCACCGTTGACTTCATTGGCATTAACCCCAATGACTCCCGCGAAGTGGCCACCAAATTCTTGAAGAGGTACAACATCACATACCCAACATTCATCGATGATGGAACACAACTTGCGGAAGCAGGCGTTGTGACCTTTCCTGCCACATTCTTCCTTGATAGTTCTGGAACAATTGTTGCTCGACGAGCCGGTGAAATCACTGCGGCTGAAATCGATTCGATTCTCACAAATGATCTGAAAGTCTCGCCATGATTGCAATCGAAGGAAACTTCGCGTACAGCTTCCTTCTGGGCATCATGGCGGCAGTAAACCCATGCGGCTTTGTTCTCTTGCCTACATACCTTGTGTATTACCTCGGTACTGAACTCAATCGCGAAGATGAAAACAAAACAACAACTCTGCGACGTGGTCTCACCGTTGGCATGGCAGTGTCATCTGGATTCGTTGGTCTATTCCTCGTAGTCGGAATCATTTCGCGTGCATTCACAACCGTGATCCGTGACAACGCTAAATATGCGGCCCTTGTTATCGGTGTTGGCCTCGTTGCTATGGGCATTGCAATGTTGTTCGGGTGGAAACCACCTATTGCTCAACCAGATGTTTCTGTCGAACGCAAGCGCACGACATGGAACATGTTCTTGTTTGGCATTGTGTACGCCATTGCCTCTATTGGCTGCACAATCGGGCTTCTCATCTCAGTCATCCTCGGTTCCATCAACCGGAATGGCTTTGTCTCTGGGGTTATCAGCATTGCCCTCTACGGGCTTGGTATGGGTCTGTTAGTAACATCACTAACTGTTGCGCTGGCATTTACTCGAGTCGGGCTTGTCTCTGCAATTAAAAAGAGCTTCAAATGGTTCGACAAAGTCACCGCTGTATTTGTTGTATTGACTGGACTATATGTGACGTGGTATTGGTTGGGTGCAATCACTGACCGCGCAAGAGACGCAGTGACATCTCGTGTTGAGAATTGGCAAACAAACGTTGTTGAATTCTTGAACAATACTGGCGTCTACCCATTACTTATTGTTTTCTCGGTCATCATCGCAACTGCCGGATTAGTTATCCGTCGTTCCTCACTACAGAGCAAGTAACCATGAACCTGTCTGAGTTATTGCAATACGATGACGTCACCGAAGAGTCGACATTACGGTCCACGTTTGGATTTATGGCCTTTCACGGCGGTGCGCTTGAAGAAATGACAGACACCATCGCATCACGTGCAGCAGAACGCGCTGGTGCTTCGTATTACGGAATTCAATTGCCAGACAAACTTGAATGGCATCTTCCGTCACACACGGTGACAGCTGACCAATCACCTGCACTCGCATCTTTTCTGTCACATGTAAATATTGTGATCACTGTGCATGGTTTTGGTCGTGCGGGTTTCTTCACCTCGCTGCTTCTCGGCGGTCGCAACCGTCGTCTCGCGTCTCACCTTGGCGCAACATTGCGCACGCATTTACCTGCTTACACAATCATTGACGACATTGACGAAATTCCGAGCAACCTTCGCGGTATGCATCAAGACAACCCCGTCAATGTGGTGGAACATGCTGGCGTGCAACTGGAACTACCGCCACGAGTGCGCGGTGCTAGCCCACTGTGGTGGGACTGGGAAGGCCCCGGCTTAACGCCTCACACTGAGAGTCTGATTGACGCTTTAGTGGACTGTGCCATCACCTGGCCTGGCTAAGGGGCGAGACGTTCAACGCGCCACACAACGCCGTGGCGTGTGTAACGGAATCGATCATGCAAGCGGCTTGGTCTGCCTTGCCAGAATTCAATCTGGTCAATCGATAAGACATACCCGCCCCAATGTGGTGGACGAGGAACGTCGCTACCTTCAAAGCGTTCAGTTACTTCTTCGATGAGATCATCGAGTTCTTCCCTATTGCCAATAACGGTTGACTGAGGAGAAGCCCATGCACCCAACTGTGAGGCGCGTGGTCGCGACGCAAAATACTCATCACTTACTGCATCACTTGCCTGAGAGATAATTCCTTGAATACGTACTTGGCGGTGGAGGTCAAGCCATGCGAATGTTCCCGCGGCTCGTGATTCGCTAGCAATCTGTATTCCCTTTGCGCTAGTGCGATTTGAGAAAAAGGTAATGCCATGTGTATCAATGCCACGAGCCAACAACACGCGCGAGTCTGGCTGTCCTGTTGCATCAACCGTTGACAACACCATTGCATTGGGTTCAGTTACACCAGCTTCTTCTGCTTGGTGATACCAGACGTTTAATTGTGTGACTGGATCAGCAAGAAGGTCATCAATATCGAGTCCCGCTGTTTCATATTGAATACGACGATCAGCGATTCCCATTATTAGGCCTTTGGTGTGATGTGTGTAGCACCGCGCATGTATGGCAGAAGCACATCAGGGATGCGCACGCTGCCATCTGGTTGGCGATGGTTTTCACAAATCGCTGCCCACACGCGCGGCACTGCCAGGGCTGAACCGTTCAATGTGTGTGCAATTTCAGTACCTTTTTGTCCGGTGCGCTTGAAACGGATGTCTGCACGGCGCGCTTGATAGTCAGAGAACCACGACACACTGCTGACTTCCAGCCAGGCATCACAACCAGGCGCATAGACCTCAATATCAAAACTGCGATGATGACTTCCACCCATGTCACCAGTACAGATTTCAATAATGCGATACGGCAATTCCAATGCGGCCATCAATGCTTCTGCACGACCAACTAATTCAGTCAGTAATGCTGGTGCATCTTCTGAACGGGCAATTGCAAGAATTTCTACTTTGTCGAATTCGTGAGCACGCAACATGCCGCGTGTATCACGGCCTGCGCTTCCGGCTTCGCGACGATAACACGGTGAATAAGCCATCAGGCGTACTGGTAATTCCGCTTCATCTAATACTTCACCAGCATGCAACGAGGTCAGTGGAACTTCAGCTGTGGGAATCGCCCAAAGGTCATCTCGTTCAATGGCGTACGCATCATCTGCAAACTTAGGTAGGTGGCCTGTAGCGGTAAGAGTTGCAGTGGTGACAAAACTTGGTGGGCGAATTTCTTCAAACGCATCAGCATTTTGATCTAATGCAAACTGACACAGTGCTCGTGCAAGAGTTGCGCCAAGACCACGTTGCATGGTGAACATTGCGCCAGCAATTTTTGTGGCTCGTTCGTTATCGAGAATGCCAAGAGCTGTTGCGGTTTCCCAATGTGGAACGCGTTGATGTTCCCCAAATGTGGCAGGCAAATTAATGGGGCCTTTCACGATGGGGTTCTCGTGATCGCCTGCGCCATTAGGGGCATCAGGGTGTGGCAGGTTCGGAATGCGCAACATGATCTGTTGGAGAGCATCTTGCACAGTGTCAATGTCGCTTTGTAGAACGCGTTCGCGGTCACCGCCAGCGCGGCTGCGCTCCATCAGGGCTTCTGCTTCGTCGTTCTTCTTGTCGCGACGCAACGCACCCACCTGCTTCGAGAGGTCGTTCACTTCGGCTCGCAGAGTGTCACGCTCAAGGCTGATCTCACGAAGGCGAGTATCGAGGGCGACGGCTTCATCGACCTGTACTAAGAGGTCTGGCTTTCCCCGGCGGGCCAAGGCAGACCGCACCCCATCAAGGTTCGTGCGCAGAAGTCGTACATCAATCACAGGATTTCAGGCTACCTGTCCCGCCTTTCGTGCTGAGAGGCATTTGGTTCGTAAAGTGGAGACGTGTCCGTTGTTGTCGAGAATCTCAGTGTTTCCTACGGTGACCTCGTGGCAGTCGACAATGTCTCGTTCGAAGCGCCATCGGGCAGTGTGACTGTCATCCTCGGGCCAAATGGGGCCGGCAAGACCAGCACCATTGAAGTCTGTGAGGGCTTTCGCACCGCCAAGTCTGGCTCTGTGCGGGTTCTTGGGCTTGACCCCGTTTCTGACCACCGTGCACTGACTGAGCGCATGGGTGTCATGCTGCAAGGCGGAGGCGTCTACCCCAGTGCCCGAGTGCGTGATGTGGTGTCTCATTTCTGTGCGTTGCACAACAAAGGTGTGAACGCAACGCAATTGATTGAGCGCGTTGGACTCTCGAATCGTTCAACTGGTACCTGGCGCAAATTGTCGGGCGGCGAGCAACAACGACTGTCACTTGCTTTGGCATTAGCAGCCGATCCTGATGTGATCTTTTTGGACGAACCAACATCGGGTGTTGATATTGATGGGCGTGACATTATTGCCGACATCATTCGTGATTTGTCTGCTCGCGGCACCACTGTTGTGCTCGCATCGCATGACATGGCGGAAGCAGAAAAAGTTGCAACCCATGCTGTGTTGTTTACATCTGGCAAAGTCATCGCAAGTGGTGAAATTCTCTCTCTTCTAACATCGCGTAAACATTTGCGATTCACTTCTTCAGTTGGGCTTGTACCTGCAGAACTGGCGGTCTCTATCAATAGTCCAGTTGTGGCGATCGGGGACGGTGTCTACGAAGTTGCATCAGAACCAACTCCTCAGTTGATGACACGTATCTCACAGTGGCTCGCTGACAATTCTCATCCGTTACTCGGAGTCGATATGGGAACTGAGTCGTTGGAAGATACGTACCGGCGTTTGACTCGAGGCGCAAAATGAGGCGTATTCGTATTCAGCTTCGAGCAGAACTACTGCTGCTTGCACGTAACGGTGAGCAACTGTTACTGACACTTATCATTCCTGTATTGCTGCTTGGCTTTTTTGGCTCTGTCGATGTGTTACCAAGTGCCGACATGGAACCAATTCAGTTCCTAACGCCGGGCGTTCTTGCCATCGCAATCATGTCATCTTCAATGGTGAGTCTGGGAATCGCGACCGGGTTTGAGCGTTCCTATTTGGTTCTGAAGCGACTTGGTGCAACACCATTGACACGTAATGAATTAGTCATTGCAAAAATCTTGTCTGTGTTTGTTGTGCAATTGATTCAGGCGATTATCTTGTTGTCGCTTGGTCTCGCGCTCGGTTGGGAATCAGGTGGTTCCACGTGGCCTCTTGCGGTTGTGGTGGTGCTGTTTGGTACGTCAGCATTCGCTGGAATCGGCCTCATCCTTGCTGGGCAATTACGTGCTGAAATCAATCTGGCCGCTCAGAACGGGCTGTACTTGGTGCTGCTTTTGCTGGGCGGAATGGTGATTCCCCGCGATTCACTTCCCGATTTCCTTGGTAACGCCGTTCAGGGCTTGCCATCAACTGCTCTGGCTGATCTGTTGCGTTCAACGCTGAATGGCGATTCGGCTGGCCTTGTTGTGCCATGTGCCGTGTTAGCCGCGTGGGGCATCATTGCGCCAGCAATTGCTGCACGGCGCTTTCGCTGGAGTTAAGCCGGCGTCATTGAGATGAGCTAGAAGGTTCTTTGGCGCTATACGACTGTTCACCAAAAAAGCCCTTCATGAAACGGGTGAAGAAAATAGTGATGATGAGCGCCCACAAGAAAACTGCTCCGCCGAGTTTCATAATTCCACCCGCTAGTTGTTGATCACTCAACACTGACATTCCCCACACTCGAACTGGAGTGTCATAGTGGTTATACACAGAGCCTTCAGCGAATGTCAGCCAACCTGCAGGAATTGAAGGCACCAAAGATGTGCAAAAGAGGTAGACCATCATCGCCCCATAACTCATGCGCCATTCTTTCGCCGGACCGCATAACGGTGTCCACAGCATTAAGGCACTGAATACCAATAAAACGTGAAGGCTGTAATGCAATGGACCACCAGCCGCAGAACGATTCACCAATGCAGGGATATGAGTAATCAGTAAGACCGCGTTGTAGGTGACAGCTGCAATCACAGGGCGTGTGAGAAACCGAATGACTCGATACGTGCGACCTTGTCCCACCAATAGTCGAAATAGCCATTCAGGTGTTGCGAGTAGCGCAAGCGGCGGAATGATGTAGGTAAGAATTGTGTGTTGCAACATATGCATGGAATACAGGTACTCCTCCGCGATGTCATGTAACGGCCAATCTGTTGAAATCAACAACAGAAAGATCATGAGAGAAAAAGTCCGGATTTGTTTGCGAGAAATCACTTCCCCACTAGGAATAACTTTGGGGCCGATTACCCGAACGGCATACGTGAATGCGACTAATAGACCGATGACCAACACCCAAATTTCCAGGTGCTGCTGATACCTCCAAGGGTCAGCATTCAAAGTTGGTTCGATACTACTGATCAGCATTGCCGACCCACCTCGCTATTTACGCGATGAAGAACTTAAAGGTGGCGAGAAACGTGCAGTACACGAAAATCGCGAGCCCAAGGCCGGTATAGAAAAGAAAGCTAAACATCTTGCTATCGAATTTGAGGTGCATGAAGTACGACACCACCATCACAAACTTGACAACCATCATGATGAGCAACGCAGGCATGAACAACGGACCGAAGTCTACGTAATAAGTAGAAACCTCAAGCCCTGTGATGAGGGCCAAAATAACTGCAATCTTTATATAACCAGCATCGGACATTCCGTGCTCGTGTGTGTCTTCATGTGTTTCAGTATCTGTTGTCATGATGCGCTCTCAATCAGGATGGTATTAGATAAACCAAGGTGAAAATAATGATCCACACGATGTCAACGAAGTGCCAGTACAAACCAATGAGTTCCACAACCTCGGCCTTATCGCCCGTGATCTTGCCTTTTTTGATGATGCCCCTTAAGGACAACAACATAATGACTCCGACTGAAACGTGAACACCGTGGAATCCGGTCAATGAATAAAAGCTTGAGCTGAAGAGGCTTGTGGTGAAGCCAAGCCCTTCACGATAAAACGTGGTGAACTCGTACACCTGGCCGCCAATGAAGGTTGCTCCAAGGAGAGCTGTGATAAGCAACCAAAGATTCGTCTTTGAATCGTCCTTTCGCTGTGCCGATGAGACCGCAAGCACCATGCTGAGCGATGACATCAACAGAACGAAACTGCTGACTGATGTGAATGGAATGTCGTAGATCTGTGAGGGATGTGGTCCGTTCTGAACGCGACCGCGATACAGCATGTAGGTGGAGATAAGACCGCCAAAGAGCAAGCACTCGGATCCGAGGAACAACCACATTGCCAGCTTGTTGTTCGACAAGCCAGTTGATGAATGATGCCCGTGATCAGCTGCGTGAACGGTTTCGTGTGTTGCGATATCAGCCAACTGGAGCAATCTCCTTCGTGTGACCGTCAGTTGACGGTGTATCAAAATCGATTGCTTCAGGTACGGAAGGTTCAAGAACCCATCCGTACGCGGAGAAGAGAACAAGAAGCGCTCCGACAACCATGATTGGAGTTCCGTAGATGACTCCCATACCAAGTACACCCATACCAATAGCGAGCAGCAACGGCCAATACGAGGCGCCTGGCATGTGGATATCAGAATCAGCAGCTGCTTCTTCAGCACGCATGAGGTCTTCACCGGTCGCTATCTGAGTCATCGTATGAGTGGTTTCGTCTTCCACATATTTGCGATGAAAGAACTCATCAAGGTGATGTACGACTGGGATGCGATCAAAGTTGTGCACTTTAGGAGGACTTGTTGTAAGCCATTCCAAAGTACGTGCATCCCAAGGATCAAGCGGAGCGCGCTGTGGGTTACGGGCCGTCTTAATCACGTTGATGATGAAGAAGAGAACGCCAACCGCCAAAACAAAAGAACCGATTGAGGACACCATATTCCAAAATCCAAAGTTGAAGAGACCTTCACCAGCACGAGCTTCGGTCCATACATACATACGACGAGGCTGACCTTGAAGACCAAGAATATGCATTGGGCCGAACGTGAGGTTCATACCAATGACCATGAACCAAAAGTTCCAACTACCCAATTTTTCATTGAGCATCTTTCCGAAAACTTTTGGCCACCAGTAATAGAAGCCTGAGAATAATCCGAACACCATTCCACCGAACAACACGTAATGGAAGTGAGCAACGATGTAGTACGTATCGGTCTGTTGAGTGTCAGAAGGTGCAACGGCGTGAGTAACGCCTGACAAACCACCAATGGTGAAAAGAATTACGAGGCCAATAGCAAACTTCATTGCTGCTGAGTACCAAATCTTGCCGCCCCACATAGTGAGAATCCAGTTGAAGATTTTCACGCCGGTTGGAATTGCAATTGCCATCGTTGCCATTGAGAACACCGCAACAGACACCGGACCAAGACCCGAGGCGAACATATGGTGGGCCCATACGCCGAATCCGACGAGTCCGATCGATGCACCGGAGAACACCACAAACGGATACCCAAAGAGTGGTTTACGCGAGAACGTAGGTAGTACTTCAGAGATGATGCCGAACCCCGGCAAAATCAATACGTACACCTCCGGATGACCAAAGATCCAGAACAAGTGTTGCCAGAGAAGTGGGTCAGCACCTTGCGATACATCGAAGAACGTTGCCCCATACGAACGTTGGAACATCAACAACACGAGAGCGACGGTGATTACGGGAAGTGAGAACACCAAGAGGAACTGCACAACAAGGATCATCCACGTGAACACTGGCATCTTCATCAGTGTCATGCCAGGCGCTCGCATGTTGAGCACTGTGACAATGAGGTTGATAGAACCGATAAGAGAAGCAATACCTGCAATCTGTAAACCGAGAATCCAGAAGTCGACACCATTACTTGGTGAGAACACTGGTCCGGAGTTTGGTGCGTACATGAACCAGCCGCCATCAGCTGCTCCACCAAGGAACCAAGACGCATTCAAGATAAGCCCGCCACTGACGAACAACCAGAATGACAATGCGTTCAAACGAGGGAACGCTACATCTCGAGCACCAATTTGCAGTGGCAAGAAATAGTTTGCAAATGCTGCAGCCATGGGCATGGAGAAGAGGAAGATCATCGTGGTCGCATGCATAGTAAACATTTGGTTGTACTTGTCAGCACTAAGAATGCGGCCGTCTGGAAGTGCCAATTGCAAACGAATAAACAAAGCCTCGACGCCACCGACAATGAAGAATGTAAAGGCAACACAGCCATACATGATTCCGATTTTTTTGTGATCGACTGTAAAGAGCCATGCACGCCAGCCTGTTGTATTGACTGGGCGTCGCACAGCGCCAAGTGACTGAGATGGTGAAACTACTAATTTGCCTTTCGCCAAACTCGGTGACTGAGATGGCGTAAGAGTTAGTTCATTAAGGGACATGGTGTTCTCCGATTACTTCCGGGTCAATAGGTAAGCGACGAGTTTGTCGATGTCTGTTTCAGTAAGACCAAGGTTTGGCATACCGCGATATTTGCCACCTGATTTCACTAACTTTGCTGGATCTGCGTACATTGGCTTCATCGCTGGCGCATTGCGCAACCATGCACGAAGTGCAGTTGCATTCAAGCAGGACTCTGAAACACCAGAAAGATACTTTGCGCCAATAACGTCGGACTTTGCGCCCCACACATCTTTACGGCATGCCTTATTCAACAAGTCAAACTTCGCCCCGGCAAAGGTATTGCGAGTCATAAGGTGTGTGAGGTTCGGAGCTGCACCGGAATAAAGGTTCTCATCTGGTGCTGCGATAGCGGGCGTGCCGTCAACCTTTTTCAAGCCATTGACTTGGTGACAACGAATGCACTGATTCAAGAAAACGCCTTCGCCCTCTTTGGCAAGTGTTCCATCAGCAGGGGCCGTGTACGCCTTCTGCTGGTTAGATACCCACTTGGCAAAATCTTCCTTCGAAAGCGCGATGGCTTCCATACGCATGTTGGCGTGAGACAGACCACAAAATTCGGTGCACTGACCTGCAAAAAGTCCGGGCTTGTCAGCCTGAAGGCGCAACAAGTTAATGCGGCCCGGGACAGCATCTTTCTTACCGTTCAATGCGGGAATCCAATACGAGTGAATAACGTCGCGACTTGTTTCACGCAGCAACACTTTTGTACCGACTGGGATAACCAGTTGACCTGAAGTGATGATTGGTTGCGTAATGCCTTGGTCATCTTGTGCTGGATAGTCGTATTCCCACCACCACTGCTGACCGGTGACGTTGATAACCATTTGAGTGTCTTCAGTTTTCGCCAGTTCAAAAATTCCACGGAATGTAAAGACGCCAACAACAGTGAGAATGAGGGCAGGAATAATTGTGAGAATGATTTCTACGACTGGCTTGCCATGGCTCTGCGATGGAATTGGTTGTCCACGGTCCTTGTATCTATAAATGGTGTAAGCGTAAAAACCAAGAACTAAGACCCCGACCACTCCTGCCATAGGGAAAATGATCCACTGCAGATTATTAATGACTTGGGCATTATCGCCTTTCGGCTGCCACGTATCTTGCGGTGCATTTGTGGCACAACCAGCTAGCGCAACGATGCCAACAACCGTTGCCACTGAGTTACGTATGCGATGACTTGATGACTTCACATTATTCACGATATCCAAAGCCTTTTCTGAAGAGTGAGGGGAGACTGAGTGACTCACGGCACGACCAACTTGATTTCTCCAGTGGCGCCGGGAACTGTGAATGAGTAAGGCTCGTCCTCAGTTGCTGGTTTAGGAATCTTTAGCGTCATTACTTGTTCTTGGTTCTTGCCGGTGAGTTGTGTGCATGTACCAACTTTTTCAGTCACTCCGGTTTCGGCAACTTTGGCCGAGCCCAAGTTGACGACCAGGCGATGCTTTTCTTCGTCAAGGTTTCGAAACATGACAGACGTTGCATTCGAGCGGGGAATAGTAATGGTGTCTACTTTCTTCGTCATACCAATAGCTTCTGCATAGATCTTTCCATCTTTTACAAAGATGGTGGCTGTCACTGCAGAACGCAATGACACCGAGCTGTTTGGAAGGTGGTCGTAATGCTCAGATTCTTCTTCGCCGCATTCACGATGTGATGCGTCGTAATAATCTTCTTCTGCCGCAACCGCAAGTTCATGACGTTCACCTGACAGAGCAGCAAAAGTTCCGGCGCCCGCAAGTGCAATAACTGCAAGGACCGCTAAAACAACCGTGACAGCACCTTTCATAAATGGCTTGGAAGCAACGAGCACGCCAACGACAAAAATTGCAGCAGCGACCACTATGAAAATGATTGGTCCTGCTTCTTTCGATACAGCAAGAACAACTCGCGAAAAGAAGAAAGTAATGACACCAAGGCCAACGGCAGCAAGTCCTGGGTATTCGATTGCGCTAATCGCACGAGCGCGAGCAAATTCATTGAATTCACGATCTGACGAGGCACCATCAGCCCAATTCTGAATAGCCCATTCAACGCCGCCGCCAATGAGGACTGCAATGCCAAGAATAAATACAACTGACACAGTTGCAAGACCAGTAAGAACAATGGCAGCGCCGAGTGCAAACACAATTGGCCAGAACGATGGTGGACCAGCGACGGCGTTAGCTGCAACTGCTTCTTCGTCTGTGTACACATCGCCGTCACGCGTAAACGATGCCATTACGCCAATAAGTGCACCGGAAGTTGCAAGACCAAATAGTGCGACTGCTCCGAGGTCAGTTGGATTCACCAAGACCAGATACAAGATTGCAGCAATCAATGACAAGCCAGTCAGACCGAAGAAGTATTTGGAACCGGGGGTAATCATCTTGACCTACTTCTGTACGTACACCACGAACCACACCACAGAAAACGCTGCGGTGAGGAAGTACCAATAAAACGCGTGGGCATTAACCACATCTGTGTCGTTGTCACGACCGCCAACAGATCGAAAGAAAGCCACAAGGCTGAAAACCATGCCGCCAACAACTAGCAACAACATCGTGCCAGTGATTGCATAGAACATTGTTTGAAATTGTCCGTCGGCGAGGCCGATGTCCATTTGGCTGTACACCGCAACTTGCGCATTCACGATGGCAAGTCCGATTATGAAGCTGATGGCAAGTGCAAGTGAGCGGTGAGATGAGTCATTGCGCTTTGCAGAATACGAGGCCCACTGTGCCATCAATGCACCGACAGGGAAAGTGGTGAGCATGACGTTTGCTGCAACTTCTGGGATTTTGACGCTGGCAGGCATCCAGTCTTTGATGATTTTCAATCCATCTGCTGAGTCACGTGTCGGTGCTCCGGCGCGAAACTTCAACCACATTGCAATCATTCCGACGATGAGCATGAATGCAGATGCAGAAATCATTGCCGTTGCAACAAGAATCTGTCGGCGCGGCACCTGTGCGGGTGCTGCTGGTAATGCAATTGTCATGCCGATGCCTCCTGTGAAACTGATTCGCCATTTCGCACTGCATCAATGAGCAGTCCGACAAAGCCGAGAACCGTGAGAACAATGAGTAAGTGTCCGAGACCGGTAAGAACATTCCAGAGTGCTGCAGGTCCGTCGTAATCAAAACCCATAACGGTGTTTGCTGGTTGATCTGCAAACCCAGCGATGTAGAGCGGGAAGCTAGCCAAGATTGTTCCAAGTAACCCGACCAATGCCAAACCAAGAAGTTTTATGTTGTCAATGGCGCGTCCCCATAACAGTGGAGCCCAATGACTGAGAGCGCCCAAGGCACTCAACAGACCACCATACACAAGGTACAAAACAGTGCCTTCAGAAAACACAGTGCCATCAAGCGAAGCTGGCTTCAGGTTATACAAACCATTTCCGAGCACACCAACAATGATCATGAGTGCGCCGAGCAAAGACAAAGCGAACGAGGCAGTTACTCGAGGTGTACCCACCTTCAGACACAAAAGTGAGAGAAGAACGACGATAAGCATCCCGAGCAACGGCAAACCATTGAAGAGGGAATGCAACAAAGTGCTCTTCACTTTGTCTGAGTTGGTTCCGGCCCAATCAAGAATGTGCGCACTCTGCGTGACAGCACCAAGAACTGCTGTAGAAATAATTCCAATACCAGCAAGGACTATTGGGCGAAGAGGTTGTTCTGTGCGCGCAGTAACTGGCGCAACTTCGGCAAGAACTCCGAGAGCCATGATGACAAACACAAAAGTCATTGGCTGAGACAAGGACCAACCCAAGAAAGAATCAATTCCTTTGTTGCCGCCGAAAATCAATTGTGCGTGTGTGTGGTCAACGTAGACATAGATGATTGTGCCGATCATGACGGGCAAGCTGAGCAATGTTGCAAACGAACCAATGAGAGCTGACCAAGAAAAAGCAGGAATGCGATCAAGTGTCATTCCCGGTGCACGAGCAGTAAGAACTGAGGTTGCCACGCAAAGGCTTCCAGCAAGAAGACCAACTGCTGCAAGTGCAACACCCAACAAATACAAATCAACAAGGTCAGTTGCTCCGCCACCGGGGCCACCGTTTCCAATGATTGAAATATCAACCATCAATGCTCCAAAAAGCCACGCCCAGAAACCAAATTGTGCAACTCGCGGAAAAGCTACAGCGCGTGCGCCGAGTTGTGTTGGGACAACAGCAATTGCAATTCCTACGAACAGCGGAGCAAGAACACCAAAGACAAGGGCGAACTGGTACAGCGAAAACAGTTGCGGAGTTGCATCACCATCAAAAATCTGCATGTGCGCTGGGCTGATGCGCTCGAGACCAAAGAGCAAACCGAGCACCGCTGCAAGGAGAGCGCTCAACAATGAGGTCCCGATAAATAGACGTCCAATTTTTTTATGATCACTGCTCGTGATCCATTGGCCGACAGATACGACAAATGCAGAGCCTGTGCCCTGTGCATGTGTCGATGCGCCCACGTGAGTGTCGATAATGGTCATTTTCGGAAGGTCTCCCAGATACACACCTTCAGTTCTTGTGAACTGTCGGAGCGAGTGCGCCTAGTTGTAACGAATCAAGACTACCCATCGCCCTCCCACAGAAGGTAAATCTTCGGAGGTTCGGTACTTCGTGCGATTGCGCTTTTTAGCGAACGAACACGTCGATGGTCAACGCGATGAACAGAAGCGAGATGTACGAGATCGAAAAGGAAAAAAGTCGCATGGAAGCGCTCGGACTATCAGATTTTCCAAGTGCAATTGTGCCCCACAGGAAAGCCACACCTAACACCAACGCCGAGATTCCGTAGACCCAACCCATGTTGGCGACGGGAACGATGATGAGAGAGCTTGCCAAGAGGGCAATGGTGTAGCGAACCATGGCCGCGATGACCTTTTCGTGGGACACCACCGACGGCAGCATCGGCACGCCGGCCGCCGTGTAGTCGTCGTTGTGCTTGATAGCCAGGGCCCAAAAATGCGGTGGGGTCCACAAGAAAATGACCAAGAAAAGCAACCATGGGGTCCAACTGAGCGAATTGGTGACCGCTGCCCAGCCCACAAGGACAGGAACTGCGCCTGCAGCCCCACCAATCACGATGTTTTGCTTACTGGTGCGCTTCAGCCACAGGGAATAAACAAAGACGTAAAAAAGGGTGGCCGAAAGGGCCAAAATGCCGGAAAGCAGGTTAGTTCCGGCCCAAAGAACCAAAAAAGCCACGATTTCGAGCGAAATAGCAAAAATTAGACCATTTCGTGGCGAAATGAGGCCCGTCACCAGAGGGCGATTCTTGGTGCGCTCCATCAGGGCGTCAATATCGCGATCGATGTACATATTGATGGCGTTAGCACCGCCGGCAGCCAACGTGCCTCCCACCATCGTGACCACCATCAGCCACAGGCTTGGCCAGCCATCATTGGCAACCACCATGGTCGGGATTGTGGTGATCAAGAGCAATTCAATAATGCGCGGCTTCGTGAGCGCGATATAGCCAGCCACAACAGAAGTAGGGATACGCCCAGACTCATGGCCAGGTCGACGCGTCAGGCGAGACGGGACAAAAGGGCGAACATTGATGGGCACAGACACCCATCGTATTGGTGGGTAGGCAACATCGCCTATTCACCAGCAGAATGAATCTGTGATTTTCATCGCCCCGACCGGGAGCCAAGAAACTGAAGTGGCAGAGCCCTCCGTTGATATCGCCACGGATGAAGTCGTTGACCTCCAGGTCCCCTGGGTGGTCATTGTGTGGAATGACCCCATCAATCTGATGTCATACGTGTCATTCGTTTTGCAGAAACTTTTCGGATACCCCAAAGCCAAGGCAGACATTCTGATGATGGATGTTCATGAAAAGGGTCGCGCTGTTGTTTCGAATGGCCCGCGCGAAAAAGCAGAGATCGATGTTTTTCGACTTCACGAACATGGTTTGTGGGCAACGATGCAGCAAGACACATGAAGCGACGTAAACGCGAAGGGCCAGTCGTTGCTCGGCAAAATGACATGTTCGAGATCACATTGTCTTCAGACGACAGGTCAACACTGTTGCGCTTTATTGATCAGTTATCAGAAATATTGGCAATGGGTCCAGACGACGCACGGTTACGCCGACTTTTTCCCACTGCGTATCACGAGAACCCTGAACACGATGCTGAGTATCAGGGCTACATGCGCGACGAACTCACTCAGTCGCGCGCGGCCTCGATTGCTGTGGTCAAAGAAGTTCTTGAATCAACTGATCTCATCAGTGCTGCTCAACTTCATGCGTTTATGACTGTCCTGAATAATCTGCGGCTTGTTCTTGGCACCTTGCTTGATGTGGGCGAAGATGATTTTGAGGACGACATCGACGAAAATGACCCCGCCTTTGGACAGTGGCAGCTCTATGGGTATTTGGGTTGGCTCCTCGAATGGACAATCTCTGCCCTCTCAGGTGAGGACAATTGATATCGGGGGCGTATTGTTGGGTGGCTCCTGATAGCGTCACATTGCTCTCAACCGGAGTCGTCCAAGCCCCCATCGTCTAGCGGCCTAGGACACCACCCTTTCAAGGTGGCGGCACGGGTTCGAATCCCGTTGGGGGTGCAATATAGACCTGTGGTTTCCACTAGGTCCCGTGGTGAAGCTGGAGTTCACGCCGGCCTGTCAAGCCGGAGGTCGCGGGTTCGAGTCCCGTCGGGACCGCCATTATTGGCGGTATTTTCCGTCAATAAGACGGTGGTGCAAACCACCGTCTGGTTCGGCAATAGCCGAACCGCCAATGGTCGAGTAGCTCAGTTGGCAGAGCACACGCCTGAAAAGCGTGGGGTCACCGGATCGACGCCGGTCTCGACCACCATTTGAAATAGGTGTTGCGTTACAAATCGTTTCGCAAGCGCACCAAAGCTTCTTGGGCAACAGTTGCCACATGTGTACCGTCCTCAGCAAACACATACCCAAAACTCACGCCTCTATTCGAGGTATATGAGTGGCAGTTCATTTCGAACAAATGCCATTGGCTGGCATCCACATCACGGTGAAACCAAATGGTGTGGTCAAGGCTTGCTGAGAAGAATGCATCAAAGCCGTTGAAGTGCTTTCGCAATTCGGGCACTGCCAGCACTACCGATGCCGTCGGTAAGTCATCTGACAAATAGGCAAGTGCGCAGCGATTCAATAATTGATTGCCGCCGAAATTTTCCAGTGTCCGATACCACGTCATGATGCGACCAGCTCCGTCACGATGATCAGTGAATTTTGTATCGCGCGGGACTGGTCGCTCTTCTACATATTCAGAAAAGGCCTGCGAGTACGGAATGTCGTCCGGCCGTGGAATATCAGTTGGCATTGAAACCGTTGTAGTTGCCGGTGAGATTTCCGGCTTTTGAAAACTGGCTTCAAGATTCAAAATTGCGCCAACAGATTGACGTGCAACAACACGTCGTGTCACAAAGCTTCTGCCATCACGAATGCGATCCACTTCATACCGCACCGTTGCGGCGTTGTCACCACGGCGAATGAAATAGGCACGTAATGAATGTGGAAGGTATGCAGGGTCAACCGTGTGCGCAGCAGCGTGTAAGGCCTGGGTCACAATATGGCCGCCGTACAAACCGCCCCATGGGTATGGGTGGCCTTCACCCACCAGCACGTCATTGCCGTGCGGCTCTAATTCAAAAAGTTTTGCGAGCGTCACTGTTATGAACCGAACTCAAATCCAAGGTCAGGTGCGGTTAACAATGGTTTGTACTTAATGCCGGCTTCAGCCGCCATTGCAGCACACGTTCCACCGCGATCAACAATGACAGTTATCAGCACAGGAACTGCGCCGAACTCCCACACAGCATCAACTGCTTCGAACAAACTAGTGCCTCGAGTCACGGTGTCTTCTGTGATGACTACTCGATCGCCAGGTTGCAACGCGCCGGCAATTCGGCCAGTAATTCCATGATCTTTTGCTTCTTTGCGCACACTGAAGCTTCGTAAGTTCCGTCCCTGCGTAGCGCCAACTGCTGCAATTCCGTATGCCACAGGATCAGCCCCCATGGTGAGGCCACCAATGGCTGTTGCATCGGCGGGAATAATTTCAAATGCTGCGTTCGCAACGGCAATCATTCCGTCTGGACGACACATTGTTTGCTTCGTATCAAGAAACCACGTGCTCTTGCGTCCCGACTTCAAAGTGAAGTCACCCATTTTCAACGAATGCTCAAAGACATGGTCGCGAAGTGTGGCCAACAATGGAGATAACGGCGGTAAACCATCGGGTGTGTGTGGAAATTCTGCAGACATCGTGTGGTCCTATTTCTCTAGTAGCGAATCAATCGCGCGACCCGCATGCCGTAATACGCGAGACAAATCAAACGCGACATCAATTTGCTTCGCACTCAGTGCCACTTTTGCATCAGCAGCTAACACTTCGCGCAAGTGCGTGCCCGATGAAATTGCAGTTGCCGCTGCTGATTGCACGATGCGGTATGCATCATCTCGTGTCATGCCCGACTCAACAAGCGCAAGCAACACTGACTGCGAGAACACAACTCCGTGAAGTGCATTCAAGTTTGTCTGCATGCGTTCTGTGTCCACTTCAAGGTTTGACAGCAAGCGCGCCATGCGCCGAGCCATGTAGACGGCTAGAGACGCCGAGTCTGGCAACACAATGCGTTCAGCTGACGAATGTGAAATATCGCGTTCATGCCACAACGGAACATCTTGCAGGCCGACTTGAGCGTTAGCACGCAACACTCGCGACAAACCACTAATCGTTTCTGCCGAAATCGGGTTGCGCTTATGTGGCATTGCGCTTGAACCTTTTTGTCCAGGTGCAAACCCTTCGCGTACTTCGTTCACTTCAGTACGTTGCAGGTGGCGCAATTCCACCGCTATTGATTCAAGTGTTGTTCCAACAGATGCGCACGCATACAAGAACTCTGCATGACGATCGCGCGCCACTACTTGAGTTGCAGGTACCGGGGTGAGAGACAAATGTTGTGCAACACGTGCTTCCACCTCAGGTTCAATGTTGGAATACGTGCCAACAGCACCAGATAACTTGCACACGGCGATTGCATCACGTGCCCGCACGATGCGCTCACGATCACGCTTTACTTGCGCACCCCATAGTGCAACCTTTGCACCGAACGTTGTTGGCTCTGCATGAATGCCATGCGTACGACCAATCATTGCGGTGTTGCGGTGCGTCGTTGCCAATGTGGTGATCACATCAATCAAGTCATTGAGCGAATCATGAATCAGAGTTGAGGCATCACGCAATGCCCAGCACAATCCAGTGTCAACTACATCTGTACTTGTGAGTCCGTAGTGAATCCATGAACCAGCAGGTGCACCAATGCATTCTTGTAAAACATCAACGAAAGCAGCCACATCGTGGTTAGTAATGGCTTCGCGAGCTTCCACTCGTGCAACAAATGCAGCATCAATTACTGGGGCTTTACGCCGACATTCCTCAGCAACAGTTTTTGGCACAACACCGGTAGCAGCTAACGCATCGGTAACAGCAAGTTCAATCTCGAGCCAGCGAGACATCTTTGCTTCTTCTGAGAATAATGCATCAGTGTCTGGTGTGGAGTAACGCTTGATCATTAACGCACCACCATGGCATCACGCGATGGGCCCGTACCCACCATAGAAACAGGGATACCCGTTTCACGTTCAACGATTTTCACAATCTGTTGAGCACTGTGTGGCAAGTCAGCAAACTTTGTGATTCCTTCTGTGCTCGATTTCCAGCCCGGCAATGTTTCATATACCGGAACTGCGTGCGCCAACATGTCAGGACGGTCAGGGTAGTTGCGCATCACGGTTCCGTTCATGCTGTACCCAGTGCAGACCTTCACTTCATCGAAGGTATCTAAAACATCAAGCTTTGTGAGGGCAATTTCAGTCAAAGAGTTCACGCGCGTTGCATGACGCAGCATCATGGTGTCAAGCCAGCCGGTGCGGCGACGCCGCCCTGTAACAGTTCCGTATTCGCGGCCAATGTCTACAAGTGCTTCACCAAGGGCATCGGTGAGTTCTGATGGGAAAGGCCCCATTCCGACACGCGTTGTGTATGCCTTCGTGATGCCGACAATGCGATCGATATGGCGTGGCCCAAGTCCACTCCCAATAGCTGCACCACCGGCAATGGGGTTTGACGATGTGACGTACGGATACGTGCCGTGGTCAATATCAAGAAAGGTTGCTTGTGCACCTTCCAACAAAATATTTTCACCACGTTCGCGAGCATCATGCAAGAGGTTCACTGTGTCTGCAACATATGGTGCAAGGCGCTGCGCATAAGCGATAAACGCGGTGACGACTTCTTCCACGTCAAACGTGTCGCCGCCAACATCGCTTACTTCGCGCCGTGCAGCAACTGCGCGTTCACGAACCCGCTGTTCGAAAACTCTGATATCAAGAACTTCACCGACGCGAATACCAGCACGCTTGACCTTGTCAACATATGCAGGTCCGATGCCCTTCAACGTTGTGCCAATTTTAAAATCACCGCGAGCGGCTTCCTGTGCTGCGTCCATGGCCTGATGCCACGGGAAAATCAGGTGCGCAAGGCTGGAAACTTTTAGCCGTGCTGTAGAGATGCCACGCGACTCAAGAGCATCGATTTCTTTAAACAAGGTGGGTAAGTCGACAACGACGCCATTGCCAATAACGGGGGTCACTGTGTCGTAAAAAACGCCGCTTGGGGTGAGCTGTAATGCGTACTTTTGATCCTCAATAACGACGGTGTGGCCGGCATTATGGCCACCTTGGTAGCGAGCAACGATCTGATGAGAAGCAGCAAGAAGGTCAATAACTTTGGCTTTGCCCTCGTCACCCCACTGGGTACCTACAACAACGGTGACGCTCATACACGCTCCTCCTTCGGAACGTGTATTAACTCTACTTGGTGCAGGCGAAACTCATCCGCTCCCTTTCATCGCCCGCAGGTAGATTTCTCTATGTGACCGCAATCCTTCGCCGCCAAACATGGTCGACCATGACCGATGCCGACAAGGAAGCTCTCTGCCACCGCGGCCTCGACGACATCTTCGACGCCGGGCTACGCACGTCCATTGGTGCCCTCATTGAAGACGTCCGTGTACGTGGCGACCAGGCTGTGTGCGATGCCCTCCAGAAGTTTGACGGCATCTCGCTGACCCCGAGCCAATTACGGGTTTCGGCGCAAGAGATTGCAGATGCCCGTATTGACCCAGCGGTTGAAAATGCCATTATCGATGCCATCTCTCACTTACGTGCCTTCAATGAGGAACTGCGTGAACGGTCGAACGACTGGCAAATGGAGCTTGAAAACGGACTCACGGCCGGCGAAAAGATCACTCCAATCTCTAGCGTCGGTCTGTTCGTGCCCAGTGGCAAAGCCAGCTATCCATCAGTCGCATGCCAACTTGGCGTCCCTGCAGTTGTTGCTGGAGT
>JBBANI010000019.1:0-19970 GCA_040402015.1 Ilumatobacteraceae bacterium
TTTGATTCTGATTCCATGATGGAATGCTTTACGAGTCTTACAGCGTGGGCAACAACGACCTCAACGATTGGGCTTGGCACATTGGTGACAAACGTGATGAACCGTGAACCAGGGTTATTGGCAAACATTGTTTCGTCTATTCAACATATTTCCGGTAATCGTTTGATATTGGGTATCGGTGCTGGAGCAGCACCGAACACCAACTTCAGTGCCGAGCAAGATGCTCTCGGAATTTCGTTATTGCCGAAGATGGCTGATCGACATAATCGACTGGTTGAAGTAGTGGAAATCATGCGATCAATATGGGCCGTGGGCCGTGATGATCGGTTTGTAGGTTTTCCCCGGCCAGTGAAACAGCCACCCATCATCGTCGGTGTGAACAGCATGGCGTTGGCGGTGATTTCAGGGCAGATGACCGACGGTGTGAACACTCGTTTTAATCACCCTGAACGCGCCGCATTGCTGGCCGCTGCACGCGATGCTAGCGGTAACCGACCTGATTTTGATATGTCAGTATGGTCATGGTTCAAGCCTGAGTATGCAGACGCTGAGCACCCTTTTCATAAAGAGTTGGTGGCAGAAGGTGTGACTCGTCTGATTATGTTCCAGCGTGGCGCTTCCGATGTTGCGGCCATTGCATCAGTTGCAAAATATTTGCGTTAAGCAGCGGTTGCCACGTAATTCGGGTTCGCAGATCGCCAACGTGCTGCTTTTGCTGTGATGTATACAAAAATGGGAATAGCAAAGAAGTTCTGTGCTGACACCATGGGGTCTTGAACATAAAAGCCGTACAACAACCACGATGTGCAGTTGACAATAGTGAGTAAGTAACTCGATATCGAGATGCCGTGAAGGTTCTCTGTTCGAATAACATGAATCAACTGCGGAATGATTGAACTTCCGCTAATGGCAATAGCAACAAAACCGACGGGTGTAGCCGAGACTTGCGTGAGCAACAATGCAAGGGCAACGAGCGCGGCGCCGACTCGAATGAGAACGACGCGAGGAATCTTTCCGTGTCGATACACAACGGAGATAATGATTGATTGGGCAATGATGAACGAGGTATTCGCAAACCAAATAGCAACATCGCCTTGCAAGATGCCGTAGGTCAACCACAAAGAGGAACCCACGAGGCCATGCATGAGGCCAAAGGGCGAGATGCCATGTGACGTGTCATGTCGCACTGCACGCCAGACCTGCGGCCAGATAAATGCAAGACCAAAGGTGATGCACCAGATCTGAAAGAAGATTTTCATTTGTTAGCGATCATGTGAGGGGACACGTCGAACATAGGCAATGTTCATATGTGGAGACGACATGATGAAATCAGCTGATGCTCTGTTGCATGCAACGGGGATGTTCCAGACAACTGCAATACGCAGGAGGGCTTTGATGTCGGGGTCGTGAGGCTGCGGCTCAAGTGGATCCCAGAAGAACAACAACACATCGACTTCGCCTTCAGAAATTCGAGCACCGATTTGTTGGTCGCCGCCAAGTGGCCCACTGCGAAGTCGTTCTACTGCAAGGCCGGTCTGTTCATTCACCAGGCGCCCCGTTGTGCCGGTTCCGATAAGAGTGTGATGAGCGAGTTCGTCTTTGTGGGCCGCTACCCACTCGAGCAACTCGTCTTTCATGTTGTCGTGTGCCACCAACGCAATAGTTTTATGGGCAGGTACGCCCATCTCTACTTCACTAATTGCCATGTCTTTAGTCTTGCCGATTACTTGACAACAATGTTGACAGTTCGGCCAGGAACCACAATTGTCTTCAATGGAGTCCGGCCATCGAGTGCCGTGATGATTGCATCAAGTGCCATTGCTGCCGCCAAATGTTCATCTTCAGTAGCTGTTGGCGACATCTGAATGCGGGCGCGTACTTTTCCGTTCACTTGTACGGGCACTTCAATGCTGTCTTCCACGAGAAGTGCAGGGTCAGCAACAGGGAACGGAACATAGGTAACCGTGGAATCATGTCCAAGACGGAACCACAACTCATCGGCAAGATGCGGGCATAACGGTGACAGCATCTGCACAAGCGGCTCAACCAACTCGCGTGGAGCAACGTGGGTTGTGTTGACTAGGCCGGTCAGTGCGTTGTTGAACTCGATCAGTTTGGCAATAGCGGTATTGAAGCGAAGGTGCTGTAGGTCTGCGTCTACACCCACAATGGTGCGGTGCAGGTGACGCATGAGTTCTTCTGGTGCTTCGTCTTCTGTAATAACAGTGTCACCGGTGTCTTCGTTGATGACATTACGCCACAAGCGCTGAAGAAACCGCTGCATGCCGACAACATCACGAGTGTTCCATGGACGGCTTGCATCAAGCGGTCCCATAGCCATTTCGTACAAACGGAATGTGTCTGCGCCGTATTCCTCGTACATCTCATCGGGAGTCACGATGTTCTTGAGGCTCTTGCCCATTTTGCCGTATTCGCGAGCGACAGTTTCGCCTTCCCATGAAAACACGCCATCAGTTTCAATGACTTCTGAAGCGGGAACGGTTTGACCACGGTCATCACGGTATGCGTATGCCTGGATATAGCCCTGATTGAACAAGCGATGGAATGGTTCTTCGCTCGACACGTGACCGAGGTCGTGTAACACCTTGTGCCAGAAACGTGCGTACAACAAATGAAGAACTGCATGTTCCACACCGCCGACATACAGGTCTGCTCCGCCTGTGTGTCCGTCGCCCTGTGGTCCCATCCAGTAGCGCTCAACTTCGGCGTTAATAAAAGCATCAGAGTTTGTGGGGTCAAGGTAACGCATTTCGTACCAGCATGAACCTGCCCATTGCGGCATCACGTTGACTTCACGACGGTATTCACGCATGCCATCACCAATGTCAAGAGTGACAGTGGTCCAATCCGCAACTCGCGCGAGTGGGGGGATTGGGTCGCTGTTTGCATCGTTCGGGTCAAGCGTGGTTGGTTTGAAGTCAGCGAGTTCTGGCAACAAGACAGGCAAGGCAGTTGTGGGCACCGCATGGGCACGGCCATCTTCGTCGTACACGATGGGAAATGGCTCGCCCCAATAGCGCTGGCGTGAGAATAGCCAGTCGCGCAAACGATAGGTAATGGTTGGCTCGCCACAGTTATTTTCTGCGAGCCATGCGTTGATGACAGTTGTTGCTTCGCTGATGGATGCCAAACCGTTCAGGCTGAGAGAACCATTTTCAGAGTTGATGTAGACGCCGTCACCAACAAACGCGCTTGGCCATGTTGAGCAATCTGCAGACGAAGCAATTGCCAGTTGATCAAACCACGCAACGGGAGGCATCTGAATTGCAGTTATTGGCAGGTTGTAGGTGCGTGCGAAATCAAAGTCACGTTGGTCGCCAGCAGGAACAGCCATGATGGCGCCTGTGCCGTAGCCCATGAGAACGTAATCGGCGATGTAGATAGGAATGTCTTTGCCCGACACTGGGTTCGTGGCACTTGCACCCGTGAAGACGCCTGTCTTTTGTTTTGAATCGTCTTGGCGCTCGTTGTCTTGCTTTGCTGCTGCCTCTGCTTGGTATGCAGCAACGGCAGATTTCTGTGAAGCAGTAGTCAGAGTGTCGACAAGAGGGTGTTCAGGTGACAACACCAAGAATGTTGCGCCGAACAATGTGTCAGGCCGTGTCGTAAACACTTCGATGGGGCCGCCAGAAGTTGTGAACGTGACACGAGCACCTTCGCTGCGACCAATCCAGTTGCGCTGCATCAACTTGATCGGCTCTGGCCAATCAAGGCGGTCAAGGTCAGAAATCAACCGATCGGCGTAGGCGGTTATGCGCATCACCCATTGACGCATGTTGCGTTTGAATACGGGGTAGTTGCCAATGTCGCTACGGCCTTCAGCCGTGACTTCTTCGTTGGCCAAAATGGTTCCGAGACCTGGACACCAGTTGACTGGCGCATCTGACAAGTAGGCAAGGCGATACGAATCAACAATGTCGTGTTTCTCGCCAGCCGATAATGAAGACCACGATTGACCGGTAGGGGTGGCACGAACGCCAGCTTCGAATTCGTCAACAAGTTCTTCGATGCGGCGCGCGCGACCGGTGGATGGATCACACCATGAGCCGTGAATTTGCAAGAAGATCCATTGTGTCCACTTGTAAAACTCTTCGTCTGTGGTGCTGATGCTGCGACGCGGATCATGTCCAAGACCAAGGCGACGTAATTGACGACGCATGTTGACAATGTTCGATTCGGTGTTTACGCGAGGATGAATACCTGTAGTGATGGCGTGCTGTTCTGCAGGAAGACCGAAACTGTCGTAGCCGAGAGCGTGAAGAACATTGAAGCCCTTCATTCGTTTGAAACGGGCGAACACGTCTGTGCCGATGTATCCGAGAGGGTGACCAACATGTAGTCCGGCGCCAGATGGGTACGGGAACATGTCGAGAATGAATAGTTTTTCTCTGCCAGCGACTTTTGCTGGATCACCGAGAGGACCAGCGGGGTTTGGTGCCTCAAACGTGCCGTTCTGGTCCCATGAGTCTTGCCAGCGTGCTTCTAGTTCAGCTGCAAGGTGGGCAGAGTAGCGAAAGGGAGGCACTGACGATGTGCGTGAATTGAACGGCGTCGTGGTGTCACTCATTGAAGCACCTATCGTATAGGTCGTGTCGAAGCAGCGCCCAAGGCCGGGAAAACGTCAGTCCAAGGGAGGCTCCTCAAAGGGGTATCCCCGTACCGCCCGATTGTCTGAGGTGTTGCGAGAAGTCATTGCCGATGAACTCACACTCATTGACGATGAACGGCTTGACCTAGTAACCATCACCGCTATTGATGTGGACTCTGAAATGAACAGGGCAATCGTGTATTTCGATTCGATGTTTGGCGAAGAGGGCGATGAGGGAGTTATTGAGGCTCTGAATGAGTTCCGTCCCCGCATGCAGGCATCCATCAACCGACAAATGCATGCACGTAAAACCCCAATCTTGTCTTTTCGACCAGACGAAGTAATTCGTAGCGCAGCTCGCATTGAAGAGTTGTTGCGCAAACAGCCTGATACATCTCCCATTTCGTCAAGCGACGACACCGAGTAAGGCATGGCCCGCAAGAAGCCGTCAACGGCTCATGGGCTCGTCCTTATTGATAAGCCGGCTGGACTCACCAGTCATGACGTGGTGTACAAATTGCGCGGGCACTTCGGCGAAAAACGAATCGGCCATGCTGGAACCCTTGACCCTGATGCAACAGGATTGCTAGTCGTTGGGGTTGGCAATGCCACTCGACTTTTCCGGTTCATGGCTGACATGGACAAAACGTATTCGTGCGAGATTGTTTTTGGTGTTGAGACTGATTCGCTAGATGACTCTGGCGCAATTACTGCGACTCATGAAATGACTCCGCCCAACTTGGACGATGTTCGTCGAATCATCGCTGAACAATTCCTTGGCGAGATTATGCAAGTGCCTCCGATGGTGTCTGCATTACGGGTTGACGGAGTGCGGTTGCACAAATTGGCTCGCGAGGGAATCGAAGTGGAACGTCCTGCACGGCCCATCACGATTCATTCATTCGAAGTTGAGGCAACAGATAACCCGATGGTGATTCGGGCAACAGTGCGTAGTGGAGCCGGAACGTATATTCGTTCTCTTGGCGCAGACCTAGGGACCGCACTTGGTGGCGGCGCACATATTCGTACCTTGCGACGTTTTTCGGTTGGGCCATTTTCAGTTGATGAAGCAACCACCATCGCAGAACCAACACTGTTGCCAATTCGCGAGGCTGTGCGGCATCTAGAAGTGCAAGTACTTGATGATTCCGAAGTGACTGATTGCCATTTTGGCCGCACGCGAATTGCGTGGGACGGCGATGGACCATGGGCAGCAGTTGATGGCACCGGCGAACTTGTCGGAGTGTTTGAAGTGTGGCTTGAGCGAATCGCCAAACCCACTGTGGTCTTTCAAGCGAGATAGCGTTAGTCCTTGTGCATGTAGTGACAGACCTTTCCGCATGGCCGTGGCCACATGAGCGTTCCGTCATCACTATTGGCGCGTACGACGGCATGCACCTCGGTCACCAGGCTGTTATTGCTCAAGTTCGCGAACGAGCAGCACGAGTTGGTGCGAAAAGCGTTGTTGTCACCTTTGACCGTCACCCTGCAAGCGTTGTGCGCCCTGACGCTGCACCCCGTCTGTTGACCAATACTGCACAAAAGCTAGAACTTCTTGCGGCAACTGGTGTTGACGCTGTTGTTGTGCTGTCATTTACGCCGGAACAATCAAAAGAAATCCCTTCAGATTTCGTGCAACGAGTCATTGTTGATGGCTTACACGCAAGCACAGTGATTGTCGGATCCGATTTTCACTTTGGGCATATGCGCCAGGGCAATGTCACCTTGTTGCGCGAAATGGGCGAACGTCACGATTTCACCTGTGAGCCAGTTGTGCTTATTGAGCGTGCAGACGACATTGATGAACCCGTCAGTTCCACCGCCATTCGTCGTGCCCTTGCTGGAGGCGAAATAGCTACTGCTGCGAAGATGTTGGGACATTCCTATGAAGTTGTTGGCACAGTCGTGACTGGTGATCAGCGTGGTCGCACCATCGGATTTCCCACAGCGAATGTTGAAATACCTAACGGCATGTGTGTGCCAAGCGATGGCGTGTACGCAGGTCTGTACCGTCGCCCAGATGGTAGTGAACATCCGTGTGCCATCAACCTTGGTCGTCGCCCAACATTTTATGTGAACGCTGAGCATTCATTGCTCGAGGCGTACCTCATGGATTTCAGCGGTGACTTGTACGGAGAAGTAGCAGTAGTGCGGTTCGTTGCGTTTTTGCGCAGTGAGCGTCAATTTGCTGGTCTCGATGAATTGAAAGATCAATTACAAGTTGATATTGCGCACGCTCGTGCAGCTGTAGCTACGCACCAGCAGTAGGGCTGAGGAACTTGTAGGCCGTATTGCGCTGCACCAATGTGCGGCGCATCGGAGCCACAATTTCACCGAAGCGACCTTCGGTCATCATCTGGCCATGGTTAGCGCCAGCAGCACGAGAAATATTCTCGTCCATCAATGTGCCACCAAGGTCATTGCAACCAGCTTGCAGCAACTGCGCAGCACCGGCAGTGCCGATCTTGACCCAACTAACTTGAACGTTGTCGATGTGGCCATGGTAGAAAATGCGACCAATGGCGTGCATCAAAAGGTTCTCGCGGAATGTTGGTCCGCGACGAGCCTTGCGTTGTAAGTAAATTGGCGACGCCATATGAACAAACGGAAGCGGAATGAATTCGGTGAAGCCGCCTGTTTCTTTCTGAAGCTCGCGCGTGACAACCATGTGCTTGGCCCATGAACGTGGATGCTCAACGCTGCCGAACATGATGGTGATGTTCGAATGCAAGCCAATGGAGTGGGCCTGACGATGACATTCAAGCCATTCTTCGGTGTTCACCTTGTCAGAGCAGATGATGGCACGAATGTCGTCATCCAAAATTTCTGCTGCGGTGCCGGGAAGTGATGCAAGTCCTGCTTCTTTCAAGCGAAGAAGGTATTCACGAAGAGATTCGCCATTGCGATGCGCGCCTTCAGTTACTTCAAGTGCTGTAAAGCCGTGAACGTGCATGTCGGGAACTGCAGATTTCACAGCTTTCGTGACATCGATGTAGTAGTCACCATCGAAGTCAGGGTGAATTCCGCCTTGCAGCGTTACTTCAGTTGCGCCCATACCGGCAGCTTCCACTGCGCGGTCTGCAATGTCATCCAGTGTTAAGAGGTACGGCGTTCCGCGTAAGTTAAGGCTGAGTGGGCCTTTGGAAAAACCACAGAACTTACATTTGTATGTGCACACGTTTGTGTAGTTGATATTGCGGTTGTGTACCCACGTGACGTTGTTGCCAACAGTCTTGAAACGCAGTTCATCTGCATAGTCGGCGAGGTAACCCACTTCTGGTCCACGTGCAGCAAACAGGGCAACCACTTCGTCTTCGCCAAGTTCTTGTCCGTTGCGATGACCTTCGATGATTTCTGCAATGCGACCTTTTGCTGCAGGGCGAGGGTGTGGCACCAGCATCATTGGTTTCACGTTTGATCCTGAATACCACTGGGTTGATTTGTGCCCAACAAGAACAACTTCTGCACCGTCGTGAACAACATCAGCGGCAGTTACTTTCTCTGGCCAGAATGCGCCCGGATCATCACGGCCAAGACCTTCTGCATCTGTTCTGTCCATAACGGGGAAGTGCAATGCAGGGTCGAGCCATTTCTCTGGGGCTGTTGCGAATTCGGGATAAATGGTGAGACGAGGTGCAAGAACCATGCCGCGATCTTCTGTGACATCGCGTAAGCGATCAAGTGCTGGCCACGGACGTTCTGGGTTTACATGGTCAGCAGTAACTGGCGAGACGCCGCCCCAGTCGTCAATTCCTGCATCAAGCAAGATGCCGAAGTCGTCAGACAAGTTTGGTGGAGCTTGCAAGTGAATTGATGAAGGAAGAATTAGGCGTGCAACAGCAATTGACCACAGGTACTCATCTTCTGGGCATGGCTTTGCTTTGTGCATTGCAGTGCCTGCTTTAGGCAAGAAGTTCTGAACAATGACTTCTTGTACATGGCCGTACTTTGCGTGTGCTGCAGCAATAAGTGCGAGAGCCTCGATGCGGTCACGACGTTCTTCACCAATACCAACCAAGATTCCGCTTGTAAATGGAATTGCAAGTTCGCCTGCTTCGCACAACGTGTTTATACGACGCTGGGGTTCTTTGTCTGGGGCACCGCGATGGCATTCCAAATCGTCACGCAGAGATTCAAGCATCATGCCTTGAGAAGGGGAGACGCGGCGCAACATTGCCAACTCGTCGTTGTACAAAGCACCTGCATTTGCATGAGGCAACAAGCCGGTTTCATCAAGGACAAGTTTGGCCATGTCGTGCAAGTAATGCACGGTGGAGTCGTATCCGTTATCGCGTAACCAGTTGGCTGCAATGTCGTAACGCTCTTCTGGACGTTCACCGAGAGTGAACAATGCTTCTTGGCAACCAGTGCGTGCGCCTTGACGTGCGATAGCAAGAACATCTTCTGCAGTCATGTATGGCTTTTCTAAACGCGCAGGTGGTTGAGCAAACGTGCAGTACCCGCACTTGTCGCGGCACAACATGGTGAGTGGAATGAACACCTTTGGCGAGAATGTGACGCGCGTGCGGTGAGCAGCATCACGCACATTTCGCGCACGTAACATCAACTCATCAAGAGGCAATGTCAAAAGGTCGTCGACGAACGATTGATCGATGGGAAGAGAAGACATGACGTCATCTCGAGAGAACTGGCGCGACAAGGCAGCACCTTTCAGGTGGATCCGGTGGAATATGAGCCAGTGGCGGTCGAACCCCATCAGACGAGCAAGAAATGTCTGGTGGCGCCCATTTGGCCGCGCACCTCAATAGTACCGCTGTTATTGGTCGGTGGCGGTGTTGGAGATGGCTTCGAACATGGCAGACACGTTGTGGCTGCTCATTGGCACGCGGTGCCCGGTACGGCTAATGAAGCTGAGCTGGACTCCGGTGACGGGGTCAAGGGCTGTGAACACCTGCTCGTGGCCTTCGGCGTCAACGACAACATCGGTAAGTAGAGGCACGCCCGCAGCGTCAAGAGTGTCACGGGTAAAGCCCGCGTTAAGAACTTCAATGGCGATGTGTTGCACGCCAGAGCCGTGTTCGGCAAGGCGTTGATGAACTGCAGGATTATGGTTCGCGCCGACAAGAACAACAGTGACGCCTCCTGCTTCGGCACTGACTACGGACGCATCGTCGGTAACGGTGGTGGAGAAACCCATGCCGTCAAAAAACTTTCGCGCAGCAGAGAGATCTGCAACGGCAACAACAACGTGATCTATGCGGCATGCGACAGTGTCGAGTTCGCTGCGTTGTGTATCGCCAGCAAGTTTGATGGGCGCTAATTCAACACGCGATTCTGCACCTTCAATGCGATGTGTCTCTGATAAGAGAGTGCGAAACAGTTGCTCTGCAAAGTCGGCGTCAACACCTGCATCAATGGCCCATTGGCGACGACTAGACAACACATCGCGCACACGTTGTGGCTGAATAACCGCAGCGCCAGTTGTCTCTTTGATCTCTGCAACTTCGCGGCAGACGTTCATACGATCAGCAAGCAGGTTCACAAGTGCAGCGTCAATAGCATCAATGCGCTGACGAAGATCACCGAGGTCAGCCATTTCTAGTTCCTATGCTCAAGCAATCGTTCAACATGTTTTGCCAGAACATCAATTTCAATATTGACTTTGTGTCCTGGCTTGCGATGACCAAGGGTGGTGACGTCTGCCGTATGTGGAATGACCGCAACTTCGAAGGTGTCATTGGTGAGATTGAATACCGTGAGGCTGATGCCATCAATAGTGCAGCTTCCTTTTTCCACGATGTAACGCATCAGGTCTTGGGGAACGCGCACAATCAGTTGGGGAGCAGGGGAGACAATTTCGCCCACCGCATCAACATGGCCAAGAACAATGTGGCCTCCAAAACGGCCGTTGGCAACCATGGGGCGCTCGAGGTTGACGGGGTCGCCAGGCTGTAGGTCGCCAAGGTTGGTGCGGGAATAGGTTTCGTCTGAAACATCAGCCATCCACCAATCGGCGCCCTTTTCAATGAGGGTGAGGCAACAGCCATTGACGGCGATGGAGGCCCCAAGGCCAGAATCCTCAAGCACGGCTAGGGCCCCGATAGTGAGTTTTGCTCCATCGCGGGCCAAAACGGAGCCTTTTTCTTCAATAATTCCAGTGAACACTCCTTCAATCTAATCAGGACAAGGGGTTGTGGGCACTAGGAAATGGCTCATAACCTAATTAGGTCCTCGTGGGCTCTGGCGCACGTGTGATGCTCGGCCCAAATTCTTGGGATGAGCGCCCTCTCTCAATAAGGAATATGAGGCCTTTATTATGTTGCCGAAGATCGACACCATCTCGACGTACCGCAAGCACGGAACGGACACCGGTTCACCCGAAGTGCAGATTGCACTTCTTACCGACCGCATCAATCACCTGACGGAGCACCTCAAAACGCACCATAAGGACCACCACTCTCGTCGTGGATTGTTGATGTTGGTAGGCCGCCGTCGCCGCATGCTTGATTATGTTCGCGATCGCGATATTGCTGGCTACCGCGAGCTCATCGCACAACTCGGCCTTCGCCGATAACAAAACCTTCCGCCAACACCATTTTTATTGTTGTCGGTTGTCAGTCGATTATCCCGCGCCATGGGGCGGGGTTGCCGACTGGGAACCGGCTGGTTGTAGGCGGAACTACAACAACACACAAACAAGGGAGTTCCCATGGCTGACGCCATTCGTGTTTCAACACAGGTTACTGGTTCCGAAAAAACCATGTCATTCGAGACTGGAAAGCTTGCGACACAATCGCAGGGCGCCGTTCTCGCCTCAATCGACGGCACCACCGTTCTCGTTACAGCCAATGCGGCTCGTGGCGTACGCGACGGCATCGATTTCTTCCCACTCACCGTGGATGTCGAAGAGCGTGCATACGCTGCGGGCAAAATTCCTGGTGCGTTCTTTCGTCGTGAAGGTCGTCCGTCCGAGCAGGCAATTCTTACGTGCCGTCTGATTGACCGACCACTTCGTCCTGCATTCCCAGACGGTTTCCGCAACGAGACACAAATTGTTGTCAACGTTGTTGGTGTCGACATGGAAAACCCACATGACGTCATTGCAATCAATGCTTCGTCAGCTGCTCTCATGATCAGTGGAATTCCATTCGAAGGCCCAATTGGTGCAGTTCGTTTGGCGTATTCACAAGATGGTGATTGGGTGCCTCACCCAACCTATGCCGAAGGTAACAACGGAACATTCGAAATTGTTGTTGCTGGGCGCGAGCTTGACAATGGCGATGTTGCCATCATGATGGTGGAAGCAGGCGGCACAGAGAAGTCGTTCGAGTACTACGCAGATGGCGCTCCAAAAGTGTCAGAGCAAACAATTGCAGATGGTCTTGAAGCATCAAAAGTATGGATCAAAGAGTCCATCAAGCTTCAGCGCCAACTCGTTGCAAGCGTTATTGCTACAAAGGGTGCAATCACACCTCTTGAGTACACACCAATTCTTGACTACACACCGGAAATTTTCGCAGCAGTTGAGAAAACAGCTACTCCAAAATTGGCAACAGCAATCACAATTGCTCTGAAGGCTGACCGCAATGCGGCCACCGACGCAGCAGCAGCCGAAACAGTTGCTGAACTTTGTGGTCCTGAAGGTGCATTTGCTGGCCAAAGCGGCGCAGTAAAAGAAGCAGTTCGTAGCCTCACAAAGAAGCTTGTTCGCAAGCGCGTTGTTGAAGAGGGAATCCGTATCGACGGTCGCGGTCCTCGCGATCTTCGTGGGGTGACTTCAGAAGTTGGCACATTGCCAAGCGCACACGGCACTGGCTTGTTCCAGCGCGGTGAGACTCAGGTTCTGAACGTCTGCACATTGGCCATGCCTCGCATGAACCAAATGCTCGACACACTCGGTCCTGACAATTCAAAGCGTTACATCCACCACTACAACATGGCTCCTTGGGCTAATGGTGAAACTGGTCGTGTCGGCACTCCAAAGCGTCGCGAAATTGGACACGGTGCTCTTGCAGAGCGCGCGTTGTTGCCAGTCGTTCCTAGCCAAGAAGAATTTGCGTACGCAATTCGTCTGGTCAGCGAAGTTCTGTCGTCAAACGGTTCAACATCAATGGCATCTGTTTGTGCATCAAGCTTGTCGCTGATGGACGCCGGTGTTCCCATTAAGGCTCCAGTATCTGGAATCGCAATGGGCCTCATCTATGCAGAAGGCAAATACCTCACACTCACCGACATTCTCGGTGCAGAAGATGCATTCGGTGACATGGACTTCAAAGTTGCCGGAACTGTTGATTGCGTAACTGCATTGCAGCTTGACACCAAGATCGACGGAATTCCTGCCGATGTATTGTCAGCAGCTTTGCAACAGGCACGTGATGCTCGTATGACAATTCTTGACAGCATGAATGCAGCGCTTAATGCTCCTCGTTCAACTGTTGCTGATACTGCTCCGAAAATTGTGTCTTTCACAATTCCTTTGGACAAAGTCGGTGAAGTCATCGGGCCTAAGGGCAAGGTCATCAACACCATCCAGCAAGAGACCGGTGCAGACATTGCAGTTGATGATGACGGCGCAACCGGCATCATCACAATCGGCTCGCCAGATAACCATCGTGTTGAAGAAGCAAAGGCTCGCATTCTTGCGATCGTTGATCCTCCAACCGCTGAACTCAATGCCATCTACGATGGTCGCGTTGTCAGCATCACGAAGTTCGGTGCATTCGTCAACATCCTTCCTGGACGCGATGGCCTTGTGCACATCAGCAAGTTGGGTAACGGTGAGCGCGTGAACAATGTCGAAGACATTCTCACCCTCGGTGATGTCATCAAGGTGCGCGTTGAAGATGTAGACGACAAGGGCAAGGTCAGCCTGACCCCTGTCGATGCAGACGGCAACGACCTCCCAGGTGGCGGCGGCGGTGGCGGCGGAGAACGTCGCGAACGTCGTGATGACCGCGGACCTCGTGAAGATCGCGGAGACCGTGGTTCTCGCGACCGTAATGACCGTGGTTCTCGCGACCGCAATGATCGTGGCCCACGCGAAGACCGTGGCCCACGCGAAGACCGTGGCCCACGCGAAGATCGTGCCCCTCGTCAAGATCGTGCACCTCGTACGGACGGCGCTGTCGAAGTCTCATTCGAAGCAGAATTTGATAGCGAAATCCGCTCAGAGTTCGGTGACCTTGGTCCCGACACCCGAGGTGGAGACGACCGTGGTGGCGACCGCGGTAATCGTCGCCGTCGATAACCATTGCCAGCGACTACGGTCTTTCACATGATTCGTGTGGGAGTAGTCGGAGCAGCTGGAAAAATGGGATCCACAGTCTGTGATGCAATAGTCGCAGCTGATGGTCTAGAACTAGCAGCCGCTGTCGATGTTGTCGGCAGCGGCGGTTCTGTTCATGGGCTCACCATTGCTGCAGAGCTGAAGGCGCTGGCAGACGCCAAGTGCGACGTGGTGGTTGACTTCACTGTTGCCGCTGCTGCACGTACCACCTTGCCGTGGTTGGCGTTACACGGCATGCATGCCGTTGTGGGCACCACTGGCTTTTCAGATGACGACCTTGCAACTTTTCGTCAGGCGTTCACCGGAAGCAATTGTTTGATTGCAGCCAACTTCGCTATTGGTGCAGTTCTTATGATGAAGTTCGCTGAACAAGCTGCTCCGTATTTTGAAACTGCAGAGATCATCGAGTTCCATCACAATGCAAAAGCTGATGCACCGAGCGGTACTGCAATGGTTACTGCGCAGCGCATGGCAGCAGCTAGCGATGAATGGGCAGCTGACCCCACGAAACACGAGGTAATCCCTGGTGCTCGCGGTGGCGTTGGCCCCGGCGGCATTCATGTACACGGCGTTCGCATGGTCGGCATGACAGCATCACAAGAAGTGATTCTGGGTACTGCTGGTCAAACCTTGGTGATACGTCACGATTCCAATGACCGTGTCAGTTTTATGCCAGGAGTTGTCTTGGCATGTCGCAAAGTGAGCGACCTCAGTGGTCTCACGATGGGAATTGATTCGCTGCTGTAGTTACTTCAGCGCTGCAATTGCTGCGTCGTAGTTTGGTTCGTTTGCAATGTCAGAAACAAGTTCTGTGTGAAGAACTTTTCCGTTTTCATCAACAACAACAACGGCACGTGCAAGAAGTCCGGCAAATGCGCCTTCGTTGAGGCCTACGCCGAACACTGAGCCGAAGTCTGTACGGAATGACGATGCATTTTGTACGTTGCTGAGGCCTTCTGAACCACAGAAGCGACCTTGAGCGAACGGCAAGTCTGCCGACACGCAATACACGACTGTGTTATCAAGAGATGAGGCCAACTCGTTGAATGTACGAACACTGGTTGCACAGGTTGGTGTGTCAACGCTTGGAAAGATGTTGAACACAACACGCTTGCCAGCAAGAGCATCGTTGCTGAACTCTTGCAAGTTTCCAGCCGTCAGTGTGAATGTGGGAAGTGATGTTCCTGCAACAGGAAGATCGCCAACGGTGTTGACGGGAGTGCCGCCGAATGATGTCTGAGCCATGCAGGAGAGCATAACCAATAGGCAGGCTTACGCCTCAGGTGCGCCGGGGGACTTTCGACGGGATGTTTGAAAGAATGTGAGAGCAAAAAGTCCACCGACAACCCACCACTGGTACTGGTCAATCCAGTCGAGGGCGGATCGAATCTGGCTCTCAAATGCTTTGCCCCCGTACCAAAGGACGATGAGTCGAAAGATAATGCCCGAGGTGACGGCTGCTATGAATTTACGCGGTTCGAGCTTGAGATGGCCGAGGAGAAGACACACAATGTTTGAGCCAGGAAGAAAGAACGCTGCGACCCATCCGCCCCGTATCGCCATGCGCTCTGTCCATCGGTAGATGCGGGGCATTTCCCCAACCTGAGACTCAGTCCAGCGCAATGCGCGTTCTCCGAAAAGCCGACCGACATAGAACAGTGCGAGAGCAGCAATAAGCAGCCGAACGAACCCAATCAGAAAAAATGGAAATGGGTCGATAAAGGGGACAGCACCAAACAGGTTTCGGCTGCGGGAACTGAGCATAAGGATGAGAAGAGGATGGTCGTCCACCAAGGCAGGGCCGATATTGGTGCCGATGGTGCCAGCGGCAAACAGAAGCGAGGTAAAAGCAATAAGTAGTTTGCGCATCTGGCAACCGTAGTGCCTGCGGGCTTTCATCATGCGTCACAGCATTGCTACGGTTCACTATGTAGTGGCGAAGGCCACTGAAACACAGGGGGACACTATGAAGGGTTTAATGCAGCCGACACCATTGTCGATTAGCTACCTATTTGATCGCGCGGAAAAGTACCACCGCAACAAGCAGATCATCACTGCCACAGCTACTGGCCGTGAGCGTATTACCTATGGTGAATGGGCAGACCGCACGCGTCGCCTTGGTGGCGCCTTAGATGCACTCGGAATATCAGCAACAGGCCGCGTTGGTACCTTTGCGTGGAATACGCAACGCCACCTTGAGTTGTATTTTGCTGCCCCATGTTCTGGCCGCATTTTGCACACACTGAACATTCGTTTGTTCCCAGAGCAGATTACCTACATCGCTAATCACGCAGAAGATGAAGTGATCTTCATCGACACATCGATCTATCCGTTGATTGAACCACTGTTGCCTACCTTTACCACTGTGAAGCATCTTGTCTTCATGTATGACGGCAAGGGCGAAGTTCCTACTTCAGTTCCCGGTTTCCAAGTACACGAGTATGAAGCACTCATTGCAGCAGCAGCTCCGGTGCAATGGCCAGTTGTTGACGAAAATCAGGCTGCAAGCATGTGTTATACCAGCGGCACCACAGGCAATCCGAAAGGTGTTGTGTATAGCCATCGCAGTACATATCTGCACACAATGGGCACGATGATGGCTGATTCAATTGGTATTAGTGAATCAGATGTCATTCTTCCTGTTGTACCAATGTTCCACGCAAACTCGTGGGGACTTGCACATGCAGGCGTCGCAAGCGGTGCAACGTTGGTGATGCCAGGACCTGATTTGTCAGGACCAGCAGTTGCCAATTTGATCGTCGAAGAAAAAGTCACTGTGCCAGCAGGCGTACCGACAATTTGGATGGCTGTTCTGCCTGAATTGAAAGGTCGCGACACGTCAAACATTCGTGTGATTCCATGTGGTGGCTCTGCAGTGCCAAAAGCACTCAGTGAGGCGTACCGCGAACAAACCGGAAAGCCAATCTTGCAGGCATGGGGTATGACAGAGACAAGCCCCATTGCAGCAGTGTGCACATTGTCATCAGAGGACCTGTTGTTGTCAAACGCTGAACAAGCAGAACTACGCACAACTGTTGGCCTCATCAGTTTCGGTGTTGAAATGCGCGTTGTAGAACCAGGCACAACAACACCATTGCCATGGGATGGTGCATCGCAAGGTGAATTGCAATGTGCAGGCGCATGGATTGCTTCTGACTATTACAACGACCCACGTTCTCGCGAAAGTTTCACACCTGATGGTTGGTTACGCACCGGTGACGTTGCAGTAGTTGACGCAAAGGGTCGCATTCGTTTGGTTGACCGCACGAAAGACCTCATTAAGTCTGGTGGCGAATGGATCTCATCTGTTGATGTTGAAAACGAACTGATGTCGCACCCGAAGATTGCTGAAGCGGCAGTTATTGGAGTTACTCACCCTAAGTGGAGCGAACGCCCACTTGCGTGTGTTGTTATCAAACCAGGCGAGACACTGACAGAAGCAGAAGTGATTGCACATCTTGTTCCTCGTTTGGCCAAGTGGCAATTGCCTGATGCAGTGGTGTTCATTCCTGAAGTACCAAAGACATCTGTCGGCAAGTTCTCAAAAAAGACACTGCGCGAACAATTCGCTGATTACGTATTACCAGACGCTTAAAGACGGCCGGCGCGAATAATGCGCTCGAGAAATTGTTGAGCACGCTCTGATTGGGGTGCGCTAAAGACTTGGCTAGGTAGGCCTTGTTCAATAATGTGCCCGCCGTCAAGCACGCACACCAAATCGCTGATGTCGCGGGCAAAACCCATTTCATGAGTGGCAAGAACCAATGTCATTCCTGATGTTTTTAGCTCGCGCACAACGTCCAGAACTTCGCCCACTAATTCAGGGTCAAGCGAACTTGTGATTTCATCAAGCAATAAAACTTCGGGCTCAATGGCTAATGCACGAATGATTGCGACTCGTTGTTGTTGCCCACCTGATAACTGATCAGGGAACGCATTGACTTTGTCAGCCAAACCAAACCGCTCGAGAAGCTCTACAGCTTTCGCACGGGCAATTGTCTTATTTACTCCGAGTGTGCGAATAGGGGACAGAGTGATGTTGTCTTGCACCGACATGTGCGGAAACAGATTGAAGTTTTGAAACACCATTCCGATGCGGCGGCGTACAGGGTTTGCGTCAAACCCTGGGACTGAAATGTCTTTGTCATCGAGAAAAATTTCACCATCATCGATTGGTTCAAGAAGATTGATGCAACGCAAAAGCGTGCTCTTGCCGGAACCGCTTGGTCCAATGAGAGATACAACAGTTCCCTCAGCGATATCCATATCTATTCCGTTCAGAACGGAATTAGCACCAAATGCTTTGTGGACACCGCGCAGCGAAATCTTGGAGGTACTCATGAGATGCGCGTTCCTGTTGTACGACGACGTTCACGTTCAATCAAAAAGTCCGTAGTGCGAGTCAGAGGAATGGTGATGAGGAGAAATATCGCTGCTGCTGCAATGTATGGCGTGAAGTTTGCAAACTTCGATTTGTCGATTCCTGCTTGACGCAATATCTCGATCGGGCCAATCAGGCTGACGAGGGCCACGTCTTTTTGCAAGCTCACCATGTCATTCATAAGTGGTGGGATGACACGACGAATGGCCTGAGGCAATACGACATGACGCATGGTTTGCCAACTTGATAATCCGAGCGATCGTGCAGCTGCGCGTTGTGATTCGTGAACACTTTCAATACCAGCACGAAAGACTTCTGCGATATACGCCGCATACGTCAACACGAGTGCAACGGAACCCCAGATCAGTGGACTGTTCCAGGGCCTATCAATGCCAAGGCCAGGCACGCCGAAACCAATAAGATAAATCCACAAAATTATGGGAACACCACGCATGACATCCGTGTATGCGATGGTGAGTATTCGCAATGGAAACAATGTTGCAGAACGGGAGTTGCGGGTGATTGCAACCAGCAACGCCAGCAGGACAATTGCCGGCATTGACCAGGCAAAAATCTTGATGTCTAGTACAAAGGCGTCAAGAAGACGGGGAAGTGAATGAGCAAATCGTTCGCCATTAAAGAACGATTCGTGTACGCGGTCCCAACGCGGCATTTTGGGAACCAAGACAACAATCGCAGTTACTACCGCCAGCGAACTGACGGTAGCAACTACGGTGCTGCGGCGTTTGCGTGCGCGTTCATACGCAGCGCGACGACCTGTAATGGCTCCCATGAGTTATGGGTTAGGGCTGTTTAGGACACCGCAATGACAGGTGCGTTGGTCTTATCTGCCAACCAGGTCTTTTCGATCTCGGCAAGTGTGCCGTTGTCCTTGAGTGCAGCGACTGCAATATCAACACAAGAAACAAGTGGGTTATCAAGGTCAAAGACCAAACCGAAGTTGTCAGGTGTTGTGCTTGCGCTTGCTGGGAACTGGCCTACAACCGATGCTCCGGTGAGTTCAACTGCTGCAATGTAGAAAGCAGTTGGAAGGTCGACAACAATGGCATCAATTTGCTTTGCTTCAAGAGCAGCCTTTGCACCGGCGTTGTCGTCGTATGCAAATGGCTCAGCAGATGGCTTGATCACGTTGGTGATGAAATCAAGGCTTGTGGTACCAGCTTGTGCGCCGAACTTCACATCCTTCAAATCAGCAATTGTTGTTGCGCCAATTGCTGGTGAACCAGCAAGAGCAACTACTGCTTGGTTTGTTGAGTAGTACGACGCGCTGAATGAAACAGTCTTCTTACGCTCGTCATTGATTGAGAACTGTTGAAGGTTGAAGTCAAAGTTCTTCTTTCCAGGCTGCACTGCTTCGTCGAATCCGGTGCGCACCCAGGTAACTGCTGCATCGCCGAAACCAAGTTCAGCTGCTACCGCGTATGCAACAGCGGCCTCAAAGCCTTCCTTTGATTCAGGCTTGTCGTTCTCTACCCATGGTGAGTAGGCAGGTGTGCCGGTACCGATGGTGAGTGTGTCAGCGGTGAGAGTCTTGCCTTTGGTGCATTCGTTGCCAATGGCGGGGTCAGCAGCGGGTGTGGTGTCTGATGATGAACTACTGTCACCGCACGCGGCGAGCAGAAGAGTGCCAGTGATGGCGATTGAAATAGTTAGTTTGCGCATGATGGTTCCTTTCACGGAATTTCGTTGGAGCGATACGACTCTACAAGTTC
>JBBANI010000019.1:20070-22255 GCA_040402015.1 Ilumatobacteraceae bacterium
TATTACTTGTCGCCGTCTCCCACCCTTGATTTTGCTAATGAAGATGCCACGCGCTCCTTTGTTCGCACGTTTCTTCTGTCGAGTACTTCGTCAGTTGTCGTAACCCAATAAACCAAAAGAGAGAATCATGAGCATCATTGATAAATCAAATGAAGAATTGATCGGCCGCGCCGAACTTAATGACATTGAAGCAATTCTTGCCATCACCAATACAGACGTTGATGAAGTTGAGCACGTAGTTAAAAACAATGCTGACAGCGTTTTTACCTGGGACTATTCGTTGGCACGGCCCCAGTTGCGCAAGTTGTACGAAAAGGCCAAGGTGGGGCAGTGGAATGGCGCAACTGATCTCGACTGGAGCATCGGCGTAGACATTGAAAAAACCATCGCAGAAGATTCCTTGATTCTGGGTAGTGGTATGCAGCGTGACCGTTATGCCGATACAAAAATTGGTAAGTGGGGTGACAAAGAATGGCTTGAGTTCGGTATCGAGGGTCGTCGCTGGCAGCTCAGTCAGTTCCTTCATGGTGAACAAGGCGCGTTGATTTGTACTTCAAAGATTGTTGAGACCGTTCCTTGGTACGACGCGAAGTTGTACGCGAGTACTCAGGTTGTAGATGAAGCGCGCCACGTTGAAGTGTTTGCTCGTTATCTCGACGAGAAGCTCGAAGGCGGATATCAGGTCAATACACACCTTCGCCTCTTGCTCGACGACATCATCAATGACAGTCGCTGGGACATGACATACCTCGGTATGCAAATCATGGTGGAAGGTTTGGCGCTTGCTGCGTTCGGCTTCCTTCACGCCACAACGAACGAGCCACTTTTGAAGAAGTTGTTGCGCTACGTCATGAGCGATGAAGCGCGTCACGTTGCCTTTGGAGTTCTCAGTCTCAAAGAGGTCTATGACGGAATGTCTGATGCTGAAATGAAGGACCGTCAAGAATTTGCGTATGAAGCAAGTGTTCGCATGCGTGACCGCTTTTTGCAGCAAGAAGTATGGGATCGTCTTGGTGTCAGCACCAAAGAACTTGCTCCCATCATGCTGCAAGACCCAGAGCGCCAATTGTTCCAGCAGATGTTGTTCGCCAAGATCGTGCCGAACTGTAAGAAGCTCGGCCTTCTTGACCGTAACGACAAGTGGCTGCGCCATAAGTTCGAAGAAATGGGTGTTATCCAGTTCGAGGATTGGCAAGACACCACGGATGAGGTTGATGATTTCGAAATCGGCAAGGAACTACGCCCAATCGGACAATGATTCGGGGCGGTGGCACCACCTCCCATCAGCCATAATGGTGCATGGCCATTTTCGGACAAGTTCTCACGGCGATGATTACGCCCTTCGACGCATCGGGCGCGCTCGACCTCAATGAGGCCGTACGTCTCGCGAAGTGGCTACAAGACAACGGCAACGATGGTCTTGTAATTTCTGGAACAACAGGCGAGTCATCAACGCTGACCGATGCCGAGAAATTGTCATTATGGGAAGCAGTTATTAACGCAGTCACTATTCCCGTCATTGCTGGTTCTGGTTCTAACGACACTGCGCACTCCGTGCACATGACAAAAGAAGTCACGAAGATGGGTGCTGCCGGAATTTTGGCAGTGGGGCCGTATTACAACCGCCCGCCACAAAGTGGACTTGCCGGGCATATCACTGCCATGGCAAACGCAACTACATTGCCAGTTGTTATTTATGACATCCCAGTTCGCACAGGCCGAAAAATTTCTACACAGACTCTTGCGAAGTTGGCAAACACGGTGCCGAACATCAAGGCGCTCAAAGATGCTGCTGGCGCTCCAGCAGAAACCGCAAACCTCATGGCGCAGGTTCCGAAAGATTTCGAACTGTATTCCGGTGATGACGGGCTCACGCTTGCGTTCCTTGCATACGGTGGCAGTGGGGTTATTGGTGTTGCGACACATTGGAGCGCACCAGAACATCAGGCCATGGTTACTGCATTCAAGAAGGGCGATGTCGCTTTGGCGCGTAAGTACAACGACATTCTTCTTGAGAGTTACGCATTCGAAACTGGTGATGACAACCCGAACCCCATTCCAAGCAAAGTCATGATGAACTACCTCGGATTCAATGTGGGTGACTGTCGTTTGCCGATGGGGCCACCACCTGCAGGTCTTGCTGATCGTGCTGCAGTCGTGCATGCCAATTTGCAAAAAGCGCGCG
>JBBANI010000019.1:22355-34048 GCA_040402015.1 Ilumatobacteraceae bacterium
ATCAACGTGCCAGCGAGTGTTTTCGTTGACGTTGAAAAAGTTGACGACTTTGCGCCAGAAGATATCTGCATCATCTCGACTGGGTCTCAAGGTGAACCAATGGCCGCGTTGTCATTGCTGTCACGGGGAGAAAGTCGCTGGTTCAAAGTAGGCGAACGTGACACCATTATTTTGTCAAGCCACGCAATCCCCGGCAACGAAGGCAATGTCAATCGCGTGATTGACGGGCTTGTTCGTGCCGGTGCCAAAGTTGTTCACTCAGGTATTGCCGACGTGCACGCAACAGGTCATGCCCAAGCTGATGAATTGAAGACGTATCACTCCATCTTGCAACCCGAATGGTTTGTGCCAGTTCACGGTGAATACCGCCACATGCGCGCGCATGCTGAATTGGCAGTCGTGATGGGCGCTGCACCGGATCATGTTCTGCAAGCAACTGATGGTGATGTGTTGGAACTGTCTGATGACGGACTTGCATTCCACAGCAAAGTGCCAGCGAGTTACTTATTTGTGGATGGAATTGTCGGCGATGTTGGCCACGGCGTATTGCGAGACCGCAAGGTCTTAGCTGAAGAAGGCGTTGTAGTAATTGTTGCGACTGTAGACAGCTCCTCGCACAAGGTGATTAACGGACCTGAAGTCATTACGCGCGGCTGGGTGTATGCACCAGAAGCTGACGCATTGCTAGACGAAGCAGAGGCACACATTGAAAAGGCCCTTGTGAAGGCGCTCGACGATGGAATCACCGATGTTGACGGACTCGAGCGTGTGGTGCGTAAGGCCGCAGGCAAATTTGTGAGCGATCGCACCAAACGACGGCCGATGATTGTGCCCGTCGTTATGACCACGTAATTCTCTAGACCGATTCTCTGTCATGCTGGAGATCTGAATAGATACCTTGGGAGGCGCTATGTACGGAGCACAAGCAGTTATTCAAACGCTGGTCGATTCTGATGTCGATGTCTGTTTTGCCAATCCAGGAACATCGGAGATGCACTTAGTCACGGCAATCGATACGACGCCAGGCATGCGTTCCATTCTTGGACTTTTTGAAGGTGTCGTCACGGGTATGGCAGACGGCTATGCGCGCATTGCAGAAAAACCTGCCGCCACGTTGTTGCATCTCGGGCCTGGTCTTGCAAATGGTCTAGCCAACTTGCACAACGCTCGTCGAGCACAGTCGCCTGTTGTCAATATTGTCGGCGACCATGCCACGTACCACTTGCAGTACGACGCTCCTTTGACGTCAGATATCAAAGGCTTCGCCCAGCCAGTATCAGCATGGCTGCATAGTGCAACAAGCCCGATGTCTGTTGGCAGCGACACAGCACGAGCCGTGCAAGCTGCGCGCCAATGGCCTGGACAAATTGCCACTTTAATTCTTCCTGCCGATGTTGCATGGAATGAAGGGGGAGTTGCGGCGCCAGCGCTTCCGGTTGCACGTGCAGTGCAGGTTGGCCATGAAGCGGTAGCAAAGGTTTCGACTGCAATTCGTAGTGGCAAGCGTGTGGGTATCTTGATGCGCGGTGCAGTATTGACTGAAGTTGGTCTTTTGGCGGCTGGCAAAGTTGCATCTGCTGGCAACGTGCGCCTGCTGTGCGACACGTTTGCTCCGCGGATCCAAAAAGGAGCAGGCCGTGTACAGGTGTCTCGACTGCCCTATTTCGCTGAGCAATTAGTGGAGTTCATGGCTGACCTTGAAGTTTTGGTGTTGGTCGGAACTAAACCGCCTGTTACCTTCTTTGCGTATCCAGGCAAGCCAAGTTGGGGAACAGCGGAAACAACAGAAATTTTGCATCTTGCTCACGCACATGAAGACGGCGTTGCAGCACTGCAAGAACTTGCAGATGATTTACATACAGCGTCACATCAGCCAGCAGCTGCTCAGTTTGTTATTGATTCAACAATCGGCGACAAGCTGGATGGATTTTCTATCGGTCGTTCCATCGCGCGACATTTACCTGAAAATGCAATCATCGCTGATGAAGGCGGAACATCGGGTGGAGGGTCACAAGTGGCTCTCGCAACGTCAGTTCCACATGATCAAATTTCATTGACAGGCGGTTCTATTGGTCAAGGATTACCCATGGCAACCGGAGCAGCAGTTGCAGCAAACGGACAACGCAAAGTGGTGTGCCTACATGGTGACGGCGGAGCGATGTACACCTTGCAAGCGTTGTGGACTCAGGCGCGAGAGAAACTAGATGTCACCACCGTCATCTTTGCGAACCGTTCCTATGCCATCTTGCAAATTGAATTGCATCGCACGGGTGCTGGCACAGGAGGCGAAAAGGCCCAGGCAATGCTTGACCTGTCGAACCCCGAATTGAATTGGGTGCAGATAGCAAATGGACTAGGAGTCGAGGCCGTACGAGTCGAAACCGCTGAAGCATTTGACGCCGCTTTTGCCGCAGCAATGAAGCAGACCGGCCCACGGTTGATTGAGGCCTATCTGTAGGGGTATCCCGAGGGTGGGAACACCTCATTGGTACCCTTTCTTCATGTCTGCCAAGGGTTCTCGTCCATCGTCTCGTGGCACTAAGGCGCCTGCGGGCAACCGCGCGGGAGTTAAAACCCCTCCAAAGGGCAGCAAGCGCCCGGGTGAGAAGCCAGATTCAGCAGCGCGCGAAGTGGTGCGTGGTCGCGAAGTCGAGTTTTGGGGTGTTGGGTGTATCAGTCTCGGCATTGTCCTCGTGTTGTCGATGTATCTCCATATGGCAGGTCCACTTGGTCGCGCCATTGACACCACCTTTGGTTGGTTGCTCGGACTTGGTCGTTTTGCATTGCCGATGGTGATCACTGGTATTGGCGTTGCCATGGTGCGCCGCCGCAGTGTTCAACATCGTCTTCGTCTCACCATTGGGTGGACCATCGTGGTGTTGGCAATTCTCGGTTTCTTACATCTTGTAAACGGCGCAAACAAAATCGTTGCAAGTGTTGATGCAATGTCACAAGCCGGTGGATGGCTTGGCGCCATCATGGCCGAGCCATTGAGTTCAACAATTAGTTGGGCTGGTGCATTAGTCGTTCTGTTTGCAATCGCGGTCGGCGGAACAATGTTGATCACCGATACAACTGTTCCAGAACTCATTATTGCTATCCGTACATGGACTGCGAAGCAATCAGGTTCAGCAGCCTCTCTGGCGCGTGGTGTTGGTTCTTCTCGCGATGGATCATCAAAGTCATTCGATGAATTCAGCAATGATGATTCAGATTTTGCACCCGCTCCTGCGGTGCGTGAACAACCGCAAACTATTTACGATGCAGATTCAGACCCTGATCTTGTTGAAAGGAAAGAACGTGCAAAGCGTCGTCCTGAACCTGGTCGAGTCGAACCAGTCACTCCTGAATTTGTTGGCAAACCAGGCACCAAGCGTCCAGCTAGTTCATCTGAAGAATCAGCAGTCGGTGCACCCGCGGTACCAGGTGTGTGGGTGTTACCACCGACTGAATTGCTCGGACTTACTGAAGTGCAAGAAGTTAATAAGGCGCGAGTTGCTGAACGCGGTCGTCTGTTAGAAGAGTCGCTTGCATCGCACGGTGTTGAAACTCGTCTGGTCGGAATGACAGTTGGTCCAACTGTTACTCGCTTCGAACTTGAACTTGGTTCAGGTGTCAAAGTTTCTAAGGTCACCAGCTTGAACCGTGACATTGCCTATTCAATGGCCGCAACTGATGTGCGAATTTTGGCGCCTATTCCCGGTAAGTCTGCTGTTGGTGTTGAAGTGCCGAATGAAACTCGTCAACTCGTTTCGCTCGGCGACCTCATCTCGTCTCCCGAAGCTCGTGCAGCAACACATCCCCTTGATGTGGCAGTCGGAAAAGATATTGCAGGTCGCGCCGTGTTCATGAACCTTGCGTCTACTCCCCACATGCTTATTGCTGGTGCAACGGGTGCCGGTAAATCGAGTGGTATCAACTCAATTTTGACGTCGTTGCTGATGCGCAGCACGCCAGATGAAGTACGTCTGATTCTGATTGACCCAAAGCAAGTGGAAATGGGCCAGTATGCGCGCCTTCCTCATTTGCTCACTGCACCCGTTACTAACCCGAAGAAGGCAGCTAACGCTTTGGGTTGGGCAGTGAAAGAAATGGAACGTCGCTATGACCTTTTGGTTGAAGTGGGCTTCCGTGACATTGGTGGGTACAACGCAGCGTTTGATAAGGGTGAAGTCAACGACAACACCGATGAGAACGCAAAGAAGTACGAACGCCTACCGTTCATTGTTGTGGTTGTCGATGAGTTAAACGACCTCATGATGGTTGCAGCACGCGACGTTGAAGAATCAATTACACGTATTGCTCAAAAAGCACGTGCTGTTGGTATTCACCTCATTGTCGCTACGCAGCGACCATCGGTCAACGTCATCACAGGAGTTATCAAGGCCAACATTCCAGCTCGTATGGCGTTCGCAGTTAGTAGCCTCACCGATAGTCGAGTCATTCTTGATCAGCCTGGTGCAGAAAAACTTGTGGGTAAGGGTGACATGTTGTTGATGCCCGGAAACACAAACGTGCCGAACCGTATTCAGGGCTCATTTGTTGATGAAGACGAAGTGCGAAGAATTGTGGCGCACTGGCGTCGTCAAGCTGCTGAAGTGGTCTATGTCTCTGGCATCGAAGGTGAAGAATCGGGCGGCAGTGGCGCTGGCGGGCTCTTCGGAGGCGGTAGTGGCGGAGTAGATGACGAACTCATCAAGGCTGCTATAGAAATCGTTGTCCGCTCAGGTCTTGGTTCTACCTCGCTGTTGCAGCGCAAACTGAAAGTGGGCTTTGCACGAGCTGGCCGACTAATGGATGAACTCGAAGAGCGTGGCATAGTGGGTCGAAGCGAAGGTTCTAAAGCGCGCAGCGTCATGATGAGCGTCGAAGAACTCGAATCAACGCGGGAGTAACACAATGGCCGACACGGCATTCACCGAAATCACTACTGGACTTCAGTTTCCAGAAGGGCCGGTGGCGATGCCAGACGGCAGTGTCATACTCACCGAACTGTTTGCCTCGCGCCTTACGCGAGTTGCGCCAGATGGCACCAAAACAACTGTTGCTGAAATCAATGGTTCACCAAATGGTTTAGCCATTGGTCCTGATGGCGCTTTGTATTTGTGCAACAACGGCAATGCATTCACGCCACTCAATGTGGGTGGTCTCCTGTACCCAGGACCGTTTGATGAATCCCGATATATCGGTGGCCGCATTCAGCGAGTCGATATCGCAACCGGAACTGTGACTGATTTGTATACACACTGCGGCACTAGAGCGTTGCGTGCACCGAATGACATTGTGTTTGACAAACACGGCGGGTTCTACTTCACAGATCACGGAACTCGATCAGAACGAAGTGCCGACCGCACTGGTATTTATTACGCAAAACCTGATGGTTCGTTCATTGAAGAAGTTGCGTTTCCTACTGATGGCCCGAACGGCATCGGATTATCGCCTGATGAAAATACTCTGTATTGGGCAGAGACTCACACGGGACGTGTCTATCAACGCGCAATAACCTCACCCGGAAAATTGGCACCACCTGATGCGTCCACTGTGTTGTGCGGATTGCCCGGATACCAACTGTTGGATTCTCTTGCAATTGATGGTGATGGCAACGTCTGTGTAGCCACCATTGTCAATGGCGGTATCACCGTTATTTCGCCACAGGGCGAGGTGCTGCAACACATAGCTGTTGATGACCGCATCACGACCAATATCTGCTTTGGTGGACCTGACTATCAAACTGCGTACATCACCGCGTCGACTACGGGCCGTCTGTTGTCTATGAAGTGGCCATACAAAGGACTCAAACTGAACTACTAGTAGGCTCTGACGGATGGTTCAGCGCTACTACATTGAGACTTTGGGGTGCCCGAAGAACCAGGTCGACTCAGACAAAATCGCGGGCAAACTCATTGCTGATGGTTTGGTGGCCACCGAAGATGCATCGAAGGCAGATGTTGTTGTTGTCAATACGTGTGCATTCATCGAAGAGGCGCGCAAAGAAAGCATCGACACCATGTTGGCGCTTGATGACACTCGTAAGCGTTCGTCACGGCTGATTGTCACTGGCTGCATGGCTGAGCGCTATGGCGACGAACTTGCTGAGGCTCTGCCAGAAGCTGACCAGGTCGCAGGTTTCGGAGTTCCGTTACAGCTCGGCCGCAAGCCAATTGCAGTCACCGGTGAAGTGCCAAAGTTCGACTTGCTGAATTTGCCACGCCCGAAATCAACATCACCATGGGCCTACGTGAAAATCGCCGAGGGTTGTGACCGCAGTTGTGGTTTTTGCGCCATTCCAAGTTTCCGTGGTCCGCAACGCAGTCGCGATGTTTCTTCAATTCTCACTGAAGTGGAACAACTTGAAGTGCGCGAAATTGTGCTGATTGCACAAGATCTGGCAAGTTACGGCAAAGACCGCCCTGATGAATTGGGAGCAGGTTCCATCGTGCAGTTGGTTCGCGACGTTGCTGCCATGGCTGACTGGGTTCGCCTGTTGTATCTGTACCCCAGCGACTTGTCTGATGAATTGATTGACGCCATTTTGGATACCGGGGTTCCGTATTTCGACTTATCGCTACAACATGCAAGCAAAGAACACCTTCGCCGTATGAAGCGCTGGGGCGATGGTCCGCGTTTCCTTGAACGAATCGCCCGCATTCGTACCTTGTCTCCTGCCGCAGCGTTCCGCAGCAACTTCATTGTGGGCTATCCGGGAGAAACTGAAGCAGACCACGACCAGCTTCTGTCGTTCGTTCGCGACGCACAACTTGACTGGTGCGGGTTTTTCGCCTTTAGTCCCGAAGAGGGAACTCATGCACTGACTCTTCCGAACCGGGTAGAAGAGGGCCTCATGAATGAGCGCCTTGCCGAATTGCGCGAACTGCAAGACAACATTTCGTCCGAGCGTCGCGACCTCTTGCTCGGAGAAACAATTGAAGTGCTCGTTGACGAACCAGGCATTGCTCGTTCGTTCCGCGAAGCACCTGAAATCGATGGTGTAGTTCAAGTACCTGAACATCTTGAAGTGGGCCGCTTTCATACCGTTGTCGTTGAACAAGTATTTGGGCCAGACCTCATAGCCATTGAAGCACCAGGGAAGTAGCACATGGCTTTTGACGAAACAGCAATTGTTACCTGGGCCAACATGGTCACTGTTGGTCGAGTTCTTGCATCACCATTTTTGTTCATGCTCATTCCTGATGATGGACGTGGATCGTATGTTGCGCTTGTTGTGTGGATTGTGCTGTGCAGCAGCGATGGGTTCGATGGTTATCTGGCTCGCAAACACGGCATCACCCGGAGCGGTGCGTTCCTTGATCCGCTAGCCGACAAAATCCTTGTACTCGGTGCCATGTTTACTCTTGTTAGTCGCGATGTGTTCTGGGTAGTGCCTGTGGTCATCATTGCGGCCCGTGAAATTATCATCAGTTTGTATCGAGTCTTTGTTGGCTCAAAGGGTGTCTCAATGCCTGCCAGCAAGACTGCGAAAGTCAAAACGTTTAGCCAGCAGTTAGCCGTTGGTTTCGCGCTTGCTCCGTTTACTGTGATTGATCAAACGTGGACTTTTACTATTTTCATGTGGATAGCCGTGGTGTTGACATTATTGAGCGCAGCTCAATATGCGGTGAAAGCCCTTCGCTAGTGGTTTTGGCGGCACCTAGCCAGGAAGACCGCGCAGCAATACAAAAGCGCACGTTGCGCACCTTGATGGTGGGCCAAATCATCGGCGCTGCGGCTCTTGCTTCTGCAGTCACGGTTGGTGCATACGTCGTACAAGACATTCTGGGAGACACAACTCCGTGGGGTGGCATTGCAACTGCAACCGCCACCATGGGTACCGCAGTGATGGCACAAGTCTTGTCTCGCATCATGATGCGTCGCGGTCGCCGTCCCGGATTGCAATTGGGATACGCACTTGCATCAGTTGGTGCCCTGCTCGCGGCTTTCGGTGCGCAACATCGATTACTTGCACTTTTTATGGTTGGTCTTTTTCTCTTTGGTAACGGCCAAGCTTCTAATTTGCTTGCACGATATGCCGCAACTGACTTAGCAGAACCACATAATCGGGCTAGCTCAATGAGTCGCATCGTGTTTGCTTCAACATTCGGCGCAGTCTTTGGGCCGCTGCTCATTAGTCCTGCTCAAATTGCTGGTCAAGATTGGTTTGGTTGGGCCAAGTACACAGGCCCATGGGTCTTTTCCAGCATCGTGTTGTTTGGAGCATTTCTCAACACCACGATTCGTTTACGCCCTGACCCACTGGTCATCGCCGGTGGAATCAGCCCGAAGGGCACGGTGAAGCTTCCCAGCATCAAGGAAGCACTAACGATTGTCGTTGCGACGCAAAAGGGTCGGCTGGCTCTTGCCTCAATGGTCATCTCACAAGTCACCATGGTCGCCGTTATGACAATGACCCCGGTACAGATGAAACTGCACGGTCATGAGTCGCTTAGTCAGTTTGTTGTGTCGCTACATGTCGCCGGCATGTTTGCATTTAGTCCACTAGTGGGGCGATATGCAGACAAGAAAGGCACGCATCACGCCGCGCTCGCTGGTGCTTCAATTTTGGTTGTAGCAACTGTCATGTCTGCTCTTAGTGGGGAGTCTTCGCTCGTACTGTTTCCGGCGTTGTGGTTTCTCGGAATCGGATGGAACTTCGGACTCATTGGCGGGTCTGCAATGTTGCTCGAATCAGTTCCCGATGACAAGCGCGTCACGGTGCAAGGTTCAGCAGATTTAATGATGAGTTTCTGCGGCGGGCTGGCCGGACTGTCGTCTGGCTTTATCCGTAAAGCATTCGGGTATCACTTTCTGTCAGCGTCTGCGGCACTAGCGGCTGGCGTTCTCCTTGTGTGGGCCTTCTATGCGTTTCGGCGCATGCAGTTGCAATCCTCTGTGGCAGGCTAAAAGTCATGAAGTGCAATGTTGTTGCCGTCGGTACGGAGTTATTGCTCGGCCAGATAGTTGATACCAACTCTTCATACATTGGCGAACAATTAGCTGCCGTAGGTATTGGTTCTCATCTGCAACTTAAAGTTGGTGACAACTTGTCGCGAGTGGTTGCGGCTATTCGCCTGGCACTTGAAGATGCCGATGCAGTCATCATCTGTGGTGGCCTCGGACCAACACATGATGATCTCACTCGTGATGCACTTGCTGAAATCATGGGTGTTCCGCTGGAACACAACGATCACATTGCCCAATTGATTACAAACTTGTTCGCTACCCGCAATCGTTATATGGCACCGAACAACTTGAATCAAGCGAAGGTACCGCGCGGGGCAACAATCATCGAGCAGACACGCGGCACGGCTCCTGGCCTCATGTGTCCTGTTGGCAACAAGGTCATGTATGCAATGCCCGGAGTGCCACACGAGATGTACGACATGATGGCGCGGGCCGTGCTGCCGGACCTTTTGCAACGCAGTGGGGAAGCGAGCGTCATCAAGAGTTTGGTGTTGCGCACATGGGGCGAAAGTGAATCCGCCTTAAACGAACGACTCGACCCCATAATCGATGAGCTTGAAACTCTCGGCAATCCCACGCTTGCATTTCTTGCAAGCGGTTGGGAAGGCATCAAGGTTCGTCTCACCGTGAAGGCAGCAACCGATACCGAAGCAGACGCACTTCTCAGTACTTGGGAACATAAAGTTCGCGCACTCACAGATGACCTTGTGTTCGGAACGAACACTGACACCATGGAATCGGTAGTGCTCGGCCTGCTTGAAGAACGTGGTTGGACCTTAGGGATCGCAGAGTCAGTCACTGGTGGTCTTGTCGGTGGTCGCATCACATCTATTCCTGGTGCATCACGTACGTTTCGTGGCGGCATCATTAGCTACGCGAGCGAAGTGAAGTTTGATGTGCTCGGGGTTGACCGTGGCCCTGTTGTGTCAGAGCAAGCTGCAATTCAGATGGCTGTCGGCGCGCAGCGAACATTGAACGCAAGTCTTGGGCTCGCACTCACTGGGGTTGCTGGCCCAGATGAACAAGACGGCCAACCTGTCGGCACCCTGTGTGTGGGTATTGCATTCCCCGATGGCAGAACCTTTTCCAACATCTCCCAACTGCCAGGCCAACGCGATCAGATGCGCCAATTCAGCGTGATTAATGCACTCTCGTTCCTACGCAAGCTTCTGCTCGCCGAGCCTCGGTAGAGTTGTATTCAATGCCCTCGTAGCTCAGTCGGATAGAGCAACGGACTTCTAATCCGCAGGTCGCAGGTTCGATTCCTGCCGAGGGCGCCACTACTTCTCGGCTCAAGGTTTTAGCAAAACCACCGTCTTGAATCAGCGCTGGCAGGTCGGGCACCACCACACGGTGCGATTAGCGAGCAGAGCCTGGCGGATTGCGGAGCCGCAGCGGCGGCATCCGAGACCGTGACGCTTGTACACATACAAACGCTCCCGGGAACTGATCTCTCGATGCAGGCGAGCACCTACCTCTGTGGGATCCACCGTCACGATGCGGCCGATCCGCTCACCGACACGCATGTGGTCGATTGCCAGACGCCAGATGTCTCCCACCATTTCTGGCGGCACCTCGTTAGCTGGCGTGAACGGATTCACACCCACGAGGAAGCAGAACTCCGCCCGATACACGTTGCCAATACCTGACACAACGGCTTGGTCGAGCAGCAGTTGCGCTACAGGTATGCGCCGTCTGGCGAAAGCCGACTGCAATCGTTGCTCGTCCCCTAAGCGAACAGCTAGTGGATCTGGGCCGAGCCGCAATAGCAACTGCTCCTCGGCGTCGCTTTCCATCACGTCACAGGCCGTTGGTCCTGACAAGTGCAATGTGCCCGGCTCACCCCACCAGCGCAGCCGGGTTCCCTGTGTGGGCTCGGGAGCGTGGCCGGTGAATGTTCGGAACCGTCCGAACAATCCCAGGTGGATGTGCACCGTGATCCCATCCTCCCAGCGATAAAACAGATGTTTGCCGACTGCCTCTACACCTTCAAGCACCCGACCGTCGAGCAGTGCAGCGCCGTCAGTGAACCTGCCTTGCGGTGAGTCGACTCGCAATTGGTGACCTGCGAATCGGCGTCGCTGCAGGCGGGCCGCTCGATGCAGTGTGTGACCTTCAGGCATGGCTTCCTACTGTAGGTTCATGAATGCCAAGAGTGACGGCATCGAGACTGTCATGTTGAATACATGCCCCGCCATTCGGAGGTTACAACTTTGCTGGACGTCAGACTGAGGTGCAAAACCGAGGTTTAAGGTTTGTCTTGTTTCGCAATTGAAAAGAGATGCCATGCACCGTCTGTAGTTGGTGACCACTGAGCTGCACCATCTTCAAGGTAATTGACCGGTGGGTTAATTGGTGCTTGTTGAGGAAAGATCTTGCCTTCGTCTGCACAGGGGATAATCAATACATTATGTGGTGCCAAGATTGCATGACTTTGCCCTTCACTGTTTAGTGGCACTCGTCCCGTGTCGAATAAATCGCGCAGCCGAGTGGTGTCATTGCATTTGTAGATGACGTCACCGCCAAGCAATTGAAGTGTGATGACACCTTCTCCTATTTCAATCACGGTTGCTCGCCGCCATTGCGCTGATTCCTCTAGAGCTTTTCGTGCTTGTATGAAGTGCACGCAATGCCCTGGGGCGTAGTTTTGTTCTTTACTCATGTTGTTTCTCCTCATCGTTCTTGGCGTTACCACCGACTTGAAATCGGTTGGTGATCTTCAACGGGCCAAGCCC
>JBBANI010000020.1:0-31069 GCA_040402015.1 Ilumatobacteraceae bacterium
GGATCATTGCTCATTGACGACTATGCACATTTGCCAGCTGAGATTTCCGCCACAATCGATGCGGTGCGTTCAGACCCAGCATTGACGGGTCGTGTGGTGGCTGTGTTCCAACCGAATCGATACCACCGCATTGCCACAATGGCTGATTCGTACGCCGACTGTTTTGTGCACGCAGATCGCATTGTGATTACTGATGTGTACGCATCAGGTACTCAGAAGATTGATGGGGTCACAGGAGAATTGGTGGTCGATGCCGTTCGTAGCGCCCATCGAGATGCTGATGTGGTGTGGGCGCCGTCACGCTCGGACACAGTTGCCGCTGTTGAGTCATGGATTGCTCCTGGCGACGTCTGCATCTCGATGGGATGCGGCGACATTGAATCATTTCCCGATGACTTGCGCGGAGTGGTGAAATGACCACTGCTGCGCTCATTGCTGAGTTGGCTTCAGCAGGCCTTGACGTTCAAAGCGACAGGCCTCTTGCCCCTCTCACTACGTATGGGGTCGGTGGCAATGGTGCATGTGTTGTCAAAGTGTCGTCTGCAGATCAGGTAGTTGCACTGTCAGAGATTTTGCGCGGTCATGCAGAAGTGGAGACTCTGGTTATGGGTCGTGGCAGCAATCTTTTAATCGCTGATAAGGGCTTCGATGGCCTTGTTGTTGTTATGGCTCCGTCGCCAACGGAAAACGCAGTGAGCGTTGATGGTGACATTGTGGAAGCTGGTGGTGCAATGTTGATGCCAGTCTTGGCCCGCCGCTCTGTAGGAGCAGGCCGCGGCGGTCTTGAATGGTGTGTCGGAATTCCTGGAACGGTTGGTGGCGCAGTGCGAATGAATGCAGGTGGACATGGCGCAGATATGACCTCTTCAGTGATTGATGCCACCGTGTTGTCTCTTCGTAGTGGACAAATCGTGCGTGTATCTGCTGAACAACTTGGTTTTTACTTTCGAGGTTCGGCATTGTCAGGCAGTCATGTTGTGCTGTCAGTTCGAATGAAAACTGCACTTCAAGATTCGGCAATCGGTACAGCTGAAATCAACGCTGTTGTCGGATGGAGGCGAGATCATCAACCAGGCGGCCGCAATGCAGGCTCAGTATTTGTTAATCCTGGGGCAGGTGACGAAAGTGCTGGGGCTCTTATTGATTCCGCTGGTCTTCGTGGTTTTACAATTGGCGCAGTCAGTGTTTCAGACAAGCATGCAAATTTCATTCAAGCCGGAGAAGGTTCGACCGCTGCAGATATTGCTGCAGTGATGTCACATGTGCAAAGTACTGTAGAAGATGTTCACGGCATTCGTCTGTACAGCGAAGTATGTCTTGTCGGATTCTCAGCAGATCTTACGACTCGTTTCTCACACCCTTCTCACACTTCTGAGGCGCACGTTGTAGCCAAAGAGCACTTGCAAAGTCTCCTCGGAGAACACGCATGACAGATTCTGAAGATCAAAGTTCTAAAGAACGGGTAGAAGAAATCTCCGTCACTGAAGTGTCTGATCAAGTCCTTCAGGAGTTATCAGGGCTCTTTAGCAGTCGTGAAGGCGTGACAGTGGTTGAGCCTGATGAGCATGTCGAACCTAGCGATGACACACCGACGGACATTGGTGACTCAATAGTTGTGGCTGAGAACGACACGCCGCATGACATGGAGTCATCAGAACCTGAGAACGTAGTCATTATCGACCCAAGTGTTGATGAAATTCCTCGGTCAGAACCTATTGATCCATTACTCAATGGAATGGCTGAAGACACTGGCACTTTGGTGGTAATCGACGACGACCTAGATCGAGTTGTCATTGTTGATGATGACAGGCCGGATCCAACATTCGAGGAAAGACAACGGCGTTCGCGACGACGTGAACGCCTCCAAAAGGTCAAGTGGCTAAAGCTTGCGGGTGTGATCGTCGCATCTGTAGTCGTGGTGATTGCACTTCTGGCCTCACCAATCTTTGCGATTCGGACAGTGACCGTCGAGGGGAATGTCTATACCTCTAAGGAAGTTCTAGTGGCAGTTACAAAAACGTTGAAGGGTGCATCAGTGTTTACTGTGAATACTCGCCGGGCACGTGAGTTATTGCTGGCTGATTCGTGGGTATCTGACGTGCGGATCACGACTCGGTTTCCTGGTAAGGCTCTCGTCGAAATCGCAGAAAGAATTCCCATCATTTGGTACGTGGGCGACGACCAAAAGGCGCGCATCGTGGATGCACGTGGTCATGTCATTGCAGTTCTTGCTGGTTGGCCCACAAAGTACTTACGTGTTGCGGGTGTCGGGCCATCACTCGAGGCAGGCGCTGTGGCTGACGATGTCTACAGAGCTGCGGCGCAACTTGTCCTGGCCTTGCCTGATGAACTGCGACCATTGGTGAAAACTCTCGAGGTCAGCGCAGGCGGGGAGCTTGCAATGACACTTGCAGGCGGGACCCTCGTTCGTTTCGGACCACCCAACGACTTGCAGAACAAATTGGTTGCAGTCGTGGTGCTATTGCGGCGCCAGAACCCATCTACCTTGGCAGTTATTGACGTTTCTACGGGTGAACCAACCGTTCAGATTCGCTAAATGATCGCCTGAATCGGGGATTGCCACATATATCGCTCGTGATGTGGGAAACTTAGGAAACTCAGTCCTTACGGACTCCTTACTGGAGGTAAATGGTCGATGGCCGGTGCACCACAGAACTATCTCGCCGTTATAAAGGTGATTGGCATTGGCGGAGGCGGCGTTAACGCTGTCAATCGCATGATCGATGCTGGTCTTCGTGGCGTTGAATTTGTCGCAATTAACACAGACGCGCAAGCCCTTCTTATGAGCGACGCCGATGTCAAGCTTGACATCGGCCGAGACCTCACTCGTGGTCTTGGCGCAGGCTCTGACCCAGACGTTGGTCGCGCAGCTGCCGAAGCGCATCGTGAAGAAATTGAAGAACTCATTAACGGTTCAGACATGGTCTTCATCACTGCAGGTGAAGGCGGAGGTACCGGTACAGGTGCTGCACCGATTATCGCTGAAATCGCTAAGTCTCTCGGCGCCCTTACTATCGGTGTTGTAACTCGTCCATTCCAATTCGAAGGTCGTCGTCGGGCTGTTCAGGCCGACAACGGAATTCAACGGTTGAAGGAAAAAGTCGACACTCTGATTGTTATTCCGAACGATCGACTTCTGACCGTTGCGAACGACAAGACATCATTGGTCAACGCATTCAAGATGGCAGATGAGATTTTGTTGCAAGGTGTTGCGGGTATTACAAACCTCATTACGACCCCTGGACTCATCAACACTGACTTCGCTGACGTCAAGATGATCCTCACCAGCGCAGGTTCTGCGCTTATGGGCATTGGTATCGCCAGTGGAGACAATCGTGCGGTTGTTGCAGCAAAAGATGCGATTTCGAGCCCAATGCTTGAAGCGGCTATCGATGGTGCGCGCGGCATTTTGCTCAATATCACTGGCCCGTCCAGCATGGGGCTTTTCGAAGTCAACGCTGCAGCCGAGGTGGTTCACGGAGTTGCTCACCAAGATGCGAACATAATTTTCGGCACTGTCATCGATGATGAAATGGGCGATGAAATCAAGGTCACCGTTATTGCGGCAGGGTTTGAACGCTGGGATGCAGGGTCAAGTGGTTCGTCCATTGGCACCCGCACTTCAACGCGTCCATCTGATGCGCGACCATCAACAGGCAATGTGCGCGACATTTTCTCTGATAGCGATCCGTTGTCAGATGATGACGATGATTTCGACGTACCGTCTTTCCTGAAATAGAAGTTCACACATGATCGACGCCAACGAGGTGGCCGATCGGGTCGCACGCGTTCGTTCGGTAATAAGTGATGCTGGTGGGACCGCTGTCTCCCTTGTCGCTGTAACAAAATCTTTTGGAATTGACGCTCTTCGTGCTGCGTCGAGCGCTGGGTGTGATGGCGTAGGTGAGAACTATGCACAAGAGTTGCTGGAAAAGATAACGATCGGTCTGCCGTCAATTGAGGTGCACTTCATTGGTGCATTGCAGTCAAACAAGGTGCGGTTGTTGGCGGGCCATATTGCTATGTGGCAGTCCGTTGACAGGGACTCGGTTGTAGACGAATTGGGTCGTCGGGCGCCGGGTGCGTCTATTTTGATACAGGTTGATACAACACAGGAGCCCTCCAAAGGCGGGGTGAACCCCAATCAACTTGATGTACTGAGAACGCGTGCAGAGTCTCGAGGGCTCATCGTGGAGGGACTGATGACAATTGGTCCGACGGATGGCACACAGCAGGAATGTGAAAAATCGTTTGGGATATTGCGTCAATTGGTTAATGAACAGGGCTTATCGGTCTGTTCCATGGGGATGTCGGCTGATTATCCGATTGCTGTCGCATGTGGATCCACAATGGTCAGGGTGGGAAGCGGACTCTTTGGCGACAGGGTGCGTGTCACTCACTAGGCGTGTCCCACATCTGCTATTCGATGTGCATTAGCCTCTGAATATGTCAATTTTCCGCCGTGCAATGGATTACCTCGGTCTGAGTGGGGAAGAAGCCTACGACGACTACGACATGTCGATGGAGTACGAACGACCACATCGCGTTGGACGTCCTGCCCCCGACCAAGGTCGCCGCTCTAATTTTGATCCTGAGTACTCATCGGAAACTCAACGAGCTGCTGCGCGTCCCATGCGTGTTGATGACACTGGAGCAGCTCGTCGCCCCGATGATTCAGGTTTGCAAGTGCGTCCTGTCGGCACTGCACGTACGTCTCCTACAGTTCGCACGATTCCTTCTTCTGGTGAAACCGTCACGGTTCGCCCGCGCAACTTCAACCAAGCGCAAGAAATTGCCGACCATTTCAAAGATGGTGTTCCTGTAATTGTGAATCTCGAAGGTGCTGATCGGGAAATGTCACGTCGCATAATCGATTTCGCAAGTGGAATGTGTTACGCACTCAGCGGCACAATGGAAAAAGTAGGTAGTGGCGTCTACTTGTTAAAACCAGCTGTGAGTTTTGACTCGCCTCGTTACTAAGGAATCATCATGGGTCTTATCTGTGCAATCGCGAATATCTATGTCTTGATTGTGGTTGCTCGCGCAATTTCAACTTTCTTTCCTATCTCTTCGGGCAGTCCGTTTGTTCCGATAGTCGACTTTCTGTACAAGGCCACAGAGCCAGTGTTTACGCCAATTCGTCGTGTGCTTCCCACTATGGGGCCATTTGATTTCACACCACTGGTGGTTCTCATTGGCGTTCAAGTCATCGCTCGCATCCTTGGGTGCTGAGCCCCTTACGCCTCTAGCCTTATTGCGTGACGTATCCAAAGGTTGACTCCCAGCCAAATTTTCCTCAATTAGAAGAAGGCGTGTTGGCGCGTTGGGAACGTGACCAGACTTTCGCAAAAAGTCTTGCGGCGCGTCCCGTTGGTACGAACGGCGACAATGAATTCATTTTTTATGATGGCCCTCCGTTCGCAAACGGAATGCCTCACTACGGTCACTTACTTACTGGCTTCGTGAAGGATGCCGTGCCGCGTTACCAAACGATGCGTGGTCGTCATGTTGATCGCCGATTTGGTTGGGATTGTCACGGTCTCCCTGCAGAAGTAGAAGCTGAAAAAGAATTAGGCATCGCTGGGCATCCGGCAATTGCCGCATTCGGAATCGACAAGTTCAATGATGCATGTCGCACAAGTGTGTTGCGATACACCGATGAATGGCAGCGGTACGTTACGCGCCAGGCCCGTTGGGTCGATTTTGAAAACGATTACAAGACACTTGACACGCCATATATGGAAAGTGTCATGTGGGCTTTCAAGACACTTCATGAAAAGGGCCTGATCTACGAAGGCTTTCGTGTGCTGGCGTATTGCTGGCGTTGCGAAACTCCGTTGTCGAATACAGAAACGCGAATGGATGACGTATATAAAGATCGTCAAGATCCGGCACTGACTGTTTCGTTCACCCTCGATTCGGGGGAAAAGATTCTCGCGTGGACCACGACTCCTTGGACACTGCCTTCCAACTTGGCTCTTGCAGTTGGTCCAGACATTGACTATGCCGTGCTTCAACATCCTGACGGCAATACCTACATAGTGGCTGAAGCGCGATTGGGTTCGTATGAAAAAGAACTTGAAGGTGCAGAACTACTGCGCACACTCAAGGGTCGTGACCTCGTCGGCCGTCGTTACACGCCTCTGTTTCCATTCTTTGCCGGAACAAATAATGCGTTCCAGATTCTTGGTGCTGACTTTGTCACAACTGAAGACGGAACGGGTGTTGTGCATATGGCGCCCGGTTTCGGTGAAGACGACCAAATCGAATGCAACGCAGCAGGTATTCCCACGTTGTGTCCGATGGACGAACACGGGTGCTACACAGCCGAGATCACCCCGTGGGTTGGTAAGCATGTTTTTGAAGCAAACTCAGATATTGTGCGCGCTCTAAAGGACATTGGTGTCGTTGTGCGTCACGATTCCTATAATCACTCGTATCCACATTGTTGGCGTTGTGCTGAACCACTTGTTTATCGCGCTATTTCGTCATGGTTCGTAGAGGTCACAAAATTCCGTGACCGCATGGTCGAACTGAATGAACAAATCACATGGTCGCCTGAGCACGTTAAAGACGGTTCGTTCGGTAAATGGATAGCTAATGCACGTGACTGGGCAATCAGTCGTAATCGATTCTGGGGTTCACCCATTCCTGTATGGAAGAGTGATGACCCGTCATATCCGCGCCTTGACGTGTACGGGAGCCTCGCTGATCTATCTCGCGATTTCGGGGTGGAAGTAACTGATTTACACCGCCCAAATATTGACGTCCTCATGCGACCAAACCCCGATGATCCAACCGGTAAGTCAATGATGCGTCGCGTTCCAGAAGTGCTTGACTGCTGGTTTGAGAGTGGATCAATGCCGTTTGCGCAAGTTCACTACCCGTTCGAAAATAGGGAATGGTTTGACAATCACTACCCGGGTGACTTCATTGTTGAATACATCGGTCAAACGCGTGGATGGTTCTATACGTTGCACGTTCTGGCGACGGCACTTTTTGATCGGCCTTCTTTCACGTCATGCATTAGTCACGGAATTGTTCTTGGTGATGATGGCGCAAAGATGTCGAAGAGCTTGCGAAATTACCCAGACCCGATGGCTGTGTTTGATTCCCATGGCGCCGATGCAATGCGTTGGTACCTGTTGTCGTCACCCATTTTGCGCGGAGGTGATTTCTCAGTCACTGAACAAGGAATGCGAGAGACCGTACGTCAAGTTTTGTTGCCACTATGGAACTCGTATTACTTCCTTGCTCTCTACGCAAATGCTGATGGCATTTCTGGTGTTGTTCGCGCTGATTCGCCGAATGTGCTTGACCAGTACGTGCTTGCCAAACTCGCTGACACTGTTGAGTCAGTCACGGCATCAATGGATGTGTATGACCTGTTCGCAGCCTGCCAAACAATCAGAAACTTTCTTGATGTGTTGACTAATTGGTACATCCGCAGAAGTCGTGATCGTTTTTGGGCTGGAGATCAGGATGCCATTGATACTTTGCACACCGTGCTCGATTATGTGGTGCGAATTGCTGCGCCACTTCTTCCGCTTGTCACAGATGAAGTATTCCAAGGGCTCCACGGACCTGAGGCGGGAAGTGTCCATCTCACTGATTGGCCCTCTTCCGCAGAACTCCCACGTAATTCGGTGTTAGTCACGGCAATGGATATGGTTCGCGAAGTCTGTTCGTGTGCGTTGTCTGTGCGTAAAGTGCATGGTCGTCGTGTGCGGTTGCCGCTTGCATCGCTCACTATTGCTGCTGCGAATGCAGCATCGCTTGACGGTTTCCTCGACATTGTGCGCGACGAAGTAAATGTCCGCGAGGTGGTGCTCACGGATGACGTGAAGTCAATCGCGTCACACGAATTACAAGTTGTTCCGGCAATTGTTGGTCCACGACTTGGGCCGCGCACTCAGGCGGTCATTGTTGCAGTGAAAAAGGGCGAATGGACTCAGGATGGCGATGTCATCAATGTTGCGGGCGAGTTGCTTCAGCCAGGTGAGTATTCCTTGAAGTTGGTGACTCAAGCAGGTTCGGCTAGCGCACCATTGCCGGGCGGGGTTGGTGTTGTGTTGCTCGACGTCAATGTCACTGCCGAATTGGAAGCAGAAGGGTCCGCCCGAGACATCGTGCGTGCGGTGCAACAGGCTCGCCGAGAAGCCGACCTTGATATCTCGGACCGAATCATCGTGACATTATCCATTGATGACGAGTTGAAGACCCAGATCTTGCCCCATGTAGGGCTCATTGCGGGCGAGACCCTTGCCCTCGAGGTGCTTTTTGATGCATCGGGGGAGCGTTCTGTTGCGGTAGAGGGCGCCCTCATTGGGGTGTCGGTCGCTATCGCTAGTTGAGAAAATACCGTTTTCGGCCGTAGCCTCACGGGGCAACGCGGGCGGATGCCCGATGCAAGGAGAGAGTCCTCATTATGGCAACGAAGAAAAAAACCACCCCCGCGAAGAAGGTTGCGAAGAAGGCTCCTACAAAGAAGGCACCAGCTAAAAAGACGCCAGCTAAGAAGGCACCAGCTAAGAAGGCCGCTCCAGCAAAGAAGGTTGTCAAGAAGGCTCCTGCAAAGAAAGCTGCACCCGCTAAGAAGGTTGTCAAGAAGGCTCCAGCGAAGAAAGTTGTGAAGAAGTCTCCTGCTAAGAAGGCACCAGCTAAGAAGGCTCCTGCGAAGAAGGTTGTGAAAAAAGCAGCTCCCGCGAAAAAGATTGCTCCGGTAAAGAAGGCAGCACCTGTAAAGAAAGTTGTTCCTGCTAAGAACGCAGCTCCAGTAAAAGTTGTTGCTCCGGCACCAGTGGTCGCTACTCCTGCGCCAGCTCCTGTAAAAAAAGTTGCAAAGAAGCCAGAGCCACCGAAGCGTCCCGTCATTGTGAAGGGCCCATCTGAAGATGGCATCACGTCGTCAAAAGATTTTGATTTGAAGTTTCTCTTCGCACAACGTGAAGCACTCCGGACAGAGCGCATCAAGTTGGTTGGTCAGGCGAATCGTCTTGAGAACGAAGCAAACGCCATGATTGCCGATGCTGAAATGGGCGACGTGAAGTTTGATGACGAAGGTGGCGAAGGCGACACCATGGTTGTCGAGCGCGAACAAGATCTTGTTCTGTCAGCTGCGGCCCGCCAAACAGTAGAAGAAATTGATGCAGCATTTGCTCGCATGAAAACTGGTGAGTACGGCTATTCGGTCGTTTCAGTCTTGCCAATTCCGAAGGAGCGTCTGCGCGCTATTCCTTGGGCGACAGAGCTTGTGACTGAACGTGCCGGTGGACTAGGACGCCGTTAGGCGTTCCCGCACATCTGTGTTCGCAATTCGCCGACAGGCGATTCTTATTGGTCTCATAGTTCTTCTTGACCAGGTGACGAAGTCATGGGCGGTGTCTGCATTGGCTAATGGACATGTCATTCATGTCGTTGGATCTCTGCAGTTTTCACTCGGATTTAATAGTGGCTTTGCGTTCTCTCAGGGGCAAGGCTTGGGGCCGGTTGTTGGCGTTTTTGCAATTATCGCTGTTTTGTTTTTGTTACGAGCAGTGCACAAGGCAACGACTCAACTATCCGCACTGGCGTTGTGCGCCATTGTCGCAGGTGCAATAGGCAATATTGCTGATCGAATCTTTCGTGGTGAGGGTTGGCTACATGGTCGAGTCGTTGATTTCATCGACGTGCAGTGGTGGCCCGTGTTTAATGTTGCAGATTCATCGATCACTGTGGGGGCATGTGCGCTTATTGCTGCCATGCTGATGGAAGCACGTAACGGAAAAGGTGTTGACAACACACATGAAAGTTGAAGAAACACTGCCATCTGCGTTGAACAATGAACGCCTCGACCGCATTGTGTCGCTTATTGCTGACATTTCTCGTACTGATGCATCGAAACTGATTGCGAGTGGAGGCGCCACTGTCGATGGTGCGCCAGCACCATCTGGCAAAGTCCGTTTGCGCGAAGGACAAATTGTTGTTGTTGATCTTGACATGGTGCCCGTAGCTGAACCTCCAGGCCCAGACGCAAGCATCGTGCTTGATGTTGTCTATGTCGACGACGACATCATCGTGGTGAACAAAGCAGCTGGTCTTGTGGTGCACCCGGCATCGGGTCACGGTCTCGGAACATTGGTAAACGGTATCTTGGCGTTGTATCCCGAAGTGGCTGATGTTGGACAACCTGCTCGTCCCGGAATTGTGCATCGTCTTGACGCCGGAACAACGGGGATGATGGTGGTTGCACGTTCGCAACGTGCATACGACTCACTGGTATCGGCATTGACCGAACATGAGGTAGGCCGTGAGTACATTGCACTTGCATGGGGCCACTTCGATTCACCGACAGCTGTTGTTGATGCAGCGATGGGGCGCGACCCGCGCGATCCGATGCGCATGGCAGTTGTTCATAATGGCAAATGGGCGCGTACACATCTTGAGGTAGAAACCGAATTTAATCATCCTGCGTTGTTGACACTGGTGAGATGCTCGCTGGAAACTGGTCGCACACATCAAATTCGTGTGCATCTGGCTGCTGTTGATCATCCTGTTGTCGGCGATGCTATGTATGGTGGGGCCAAATCTGCGTTGGTGGCACCACGACCTATGTTGCATGCGCGACGATTGACGCTGATTCATCCAGGTTCGGGAGAAGAGATGTCATTTGAAGCGTCGTTGCCAGCCGACATGGCCGCAATCATTGCCAAGTGCTCGTTCGAGATTCCTGAAAAATAATTTCCGCTACTTAGTGAGAGTGTGGAGTGTTCTTCGGCCACGGTTCGGTGCCCGTCGCAGCCGATGCAATTGTGGCAAGTGTGTAATCGTTCAGATGATCACGCATGTGATGAGCCGCAACATCCCAAATAGCGAGCAACACGCATTGTCCTTCGTGATCGCATGAGCCGTCTTGATGGGGCTGACCAAAGTCACCAAGGGTGATGGGTCCGTCGACGGCAGAAATAATGTCGGACAGGCGAATGTCGCTCGGAGCTTTCGCTAAGACATATCCGCCGCCAACTCCGCGCTTCGAACGAACAAGTCCTGCACCTTTCAGAGCAAGGAGAATTTGTTCGAGATACGGCTGCGGAAGTGCAGTGCGCTCGGCAATGTCTCTGACAGAGGTCGGAAGTGCGGTCTCGGAATGGAGCGCTAGCGACAATAGGGCTCGACAGGCATAATCACCTCGCGTAGAAACTCGCACATGACCATCGTAGGTGGTTGGATAGTGGGGTGAGTGCTCCGCTGCCAGTTCTACCCAATTACGCCAATGGGTGCCTGTCAGGCATCATCCCCGCGTTGTGTGCTCCAGGCGGTCCCAGAACTGTGCCTGCGTGGATGCCAGCCACGGTGAGGGGAGCACAACGTGTTGTTGTACTTCTTATTGATGGCCTCGGCTGGAATCAGTTCCAGACTCACCAACACTGCATGCCGACGTTGTCTGGTTTCGAGGGTTCTTTCATCACCACAGTTGCTCCGTCAACCACTGCTACAGCCCTGACTTCGCTGACGACCGGATTATCGCCTGGTGAACACGGTCTGCTCGGGTATCGCATCGATATGGGCGACACGGTGATGAATGTGTTGCGGTGGGGAGACGAGAACGGTGATTTGCGCCGTCGGTACCCGCCCAATTTGGTCCAACCATGCCCACCATTTCTCGGATCTCGGGTTCCGGTTCTCAGCAAGGGCGAATTAGAGGGAAGTGGATTCACGCTGGCCCATCTCGCAGATGTGAAGCACATGGGATGGCGCGCAGCAAGCAGTATTCCGGTGTTAGTTCGTCAGGCTCTCGATGCCGGCGAAGATTTTGTGTACGCGTACTACGACGGAGTGGACAAGATTGCCCACGAACGTGGTTTTGGTGATTTTTATGATTCTGAGTTGCGTGCTGCTGACGGGATAGTGGCAGACATCTTGTCGGTGTTGCCATCGGACACTGTGTTAATAGTGACAGCAGATCATGGTCAAGTTCACGTTGCAGACAACACCATTATTCCGCCCCGCGAGATTGTAGATCTCGTCGACCACCAATCAGGTGAAGGGCGATTCAGATGGTTACATGCAAAACGTGGACGTGCTGCTGCATTGCTCGAGGCATGTTCGGTGTTCACAGATGTTGCGTGGATAGTGTCCGCAGATCAGGTGATCGATGAAAAATGGTTTGGGCCCCGCATGAGCGACGAGGTGAAACGCCGGTTGGGTGACGTGGCATTGGTAGCTCACCAGCCCGTCAGTTTTGAAGAACCTCTCGATGGTGGGGCATTTCCGTTGGTGTGCCGTCACGGATCTTTAACCGCCGACGAAATGTTGGTCCCTCTGCTTGCCAAGCGGGTATAAACAACAATCCATGGGGTCTCTGATGCCGAGGGCACACCCGACTGCTAATTTATGAACTCGCAGTGCAGTTCGCTTGCTGGCCAGCATTGGGCTGTCAGTGGGTACTAAAGGAGTCGGGAAAGTTCGTGGGTTCGTCATTTACACACCTCCACGTTCACACTGAATACTCCATGCTCGACGGAGCAGCTCGTCTTGATGAATTGGTCTCTAAGGCAGTTTCCGATGGTCAACAAGCTCTCGGCATTACCGATCACGGCAACATGTACGGCGTCATCGAGTTCTACAAAGAATGCGTCAAGCAGGGCATCAAACCAATCCTTGGTACTGAGGCATATATGGCTCATGATCATCGTTCCGAGCGCATTCCACGCAGAGGACGCCTCGATGACAACGGCGGATCAGATGAGGGCGGTCGCAAACAGTACTACCACCTCACGTTGTTGGCTGAAAACAATGAGGGGTATCGCAACCTCATTCAATTATCTAGCCTCGCCTTTCTTGAGGGGTACCACTACAAACCACGCGTTGACTGGGAACTATTGGAAAAGTACTCGTCTGGCCTGATAGCAACCACGGGTTGCCTTGGTGGGCATGTGTTGCAGTCGCTTCTGAATGGCGACGAAAAGGGAGCAATCGCTAAGGCATCTCGATTACAAGATATTTTCGGCAAAGACAATTTGTTTGTCGAACTACAAGATCACGGTATCGCGAACCAACGGACAACTAATCCAAAATTAGTAGAGATCGCACGAGCAATTGGTGCCCCAATCATTGCTACTAACGATTCGCATTACGTCAATCAAAGTGATCACATGGCACACGATGCACTGTTGTGCGTGCAGACAGGTGCATTGATGCGCGATCAAGATCGTTTTCGATTTGAAGGAAACGAGCACTACCTGAAAACCGCTGCTGAAATGCGTTCAGTCTGGAAAGACTTGCCTGAAGCATGTGACAACACGTTGCTCATCGCTGAACGCGCACAAGTTGATATCACCTTTGATGAATATCAAATTCCCGATTTCCCCATTCCAGCGGACTACAACACTCCTGCGGATTATCTTTCGTTCCTCACTTGGAAAGGCGCACAAGAGCGTTGGGGAGACAACTTGCCGTCAGCCGTTGTTGAACGACTTGCTTTTGAATTGAAAACAATTAGTGACATGGGCTTCGATGCGTACTTCCTCATTGTCTGGGATCTCATTCGTCACGCGCGCGAGTCGAATATTCGCGTGGGGCCAGGTCGTGGATCTGCTGCTGGTTGTGCTGTTGCCTATTGCTTGCGAATCACAGATCTTGACCCGCTGAAGTATGACCTTCTGTTTGAACGATTTTTAAACCCGTCTCGAATCAGCATGCCCGATATCGATATGGACTTTGACTCGCGATATCGCGATCACATGATTCAGTACGCTGCTGAAAAATATGGCCGTGACCATGTTGCTCAAATCATTACGTTTGCCACTATTAAGGCTCGCAATGCTGTGCGAGACGCAGCTCGAGTATTGGGTCATGAATACGGAGTCGGTGACCGCATTGCCAAACTGATGCCTGCACTTCAACAGGGTCGCGACACGCCTCTTGCAGCCTGCTTTGAATACAGCGACGAACATGCAGCTGGGTATCGCGAAGCTCAAGGTCTTCGCGACTTGGTTCTCGCAGATGAGATTGCGGCGAAAGTTGTTGAAGTTGCCAGAGGTTTGGAAGGCCTCAAGCGATCAGACGGTATTCACGCTGCGGCAGTTGTAATCACAGGTATGCCACTCATGGACTACTTGCCGATTCAGCGTAAGGGCAATGATGCCCCAATAGTCACGCAGTATGAAATGCATGCCGTTGAATCATTGGGTCTTCTAAAAATGGACTTTCTGGGTCTGCGAAACCTCGACGTTATTGCAGATGCAGTGGAAATGATCAGAGAACAAACAGATCCTGACTTTGACATTGACATTATTTCTCTCGAAGACATGGAGACATTCGAATTGCTCGGCAGGGGGGACACCATCGGTGTTTTCCAGCTTGAGTCCTTGCCGATGCAGAGTTTGTTACGTCTGATGCGCCCTACGGCGTTTGAAGATGTTTGCGCTGTGATTGCGCTGTATCGCCCAGGTCCCATGAGCACGAAGATGCACACCACCTATGCGAAGATTAAGAACAACATCGAAGAGCCCGAGTACTTCCATGAAGATGCTCGAGAAGTTCTTCATGACACGTATGGCCTCATGGTGTACCAGGAGAGCATGATGCGTGTTGCGCAGAAGTTCGCTGGCTACTCACTTGCCCAAGCAGACAACTTACGCAAGGCCTGCGGTAAAAAAGATCCGAAGGCCATGGCAGCCGAAGAAGGTTCTTTTGTTGATGGTTGCGAAAAGACCGGTTATGGTCGCTCGCTTGGCGAGAAATTATTTGGCATCATTCGTGGCTTCGCCGACTACGCATTCAACAAGAGCCACGCATACGGCTACGGATTAATTGCATATCAAACTGCGTATCTCAAGGCTCATTTCCCCGTTGAATATTCTGCATGTCTGTTGTCCTCTGTAAAGGGCAACTATGAAAAAGCAGCTGTGCACCTTGCTGATGCTCGTTCAATTGGTATCACGGTATCTAATCCGGATATCAACGAAGGTCGTTCTGACTTTGCTGCTATCACTGCTGATGGACAGAAGCGAATTGTTTTTGCATTGTCTGGAGTCCGAAATGTTGGAGAAGGAATTGTTCTTCAGATTTTGGAAGAACGCGATCGCAATGGCCCGTATGAATCATTTCATGATTTTGCGCGCCGTGCACCGGAGCAGGCTCTCAATAAGCGCGCTGTTGAATCATTGATCAAAGCGGGGGCATTTGATTCATTCGGACATCCTCGTCGCGGTCTTCTCATGGTCTTTGAATCAATCATTGATTCTGCAGTCGTAGCTCGACGTGAGGAAGAAAAAGGAGTCATGTCGCTCTTTGGGGAAATGCAAGACGCGTCAACGACAGGCTGGAGCGCAGAAGTAAACATTCCAGATATGCAGTTCACAAAGCCAGACCAATTACGCCATGAGAAGGAAATGTTGGGTCTGTACATTTCCGACCACCCATTACGCGGGGTCGAATACGCACTGCGCCGCCTGGTTACTAGTTCGATTCAAGAACTTGAAGCACGCGAATCTGGAATGGTCACGATCGGCGGGGTGATGTCGAGTTTGAATCGCCGCTTTACGAAAAAGGGGGACCAAATGGCAACGTTTGTGTTGGAAGACATGGATGCAGCTATTGAAGTAACAGTATTTGCAAAGGTGTTGGCCGAATATGGTCACTTGCTTTCTGATGATCTTGTCGTCACTATTACGGGTCGATTGAATCAGCGTGATGACGCGCCAGCAAGTTTTTCGGCTCAAAGAATTTCAGTGCCCGAAAATCTGGGCGATCGAATTGCCGAAGTTGAATTGTCGCTTCCGTCCGGATTCACAGCAGAAAAACTTGAACGTCTGAAAGCAATCATCGCTGAATTCCCAGGTACCTCGCCATGCAAAGTAAAGTTGGCTGGCGGCAAAGTATTTGATCTTGGGCCATCTGGTTTAGTTGACTTTGAGAAGGCTCTGGGGCCATTGCGCGTTACGTTTGGCTCTAATGCGGTAAAAATCATCTAAATAGCTCGTGAGTTCGGGAATTGGCTTCTGGCAATGGCAGAATAGAGGAGTTGTTGTCGGCACTAGTGCCGCCCGTGTGTCATAGGGAGTCACCCAGTCAATGTCCTTGGAAGTTGCCACACAAGACTGCAGCGCACTCACTGAGGCCCAGTTTGAAGAATTCCTCACCATCGAGGGGTCTTTTACAGCTGAGCAATTTGCGAAGGCCGGAACAGACTGGGTGTTATGCACTCTTGCCCGTATTGACGGCAAATTACAGGGTGTTACTTTTTCAACTCTCGAACGCATTGGCGGAACGCCATGTGTATTGCTCGGGCTCATGACTATCAAGCGCACTGCGAAGCGCGATTCAGTTCTCAAAGGTTTAATGACAGAGGCCTACCATCGCGCACTAATGGCGTTTCCCGACGAGGACGTTGTAGTCGGCAGTCGATTCGCAACAGCTGATGGCATGGAAGCCTTGAAGGCAGTCACAGACATGATTCCTACATTCGGGCATCGCGCCGTTGGGGAAGAGCGAGCATGGGGTCGCCGCCTCGCTCGTCGTTTTGGCGTTGATTCCACGTATGACGAAAAAACTTTCATCGTTGCATCTGGTGGACAAAGCGGTTTTCTTGACCACGAGTCGTTGAAGCCAGAAAAGATCTCACCAGAAATCACTTCTTTGTTTGAAGGCGTCAATCCGAAAAAGGGTGGCGTGTTGATTGTTCATGGTTGGACCATGGCTGAAAGCCTTGTCAAGCTCGGCGCTCGCGTCTAAGTCAGTGAACTTCGCCGACATCGTCCGTTCACGTCGGATGTCGAGATCATTTTCCGATCAAGCGGTTGATGCTTTAGTGCTCTCATCGTGCATTGATCTTGCAAGCCGTGCACCGAGTGCCGGTAAATCGCAAGGCTGGCATGTTCTGCTGCTAGAGAGTGAATCCACGCATCGGTATTGGGATGTTGCGCTTCCGGCCGATCGACGTGAGAGTTTCGCGTTCCCGCTTCTCTTGCGTGCTCCGGTCATTGTTCTCAGCATGTGTGATCCCACCGCGTATCTCGAGCGCTATTCGGAACCAGATAAAAAGTCAACTGGCCTTAGCGAAGGGCGTGACAAGTGGCCTGCACCGTATTGGACCATCGATGCATCCTTTGCCACTATGACATTTCTTCTTGCGCTAGAAGATGCAAAATTGGGTGCGCTGTTTTTCGCACACTCAAATGAAGAAGGCTTACGACGAGAGTTCAATATTCCTGAACACATTGAAATATTGGGCACTATCGCCATTGGTCATGAAATCGAAGGTGAGAAACGACAGGGTCGCAGTGCTGGTCGAACTCGTCGGTCAGTGGAATCGATTATTCACCAGAAAAACTGGTAACGATTCGTTCTCGCAATTCCTGTTCAGTACGGGCCGGAAGGAGACACTCATGATTGCGGCACACGTACGCCATTCCAGTTTCGCGACCTGTCCACAACGGCGAATCAACGGGTTCTCCCCACACGGTGACGGCGTTCGAAAGCCACTGCGAACGAACTGTGGCGAGGAGTGTCGGGTTGTCCCCTGGAATCACTATTTCCATTGCGCCTTCTTGAGCAAATAATGAGGCAGAGATTGCATTGCAGAAACCTGTTGCGGCAGATGGCGCGACCCGGGCCAACAGAGCCAGTATCTGGTGTGCGTATGTTGCCAATTTCATATCACCGGTAATGGCTGCAAGGCGAAGAAAGGCAAACGCGGCTACCGAGTTGGCTGATGGCGTCGCATTATCCATCAGGTCTTTTTGGCGAACAATCAGTTGCTCTGAAGATGATGCAACGGTGAATAAACCGCCATGTTCTGAATCCCAGTATTCGTCAATCAATTGGTGTGCGGTTTCAGTAGCAATGTGCAGCCACGTATGAGTAGCTGTTAGTTCGTACATGCGAGTCATTGCATCAACAACATGTGCCAAGTCATGTGCGAGAGCACTGTGTTGTGAATGGGGTTGTGCATCTTCTTGCCAGCTTCGGGACCACACGCCATCTGCACTACGCAATTCAGATACCAGGAACTGGGCATTCTTTTCGGCAATCGGAATCAAGTCGAGTCGATTGAATGCAGATATTGCTTCACACAACGACGACAGCATCATTGCATTCCACTCAGTCAAGACTTTGTTATCAAGGCCAGGGCGCGAGCGCGTCGCACGATGTTGAAAAAGGCGGTGACGAGCGGACTCAATCTCTGGTGATCGTTGCAGTAAGCCTCTTTGTGGAATGCGATGCGGAATTGAACGCCCTTCAAAATTTCCGTCGTCCGTAATGTTCCACCACTCGAGCGCAGCCCCGGAATCCTTGCCAAGGACATCAGTTATTTCATGGGGCGTCCACGTGTAAAAGGCTCCCTCTTCAGAATGTCCGTGTTCGTCAAGAGAGTCAGCATCTTCTGCGCTGTAGAAACCGCCGTCTGGGTGGCGCAGTTCATCAATGAGGTACGACATGACTTCTTCTGCAGTTTGGCGATGTCGGTCATGATGTCCGATCAGCCAGGCGTGGGTGTATGTGCGGAGAAGGAGAGCCTGGTCGTACAGCATCTTTTCAAAATGAGGCACTAACCATTTCTCGTCAACGCTGTATCGCGAGAAACCTCCACCAATGTGGTCGTACATGCCGCCGGCTGCCATTGCATCAAGCGAAGTAGTGACCATTTCCAGAAGTTGTTCATCGTGGGATCGCTGGTACAACCGCATTGCAAGATCAAGAGCAAACGTTGATGGGAATTTTGGTGCCGAGCCAAAACCACCCCAGCGGGAGTCAAAACTCTGAGTCATTGCCAGAAGTGCTGTATCGGCCAGTTCGTGTGCGTTGAATGAGGCAACGGGGGCAATGCGGGAGGTTCTGCCGACGGCGTCAACAAGTGCATCAACGTTTTGTTGTAAGTCCTCGCGTTTGTTACGCCATGCATCATCAACTGCATGCATCAACTTCACAAACGATTCTTGTGGGTAATACGTACCGCCATAAAAAGGTTCGCCAGTTGGTGTGCAGAACACAGTCATGGGCCAACCGCCTCGGCCTGTCATCGCTTGTACTGCGTCCATGTAAATAGCATCTACATCGGGCCGTTCTTCTCGGTCAACTTTGATGTTGACAAAGAGTTGATTCATGACTGACGCAGTTGTGTCGTCCTCGAAACTCTCATGAGCCATCACATGGCACCAGTGGCACGCCGAATATCCAATCGACAACAGAATCGGCTTTCCGGTGCGAGCAGATTCAGCGAATGCTTCGTCGCCCCATTGAAACCAATCGACTGGATTATCTCGGTGTTGTCGCAAGTAGGGCGACGACGCCTGAGACAGTCTGTTTGTCACGCGCCCATGGCATGGAAGCCACCGTCAACGTGAATGACTTCACCAGTTGTTGCGGGAAACCAGTCCGACATGAGTGCAAGCACCGTCTTTGCAACAGGAATGGGGTCAGAGACATCCCAGCCAAGAGGAGCGCGGTCATTCCAAATGTCTTCGAATTTTTTGAATCCCGGAATTGATTTTGCGGCCATTGTTTTGATGGGGCCGGCCGCAACCAAGTTGCAACGAATGCCGCGCGGTCCTAGTTCCTTTGCGAGATAGCGACTTGTTGATTCAAACGCTGACTTTGCAACTCCCATCCAGTTGTATGCGGGCCACGCAACGGTGTTGTCGAAATCAAGACCGACGATTGATCCACCAGAAGACATCAACGGAAGAAATGCATCCACAAGTGTCTTTAATGAATATGCAGAAATTTGCATAGCGATTGCAACGTCACTCCATTGAGCTGCCAAAAAGTCGTCACCAAGGCACACCTCGGGAGCAAAGCCAATTGCATGTAATACTCCGTCGACGTGTCCTAAAGATGTGCGCACTTGTTCACGTACAGATTCGACGTGTTCTGGCACTGTGACATCAAACTCAAAGACGTCAACGGGAGAATCAAGCCTGCGCGCAGATCGCTGCGTCAGTGAGAGTGCGCGTCCGGCGCCTGTGAGTACCACTTGGGCACCTTCTCGTTGGGCTAATTGCGCCACACTGAATGCCAAAGAGGCATCAGTCAAGACACCCGTCACGACGATTTTTTTGCCCTCAAGAAGTCCCATGCATATGACCGTAGTTCGCAAGGGGTCTATGTGTAAGGCTCTACGGAATGCGTATTGGAATATTGGGCGGTACCGGACCCGCCGGAAGTGCCCTCGGGGCACGCCTTGCTTCGGTTGGATATGACGTCGTTATCGGATCTCGGTCCAAAGAGCGTGCCTCGGAAGTCTGCGATGCGCTGAAAGCCAAGTGGCCAAATCTAAATCTCAGTGTCACTGGCGGCGACAATGATGAAGCGTCCGCATGTGATGTCGTGGTTCTCGCTACGCCATGGGATTCGGCTGCAACGACAGCCCGTGATCATATTGATTTGTTACGCGGCAAAGTAATTGTGAGTATGGCGAATGCGCTCGTGCGGGTGGGTCATGAATTTCAACCACTCTTGCCACCTCGTGGCAGTGTTGCTGCTCACGTACAAGCCGCAGTCCCTGAATGTCGGGTTGTTGCCGCATTTCACCATTTGCCTGCAACGGAACTGGGGCATCTCGGAGACCCAATTGATTCCGATGTTCTGATTTGTTCTGACAGCGCAGAGGCCCGAACAATCGTGATGGACATCACCTCGCATATCCCCGGATGCCGTCCACTCGATGCCGGCGAATTATCAAATGCAACAGCAATCGAAGCATTTACGGCTGTCCTTTTGCAATTGAATGTTCGCTACAAGACACGAGTTGCACCGAAACTCACGGGTATAACGAAGGATCCTCGGGCGAAGGCTCAATAAATATGTCAATGCGTCTGTACGACACTGCGCGGCGTGACATCGTGCCATTTACTCCAAACGAGTTGGTGCTGATGTATACATGCGGCATTACCCCGTATGACGCGACGCATTTGGGTCATGCATCAACTTTTCTGTTCTACGACATTTTGCAGCGGCGTCTGATTGACCTTGGTCATACTGTTCGATGCGTGCGCAACGTCACTGATGTTGATGATCCATTGTTTGTGAAAGCTCGAGAACTCGGTGTTCATTATCTAGACCTAGCTGCAGGCGAGGAGGCGCGTTTCAATCGCGACATGGATGCACTCGAGATGTTGCCTGCGTACAGCACGCCGCGCGCTTCATCGGCCATTACTGATATTCGTAAATTCATTGGCCTAGTTCTCGATCGGGGTTTTGCCTATGCCGTCGGTGGATCTGTGTATTTTGATGTCACGAAAGTTCCGACCTTCGGAGAAGTGTCGCATTACAGCCACGAACAGATGCTGGAATTTGCTCGTCAACGTGGAGGCAAGGTGGATGATCCACAGAAACGAAACCCACTCGATTTCGTATTGTGGCACCCATCGGCTACCGATGAACCTGCTTGGGACGCCACGTGGGGCGCAGGTCGGCCAGGTTGGCATATCGAGTGTTCAGCACTTGCATTACGCGACCTCGGCACCACTATTGACTTACATGGCGGTGGAAGCGACCTGATATTTCCCCACCATGAATGTGAACGCGCCCAGTCTGAGGCGGCAACTGGTGAGACATTTGTCAAGCATTGGATGCATGTAGCAATGGTGTTTAAAGATGGCGAGAAAATGTCAAAGAGTCTCGGCAACTTGGTATTTGTTGATCAGTTGCGCACATTGTGGGATCCTCGTTCAATTCGCATCGCCATTATTGAGCACCACTACCGCAAGGAATGGGAATGGGATGAAAGCCTGATGCCCCGCAGTTCAGCGCGCCTCACACAGTGGGTTGCTTCGGTCGGAGGAACTCAATCTGATCTTTTGGATTCTGTGAGAGCGTGTCTTGATAGTGACCTGGATACACCTGGCGCACTGGCCCTGATCGATGCCGCCGCCGCTAACGGTGTCGACGTCAGTACCTCAGCAGCTCTCTTGGGAGTCGAATTACTCACACCTGTCGGGCCTCGCTAACAATTGCTTTCGTCCGCAGTGCGATGTCGAAATCTTGAGTAATATGTGCAAAGCATGGCAACACATTCGGACTCGCACTCATCAGTTGATGGTCTAGCGTCTCCTAAATCCAGCCGAGCCCAACCGCGAGCACGCGCTCTACTGCGGCCACTCACGACAAAGTTGTGGAAGTTTCAATTTGAAGGTTTTGAAAACCTTCCCGAATCTGGGCCAGCTATTTTGTGTCCCAACCACATCAGCTTTCTCGACTCTGTTTTCACCATGGTGCATGCAGGACGGCAAATCAGTTTCGTTGGCAAAGCCGAATACATGGATTCCTGGAAGACAAAGTATTTGTTTCCTGCCCTCGGCATGATTCCTATCGATCGATCGGGAGGTTCAAAAAGCGAAGGGGCCCTCTTGGCAGCTGAGGCCGTACTGCGGCGCGGGGAACTTTTTGGCATTTTCCCCGAAGGAACGCGCAGCAGAGATGGCATGTTGTACAAAGGCCATACTGGTGCAGCACGTCTTGCCATGAAAGTTGGCTGCCCAATTCTGCCGGTCGGGATTATTGGCACTCGAGAAATCCAACCACCAGACACTGTGATGCCACGTTTAGGGCGTGAATGCATAATCAAAATTGGTGCACCCATTGAAGTGTCCCGCTATCGCGACAGAGCAGACGACCATATGGTTCTGCGAGAAATCACTGATGAGCTGATGTTTGAGATTCAAGCTCTCACAGGCCAGGAATATCGCAATGTCTATGCCACGAAACGTGCAGAGAGCATCCCCACGGAGCAAGCAGTGCTGAATCACAGCTAAATAGACCCGAGCCGACACTCTCGCCAGCCGTAGAATGGTTGTCTCATGTCAGAGATTTCAGTACTTCTTCCCGATGGTTCCTCGCGTGCATTGCCAGTCGGCTCATCGATCGCCGACTTGGCGGCTTCTATTGGCTCTCGGCTTGCTAAGGCTGCTGTGGCAGGCACGGTCAATGGCGCTGAAGTTGACTTGACGGTCCCATTGTTTGACGGAGCAACGGTGTCGATTATCACGGCTGACTCTGATGCTGGTCGTCATGTGCTTCGACACTCCACTGCGCATGTTCTGGCGCAAGCAGTTGTGCAGTTGTTTGACGGAGCTCACTTCACAATTGGTCCTGCAATTGAAGACGGCTTTTATTACGACTTTGCATTGCCTGACAACAAAACATTCTCAGATGATGATCTCGCTTCTATCGAAAAGCGCATGCGCGAGATTATGAAGGCAAATCAGCCGTTCACTCGTTCTGAGGTTTCGGTTAAAGAGGCTTTGGCCGTCTTTGCCACTCAACCGTACAAGTGCGAAATTATTGAACGTGTGACATCGGGTGCCGCCGACGGAAGCGATGTTGGCGAAGTGGGGAGCGCTGACTCAGTCAGTCTGTATCGAAATTCAGATTCATTTGTTGACCTGTGTCGCGGTCCTCACGTACCGTCAACTTCTCGCCTTGGGCATTTCAGTCTCATGAAAGTGGCCGGCGCATATTGGCGTGGAAATGAAAAGGGCCCAATGTTGCAGCGCATCTATGGCACCGCATGGGAATCCGACACGGCACTTAAAGAGCACTTGCACCGACTTGAAGAAGCAACAAAGCGTGATCATCGCCGACTCGCCAACGAACTAGACCTTCTATCGTTTCCCACCGAACTTGGTGGCGGACTGGCCGTGTGGCATCCAAAGGGTGCAATCGTTCGCAAATTAATGGAGGACTACAGCCGTCAACGCCACCAAGATGGCGACTACCAGTTTGTGTACACACCGCATCTTGCGAATGCGAATCTGTTCGCCAAGTCAGGACACCTTGATTTCTACGCCGATGGTATGTATCCGCCAATGGAGATGGATAACGGCACGTACTACATGAAGCCGATGAACTGTCCGATGCACTGTCTCATTTTTGACAGTCGTCAGCGCAGTTACCGTGAGCTTCCATTGCGTTTATTCGAATTAGGCAATGTATATCGGTACGAGCGCGCCGGAACTCTTCATGGACTTCTTCGTATACGCGGGTTTACTCAAGATGACAGCCATATCTACTGCACAGAAGAACAAATGGCGGATGAAATTTCGTCGTTGCTCGACTTCATCATGTCTGTGTTGCGCAGGTTCGGTTTCAATGACTTCGAATTCAATTTGTCCACTCGTGATCCTGAAAAATCAGTCGGCTCAGATGAAATCTGGGGAAAAGCCACAGAGGCCCTGCGTGAAGCACTCGACAGACACGGTGTTGAATACAAAATCAAGGAAGGCGACGCCGCTTTCTATGGTCCGAAGATTGACATTGATGTTCGTGATGCCATTGGGCGTAAATGGCAACTAAGCACAATCCAATGCGATTTCAACTTGCCAGAACGATTCGAATTGGAATATATCGGTTCTGACGGTGCACGGCATCGACCCATTATGTTGCATCGCGCATTATTCGGATCAATTGAACGATTCTTCGGAGTATTAATTGAGCATTACGCCGGAGCGTTCCCGAGCTGGCTTTCACCAGAACAAGTTCGAGTGCTTCCGGTTGCATTGGCTCATGATCAGTACGCACAATCTGTTGTGCAGCAATTGAAGAAATCCGGATTCCGAGTTGATATTGATCATGCAGATGAGCAACTGGGAAAGCGCATTCGAAACGCAAAGACCAGCAAAGTGCCATACGTTCTGGTTGTTGGTGATGACGACGTTGCTCATCAAACAGTGGGTGTCAATCCACGCGGTGGGGAAGTAGAGCGTGACGTTTTGGTTGTGGACTTCATTGCTCGTCTTGCAACAGAGGTTGCAGAAGGCCAATTGGGCGACATTGATGTCTCTTGAACAGCTCTGGAACGGGTGGAGAGCCGAATACATCGGTTCTGCCAATATGAATTCGGTGGATCCAGCGAAGTCGGTATTCACGTCAATACTTAATTCGGGGTTGTCTGACGAGGAGACTTTTGTTGTCCATCGTTCAATTACATGTTTCGTTATTCTGAATTCATACCCGTATGCATCTGGTCATTTATTGGTGTTGCCATATCGAGAAGTGGCCAATCTTGAAGAACTCACCCCTGAAGAAGCAGTTGATTTATGGTCGCTCGTTACTGACGCCACGCTGGCCTTGAGAGCGTCTCATTCTCCCGATGCGCTGAACGTTGGTATTAACCTAGGGGCTGCAGCTGGTGGAAGCATTTCGCAGCATTTACATGTTCATATTGTTCCCCGTTGGAACGGTGATTCGAACTTTATGACTTCAGTAGCGTCAACTCGTACGATTCCAGAACCACTTCCTCTCACCGCATCGAAAATCCGCAATGCATGGCCGAAAGCAACACAATGACCGACGAACTACGCGACCAACTTCCTGATGATTTAAATGCTGTCGATCATGTCGGTGCATATGATTTCCCCGACAACAGTCGACGCCGTATTCCCGGAGTCATGTATGCAATATTGGCGGTGCTGTGCGTTGTCGGGAGGTCCTTTGCCGACAGTAATAACTCGGCGATGATTAACAAGGGTTTGTTATTCGCCGCAGTTCTTTTGGCCCTGATGTCCATCATCACAATCTCGAGTGGATGGCGAATGACAATGAATGAGTCAGAGGCTCTGGTGGTTGCTACTCGTACTGCGGGTTTTGCAGTGGGACATGCATCAGCACAGCAGGTATGGCGCGGGATTCGCAGCAAACCAACGTGGAGAATTTTTTGTTACAGCACTGAAGATCCACCTTTGCAGCAGGCATTGGTGCTTATTGATGCTGTTAGCGGTCATGTCGTCGAATGCTTGGTGGAAAAGAACCCCGAGGCAGAGATGCCATCTTCGGATACTGAAGAGCGATAGCGTCGCTCTATGTTTGACGGGCGTTTTCGCGCACCAATTGAGAAGGCGGTGCGCCCCATCGGTCAATTATTGAGAAAGACAGGTATGTCGCCTGATCACCTCACCATTCTTGGAATTGCTTTTGCTCTTTTTGCTGCATTCGCTATTGGGACTGGCGCTCTTCGCGGTGGACTTATTCTCGTTATCTTGGCCGCAGTACCAGACATGCTGGATGGTGCATTGGCGAAAGCGTCAGGAACTTCAAGTCAACGGGGAGCGTTTTTTGACTCAGTCGTTGACAGAGTCACGGACTCGATCCTCTTTGGTGGCGTTGCGTGGTATTTCGCTTCCGAAAAGGATCCACATCTTGTGCTACTGCCAATGGCAATCATGGGTGTGTCTTCGCTCATCTCCTACGAACGGGCTAAGGCAGAGTCATTGGGGTTGTACGCCAAGGGTGGATTAATGGAACGCGCAGAGCGCATAGTTGTGCTCTGTATTGCGTTGCTGTTTGATTCATTGCTCGTGCCGATCATGTGGATCATGTTGGTTCTCACTGTGATTACTGCTGTTCAGCGTTTTGTTCAGGTGTGGCGTCAAGCTGAAGTGTCTTCTACCACTCAAAAGAAACGCGATGTTCGACAGGGGAGACGCATGACGCGACATAGCGCCCGCACATCACGTCGTCAATTGTCTGTTGAATCGCGCCAACGTCGACGCAACCGTAATGGCTAGTCCGCTCGAAGAACTCGCTGACGCGTTTACAGTCGGTGGTTATCGGCTTGGCTCTGTCATTGCACGATTGACTCCAGCCCCAATATCGCAAGGTGCTGTTTCGCTTCTTGCTCCAGGCGTTGCATTGTCCCTGCGCAAACGCCGTTTCATGATTGAGCGACATTTGCAACGAGTTGACCCGTCTCTTACTGGCTTTGCTTTGCACAGAGCATCGCAGCAGGCGTTTGATAGTTATATGCGGTACTACACCGAGAGTTTCCGCTTGCCAACATTGTCCGCAAAGCATGTGTTGCGTTCATTATCTAATGATGGTTTTCATTACATCGAATCTGCATTAGAGATGGGCAAAGGCGCAATAGTTGCTCTTCCTCATCTTGGTGGATGGGAATGGGCAGGCCGATGGATGGCAGAGATGGGCCACAGGATGACCGTCATCGTGGAACCACTTGAACCACCCGAACTCTTTGACTGGTTCACAAAATTGCGTAGTGACCTCGGCATGAATGTTGTTCCGCTTGGTCCTCGTGCCGCGCCGGAAGTTTTGGCTGCATTGCATCGCAACGAAGTGGTGTGTTTGTTGTCTGACCGAGACATTCAAGGCAATGGAGTTGAGGTTGACTTTTTTGGCGAGCGCACTACGTTGCCAGGTGGGCCTGCGATGTTGGGTATTCGTTCTGGGGCTGCTGTTGTTCCAGGCGCTGTGTATTTCACGTCAGCAGTTGATGGTCATCATTGTGTAATTCGCCCACCATTAGTTTTCGAAAAGGTAGGTGGGTTACGAGAACAAGTCGCAGCGGGTACCCAAGCTCTTGCTATCGAACTAGAAGGTCTGATTCGACGAGCACCCGAACAGTGGCATTTGTTTCAACCAAATTGGCCAAGTGACCCTGGGTATGCAGAGATGCGTTCGCGGTCTATCGCTGAATGAACTGAGCTACCGCATCAAGCGCGTGAGGCGCAACGGAATACCAAATCCAGGTTCCGTCACGACGAGATTCGACAAGTCCAGCCCCGCGCAGCACTTTTAAGTGGTGGCTAATTGTGGGTTGGCTTCGGTCGAGCGGCTCGGTTAAGTCACACGAGCAGATGCCGTCGGGGCCTGCCCGACGAACCAAGTCAAAGAGGCGTAGACGAGTGGGGTCGGAGAGTGCTGCAAACATCGGTGCGAGGGAAGCGGCAGCCACATCCGCAAGTGGCCCTTTGCCAAGCTGAATCTGTTTGGCATGGGTCATGATTAAATGATACATCGATACTTATCAATGTGGTGTATATTGATAAGTATCAAAGTATCAATTTGGCCTTTGACGAGAGGAAACAATGTCACGAATACAACTTGCCCTAAATGTGGGCAATCTCAATGATGCAATCGTGTTCTACACCAAGATGTTTGGTGTAGGCCCCGCCAAAGTTCGCGAAGGGTATGCCAATTTTGCAATCACTGAACCACCACTCAAACTGGTTCTTATCGAAGGGCATGGAGAAGCCGGAACCCTGAACCACGTTGGCGTTGAAGTAGAAAACACAGATCAGGTGGCCGCCAAAATTGAATCTGCCACTGCAATGGGAATGCCAATCGAGATTCAGGAAAGCGAAACGTGCTGTTTCGCGGTTCAAGACAAGGTATGGATCAAAGGTGGCGAATTGCCATGGGAGTGGTACACAGTGCTTGCTGACGCACCTCAGGATTCTTCCTTGAAAGTCATGCCCATCATGCTCGGGGTTCCATCTGAAGGCAGCTGCTGCGGTCCAGAGGGTTGCTGATGTCACGTCGGGCACTGTCTGAATTTCTGGGTACCGCATTACTAGTGATGGCGGTTGTTGGTTCAGGCATCATGGCTCAGAATCTGACAACGGATGTGGCTCTGCAGTTGTTAGCCAATGCAATTGCGACAGGCGGGGCATTGCTTGGGCTGATTACTATTTTTGGTCCACTCTCCGGTGCATCGTTTAACCCGGTGGTGACTTTGGTCGGTTACTTTGTCGACCGAGATTCATCAATTTCTGCTCTTGTCACTGATATTGCAGCTCAAGTTGCTGGTGCAATTGTCGGATGCATCGTTGCAAACATTATGTTTGCGCACCCGTTCATCGAAATTTCGACCAAAGTACGTACAGGTGGGCCGACATGGTTCTCTGAAGTAGTTGCCACTGTTGGATTGCTACTCGTCATTTGGGGTGGAAAAAGAGCTGGCGCCAACGTTGCAGTGCTTGTTGCAGCCTGGATTACTGGTGCGTACTGGTTTACTTCTTCTACCAGTGTTGCTAATCCAGCTGTTGGCATCGGTCGAATGTTCTCTGATTCTTTCGCAGGTATTGCGCCAGAGTCAATGCCGATGTTTGCGGTGATGCAAATCTTGGGTGGAGTGATTGGTCTTGTGATTATCAAAACATTGTGGGCAGATAATGGAGCAACGTCATGAGTGGCATTTTGTTTTTGTGCATTCATAATGCAGGTCGTTCTCAAATGGCTGCAGGCTTTGCTCGAGAACTCTCTGGTGGTGATGTACTCATTTTGTCGGGGGGTTCAGAGCCAGCAGATTTCGTCAACTCAGTCGCAGTTGACGTGATGAACGAAGTGGGAATTGACATCTCGGCGTATGTACCGCAGAAGTACAACGATGATTTATTAAACGCCGTAGATGTTGTGGTCACGATGGGTTGTGGCGATACGTGCCCGTATATTCCGGGAAAACGATATGTGGACTGGCCGCTTGATGATCCAAAAGGAAAGCCGCTAGAGGATGTGCGGCGTATTCGCGACGAGATCAAGACTCACGTCACTGATTTGCTAGCTCAGTTGTAAACGTCAAACAATTGGTTGATGGCCTTTACTTGACCACCAGTTGTTGATGACATAACAGCAATTGGGGTGACGCCAGCATGTGCCCACTCCTCAAAGCGAGCACGTACATGAGATGCTGATCCACTAATCGTGTTGTCGTCTAGCCACTTGTCGCTCATGAGCGATGGGAGGACGTCTTTATTGCCTGCTTCGATTGCGGCTTCGATGGCATCCATTTCTTCTGTGTAACCGGCGGCGCGCCAATAGTTGCGGTAGTTCGGGAGCGACACGTATCCGGTGAGAGTGCGGCGGTTCACAGCTCGAGCTGCCTCCACGTCATCGTCAATCACTGTAGGAATCATGTTCGCTAAGAAAAAGTCATCTCGCACTGCGTTCGGTATTTCTGAAAGCTGCAGAGACATGTGGCTCAACGATGCATTCGCCCAAATTGCACCCTCAGAAATGTCTGTGGCTAATTGCAACATCTTGTTGCGAAGTGTTGCGAGATAGATCGGAGGCAATTGACCACCAAATCGCTCGTTTGCGCGCATCGCCGCAACATAGGCAGATGTATCGGCAAGTGGCTTTCCTGTTTCAACACCGAGACGTTCTGTCACTGGCCCGTGACTGACACCAAGTCCTAGGCGAAATCGACCGTCTGACATCTCGTTGATGTGTGAGGCGGTGTTTGCCATCTCAACAGCGTGGCTGTAGTAGATCGGTTGAATCGATGTCCAGTAATTGATACGTGACGTTTCATGAGCAAGAGATACGCATAGTCCCATGGTTCCGCCAAGACTGGGGCAAGCAAGCCCTGAGATTCCCTTGTTCTCGGCCTCAACGGCGAGATCAAGAATGGCTCGTCTCTTTGTGGGTGAGGCCACGATTGAAAGGGCGGGTCGGAAAGAAGCATCTACCGTAATCATTCCCGTAACCTAGCCTGCATGATGAGAATTGGAATAGTGAGCCCGTACAGCCTCACTATTCCAGGGGGCGTTCAGCAGCAGGTCCTAGGTCTGGCGCGGAGTTTGCGCGCCAAAGGGCACGAGGTACGAGTTCTGGGCCCGTGCGATGGGCCGCCTCCTGACGCGTTCGTAACTCCACTTGGTAACAGCCTTCCGACCGCAGTGAACGGATCCATCGCCCCGCTTGCCCCCGATGCATCGGCGGCATTGCGCACCATTCGCGCTCTGAACGATGAAGCATTCGATGTTGTGCATGTGCATGAACCGTTGGTACCTGGTCCGTCGTTAACTGCACTGTTGGTAAAGATGGCGCCCGTCGTCGCAACTTTTCATTCAGCGGGTGAGTCAGCTGCGTATCGCACTTTCTCGCGTCAATTGAAATGGATCGCATCACGAATCGATATTCGAGTCGCGGTATCGAAAGATGCTGTTGACTTAGCACAGCGCTACATCGGCGGTGAATACGAGGTGTTATTCAATGGAATAGAGCTTGGTGACTACTCGGCGCAGTCAACAACTTCGCGAGAGAACGCGATTTTCTTCATCGGTCGTCATGAAGAAAGAAAGGGTCTCAGTAATTTATTAGAAGCGCTCGCAGAACTGCCACCTGATGTGCGTTTGTGGATTGCATCAGACGGACCACAGACTGCAGAGCTAAAAACACGATTTGCTTCAGACTCACGCATTGAATGGTTAGGCCGAATTTCTGATTCGGAAAAGATCAGCCGCATGGGTCGAGCATCGGTATTTTGTGCTCCGTCGTTGCACGGGGAATCATTCGGTGTTGTATTGCTTGAGGCCATGGCTGCTGGTAC
>JBBANI010000021.1:0-30023 GCA_040402015.1 Ilumatobacteraceae bacterium
CGACCATCACGCGTGCCACCCATGCGAGTGCGTTGACGTTGCGCGCGACCATGGCCCATGGCCAACATGTTTTCGGTACGTGATTCGGTCCAGCGAACTGGGACTCCAAGTCTGCGAGTTGCCCAACCCACAAGAATTTCTTCAGGGTAGACGCCAGATTTGGCTCCAAATCCGCCGCCAACGTCTGGCGTAATGACGCGAACTTTTGACTTCTCTAAACCAAATACTTCGGCTAAGCCATCGCGGGCACCATGCGCACCTTGGCTGCACGCCCACTGCGTCAAACGTGTGCCGTCCCACGTAGCGACACATGAACGCACTTCCATCGGCGCCGGAGCAACCCGCTGGTTTTCAATCACTAGATCAACTACTACTTCGCAATCAGCAAAAATATCGTCGTTGCTGCGAGCCGCAAATGTAAGAACCACATTGGTCTCAGCATCAGGATGTAACAACACTCGGTTGGAAAAGGAATCATCCATGTCGAGAACCGCTTCTAGCGGCTCGTAGTCAACAATCACTGTCTCAGCGGCATCAACACCGGATGTCTTGTCTTCGCTGACAACAATTGCTACGAGATCGCCTACGTAACGAACCGTGTCAATTGCCAAATACGGAAACAACATTGCCTTATTCATCATGCCGTTGGCTGGACCAGCTGGCGCAATATCAATGTCGGCTGCAGTCCATACATAACGAATGCCGGGCATTGACAATGCTTCGGAAGCATCAATACCAGTAAGACGGGCATGTGCCATTGACGAACGAACAAATGTGAGGTGCAATGCGCCTGGCATTGGCAAGTTTGCGATGTACGTTCCCTCGCCAGTGAGAAATCGAGGGTCTTCAATACGAACAACTCGGGTACCGAGGATGCTCATGCTGACCAACCACCGTCAACGATAAATTCTGATCCGGTTGAGTATGCACTGTCATCGCTACCGAGATACAACGCAAGACGTGCAACATGAATTGGTTCTGCTTCGTACCCGAGTGGAATTCGTGTGCGGACCGCTTCACGTACACCCTCACCAGCCTCGTCAAATGTTTGCAACATTGGAGTATCAATGATTCCGGGATGAATGGAGTTCACACGAACACCAAACGGTGCAAGTTCTTTTGCGACACCTTTTGTCATGCCACGCACTGCCCACTTGCTCGCACCATAGGCAAGGAAACCAGGAGTGCCATTAAGACCAGCGACAGATGAGATATTGACAATGCTTCCCTTGCCGCGATTCACCATGTGTGGAGCAACTGATTTCATACCGAGGAACACGCCAGTGACATTGATGTCCATCGTGCGACTGAATGCAGGAAGCGTTGTATCAAGTACTGAACCACGTTCAAAGATTCCGGCGTTGTTGACAAGAATGTCGATCTGACCGAAAGTTTCGAGTACAGATGCAACAACCGCGTTCCAGTCATCTTCGCTGGTCACGTCGTGATGCAGGAAAACACATTTCGAACCATCGGGCGAAAGACGCTTTGCGGTCTCTTGACCAACCGAGTCAAGTACGTCACTAATGACGACTCGAGCTCCTTCATCGATAAAGAGTTGCGCTTCAGACGCACCCATTCCACGTGCACCACCAGTGATTAGTGCGACTTTGCCTTCAAGACGAGATTTTCCCATGAGGGAAATAGTACTCGCCGACTTCACCAAGCCTTTAGTGAACGATTCCGGCCTTGTCGTCAGACCGAATCTGCAACACCAGTCTCATTGCCACCACTACTAGCAACGAGGCAAACAGCACATTCGAGACCGTGTCAGACATACGTGCCGAGATCCATCCGCCAACGATGGCCGATGGAATTCCAGAGAGCCCAACGGTTGCCGCTGCTCGCAAGTCAACATTCTTCTTTGTGCGATTTCGATATGTACCCATGAGAGATGTGGGAATAATGACGAAAACAGAAGTTCCCTTTGCAATGGCTGAGGGCAGCTGCAACAACATCATCATCGCTGGCACCATGATGATGCCCCCACCCACGCCGAGCAATCCGGCAAGAATTCCAGTCGCTACACCAATTGCAATCAAAGCGACGATGTTGCCGATAGTCAGAACTCCGCGAGTTCCCGATTCGATGGGCAGAAAAAGACGTACTGCTGTGACGACCAAGATTCCTGCGAATGCGATGGCCAAAACTCGATGCGGCAAAATATTAAGCAATTTCGTACCAAGAACTGCACCAACAAGTGCACCTGCCGCAAGACACAAGCCAACGCGCCAATCAACGTGGTCATGGCTCCAATACGTCACCAGTGAAGCCGCCGAGATGGGAAGCACCGCTGCTAACGAGGTTCCATGGGCCATGCGCTGATCCATCTTTGCGACAAGGACTAAACCAGGCACAATCAGAATGCCCCCACCGACACCAAACATGCCAGATAAGAAGCCGGCAGCCATTCCGACAAGGACAACGGTAAGTATCGGAACTGATTCAGATGATTTGGCGACATTCGAGTGAGTATTTGACATTATTTCTCCGGTTAGATGTTCCCACATCGTGGTTCATTCCGTAAGTTTCTATGGATGAGAAACAGGCCCTATTTCCTTTGGGTGTCAATTTCGCTCATTTTTCTTTCTGCGTGTGCCACATTTGGAGCAGATTCTCCGACCAATACGTTAACTACTGCCTCGCTCGTTTCTCAGATCACATCGCATTGCACAGACTTGGATGCGCCCGAACTTGGTGAAGGAAAAATGTGTATCGACAACGGCTTCAGAATAAAGGCCGACGATTTCTCATTTTCTAATTGGGGTCGATCTACAGAGGCTGATGCCAACGTCACAGTCCAAACACTGATTGATCTCTTTGGCCATAGCGCAGTCTGCGTCGATGGGCCATCCACCGAATGCGTAATGCGACCATCAACCGTGCAGAAGCTTGAGGCATGGAACAACGCTCTTGCTGGCGGACGATGCGAAGGGTTAGCAACACTGAGTACTCGATTCCTTCTGAAACTTGATGACCCGACTACTTTTGTTTCTACTGCCACACGCGTAGCTGATTTACAGCGTGGGAATCTATTACTTGATTCCACAATTGTTTATTGGTGGGCCACACAATTTCTTACCGAAGTATCTGACCGAGCAGCAACCTCTCGCACGAAGTCACCACTGCAATTGGTTGATGACCTCATTCAGGGCCTAGCCAATGGAGTTGGGTACACCGTTGGGTTGTATTTCGGATCCTCCGGACATTCCATTACCCCATTTGCGGTAACACATCGTGGAGACGACTTCATCATTCATGTCTATGACAACAATTTTCCTGGTGTGCGTAAGGAATTAGTCGTTAACGGAAATACAAACTCGTGGACATACGCAGCCGCACGCGCACAACCAGACGGAAGCACCATTGACTGGACAGGCACAACAGGAACACTGGAACTAACACCCATGTCCTCTCGTAAGGGGCCATTTGAATGTTCCTTCTGTTCAACCTCAACTTCTGCAACAGATACTGTGCTCACCATTGCATCGCGTGACCCTGCCGCTGCTGGCTACACGCTCATTACAACTCGCGATGGACAACGCATTGAAGCCACGCCGGATGCCGTAATCAACACAATTACAGGATCCACTTATGACATCAGTAAGGGTTTGGGTGGGGGTCTTGTCACTATTCATATTCCAAACACCGTCACCGATTTTGATGTTGAAGTGCGTCGAGGATCATCAGTCATTCCAGCAGCCGACGTGGTGGTGGCAATACAGCGCCCAAAGATGGCAAACATTCAGGTGTCAGGCGACTTAGCCCACGCTGTTGTCGGTTCATCATCAAAGAGCACAACATTGATCGCAGTTCGTTCTGATTCCACTTCGGTTTCCGCCCCAACAGAGAATTCAGCGAGGCTCAGCATTGCTGCTGGTGGTCAACTCTCGCGCACAGAATTACCTCGCGGGCATACCCTTCTGATTCGTCAAATAAAAGACAGCGCTATTGAAGTGGCAGTCAAGGGCGAGAACGGCTCTGAAATAAGTTCCACATCACTCACCGCGTCAGATAATTCTCCGGCAACTGACGTAACACTTGCAATTAATGAAATAGGGACAATTGTTGCAACAACATCAGACGTTGAACCAGTGCCAGTACGTGTGCCAAACGCCATCAATTTCACACCAGGGAAAAAGAGACCGTCACAATCAACAACAACGACGGACCCCGCAAGCATTGAAATTGCTCTGCCCGGATAGGCAACAATCAGTTATTGAAACTGTGACGCAATATTGGCCCAAATGGAACCGTACGCATCAAGACGTTGAGCAGCACTGCCACCCAAGGTGAAGTCAGGAACGCATACTTCGTCGAATCCTTGATCAACGTATTGGCCAATGGCATCAACAATTTGTGATGTGGTGCCCACAATAGATCGTTCCATCGGCACTTTTGTCTTCAAGTTCTCAGCCGATGCTTCATCTGGTGTCACAAAAAAGAGTGCCTGTACAGATTTGCGCATCGTGTTGATGTCGCGACCTTCTTTGTCGCAGGCCTCACGCAACTTTTGCATGACCTGTCCTGCGCCTTTAGGCGGTCCCCATGTATTCCACTCTTGAGCGAAACGAGCTGTAAGACGCAACATGCGTGGCCCCCCTGTTCCGACAAGGATTGGCAAAGTTGACTGCACTGGCTTTGGTTCACAAGGAGTATCGATGATTGTGAAGTGTTTGCCAGCAAACGACACACGATCTTCAGACAACATGCGCGACGTAATTTCAATTGCTTCAGCAAATCTGTCAACGCGGTCTTTGTTTCCAAAGAGCTCGATGCCAAATGCCGTGTGCTCATTGATTTGCCAACCAGCACCCATACCGAGAACGAAACGACCATTACTGATCCGATCAATCGTGGCAGCACGATTAGCAATCAGTGCTGGATGATTCATCGTGGTTGGAGTCACCAATGATCCGAGACGAATACGTGACGTGCTGACAGCAAGTGCTGACAAGATGCTGAAACACTCGTGCATGTCACCACCGATGGGTTCACCACCAGGAGTGTTCGGCATGTAATGGTCTGCGTACCACAGGCCATCCCAGCCCATGTTTTCTATTTCAGTAGCGAGGTCACGAACTTCAGTCCACGGACGTTCGCTATTAGGCCAAATTGAAAACTTCACTAATGATTAACGAATCAGGATGGGCCGCTGAACATACCGCGGTATGTCTCTGGCTTTGCGGGAGATGCTTCGCCTTCATAGCGGTTGATCTCTGCGCGAGCCACAACATTCCAATGCACTTCGTCTGGACCATCGGCCAAACGCAATGTGCGTTGGCTTGCGTACATACGAGACAACGGGGACCATTGCGACACACCAGTTGCACCATGCATCTGAATGGCTTCATCGATGATGGCGCACACGCGAATGGGCACCATTGCCTTGACGGCACTGACCCAAATGCGAGCTTCTGAGTTGCCCATTGTGTCCATTGCCTTTGCAGCACGAAGAACCATGAGGCGACATGCTTCGATTTCGATACGTGCCTTTGCAATAACTTCTGGGTTCTTACCCAAACGAACAATTGGCTTTCCGAATGCTTCACGAGTAAGTCCACGACGAATCATTAGCTCAAGAGCACGCTCCGCTGCACCGATTGAACGCATGCAGTGGTGAATACGACCAGGTCCGAGGCGAACTTGTGAAATTTCGAAACCCTTTCCTTCACCTTGCAGAATGTTTTCTTTTGGCACGCGCACGCTGTTGAAACGAATGTGCATGTGACCGTGAGGTGCATCGTCTTCACCGAACACTTCCATTGGTCCAACAATTTCAACACCTGGGGTGTCTTTCGGAACAAGAATTTGCGAGTGCTTGCGGCTAGGAGGACCATCAGGACTAGTGAGCAACATCACAATGAAAATTTTGCAACGTGGGTCACCTGCGCCCGATGCGTAGTACTTGTCACCAGTGATAACCCACTCGTCACCATCAAGTTCTGCACGGCACTGAAGGTTCTTTGCATCAGATGACGCAACATCTGGCTCAGTCATCACATATGCAGAGCGAATCTCACCATTAAGAAGTGGCTTCAACCACTTTTCTTTCTGTGCAGGTGTTCCAACGCGCTCGAGAACTTCCATGTTGCCAGTGTCAGGAGCTGAACAGTTCAAGCTCTCTGATGCGAGCGGGCTCTTACCTAGTTCAACTGCGATGTATGCGTAGTCAAGGTTGGAAAGCCCTTCGCCTGTTTCCGCATTTGGCAAAAAAAAGTTCCACAACCCTTGTGCCTTAGCTTTTGACTTAACGCCTTCCAGCAATTCAAGTTGGCCAGGCGCGTATTGCCAGCGATCATCTCTGTTTTCGCCTAGAGCGTAAAACTTTGCAGCCATTGGCTCGACTTCTTCTGCGATGAACTTCTTCACGGCATTGAACAAAGGCAGTGCCTTTGCAGACATCGCAAAATTCAATTCTGAGTCGGTCTCGTTTCCTGTGTGCATTCCTGACTTTGGCATGGTGTCCTCCTACATAGGTCCCCAACGCTGGGGGCATGACACAACCTTAGTTCCCAGTGGGCTAAATCCCCTGAGGCGGAGCCTGAAAGACATTCCTTATTAAAGAGGTTGCTCCCACGCCCACTATTGTTCGTAAGCACCATTGGAAAGGGCCTTATGTCACAAGACGAGCAACCGAAACCAGCCTCTGTCCACACCACGGCAAAAAACTCCTCTGTCACTACCCCCACTGATTCGGGCGACTTTGATCGGGCCAAGCGTGGCTTCATCGCTTCGCTGCCCACTGGCCGCATTACCGATGCGACGGGTCGCATGGTGGTCGATGTCAATAGGTACGACTTCATCCGCGCTGGTGGCCCAGCCCCAGAAACTGTGAACCCCAGCTTGTGGCGACATGCCCAACTCAATGCTCAACACGGACTCTTTGAAGTTGCCGACGGCGTGTGGCAAGTACGTGGCTACGACTTATCGAACATCACCTTTATTAAAGGAACAGAAGGCTGGGTTGTCATCGACCCATTGACAACTGAAGCAACTGCTCGGGCCAGTTACGACCTCATCACTGCAGAACTTGGGCATCGCCCTATCACGGCCGTTATTTACACCCATTCACACGCAGACCATTTCGGTGGTGTGCTTGGTGTCACAACTCAAGCCGAGGTTAATGCCGGAAAATGTCGCGTCATCGCCCCCGTCGGGTTCCTGCACGAGACAATCGGCGAAAATGTCATCGCTGGCCCTGCCATGGGGCGACGCGCCGCCTACCAATTTGGTCCACTGCTGCCAGCAGGCCCGACAGGTCATGTTGACTGTGGACTTGGCAACTCAGTTCCACTTGGGCCTCCAGGATTAATCGCTCCAACCGAAGACATCACCTTTACGGGCGAAGAATTGGTTGTCGATGGTATTCGCATCATCTTCCAGTTGACGCCGGAAACTGAAGCACCAGCTGAGATGAACTTCTTCTTTCCTGATCAAGGTTGGTTGTGTATGGCAGAAAACTGCTCACACACGATGCACAACCTGGTGCCAATTCGAGGCGCACTAGTTCGCAACTCATTGAAGTGGTCGAAGTACATCGATGAATCAATTGAGCTGTTCGCAGCTGATACAAAGATTCTTTTCACATCACATAACTGGCCACGGTGGGGAAATGAAGATCTTCATGAGTTCCTGATTCAGCAACGCGACTTGTACAAATGGATACATGACCAGACAATGCGTTTGGCAAACCAAGGACTCACGCCGTTGGAAATTGCAGCAACTCTGGTGTTGCCCGATGAATTCACGGCCAATGACCACACAAGTGGCTATTACGGAGACTTGGTGCATAACTCGAAAGCTGTGTACCAGCGTTATCTCAGTTGGTATGACGGCAACCCAGCAAACCTCAACAAATTGCCGCCCACTGAAGTGGGCAAACGATATGTAGAACTTGCCGGTGGTGCCGATGCACTGATTGCTAATGCGCAGAAGGCATTCGACAAAGGCGATTACCGCTGGGTTACAGAGCTACTTAATCATTTGGTGTTTGCAGACCCGACCAATACAGCCGCGCGTACCTTGCAGGCCGATGCGATGGAACAACTTGGGTATCAAGCAGAGTCATCAACATTCCGCAATGCATACCTAATGGGTGCTCAAGAATTACGCCAGGGGCCACCAACGCCGACTCCAATGCCAATTCGCAACAAAGGATTGTTGCTTGCAATGACAATCGAACAACTCTTTGATTCGCTTTCGGTTCGAATGAAGTCGGAAGAGTTAGGCGGAGTCTCAGTCTGCGTGAATTGGCACTTCACTGACATTGATGAGAAGTGGATTCTTGGTATTTCAAACCGCACGTTGTACGCAACTCCGGGACGTCATGAAAAATCTGCTGCTGCAACCATTACATTGACGCGTCTCACAATGCTTGATGTGGTTACGCAAGCCACCACATTTGTGGACCAAATCACTGCAGGCACAATCACCATTGATGGCGATGCGTCAGCATTGCTAGAGATTTTCGGAAAACTCGACACAATCAATACAGGATTTGCAATCGTCGAACCATAAACCGACCGCTGAGACCGCCATCCACCACCAGACCCTGGAGATTCGTTAGAACATGGGTGGGCGAAGACTCACCTTTCTAGGGGGATCCTTATGAAACATTCACGCATTATGGGTGCCGAGGCTTTCGGTACCTTTCTTCTCATGTTGGGCGGACCTGGTACTGCCATTCTTGTTCCCGCATTCGACGGCAAAGTTTTGATGGTGTCATTGGCATTCGGACTTTCATTATTAGTCGCTGCATATTCCATTGGCCCCGTGTCGGGATGCCACATCAACCCCGCTGTCACAATTGGTCTTGCAATCAGCAAGAAGATCGATAAAGCACTGATTCCGTATTACATCGTTAGTCAGTTGATTGGCGCAGCACTTGGTGGTGCTGCAATTCTGGGAATTGCAAACGGTATAAAAACAGGATTCTCCGTGTCGACCGCCAATTTTGCCGTCAACGGATACGACGCCCTGTCACCAAACGGATACAACTACATGTCAATGATGTTGGTGGAAATAATTCTTACTGCAGTTCTCGTGTACGTGGTGTTGGCCACAACGAGTCCAAAGTTTTCTCAAGGCTTCGGTGGACTCACTGCAGGTATGACACTTGCGTTGATCCACATGATCAGCATTCCTATTGACAACACGTCGGTCAACCCAGCTCGTTCATTCGGAGTCGCCATTTTCGCTGGTGGCGATGCGATGACTCAACTGTGGGCTTTCTTCGTGTTCCCCATCATGGGTGCTGTCATTGGCTCAGTTCTCTACAAGGCCATCAACGAATAAACCGTGTTCCTCGTGGCATGAGATTGTGGGCGTTCAACCGCCTACTGTTATGCCATGACCTCGATTCTTGATATCCCTCGCGTCAACACCCCTACAGGTGGTTGGCATGGCGACATGCCAGGCCCCTTCCTAACTGCTGCGTCAGAACCACTTGTTGCCGGAGCCCCTGACCTACGCGGAACATGGCGCGCACGAGAAGTCACAATTAACGGCGAGCCCGCACCAGAGGGCTTGCCCATGTGGAAACACATTGAGCGCATTGAACAAGCGGGCGATCGTGTCATTGTTACAGCGGGTCATGTCATCCATGACTTCCCTCACGTAGATGGCAGTTTCGAAAATGGCTGTCACGATGTTTTAGAGATGGATCTCAAGACTCCAATGGTGGTGGCGGCAAGTTATGAAGACGGCGTCTTTGTGCTTCGCCCACAGGGAATGCCTGGCATTGAGGTCAAACGCTGGCGAGATGGCGAATACCTGATGTGGGAATACCACGGCGCTTTCTCCATGAAGCTGGAGCGCATAATCTAAAGACCTCACCGAAATGAGGTCACCACATGGCGCATCGCGTCACTGCACCAGCTTTGCAACGAGCACGTCGTTTGCTCGACCAACGCATCACTCCGTTTGTCACTGCAGGAGCTATCCACTTCACCGTTACCTCAACTGAAGAATGGTTTGAATCCCCTGGCTATGACGCAGCTGTTGCTTCCCCAGTCACACCATTTGTAATCGGCACAAAATGGGGACAGGCGTGGCATACACGCTGGTTTCACTTAACTGCTGTTGTTCCACAGCATTTGGCGCAGAAAAATATCGCTGCCTACATAGATATTGGTTTTAATGGACGCGGCGACGGTTTTCAAACCGAAGCACTTGCATACATGAACGGACAGATTGTTCATGCAATCCAACCAGACCGTCGATTGCTGCACCTTGGCGCACATGATGTCGGCACAGAAATTGATATCTGGGTTGAAGCTGCAGCAACGCCAATCATTGCCGGACATGAGTATGGCTATGGCCCCACAACTTTTGGTGACCCAGCAACCGCACCAACACATCCGGTGTACACATTGCGTGCTGCGCAACTGGTTTCATACAACGCAGCAATAAACGACTTAGCAATTGCACTGCACGCAGTGATCGACCTCACGATTGACTTGCCAGACAATGCTCCACAACGCGCTCGTGCTTTTGCCGCACTTGAACAGTGCGACCTTGCGCTTGATGTCAACGACGTTGCAGGAACTGCTGTAACCGCCCGTCGCACACTTGATGCAGTCTTGGGTGTTGGCAACGGACCATCAGCACACAGGATTACCGCAACAGGTCATGCTCATCTTGATACTGCGTGGCTGTGGCCGATTCGAGAAACTCGACGAAAGGCCGTGCGCACATTTGCCAACGCGGTTGACTTGCTGACGAAGAACCCTGATGCTGTGTACTGCCACAGCCAAGCGCAGCATTACGCATGGGTGGCAGAAGACGCACCAGACATCTTTGCTCGCGTTACTGAACTTGTTCGTGAAGGGCGATGGGAAGTCATTGGCGGCATGTGGGTGGAGACTGACCTCAACTTGCCATCAGGCGAAAGTTTGCTACGCCAACTTGCACAAGGCCAGCGAGCATTTCGCGAATGGTTTGGCGTTACATGCTCTGGGGCATTCTTGCCAGACGACTTCGGATACCCGGGCTCATTGCCCCAAATTGTTTCCCATGGTGAATGCCATTGGTTCTTTACGCAAAAGCTCAGCTGGAATGAAACAAACAAGTTTCCTCACAACACCTTCTGGTGGGAAGGAATTGATGGCACACAAGTTTTTACTCACTTCAGCCCTGTTGACACCTACAACGCAATTATGACGCCATCACAATTGCGTTTTGCTGAACGCAACTACAAAGACCATGCAGGTTCTTCGCACTCGCTAGTTCTGTATGGTCACGGCGATGGTGGTGGTGGGCCGACACAAACGATGATTGACCGCGGTCGACTTGCTTCTGATCTCGAGAACGTTCCGCGCGTCACATTCGGCACAGTTGCGGGGTTCTTTGAAACATCACAAAAGGAATACGGCTCTACTGCCCCACGCTGGGTTGGCGAAATGTATTTCGAAAAACACCGTGGCACCTATTCAACGCAAGTGGGTACCAAACAGGGCAACCGATCAAGTGAACGTTTACTACATGAACTTGAATTATGGTCAGCGCTTGCCCGCGTTCGTCCGCCTGCGCTTGACGAATTGTGGCAACACGTTCTCACCCAGCAGTTTCACGACATCATTCCGGGTTCATCCATTGCCTGGGTACACGACGACGCTGAAGCCATTCATGCAGAAGTCGCCTCAAACATTGAGGCATTGTTAGTGCGTGTTATTCCGGTTGCTTCTGGCCAGACTCATATTCTGAATCCGGCGCCAGTGGCTCTGCACGCGGTTGTTGATATTGATGCGGCACCCATGTGGGCAGAAGCAGAATCTTTCGGTGCTGCTCTTCCCACCGCAACTCTTCCTACCGACATAGTGCCCATCTCTGTTGTGGCAAATGACGACTCAGTTACTGTTTCAAACGGAATCATCTCGGTGACGTTTAATGCAGACGGAGCAATCACACACTTCTCGAATGGCCACCGCGATCTCATTCCAGATTCCTCGCGGGCCAAGTTTGTGATGCGACAAGACACTCCTGCTGAATACGACGCGTGGGATATCGACATGACCGACGCCAATGCACCAGCCTCACCATTGCTTGCAACTGCACCACCAGTGATTGTTGAATCAACTCCTCTGCGCTCCACCATTGAGTGTGGGTTTGCCACGGACGCATCTCGCTTTACAGTTCGTTTCTCATTACGAGCAGGCGCCTCACAACTTGATATTTCAGTTGATGCAGATTGGCACGAACAAGAACGGCGCTTGCAGTGGGTGCTGCCCACAGACATGCGTGCACTTCACGCAGTGTGCGGTACGCAGTTTGGGCATGTCACACGCGCCCGACATGCAAACACCAGTTGGGATGTTGCTCGGTTTGAAGTATGTGCCCACCGCTATGTTGCGGTGAGCGAACCCTCGTTTGGTGTAGCGATTCTGGCCGATGGCCCACGCGGCTACGACATCCGCGGCAATGCACTGCAACTCACAGTGTTGCGGTCTCCGAAATTCCCCGACCCAGAAGCAGATCTCGGGCAACAACACCTGCAATGGTCAGTATCGCTGCTGAATGGTGACCCACTTGCGAACGGCATCGAAGATGCTGCCGCACTAATGGCTCATCCAGTCCGCATTCTTGATGGCGTGCCACGCGTTCCCGCTTCAGTAATTTCACTTGAAGTTCCAGGTGCACTAATCAGCGCAGTGAAACCAGCTGACGATGGAAGCGATGACATCATCGTGCGTCTCTGGGAAACACGGGGTGGTCGCACAAATGGAGTTCTGACTATCGATGGGATGACAGCCGCACAGACATGCAACGCCCTTGAAGATGCAGGCACGCCTCTCAAGGTTTCCGCAAATGGCACACTCGCAATTGAATTGCAGCCGTTTGAAATTATGACTCTGCGCATTACGCAGGATTAACTACGCAATAGCACCAAACATCGCCATCAGCGGCATTGCTGCACGCATATCACCAGTTGTGCCCTCGCCCATGCGGTTCATCACATACGCATAGGTCAACTCTGCATCAAGGTCATTCACTACTAGCGAACCGCCCCAACCGCCCCAGAAACATGCACGTGCGTTCGGGCTTAATGGAGTGAACTCAGAATTCAATCCGTATCCCATCCCGAATTTCATCGGTACACCAAGAATCAAATCCTGACCAGACATTTGTTCTGTAAACAAAGCTTCAACTCCAGCTGCGGACAAGAAGCGTTTGCCACCTGCTTCTCCCCCATGAGAAATGATTGACTGCAGTTGCGCAACGGAGCGCGCATTACCGTGACCATTTGCTGCAGGACTTTCACATTGACGCCACTCTGGTGTCCACGCAATTCGTGCATCGATCTTTGGGTTGCTGTATGTGCGAACTGCAATGCCGCCCGGTTCAGCAGTTGGGTCCAACAAACTGACGCCAGGGATGACATTCGTGATGCGATGGTGATGTTCAGCAGCAGTACCAATATGAAAATCAGCACCCAGTGGTTCTGCAAAGTTTTCACGGAAGAAGTTGCCAAGCGATTGACCAGTGACGCGCTTTACGAGTTCACCGATGAGATAACCCTGCGTAATTGCGTGATAACCAGACTGTGAACCAGGAGTCCACCACGGCGCCTGCGCGCCAAGCACGGCTGCACATTTGTCGTGGTTGTACATGTCTTCTGGCACCATGGGTTCAGCCCAGCCTGAAAGACCGGCAGTGTGCGCCATGAGATGACGAATCTCAATTCCCTCTTTGCCATTTACTTTGAACTCTGGCCAGTGCTTGTACACCGGATCAGTGAGAGAAATTTCTCCGCGATCAGCAAGCGTTAACAAGGTGAGAAACATCATGGTCTTTGTTGTTGACCACACATTGACCAGAGTGTCGCTCTGCCATTCAGACGTGCGCTCCATCTCGCGATGGCCGCCCCAAATATCAACGACCATCTCGCCCTTATAGATGACAGCCACAGATGCGCCGACTTCAAAACCGTCGTTGAAATTATTGGCGAATGCCTCGCTTACCCCCTCAAAACCTGGCTTTACTTTTCCTTGCACAGCAACCACGACTGCCCCCTTTTGTACGACCAGACACTACTGTGAAGGAAACACGCCACAGGCAGTGAACATATGGGGGACCAAAATGGCTGACAGATTTGAGAACGGATTCGGCGGTTTGGTTGCCGTAGTCACAGGCGGTGGAACTGGCATGGGTCGTGAACTTGTTCGTCAACTCACTGCACAAGGATGCGATGTTGCTACGTGCGATGTGATTGTAGAAAACCTGGCAGAGACAATTGCCATCTGCGCAGCTGATGGCAACTCCGGAAAAATTCTCAGTCACATCGCAGATGTTTCTAATGAGGCTCAAGTTCTTGGTTTCCGTGATGCAGTCGCAGCATGGCGACCACATGTCAATGTTTTGTTTAACAATGCCGGAATCGGTGGCGGTGGCAGCATCGTTGAAAATACGCGTGAGCAGTGGGACAAGACATTCGGTGTGTGTTGGTTCGGCGTGTACTACAACACCCGTGCGTTTATGAACCTTCTCCTTGCAGCACCATTTGGCCATATCGTGAACACAAGCTCTGTGAACGGTTTCTGGGCATCACTTGGCCCTAACACTCCGCACAGTGCATACAGCGCTGCGAAGTTTGCAGTAAAGGGTTTCACCGAAGCACTCATCACTGATTTTCGTATCAATGCTCCGACACTGCGCGCATCAGTCGTGATGCCTGGCCATATCGGCACTGACATTGCAATTAATTCAAGCAAGTTGCTCGGCAACGACCCAGCCACAATGACTTCCGATCAATTGAAAACATCACGCGCACGGATGGCTCGCGCCGGCATCGACACTGCGACAGTCTCTGACGATGACCTTCGTGCGTTTATGGCCGCCGGTGCACAAGCGTTCCGCGACAGCGCGCCAATGTCGGCAGCTGAAGCATCTGCATTTATTTTGGCCAGCGTGCAACGCGGCGACTGGCGCATTCTCGTCGGTGACGATGCGGTAATTCTTGATGAACTGGTACGTGAAAATCCAAAAGATGCGTATCTGCCAGAGTTCCACGAAAAAGTGCAAGCCCGCGGAGCCCTCGGAGCCATTGCTCGTTAATCCGTGCAACTGAAGTTGCACTAATCGTTCCATTGCGTTGACCTTCTGTTTACCTAGAGGTCACCTTTTGAGGCGAATATTGAGTTGTGAAAAGCAAGCGTTCAAATACTCAATTTCTTCAATCAATTGGCGCGTACGGATGCGCACTCTTTATCGGTGTTTACCTCGCATCGTCATATTCCGGGATCGCGACAAAAGCCGTATTCATCTTGATCCCCATCATCACTCTCAAGATCGCACGCTCTCGCACGCAGGCCACAAGTGCCATCATTAAGTTCCCAGCCGAAGCCGCAAGCGCGTCAACCCATGAGCTCGCCGAACGTCACCTTGACATGCATTCTCGCTATATCGATGTTGTGAGCCAAGCCTCCTAATTTCTCACCCGCCATCACCGCCTAGTGTGTGGAGATGGCAAAGAACATCTCACTTGGGTACGGCAGCGGTTACTGGGGCAGCGGCCCACCAGCAAACGCATTAGAAGCAATTCAGGAAGCTGACCGACTCGGGTTTGACAGTGTCTGGACTGCAGAGGCCTATGGCAGTGACGCATTAAGTCCCCTTGCATGGTGGGGATCGCAAACCAAAAACATTCGCTTAGGAACTTCCATTATGCAGATGGGTGCGCGTACGCCGGCTGCAACTGCAATGGCAGCTATGACCATGGATCATCTCAGCGGAGGCAGATTCATATTGGGTCTTGGTGCATCAGGGCCGCAAGTTGTCGAAGGCTGGTACGGACAGCCGTACGAAAAGCCACTTGCTCGTACACGTGAATACGTTGACATCATTCGCAGCATTGTGCGCCGCGACAAGCCAGTGAACTACCACGGCAAGTTTTACAACATGCCAATTGAAGGTGGAACTGGCCTTGGTAAACCACTGAAGAGCACCGTGCATCCGTTCCGTCCTGACATTCCAATTTTCCTCGGAGCTGAAGGTCCGAAGAACGTTGCTCTTTCTGCAGAAATTTGTGACGGCTGGTTGCCGTTGTTTTTCTCGCCGAAAGAAGATGCTCATTATCGCCGCTGCCTCAACGAAGGATTCGCAAAGAGTGGCGAAGCAAATAAAGCAGACCGCTTCGAAATTGCCGCCACCGTTTCAATCATCGTGGGAGACGACGTTGAGAAGTGCGCCAATATGATGCGCCCGATGCTTGCTCTGTACGCAGGTGGTATGGGTGCACGCGGAACCAACTTCCACTTTGAGGTATTCGCTCGTATGGGGTATGAAGATGTCGCGCTGAAAGTGCAAGATCTGTACCTTGCTGGCAAGAAGGACGAAGCCGCCGCTTGTATTCCCCTGTCAATGGTGGAAGACGTTGCTCTGGTTGGCCCCATCGAAAAGATCCGAGACGACATGGCCAAATGGCGTGAGTCGTGCATCACCACATTTCTGGTGAGCGGACCAGCACAGGTGCTGTCTAAATACGCAGACATCATCCACGGCTAGTTCAGAAAATCACTCCTGCCACACCGACATGAGAGAATAAGACGATGTTCACCCCTCCGGAATACCTGTCGCCGTCCTCCATTGGCCTTTTTCGTGATTGCCCCCAGAAGTTCAAGCTCTCATATATAGACAAGATCAAAGAACCACCAGCGTGGCACCTGTATCTGGGTTCATTCGTTCATGAGGTTCTCGAATATCTCTATAAAGAAGATGCGGAGAACCGCACTCACGAGACGTTGAAGTCCATTGCGGCCGATCGCTGGACCAATCACGAATGGGCCACCAAAGTTGAAGCTCTCGAAGAAAAACCAGGGTCGCTTGCAGACTTCAAACGTGCTGCTTTTGAATCAATGACAAACCTGTGGTCTTTAGAAGACCCTTCAAGCACTGAACTCGACGGCATGGAACATGAAGTGTTCGCATCTATTGATGGCGTTGCCATGAAGGGCTATATCGACCGCTTTATTTTTGCCGAAGACGGATCCGTGGTGATCTCTGATTACAAGACCGGAAAAATTCCGAACCCTAAATTCAAATCCGATGATGACAAGTTCTTTCAGTTGCTTGCATATGCCATCATGCTTGAAGAATCAGACCAAGAATCAACGTCTCGAGTAGAGCTTCTCTATCTCACGCAGAAAGCCAAACACGACCTCACTGTTACCCCAGTAAAACTCAACATTGCCCGCGGTGTCATTGTGGAGACTCGTGAAAATATTGAAGCATCATGTGCGACGGGTGAATTCCATTGCAATGTCACCACATTGTGTAACTGGTGCCACTATAAAAAGATTGGCATCTGCCCTGCACACGCAGGAAAGTAGTCACTCCACTGCTTCTGTCGGAAGCGTAAATGGCGAACCCGGGAAATGAAGTGCAATCGCTTCCCCATCAAGCCCTGATGCATTCATCTGTTCCACAGTGCGACGTCCGGTTAATGACCGCAATACATCCCACGAACTTGCAGAGGTATTTGTCAATTCCGTGAACAACGGCGGATCACTGACTTCAATAAGGTTCAGGAAAAAGCCAACACCTACTTCAACAGCTTTACTGTCTCGACCTCCTGGCACTCCAAGGGCACTGCGCATATCTTGTTCATGCGTCACTGCATCCATAACAAATTGCGAAATGATGGGCTGCGGGAAATTATGAAGAACTGCATCAATCTGCGGAGCACTCGCCTCGAACAGGTCTGCCAACTCTGTCAATGTCAAATCACCGAAGCGCTCAACTTGTGCGTCGGTCCAAGCATCAGATGCAACTCCCTCCATACGCCCGGCCAAAATATCTTCTGGAACTCCCACCACGTGCGCGGCCAATTGCCGAACAGTCCATGCGGGCGTGCAAGGAACCGCAATATCTCCTGATGATTCAGGCGTTGACCGCAAGAGGTTAATTACTCGAGCCCGCAGGGCTATGTACGAGACGGCGACTTGGTCAGAAGGTACGAGATGTCCAGGCATGAGAACAGATTAGAGGGCTATGGGGCACTCAGTTAGTCCATCACTCGTAAACGAGGCAACCATCTTCAAGGTTGACGATTGGCAGAACGTTCTTCTCCAACGAGTAATTCTGGTCGTGCTTCCACTCTTGCTTGTCGCCTGACTTTGGCATGAGGTGTTGACTACGCATCAAGTAATTCGGATTGAAGTTATCCGGATCCATCCACGCACCAATCGGCATGTCTGCATCTTCTGGACGCAATTGCGGAGTCACACTGTGTACACCCTTTGCATCCATGTGTTTGAACAAACGAGTAATGAAGTCACCCATAATGTCAACACGCAAAGTCCAACTTGCACGGAAGTAACCAAACACCCACGCAAGGTTCGGCACACCAGTAAACATCATGCCGCGATATGTCACGGTGTCTGCCCAGTTGAGCGGCTTGCCATCAAGTTCAAATGGAATATCGCCAAGGACACTGAGGTGGAAACCTGTTGCTGTTACGACAATGTCGGCATCAATAATTGTGCCATCTTTTGTACGCACGCCTGTTGGTGTAAACGTCTCAATTTCATCGGTCGCCATTGACACTTTGCCTGATGTGATCCCAGCGAATAAGTCGCCTTCTGGCACAAATGCAATGCGCTGTTGCCATGGGCGATACTTCGGCGTGAAGTGCTTTCCAATGTCATAACCCTCAGGCAACAGTGGCTTGATTCCTTCAAGAAGTGCATCCTTCACCATGTCTGGATATTGAAATGCCATGTCGGTAACAGCTTGGCCATCAAACAAAACCTTGCGACGAACAATTTCGTGAATCCACTCTTCATCTATTTCAAGTTGGCGAAGAGTGTCTGCCAGATCATTTACATTTCGACCGGGGATGAAATACGTTGGTGAACGCTGCAACACGGTGATGTGTTCACAATCAGCTGCCATAGCTGGAACAAGAGTTGCAGCGGTTGCACCAGAGCCGATGACCAATACTTTTTTACCTTTGTAATCAAGATCTTTTGGCCATGTTTGTGGGTGCACAATTTGACCTTTGTATTGGTCCATACCTGGCCACTCTGGTGTGTATCCCTGTGAGTGCTTGTAATAGCCCTGACACATCCATAAGAAATTGGCTGTCATCTGGAAAGTTTCGCCTTTGGCAAGGTTTGTAACTGTGACGGTCCAGCGTTTGTCACGACTGCTCCATGATGCTGCTGTGATTTCATGGCGATAGCGAATGTGTCTATCGATGTTGTTTTCAGAAATTACTTCTGCCATGTACTTCTTGATCTCTTCAGCACTTGCAATGGGTGCTGAAGTCCACGGCTTGAAGCGATATCCGAACGTGTAGAGGTCACTGTCAGAACGAACACCGGGGTATGTGTGCATATGCCAGGTGCCACCGAATGTCTCGTACTTTTCCAGAATGGCATACGACTTATTCGGAGCCTGCTCTTGCAAGTGATACGCAGAGCCGACACCTGAAATTCCGGCACCAACAATCAGTACGTCTACGTGCTCGGTTTTCCCTGCAGTTGGGGCGTTGATGGTGTCTGCCTGAGTCATGGGGCCTCCTCGATTGGCGTCTCCTTATTGTATGTTCCTCTCCCTCTCAGGCAGATAGTCCGACTTGGCATCAGGCCGCCTAACAAACGCACAAGTCCACCCCACTATGCTGAGAAATGAACGGGGGTTCTGATGTTCGACCTACTTATTCGCGGGGGCACAGTTGTTGATGGCACTGGAGCACCGGCACGCATTGCCGACGTAGCTGTCACGAAGGGCCGCATTGTGCAAGTTGCAGCAACCATCGTGGGTGAAGCTGCAGAAGAAATCGATGCCACCGGAAAACTTGTCACACCTGGCTTTGTTGATATTCATACTCACTACGACGGCCAAATTAGTTGGGACACATTGCTCGAACCATCAAGTGGTCACGGCGTCACCACTGTTGTCGTCGGTAACTGCGGAGTCGGTTTTGCACCTGTTCGCCCTGGTCGCGAAGAGTGGCTAGTGCAATTGATGGAAGGCGTCGAAGACATTCCCGGCACCGCTCTTCATGAGGGCATCAATTGGGAATGGGAAACATTCCCTGAATACCTCAACGCAATCGATTCGCGCAAATATTCCATGGACATTGCTGCATACGTTCCTCATGGTGCTGTTCGCGGCTATGTCATGGGTGACCGCGGCGCACGCAACGAAGACGCAACACCACAAGACATCGCAGAGATGGCAGCCATCGTGCGCGAAGCACGTGAGGCCGGTGCTGTTGGTTTCTCCACCAGTCGCACCATGGGACACAAAGCACGAGATGGACAACCAGTTCCCGGAACATTTGCAAGTAGCACTGAACTCAATGCATTGGCCGACGCCCTGGTTGCTGGTGGTGGAGGCATTTTCGAAATTGCTCCCGAAGTGTTGCCTGATGGTGGTGACCAACCCACGATGGGAATGACCGAAGAATTGCAATGGATGGGTGACCTTGCGTTGCGCACGGATTTGAAAGTCACCTACCTCTTACTGCAATACGCCACCATGCCAGACACCTGGAAACAAGCTCTTGACTATTCCTCCATGATTATGGAAAAGGGCGGGTACCTGCGTCCGCAGGTTGCAGCGCGACCCTTCGGCATGATGGTGTGCTGGGCTGCATATCACCCATTTGCAAAACGACCAACATTCATTTCACTTTCAGCATCATTATCTCTTGCTGACCTTCGCACCGAGTTGGCAAAACCATCAGTACGCGCACAGATTTTGTCAGAACCTGATGAACCAGTGAACACCGCAGTGCAGTTTGATGGCCTCGCGACAGCACTCGGCATGATTCCCCACTTGATATACGCCATGGGCGACAACGTTGATTACGAGCCAACTCCTGCAATGTCTGTTAAGGCACTCGCTGATACTGCTGGCGTTTCAACATTTGAAATGGCATACGACCTTCTCAATGAAAATGGTGGCACAGCCTCACTCATGTTCCCCACGTTGAACTATGTCGGCGAGAACCATGACGTCATTTATGAAATGCTCACCCACCCCGCGGCTATCAATGGTCTCAGTGACGGTGGCGCACATGTCCGCATGATCTGTGATGCCTCAATACCTACGTATTTGTTGACTCACTGGGCACGCGACCGTGATCGCGGACCAAAACTCAGCATTGAAGAAGCTGTTCGGATTCAGACAACAGCTACTGCCGAAGTGATTGGTCTTTCTGATCGCGGTCAAGTTGCAGAGGGTATGCGCGCAGACATCAACATCATCGACTTCAAGAACTTGCGCCTCAATGCACCACATGCTGAAAACGACTTGCCAGCTGGTGGCCGCCGACTTTTGCAATCCGCTGATGGTTACGTGGCAACAATTGTGAATGGTGCCGTTACTCGTCGTAACGGTGTCGACACAGGCGCTCGTCCTGGTCGACTCGTTCGCGCCTAAGCATCTATTCGTTCTATCTGTCGCACTTCTTTCGACAGAAGCGGCAACGACGTTGCCAGAGCAATAATGATTCCAACAGTGATTAACGCTGTTCGTGCGCCGACAAGATGAGTAAAGGGTCCGGCCAAAAACAGACCGACGGGCGCAAACACCATTGAGCCAAAGGCGTCATAAGAACTCACGCGAGACAACGCTTCATCTGGAACATGCGTTTGAAGAGTGGTCATCCAATTCGCATACATCAGATCCATTCCGATTCCAGTGCCTAGTGCAGTAATGAAAAGCACCCACAACGGCAAAGGCACTGCAAGTGCAAACGCCCAAAGCGCAGCAACAGGCAATACCCCTAGCCCCAATAGAAGTGGCCGGCGTGGTCGAATCTTTAGTGCAAACACTGTGCCCAAAATTGCTCCAACTCCGAATCCGAACATCATGATGCCCATGTCTTTTGCACCGCCCATCGCTTCCTTAATTTGAAAAGGCGCTAAAACTCCGAGGAATCCTTCGAAGCCCAAATAGAAAAAGGAATAGCCAACAACGACATACACGATCCATTTGCGTGACGAGAATTCAAACCAGCCTTCTCGCAACTGCGAAAAGATTGACTCACGCTTCTCACCTTCAGCAAGAGGCGTGCTGTTCGGAACTTTCATTCGATACACCAGAACACCTGCAATCAAAAAAGTTCCTGCATCAATCAGAAGCCCCCACCCTGGGCCCGCAGTTGAGACAACAATGCCAGCAACACTGGCTCCGAGGGTGTAGCCCAAATTCGCCCCAATGCCAACCAATGAGTTAGCTGCCTGCAACAGAGGATTCGGAACGATGAGTGGCATGATGCCGCTGAACGCCGGATACCACAGGGCATTAAGAACCCCGAAGACAAATCCGTTGAAACACAACAGAGGTATCGAGGCGTTACCAGAGATAAATGCGAATGCACTGACCCCTACAAAAACACTGCCGATGATGTCAGTGACACCTACTAAATGAGTTCGTCCAAACCTGTCAGCTGCGACTCCACCAATCAACATAAACAGCACCAATGGAACCATCATTGAAGTCGTGACCAGGCTTAAAGACCCGGCATCTGCACCAGGCAAAGCCAATACGCCAAAGGCAAGAGCAATAGGGGTGATTCCGTTGCCAAAGTTACTGATGACCCGTGCGATAAGAAGATGGCGAAATTCTCTGATCTTCCAGAGTTCAGACAACTCTTTCTTCATCTTTGCGTTCGTGGCCACGCACCCACGATACTTCAGATTTAGTTTTAGTTTTTGCTTGAGTTCTGTATCTCGCGGAACTTAAGGAAACGACCAACAAAGTCAGTTGTTTTTTCTGTAGACCACTGCACTTTTTTCCAACCAGCAAGTTGTGTACAGCGTTCGAGGTGCTGTTGCACCGACATGGGTAGTTCACCAGTGAGACCTAATTGACGCAGCCCATCAAGTCGCGTGTACACGCCAGCCATGATTGCTTCAGCGAGTGTTGGAGTTTCTCCTGCAAGCCATTGCGATGATTGAAGCCATTGATCAACAGTTTCCATTGCCTTCATGAATGCAACGCTTGATTCTTGAATCAGTGCGACATCAGTTCCGTAATACACACCAATCATTGGTCGGTACACGTACTTATTCATCCATTCAACGCGTTCACGCACAACAGCTTGTGCAATATCCCCCACTGGCAATAAGGACGAGTCCGAAAACTTCTCTTCTAACCATTCGAGAATGGGAATTGAATCAGCAAGGTATTCACCATCAATTTTCACCATTGGCACTTCTAATTTCGGACTATACGCAATGAATTCCTCTGGTACTACAAACCCCTTTGGGCGCACAGCACGAGGAGGAACATCAACCACCGTGTACTCAATCCCACGCTGAGCAAGGGCGAATTCAACGCGCACGGAAAATGGGCAGATCCAGTGACCAAACAGAGTGACAGTAGATGCGCTCATGATGTGAACAGAATCTCGCAACCAGTACCAGCCAACAATGCATCGACAGCACGGCGATCATCAGTAGCAAGCTTTGCGTACTCTTCACGAATCCACTTCAAACACTTGCGTTGATACACAAACGTTCCCTGGCTATATGGGTGGCCATCAATCACGCAGGAGAAGGTTTCTGCCCCAGCTTCCATCGCAGCTTCGTTTGCAAGCAAGAACGGGGCATATGTACGGCCTATCTCTGGCAACAATGCAAGAACGGTGGGATGAATTGTGTCGCGCGTTACCCACCCGTTGTTTCCATCGACATCCCACCATGACAAGTCATCGGTGCGTTCCACCCAGTTCACCATGCGTGGTGCACGTTCGATTCCAATGCGTACAGATTCCGGATCCCAACGCAACAGTTCGGACATTTGACCGAACAGACCAAAGTCTCCACGTCCTGGCCGATCACCCAAAAGAAACGGTGCAACTGCGAGATGAGCCTGCATCATGTCAAGCAAGCGATGGTACGACTCTTCAATTGCTGGTTTGTTCTCTTCCGTTGAACCCACTAGCGCACGCCGACTAATTTGCCGTTCAGCGATGTATTTGCTTCCTCGTGCCAACGTTTCGGCTGGCATCTGTTGATCACCATCAAGTGGCAACAATTTGCCAGCCTTATCAATCGCGTCGTTGTAGTACCAGCGATAGTGATACATCTGCTTCGTCACCCATTCGTCTGCGTAATCCTCAAGCAAGTAATCAATAAATGCCACAACAGCATCTGTTGGCACAAGACTGCGCTCTGAGTGCATTCCCTCAAGGCGCATTACCAGTGGGCTTGAGTCAATCATTGTGTCCGTGTATGCACCAGTTGCATCAGGGAATGCAATTGCAGGAATCAGAGGAAACGGCGGCAGGTCGTCCCATTTGGAGTTGGCCGGCACCCATTTAAAAGGAATCTGTCGGTAACGCAATACCGCGCGCATCTTCAACGAATATGGTGAACCCAAGGCGCCTCTAATTCGTAATGGAAATTCCTGCTTCGATGCCATAAGCGTCTCCCTCGTTATCCGAATTGTATGCGAGGGCGAACCCTCCACTTACAAGCCGACGAGAATGTAATGAACTCGCGAAAACAGGCGCCTGTTAGTGGCTGGGAGCGCCAGTTGGAGCGCCAACGGATGGTGACACATACTTCGGCTTAAAGAACAACACGAAGAACAAACCACCAAGTGCAATACAGATTGATGCGACCACTAGCGGTTGGCTAGAGGTGATGCTGGTTGTGATGTACCCAACCAAGATTGATGCTGGCACTTGCGCAAGGCTCTGCACGCTTGAGTAAATACCCATGGCCTGGCCTTGCTGACCTGGTTCAGCAGAGCGACTAATGAGGCTTGTCATATTTGCCATTGTGAGGCCATTAAAAGCCGTGAAGAGGGGAATCACTAAGTACAAGCCAAACGAGAACGACGTGGGGACTGCAAAGTACAGCAACATCATTGCGGCATTACCAAAAAGACTGAACCGGAGCACTGAGTAATCCGACAGCTTCTTTGAAATACGAGCAACAAGAACAGCCTGTGAAAATGCAATAAACAACCCGACAATTGCGAAATAGTCTCCAGTTTTTGATGGGCCAAAGTTGAAGTTGTTTCGAAGGTAGATACCAAAGAATGTGGTGAAGAATGTAAAGCCCATGCTGAACAAAAAGCCGGAAATCAATATCGCGCGAAGTCTGTCAGATTTGAAACCAATAATTACATTCGAAATAGCTTGAGTCGCGTTCAGCTTGCCCCCGTGGAACTTTTCTTTCAGAGTTTCAGGGAATGTCGTAAGTACTGCAGCGCAGTTCAGCATTGCAATGATTGCGGCGAACCAGAACGGTGTTGTTGCCCCAAACCAACTTGGCGTATCAAAAAGCCCGTAGAAGCTGACGCCAGGTGAACTCAGCTTTCCACCAAGGTACGGCCCCACGATAAACCCGAGACCGAATGCAGCCCCCAGTGCACCAAAATTCTTCGCCCGATTTTCATTGGTACTGATGTCACCAATCGCAGCATTAGCTACAGCCAAGTTGCCACCAGTAAAACCGTCAAGTGCCCGTCCCGCAAACAACAGTGGAATGTTTGCAGTACTAATTCCGATAGCGAACAGCACATACCCAATCGAAGTTCCGAAAATAGACAACGCCAACACCGGGCGACGGCCATATCGGTCGGACAACTGTCCGAGAATTGGAGATGCAATAAATGTACAGAACGGATAAATCGCTTGAAGCCAACCAAGCATTATGAGGCCCTTAGTAAATGACCAGGACTCTGGAGTCACACGAAACGGTGAACCAACGCCGATCAGAAGTGGGAACACTGGAATAAGAATTCCGAACCCAACAAGATCAATAAAAACAGTGGTGAAAATTGCTAAAAGCGGGTTACGACGCATTCCCCAACCCTAGTCAAGCGAAGTGGTTAATAGCCTCAGTCAACACATCGAATGCTGGCACTGCATCTACATTCCACACCACATCACAATTTGGGGTCACTGGTGTCTTGTACTGGCGCTTGTCAATCAAGGTCATTCCACGGGTGTGTTCACCGCGCAACTCAATATCAACGCGATGCGGCGCAATAGTGAATAAATGGGGATGCGTCAGAGCCAGGACAGCACACGGGTCATGCACCGCTGCTCCAGTCATATTGAGGTGGTATTCGATATAGGACTTCGAATAGAAAGCCAACAAATCTGCGAGAACTTTTGGCAACTTGCCTGGGATCTGACGGATAGCAGAAAGGCGTTCTGGTGTTGATTGCAGTTGATGCGTTACATCAAGCCCGCTCATCATCAATTTCCCGCCATACCGAAACACAATGTCTGCTGCTTCCGGGTCTGCCCACAGATTGAACTCAGCTGCCGCAGACACATTTCCAAACGTGCCCCCACCCATCAGTGAGATGCCCGCAATTCGAGAACCCAGATCAGGTGCTGCACGAAGCGCCAGTGCAATGTTTGTCAACGGACCAATTGGAACAAGCCAGACTCCTTCAGTGGTTCGACACGTTTCGATAATGAACTCGACTGCGTTTTCGCTATCAGGACCGCGCGAAGGCTCAGGTAGATCAGCGCCATCAAGTCCACTTTCTCCGTGAACATGTTGAGCAGTATGTGGCGGCGCCACTAATGGTCGATCCGCGCCTGAATGAACTGGTAACTGCGAACTAATGAGGTCGAGAATTATTCGTGCATTTCGTGTGGTTGACGACAACGGTGCATTCCCTGCGACAGTTGTGACTCCTAGTAAATCAGCGTGTCGAGCAGCAACAACTATTGCCATTGCGTCGTCGTGGCCCGGATCACAGTCAACAATCATCTTTAACTTTGCCGCCATGTAGCAGACCTTAGTTCCGATATGCGAGAGTTCATAGATGGGAGATTCCACCGAATTTGATGTCGTGGTTGTGGGTAGTTGCAATCTTGACCTTGTCAGCACCACCACCCGTCTCCCCTCGCCCGGAGAAACTCTTCGTGCCGTTACCTATGCAGAACATGCCGGCGGCAAAGGCCTTAATCAAGCTGTGGCATGTGCCCGCATGGGTGCTCGTGTTGCATTTATCGGATGCGTCGGAAATGACAGTGCCGGCACAATGTTGAGAGAACTACTCGAGTCCGAAGGTGCCGATACAACGCAACTAAAGACTACTGATGCGCCAACTGGTCGAGCGTTCATCACAGTTGATGCAAATGGCGAAAACACCATTGTCATTGTGGCTGGAGCGAATGCACATCTTGGTGACACCGCAATCACAGTTCCTCGCACAAAAGTGTTACTCACTCAATTAGAGATACCACTTCCTGTCGTTATCGATGTACTTACACAAGCACGCCTACAAACGTCAGTAACAGTTCTGAATCCTGCTCCTGCAACTCCGCTCACACATGAACTCTTGTCGCTCTGTGACATTGCAGTACCAAACGAAACCGAATCCGCAGCACTGGGTGGAGCCCGTTTCCTGCTCGGCGCCGGAGTCACAACAGTCATCACCACATTGGGCGAACACGGTGCTGAAGTCTCAAACGCCACGTCTACAACAACGATCGCACCTTACACAGTCGATGCCATTGACACCGTTGGTGCAGGAGATGCATTCGTTGGTGCGCTTTGTGCAGAAATAGCACGTGGCACCGACATTCACCGTGCATCAAAAATCGCTTCTATTGCTGGCGCACTTGCCACAACGGTTCGTGGCGCTGTGCCTTCACTGCCTACGCAGGCAGCCGTGATGTCGCTTTACGCAGACTGAAGAAACTCAACCCAGTTGCCATCAGGGTCTTCCACAATGGAAATACTGATGCCAGGACGAATTTCGCGCGGGGGTACAACAACTTTGTAGCCAGCTGTTCCGCATGCTGTTGTGATTTCTTCAAGGTTGCTCACACTCAGTGTGAAGTAGCGATAACCGCATGCACCGGTGATGCCGCCGCCTGCAGCTTTTGCAGGTTCATTATTGGCCTTTACTAATTTCAACAAAGTGGTGCCGGCCAAGATGCGATACATCGTTCCACCGCCTGGCATTGGCATTTCACCCTCGAATGAGAAACCAAGAGTGTCGCGATAAAAAGCCAAGGATGCATCCGCATCGCATACAACGATGCCAAGGTCGATGGAGTCTTTTGTGAGAATTGCTTTTGTCATGACCTGAACTCTAGCAACGCCCTAGAACTGCACTCGTACGTTCCATAAATCGGGAAATACAGGATTAAACAACGTGTCAATGAGATATTTAGCACCAGAAGATCCACCAGTACCCATTTTCATGCCAATGGTGCGTTCCACCATCTTCACGTGACGGTAACGCCACTCTTGTAAACCTTCATCTATATCGACAAGGCGCTCCAGCAATAACGCCGCCTCTGGGTCAGTTCGATAAGCGGCGATCAATGCTTGTTGCACCTCATCATGTGCCGCATACGGCGCGCTCACATCTCGATTCAAAATATCACGAGGAATGTGGTGCGATCGAAGTTCTAAATATCGCAGAACCGAATCCCACAACGATGGTCGCGACATCGCCGAAGAAATTCTTTTATGCATGTCGCTAGTGGGAGAATAATGGGCGACCATTGATGAATCACGCCGACCAAGAACTGCTTCAATTTCTCGAAATTGCCCCGACTGAAAACCGCTCGCTGCCTCAAGTCGATCCCGAAAAGTATTGAACTGCAAAGGTGTCATTGTTTCAAGAATGTCAACTTGACCAACAAGAACTTTCAAGATGGTACGCACCCTACCTAACGCAGCAAGAACGGGATGAGTGAGACCCTCCACCAATAACTCTTGGGCACGAGACATTTCATGCAGAATTGATTTGAACCACAGTTCATAACTCTGATGAATAACAATGAACAACAATTCATCATGTTCTGGGTTGTCTGACAACGGAGTTTGTAGTGACAACAGTTCGTCGATGCGTAGATACGACGAATATGTCGTTGACGATTGAAAAGTTGAGTCTTGGCCGCTGGAATTCTGTGTCACTGAATGATGGTAGGCGAAGAATCAGCACTCGCATTCAAGAGACTATTTGCCTTGCCAATTAGGAGCACGCTTCTCGGCAAACGCACGAGGACCTTCTTTGGCATCTTCGCTGCTAAACACTGAACGCTGAAGTTGACCCAACAGAGCAGGGTTACCGTCGCCAATCTCATCAAGCATCAATTGCTTTGTTGCTTGCACAGCCAATGGCCCGTTCACGGTGATGCGTGCTGCGAGTGCCTTCGCAGCCTCAAGCAATTCAGAAGCTAGAACAACCTGATTGATGAGGCCCAGTTCTTTTGCGCGAGCAGCGTCAATAGGGTCACCTGTCAGCCCCATTTCCATTGCAACTGCCAATGGAATTCGTGCTGGCAAACGCACTCCACCGCCTGCAGCAAACAATCCGCGCTTCACTTCGGGAATACCAAAACGCGCAGTATCAATTGACACGATCAGATCACACAACATGACAACTTCAAAACCACCGGCAAGAGCATGACCGTTCACTGCTGCAATCAATGGCTTAGTGCAATTGCGTAGTGCTGTAAAGCCCATTCCGATCTTTGCAAGATCTTCACCCGCAGCAAATGCCTTCAAGTCCATGCCCGCACAGAAGATCTTCTCACCAGCACCGGTGACAACAATGGCGCGCACTTCTGGATTAGTTGCTGCATCAGACAATGCATTGGAAAGACCTTCGCTGAGTGCACCGTTGAGTGAATTTCCTGCCTCTGGCCGGTTGAGGGTGATGACAAGAATGTTGTTAGTGAGTTCGGTGAGAATTTCCATGATGTACCTCCGGTTTGGGATATCAGCCTTGCACACCTCTATATAGGGGGTCTATTCCAACAACTTGACGTCGCATTTTCTGGTCTACCGTAAGGCAATGGGGCAATACACATCAGATCTTGAGTCATTGAAATCACACGCTGTTCCGCAATGGTACGACGGTGCAAAATTCGGAATTTTCGTGCATTGGTTTTCTTCCACCATTCCAGCATTTGCCCCAGTTTCTGATGACCCATTTACCCTGGCTGCCGAGAAGGGCGAACGTGAAGCGTTTACTGCCAGCCCGTATTCAGAGTGGTACTGGAATTCACTGCAGGCTGCCGACTCCCCTGCTGCACTGCACCACGTAGAAAAATACGGGGACCAGCCGTA
>JBBANI010000022.1:0-25729 GCA_040402015.1 Ilumatobacteraceae bacterium
CCGTTCTCATGTATTACGACGAGCGCGCCACCGTGTGTGTCAGTACACAAGCTGGTTGCGCCATGGCGTGTGGTTTTTGCGCTACTGGCCAAGCAGGGTTCAACCGTCAACTATCCCCTGGTGAAATCGTCGAACAAGTTGTACGTTGCGCACGTGAAGCAGCAACCAAAAATCGCCGTATCGACAACATTGTGTTCATGGGAATGGGAGAACCACTCGCCAATGAACCAAACGTGTGGGCAGCAGTCGAGCGAATCCATGGCGACATCGGCATTTCTGCTCGTCATCTCACTATCTCCACGGTCGGCATCGTCCCTGGCATCAAGGCATTGACTCAACGTCCGTTGCCAGTGAACCTTGCTGTGTCACTGCATGCAGCACGTGACCAATTGCGTACAGAACTAGTTCCAATCAATGAGCGATACCCGCTCAAGATGCTGATGGAAACATGCCGTGAATACCTGTTCACTAAAGGTCGCCGCATCACATTTGAATGGGCACTTATTGATGCCGTCAACGACACAGACCGCGATGCACGTGAACTTGCTGAATTGTGTTTACAACTCACTCCAGCAGCACACGTCAACCTCATTCCACTTAACCCCACACCAGGTTGGCCAACTGTCGGAAGCTCGCCAGGACGAGTTGCAGCGTTTCAACGATTACTGCGAGACCTTGGCGTCAACGCCACTACGCGACAAAACCGTGGTACAGAAATTGCCGCTGCGTGTGGGCAGTTAGCTGCGGGCCAGCCAGTGACCCTGAACGCATCTCGCGATCAACGCAAATAACGCGGGTTCGCCACTCTCAATTTGTCCTCCACTACGGGTAGCAAGCGCGTTAATACTGCAGACAAATCTGCATCTAATGTTCCTGAACGAATTGCAGTTGCTAATTCTTCATCGTCGTTCATTTCAAACGATGCCAGCACTGCTTCATGTCGAGTTTCTTGATCTGAACCTAGTTCAAGCTCACGACGAACAATGTCAACCATGTTGATTGCCACCCGCGTATGGAATTGCAATCGACCTTCAACGCCGGGCAACAAGTCGCGCTCCATCCATTCATGAAGAGCTTCAAGGAGTTCTGCTGCTGTAGGCCGGTCATGCGGGGCTGTCATTGCGTTCTTTCAGTAAGAAGTTCAATCAGGTCATATTCATTTTCACAGACTCGACGTCCGATAGCTGCTAATTCATGACTGCGCACGATGCCTGACAGATGTGTCGCTGCTTGAGAGATACACATGATTCCCCATTTCACCGTGCCGAGAGTTTCCCACCATCGCACAACATCAGGATCTGGTCGCACACCCGTCACAGATGCGTACGCATCCATGAGTTCGTCATATGTACCGAGGCCTGCAGCAGGAAATGCTCCGCCGAAGCGCCATGCGCGCACACACAACCACCCGAGGTCTTCCATTGGGTCACCGATGTGGGCAAGTTCCCAGTCAAGAATTGCAGCTAGCCCTTGCTCGTTCACCATGATGTTGCCGAGACGATAATCGCCATGCACCAGACATGTTGATGTCGACGCGGGCTGGTTGAGATGTAACCATCGAAATGCAGCTTCGAAGACTGGATGCGGTTCTCCGAGATCTCGCAGAACTGTCTGATATCTATTCATCTGGTCATCGGCAACAAGCCCAGGAATTGAGGAGGCATCGATCTGGTGTAGGTGCGCTGCCGCCACGCCCAATTGTGAAGTTAGAACTGTCCGGGCTGCATTAAACCTGTCGTCTCGCAGGATTTTACGAGCAATAGTTTCACCTTCGACCGCACGCACAATCATGAACGGAGAATGCAGTTCCGTTCTCTCAGCGCCGTCCACTACCAATTCAGCGACTGGCACGCCTGCACGGTGTGCAGCCGACAAAACGCGGGGCTCGACTTGGAATCCGCCAATGGTGCCTGGTCGCACGCGTTGCAGAACAAATTCCTCATCGTCAGCAGTGAAACGCCACGTCTCACGAGACGCTCCGCCCGACAACCGTTGAAGATTTGTAATGCTCGTTGCGTTCATAACGCGAGTCAACCCCTGCTCAAGTTCCTCGTATGCAGAGCCGCTCATGTGTCTACTCTGTCATGCCCGATACCGTGTCCTCGTGCCGAACGACCGCGATATTTCGTCAGTTCTACGATCAGATAATCGGTTAACCGCTTACACCCCGTGAACGACGCGAGCTAATCCGGTCTTTCCCGCCTCAACTTGAGCAGCAAGCACCCTGTCGAGGATGCCCGCAGTCCACAAAGTACCGCCGTAGGAGAGATCAACTGTCACGACACATCCCTCATCGGTTGTCTGCAGTGCGATGGACATGGTCCACGGCGAATGTCGCCTCCCATCGATCTCATCACGTTCGAATACGATGTGCTGCGAGGTGTTCACAGTGCGTTTCATGCGCAAACGTTTCGACCGTGCAAACACTCCGACCTTTGCACGCAATTCAATATTCCACACGCCGTCGCCCACTGCTTCGGCGCCATGGACCATCGGCATCCATTCGACATACCGAGCAAGATCTGCGACATAGGGGTGTACGAATGCTGGATCTACTGCCACCACCACATCAGATGAATACTGCATGTGATTTACTCTTCGTCTTTGGGTTCTTGACCAAATGCTCGACCAAGCAATCGACCAAACGTGGGTTGGTCATCATCAGGTTCAGCCGACTTAGCAAGTCGTGGCGACCACGGAATTGCTTGCGTTTCGTCCGGGTCTGGATTTCCCTCAAAGAGTGACGGGCGCTCCCGTTCTGGTTTTTTGGCAGAGACACGCTTCGTTCGAGTGACGGGGGGCGGTTGCGGATCATCATCGACGCGGAACAATTTAGGAACAGCATCACGTCGATCATCAATGGTCCAACCCCTAGGAACACTGAGAGCATTGGCATGACGACGACAGAGGCGACCTGCTAATTCACGTTCGGGAACTGCGCGGTTATCAACCCACACCATGAGTTGTGCCTTGTCAATGCCGTATGACACTTCAGCAAGACCTGCACACCCAGGTCTTTCACATAATTTGCGCACCAATCCAACGATAGTTCCAATTGGTCAGCATCGGGACCATTTCCCTACGAACTACCAGCACAGAGGTCTGTAGTTACCCAGGTAGTCCTGGCAATTGCACGCCTGGCACTGGCCGTGCCGGCAGGACACATGCAACACCCATACCTTGACGGTCTTTGAACTGACCCATCTCAAGTGGGCATGATCGGTCAATAGCGATCAGTTGCTCCACAACGGCATCATGAGGTTGAGTGCAAGAAATTTCCACTGCTGAAAGGGAGGAGTCAATATTGACACACGAGCCAGCGGACAATAACTGGTCAATCGGACGAGGCACACCTGGTGATGTCATGGCATGAGCGATCAACACCAACACTGCACCAACGACACTGGCAATCACCATTGCTCGCCACGGGAATCGAGCGGGGGTGTACGAGATGACGGGCTCAGTAATTCCCGAGCCGCTGTTCACAAATGAAGAATTTGAGACAAAAACTGAAGCATCGTACGCTCGTCGCAACTGAGGGCTAGACAATGTTTTCCACGCCAAATTTATTTCAGTCATTCGCTGTGAATCATTCGCCGACTTCTCATTCACATCGGGGTGAATTGCTCGCATCCGTTCTCGATACGCACGTCGAATTTCATCGGTGCTCGCTCCCGTAGAGACACCGAGAACTTGGTAGTGGGTTCTGTCAGTACCCATGACGCACATCAACGAGTCCGATAAGGGGCTCACCGTTGATGAACTGTTTTACATTTTCCGTAATGCGAGCGGACAACAATGGCACCGCCATCTCCGGCGTGTTTCCTACGTGTGGCGTGATGATGCAATTTGGAAGCGACCATAACGGATGATTCTCTGGCAAAGGCTCAGGGTCTGTTACATCGAGAGCCGCTCCCCCAATCACATTATTTTCTAATGCCCACACCAAGTCGTCTGTGACGATATGGCCGCCGCGCGCAACATTGATAATCCACGCATGTGGTTCCATCACTTCAAGTTCTGGCTTGCCAATCAATCCGACAGTCTCTGGTGTCAGCGACAGCGCCAAAAATACGACATCAGCACCGACCAACGCATCAACGAGATGTTCTTGCCCAACGACCGTGTCTGCGCCATCAATATCTTCCACATTTCTGCGCACCACAGTGATACTGCATTGAAAGGGAGTGAGCAATCGAACCAAAGACTCAGTAATTCCACCTCCACCAACAATGGTGACTGCAGCCCCCAGCAAGTTGCGGCCAGCGGGACCAGTCCATTGCATGGCCCGTGAGTACCCTGCAATGTGTCGCATACCGGTAAGAGCCAAAGCCAAAGCATGTTCGGCGACTGGCTCGGCATAGACGCCCTTGCCACATGTCCAGATGCGATCATCGTCGAGTATGGGAACAAAGTTCTCGATTCCTGCAAACGGAACTTGCACCCATTCAAGATGATCGTTCGCATCCAGGATTTCACGCAAGCCAGATGCATTTCGAGCTGCAGTCCACACAATTGCTGAAGCGTCGGCAGGTTCAACAATGTGTCCACCACCAGCAATTACAGCATCGCGCACCCACTCGGGTGAAGTGGCTGGCTGTACAGCTATTGCGCGACTACTCGGAGGTTCCATACACGTATAACGCTACGTCAACTACCAGCAAGCGTGGCAGCGATTTCGCTTGACGAACTACCGGACCGGCGCAATACGACTGTGACGAACCACAGTGCACCCAGAGTGACGCAGAACAGAATTACAGCTCCTACACCCCAGAATGGCTTAATAGTGCTACGAGTTGCACCAAGCAGTGCCACAGGGAACGTTGTAGAACCAGCCTCACTAATCAATGTTGAAATAACTGCGTTGTCAAGACACAACGTAAACGACAACAATCCACCAGCAATGAGAGCTGACGAAATCAGTGGCAGAGTTATTTGTCTGAAAGCACGAGCAGGAGTCGCACCAAGATCTGCCGCGGCTTCTTCTAGTGCTTCATCGAGTCCAGCAAGTCGAGCACGAACAATGAGTGTGACAACCGCACTGGCATACAGCGACTGACCGACCCACAGTTTGTTCATGCCTCCATTGAACGGCCCCCAGCCATTCTTAAATGGGTAACCGATGATGGGAAAATCTGCGACACGTGGAAACCATGTTGCTAGTGCGATGGCATCCATGATTTCAGGCGTCACGAGAATAAGAAACACTGTTGCCATAAAAACTTTGGTCCAAATACCAGGACGGCGTGCCAGCGCTACACCAGCCAAGCCACCAAATATGACCGCCAAAATCGTTGCACCGAACGCAGCGATAAAGGAGTTGCGAATGGCATCGCCAATGCTTGCAAAGTCAAACACAGTTTCAAACCAGTTCGTTGACATTCCGTTGATAACAAAAGCCAACAAGAATGCAACTGGACCTGACCAATTCAAGAGGCGACGAGAGATCTTTGTCGTGCGCATCAATACATTGCGAGCAACCACGGAAACAACGAACAAGGCCACAAAACGAACTAAAACTGCCCAAGCAACTGAACCATCAAATAGTTCATCCCACCACTTGACTCCAGCATTGCCTGACCAAATAGTGAAGGAGCTTCCACCGTTGAATGAATGGAACACCACGAGCACAATTGGTATAAACAAGAACACCAAGACAAGAGCGGTCCACATAGTCAATGCAATCGGCAAAACATCAAACTTGAACAACGTTGCCTTTCCTTCTCGTGTACGACTGACAGAACGTTCCTGAAACGAATGTTTGATTCGAATCGAAATTGAAGTTGGGTGTTTTAGGACCCACGTGATCAGCCACACAATGCCTGCACCCACAACCATAGAAAGCAACACTGCGCCAATCATCAGAATTGCCATTGCCGAACCAAGCGGCCAGTTTTGAGCGCCACTGAATTGTGATGCGATCATCGAACCGATCATGTTTCCTTTTGCGCCACCAAGAACAGTGGCTGTGACGTAATCACCACACATCGGAATGAACGTCAACAGAACGCCAGCAATAATGCCAGGACCAGCAAGTGGCAACGTGACGCCAAAGAAGGTTGCAACTCGCCCAGCACCTAAGTCTTTGCTCGCTTCGCGCATGCGAATATCTATTCGATCTAGTGCAACGAACAGTGGCAAAATCATGAAACCGAGATAGTTGTAAATGATTGCAACCTGCACTGCAAGGGGCGTCTCAAGTATTTGAATTCCCTGTGTTCCGATCCAGCCCATATCAACGAGCCACTTCGAAAAGAAGCCATTCGGCGCTAGCGGAATACGCCATGCAACAGTGCGAATCAGGAAGCTAGTAAAGCTAGGGACCACCACTAAAGCGAGAATGATCGCTTTCCATTTTTCTGGGACCTTGAACGCAGCAAAATACGCAACGGGCAAACCAATAACCAAACACCCGATTGTCGCGATGGTTGATATTCGTAATGTTGACTTGAAAACCTTAAAGAATGTCTCGTCGAAAACGTTTGAATAGTTCGCACCCGACAAATTGCTGTAATCAACGGGAATTAACTTTGACCCATCCTTTGCGGCAAAGCTATATACGACAATGAAAGCAATCGGTACAGCAAAAAACAGCAGGTACCAGATAATCGACGGTAGGGCGAGTGCGAACTTTGGGGCTCGCAGCCGTTTGCGATAGGTAGTTGCGACCAGTGCGGTCACCCTTATCAGGCTCCAGCCTTGGCTTTAGCTTTATTCAAAATGTCGACCAAGCGGTCAATTGAAGTATTCAAGATTTGCGTGTGCATGGTCTCTACTTCTTCAGACTTGAAGAAAATCATGTCTCCTTTAACAAGATCTGGAGACAACTCAGTGATGAGCTGTTCCATTTCCTTCATGCCGGTGTGATACCCGTGGTATTCAAGATCCGTGATGGAGTTCTCAGGAATGAGAATCCAGTTGATCCACGCATGCGCAGCTTCGGCATTGGGAGATCCGGCAGCAATACAGAAGGTGTCCATGAATAGTTCAGTGTCGGGAGCTCCAAGAACCCAACGCCAATTCTCTGGCGTGCCACCTGCATCTTTAATGCGGGAGTACGCCTGACGTGCATCACCATTCCATGCCATAGCCAAGGTGTACGCGCCTTCAGCCAACTTGGTACTTGGGTAGCTGTCAAAAGCCTTGACGTGCTGAGCAAGCTCGTCAACGAGGAACTTTTCTGCAGCATCAAGTGATGCCTTATCTTCTGTATTCCAGTCGATTCCATTTGCCCAGAAATATGGACCTGCATAGTTCGGAGCAGCATCGATTACTGAGCACTGACCACTTGCTTCGCCCATGCATGCATCAAGAAAGTCTTGCCACGTATTGAGTTCTTTTTTGATCTTGGTGGTGTCGTAGAAGAAACCAGTGGTGCCCCAGTTCTTACACACTGAGTATTCGTTGTTCTTGTCCCATGATTGACTGAGGAAGGCAGGGTCAACATTGACCATGTTGGGAAGAAGAGTCTTGTCGAACTTCTCAATGAGACCCTTTTGCACCATCTGCACGATGTACGGCCCAGTTGGAACAACGATGTCGAAACCGCTGCTCTTGCCGCCGCCTGCTGACAACTTGGTGATGAGATCTTCGTTGCTACCGAAGTAGTCAACTTTCATTTTTACACCAAGACTTGATTCAGCAAGTGCTCCAACTAATGCTGGGTCGTCGTAGTCGCCCCATGTGTACATCGCCAATGTGCCTGAGCTCTTATTGATCACGCGGCTCCAGTCACCTGACGCTTCTTTTGCTGCGTCACCAGCAGCTGCAGTGGTATCGGGAGAATCAGAATCTGATCCGCCACACGCCATCAGCACCACTGCCATACCAGCAGTTGCGGTACCCGCTTTGATAAACGCGCGACGGTTTAGTTTGTCGCGAAAGCTATCTGGGGCAAGAATTCGAAGTTCCTGTGTCATGTGATTTCTCCTTGGTGTTTAGTTGTTAGAGATTCGTTACAAGGGACAACCTAGTCCGTGGACTGGTGTTCCCTGGCGGTCTAGTCGTTGTGGGGCTCCGCCATAACTACCCCGGCTTGGCGGGCCGAGAAAAGATACACCTCTTCAGGTGCCCACGAGCACCAGACAGAGTCGCCCAACGCTGGGCGGTTGGTGCTGGTGCGCGGTGACATAACGATGAGGTCGCGATCTCCGGCGGTAACCACATACTGCAACACATCACCAAAGTGTGAGATTCCAGACACCCGTGCTTGCACCACATTGTGAGCCTGTTGCGGGCGTTCCGATGTCAGCACCATGCACTCTGGGCGAACTGCCGACAGGGTGTCTTCACCATTGGGCACATCTTCCTCAGGGCGTGACGCAATAAACACAGTGCCGTCATCTGCAATGGCACCATCTTCCGTTGCTACGCCGGTCCAGAAATTGTTTCGACCAATGAACCCCGCCACGAATGCTGACGACGGATGTTCGTACACAGTTTCGGGATCACCGAGTTGTTCAATGTGGCCGTCGAGCATGATTGCGATGCGGTCCGACATGGACATTGCTTCTTCTTGGTCGTGAGTCACAAATACAAATGTGATTCCGAGACGACTCTGCAGAAGCTTTAACTCGATCTGCATCTCTTCACGCAATTTGCGGTCAAGAGCGCCGAGTGGTTCGTCGAGAAGTAAAACGCTGGGGCGATTCACCAGTGCGCGAGCAACAGCGACTCGCTGCTGCTGGCCACCAGACATTTGACGAGGCTGACGCTCAGCAAGTTTTGACATCTGCACCATGTCAAGAGCCTCAGCAACGCGAGCTGCAACTTCACTCTTTGGTGTGCCTGATTGCTTCAGCCCATATGCCACATTTTCGGCAACAGTCATGTGTGGAAACAACGCGTAATGCTGAAAAACAGTGTTGACTTCGCGCTTGTACGGCGGAATGTTCTGCACTTCTAATCCGTTGATACGAATATGACCGGAGTTTGGTTGTTCAAAACCCGCAAGCATGCGCAATGTTGTTGTTTTCCCGCATCCACTGGGACCGAGCAACGACAAGAACTCACCTGGATGAACTGAAAGGTTCATGGAGTCAACAGCGACCATGTCGCCGTATTTCTTCGTCACATTGACGAGTTCTACTGATCCGCGCTCATCTGCCACTGGACCTCCCCTTTGCGTGCCATTCAAATCATAGGCAACTTGAACCGCTGTAGCGGAATCATGAGGCCGCAATTCACTGTTCATGTCACGAGGCCGCAATCTAGTCTTCATATATGGACCCCTTCGATTTCGATGAGATTGAGCACCTCGCTCAACGTCATCTCTGGGGCCACTTCACTCGCCTCGCTGGCGTTCAGCGAGATGGGCTCCCCATTATCGATCGCGGCGAAGGCGCCTATGTGTACGACGCACAAGGACTCAAGTATCTCGATGGTCTCAGCGGCCTCTTCACTGTCAACATCGGTCATGGACGCACAGAACTTGCAGATGCAGCTCGTGCACAGACCGAGAAGCTCGCATATTTCCCAATCTGGAACTACGCAACGGAACCAGCAGCTCGACTTGCAGGCAAATTGGCTGACCTTGCGCCCGGCAATCTCAACCGCGTCTTTTTTACTACCAGCGGTGGTGAAGCGGTTGAAGCGGCATGGAAACTGGCCATTCAATACTTCTCAATCATCGGACAACCTCAGCGCCGCAAAGTCATCAGTCGCGACTACTCGTATCACGGCACATCAATGGGTGCGCTTTCCATCACCGGCATTCAAGCATTGCGTGAACCCTTCGAACCTCTTCTTCCGAACGCATTAAAGATTCGCAACACGAACCATTATCGGTGCGGTACTTGTTCTCAACTCGACGCGTGCACGCTTGATTGTGCCGATGATTTAGAACGTCGCATTCTTGAAGAAGGCCCAGACACCATCGCAATGGTGATTATGGAACCCGTGCAAAACACAGGCGGCGCTTTAGTACCGCCAGATGGATATTGGAAGCGTGTTCGCGAAACGTGCACTAAATACGGAATCCTCCTTGTGTCGGACGAAGTCATTTGCGCATTTGGCCGACTTGGCCACATGTTCGGCTCTGACAGATTCGGTTACCAACCAGACATGATCACCTTTGCCAAGGGCGTCACTAGTGGTTACTCCCCCCTTGGCGGGGTTCTCGTCAGCGATGCCATTGCTGCACCATTCCTTGAGGACCGAAACAATGTCTTCTTGCATGGGCACACTTTCGGTGGACACCCTGTCAGTTGTGCAGTAGCGCTTGCCAACATCGACGTACTTGAACGTGAAGACCTATGCGGCAATGTATTGCGTCACGAACCATTGTTCGACGACGTGATGGCATCTCTTGGCGAATTACCAATTGTTGGCGACGTAAGAGGGTGCGGTTATTTCCGGGTCGCTGAATTAGTTCGGGATGCCGAAACTGGCGAGACATTCTCTGACGAAGAGAGCGAATGGCTTTTACGCACCGTTGTCTCACCGATGATTTATGACGCTGGGCTTATCTGTCGTGCAGATGACCGCGCAGACCCAGTTATCGTGCTGTCACCCACGCTCGTATGTGGCGAGCAAGAACTTGAATTTATTCGGTCAACACTGACCACAGTTTTCACCGAAGCCTGGCGTCAGTACCAGAACCGGTAAAACGACTTAACTCTCTAGGTTTGCCATCACATGCTTGATGCGCGTGTAGTCATCGAGTGCATATGCAGACAAATCTTTGCCGTATCCCGACTTTTTGTATCCACCGTGCGGCATTTCAGCTACAACTGGAATGTGCGTATTGATCCATACACAACCAAAATCAAGATGCTTAGCCATACGCATTGCACGACCGAAGTCACGAGTCCATACAGATGACGCAAGCCCGTACTCAACACCGTTCGCCCAACGCAACGCTTCATCTTCATCAGAGAATCGCTGCACCGTAATGACTGGTCCGAAAATTTCGTTCTGAATCATTTCATCGTCTTGCTTTAGGTCAGCAATGACAGTTGGCGTAAAAAAGTAACCGTCGTTACCTTGACGTTCTCCACCCGTCACAACACGCGCATGCTTCGGTGTGCGATCAACAAACCCCGCAACGCGAACGAGTTGACTCTGATTATTCAAGGGACCAAAGGCGGCTTCAAGATCTTTCGGGCCTCCTGTACGTGTGGCAGCAGCTTGCTCTGCAAGTGCGGCTACGAACTCGGCATAAATCTTCGGGCCACACACCACTCGTGTTGCCGCCGTGCAATCTTGTCCAGCATTGAAATATCCAGCTGCAGCAATACCGGCAGCCGCCGCTTCAATATCAGCATCATCAAACACAATTACTGGGGCCTTACCACCAAGTTCAAGATGCACTCGCTTCAAACTTTTTGCAGCAGCTTCGGCTACTTCAATACCAGCGCGAACAGATCCGGTTACAGACACCATGGAAGGAATGTCATGAGTCACCATTGCTCGACCAGTATCACGATCACCACAAATGACGTTCAGTACTCCTGCTGGCAAAAACTCCGCTGCGATTTCGGCAAGCAGGGTTGTTGATGCGGGAGTCGTATCAGACGGCTTCAACACCACCGCGTTACCTGCAGCAATCGCTGGCGCAAACTTCCAGACGGCCATCATCATCGGATAATTCCACGGTGCCACCTGTGCACACACACCAATTGGTTCACGACGAATCATTGATGTCATGTTTGCCATGTACTCAGCAGTTGCTTTACCTTCCAACATTCGCGCAGCACCAGCAAAGAAACGAATCTGGTCAACCATAGGAGGGATCTCTTCGCTCATGGTGAGCGCAATCGGCTTACCTGTATTCTCGACTTCAGCAGCGACAATTTCATCTGCTCGTGCCTCGATCGCGTCGGCAATGCGATACAACGCCAACGAACGTTCCGACGGGGTTGTTTGACCCCATGACTTGAACGCATGCGCTGCCGCCTTCATGGCACGGTCAACATCTGCTGCTCCACTCAGGGCTGCCTCACCGTATTGCTGTCCAGTAGACGGGTCGATAATGGCGGTTGTCTGACCATCACTCGCATCGACATATTCACCATTAATAAAGTTCTTGAAACTCTTCATGTTCTAAGGATTCCACAAATCGGACCATAGCGTCCACACTCCACCCAATTAGTGAGATATACCTACTGGTATGACAGAAATCCTTTCTATTGGAGTTCCCCGAGAAGTAAAGGTCGCTGAAGGTCGAGTGGCGATGACTCCGGACGGTGTCAGAGAATGCGAGCGGTACGGCATAGCCGTGTGCGTGGAGACTGGCGCTGGCGAAGGTGCCTCTATTTCAGATTCTGATTTTGTTGCAGCTGGAGCGACAATTGTTCCTACCGCTGCTGACGCGTGGGCGCAGCCGATGGTGGTGAAGGTTAAAGAACCAAAGAAAGAAGAATTCGGTTTCCTTCGCCGCGACCTCACGTTGTTTACGTACTTGCATTTAGCTGCATACCCGGATGTTGCTAAAGCACTCATTACCGCTGGCACCACATCGTTCGCATACGAGACAGTACAAATGCCAGATGCCTCACTGCCGTTGCTCGCACCAATGAGCGAAGTGGCGGGCCGATTGGCACCGCAAATGGGAGCGCACTTCTTGGAATCACACAATGGTGGACGCGGAGTATTGATGGGTGGCGCGCCCGGAGTGCGGCCCGCCAAGGTTGTTGTGCTCGGCGCTGGAAATGTCGGCTGGAATGCTGCGTGGATTGCAGCAGGCATGGAAGCAGAAGTAATTTTGATTGACAAGAATATTGATCGCTTGCGTTACGTAGACCAGATTCACCGGGGCAGAATTTCCACTCTCGCATCAAACCGCGGTTCCATTGAACGAAGCGTGCTGGATGCAGACCTTGTTATCGGAGCCGTGTTAGTTGCAGGTGGTAGAGCGCCGGTAGTTGTGAGCGAAGACATGGTTCGGTCAATGAAGCGAGGCGCTGTCATTGTTGACGTGGCAGTAGACCAAGGCGGATGCATCGAAACCACACACGAGACCACACACACTGACCCCGTGTACGTGCAACACGGTGTCGTGCATTACGCGGTAGGCAATATGCCTGGCGCCGTTTCTCACACCAGTACGTATGCACTGACAAACGTTACGTTGCCGTATCAATTAGAAATCGCTCGAAGTGGCGCGCGAAGGGCTGTTGAAAAGAATCCTGCTCTTGCACACGGGCTCAGCACACATCACGGTCATGTGACCTACGAGGCAGTAGCAACTGCTCTCTCCCTACCGTTCGTTACGCCGCGAGACGCTGTCAGGGAATAGGTTGTAGCGATGGCATCGCTTGCAACTGACCTACAAATCCCCAAAGCCCCACTCATTATTGACCAGCAAAGATCAGATCGTCATGCACTACTGCGAGAGATTGCCAAAGACAGTTGGCTCGCACGCACCGATATTGGGTATTCAGTCCTGACCTATGAATCGGTCATGGGAATTCTGCGCGACAAGAGATGGCACTCAGCCACTGGCATGATTGCGCAACTGCAAGGCATTACCGACGAAGCATTCCTCGGTCGTCGCCGCGTTTCTATCTTGAACGCAGAAGGCGACGTGCATGTTCGCTTGCGACGCCTCGTTGCACCAGCATTCTCACCGCGCAGTGCTGACCGACTTCGCCCATTTATGCGTGAGACCGTGAATTCACTTCTTGATCCATTCACTGCTTCCGGCACAGCCGAAGTGGTGAGTGACATCTGCGAGCCGTACCCCATTCCCATTATTTGTGAGTTGTTGGGTGCACCGAAAGAAGACTGGAAACTTTTTAGTCGACTTGCCACTGAAATCTTGCTGATTTTCAGCGAAAATTTAGCAGAAAATATGCCGGTCTTTCTTGCCGCGCAACAAGAACTTGAAAAGTACACCGAAGGACTCATTGAGAAGCGCAGAAGTGTGCCAGCTGATGACCTCATCACTGATCTCATCGCAGCCGAAGAGGCTGGCGACAAACTCAATACAGAAGAACTCACAATGATGGTGGACGCTGTCATTGTGGGCGGTACTGATACCACACGAAATCAATTAGGTCTTGCACTCGCCCTGTTTGCCGAATATCCGGAGCAGTGGGCACTGCTTGGCAAGGACCCCTCACTTGCACAACGCGCAGTTGAAGAAGTACTGCGTTTTTCTGGAGCAGTTGGCGGCACCATTCGATTTGCATCGGAAGATATTGAATACAACGGAGTGCTTTTCCCGAAGGGAACTTTCATGAGCACATCTATGAGCACCGGAAATTACGATTCGTCAGTCTTTCCTGCACCAGAAACTTTCGACATCACGCGTGAGCCAGTTGGGCAACCACATTTATCGCTGGGCGCTGGTATTCACTATTGCCTCGGAGCGTCACTTGCTCGCGCGGAACTGCAAGAGGCATTCACGGTGTTGTCGCAACGAATGCTGAACTTAGAACTTGATGGTCCCGTTGTCTACAAACCCTCTGGCGTTGGCATTTTTGGGCCAGCGTCGCTTCCAGTGAAATTCACTCCGTCGCGCTAGTCACAGCAACTATCACGCCAACCGCAGGTACGACATTTGAAGTGCGCATGTTCCGGCGTGAGATCACCGGTACATAACGGACACTCAGCGAATGTGCCGTACCGAGTACGGCAACTATCAGCGTTGGTCGTTTCGGACGTCACTGTGGTGGGTGTATCTATTTGCACTCTGTCATTATTGTCACAATCAGACCCGTGCGCGTGGACCAACACGCCAGACGCATGCCGCGAGAAGTAGCGTCGAACCGTCCCCTATGAACACTTCTCCCAAACCAGATCGCACAGACCGCAAACCTGGCACCATCAGCGCGGCGCTGAGTTACCGGGATTTCCGTGTGATGTGGATCAGCAGTTTTCTGTCAAGCATCGGAGTGTGGATGCAGCAGGTGATCTTGCCGGCTTACATTTATTCTCGAACCGGCAGTGCCTCGACGGTGGCCTTTTTCACTTTTGCCCAATTGGGACCTTTGCTACTTTTGTCCATTCCTGCAGGGGTGATGGCCGACAAATTTAACCGCCGCAATTGGCTGATATTTGCACAATGCATCCAGATGGCAGGGTCTGTCCTGTTAGGAATCCTTACTTCCGTCGATAGTTCAATTGCACTTCTGTTTTGCGCGCAACTCACAGTCGGCATTGGCAATTCGTTTAATGCTCCTGCATTTTCTGCGGTCTTGCCAAGCCTTGTACGCCCAGAGGACCTTGGCGGATCCATCAGCCTGTCGTCTACGTCAATCAATGGCTCGCGAGTAGTTGGCCCAATCCTCGCTGCACTATTGATGCACTGGGGTGTCACTACCTCGCAGGTGTTTTTTATCAACTCCTGCACATATCTGATTGTGATGTCAGCGGTAATTCGCATTGCGCTACCGACGGCAAAACGCACTCAAGAATCTGGGTGGCAATCATTAACCCTGGGAATTCGCACAGCGCGCGCCCGCCCTGTGCTGCGCAGGTTACTTGTAACTATGTTTTCATTTTCGCTCTTTAGTCTCCCTTTTGTCGGATTATTCCCCGCTGTTGCTGACCTCACATTTGATATCCAACCACGCACGACCGTGTACAAATGGCTCTACGCCACATGGGGACTTGGGGCGATGTTCGGAGCACTTGCAATTGGCACTGTGCTAGCAGGAGTTGACAAGAGAAAAGCCGCACGCGGAGGGTTTGTTTGTTTTGCAATATTCATGACCGCATTTGCTTCTGTGCGCACCACTCCACTTGCGTTCATCACTGGGTTTTTTCTCGGAGCATCATATTTTTCAACGACAACTGCTCTCATGACGATTTTGCAAAGTCGCCTTGAGCTGGAGATTCGTGCTCGTGTTTTGTCGTTGTGGTTTATGGCCTTTGGTGGGACAATCCCAATTGGCAACTTGATATTCGGACCAATCATGGACCGAGTCGGTTCACGCCCAGTTTTATTGTTTGGTGCGGCTTGGGCACTGTTTCTTGCGTGGTCCTGCAATATTGAAAAGATCGACCAGCTCGTCGACTCTTAGGGTACTAAAACTTGAACAACTCGTTCGGTTGCCGCAACGCGCGACCCCTTCACAAGCACAACAGTATTTAAATCAAGACCTTTCAAGATGTTTGCGATGTCAGATAGCGACAATGCGCTTGTTCCGTACAGATCAGTCTCAAGAGCAAGCAATTCAATTCTTAATTGCCGACACAACGTTGCTATCTCTTGATGAGCCACTTCTGAGTGAAGCACCTCAGCCATAACCCCCAACACTGCGTATCTCTGCTTGGCCGGAGTATCTGCCACCGTACGTAATGCAGCAGCAACTGACACTGGGTTTGCGTTATAGGAATCATCAAGAATACGAATTCCATGACGACCAACAACCCATTGCATGCGTTGGCTGGCACTTTGCGTATTCGAAAGCGCCTCCACACACTGTGCAATTCCAATTCCACATGTAATGCCAACTGCAACTGCTGAAGCAGCATTTGAAGCCATATGAATTCCCGGTAATGGAACAATACCAACTGCGCTTTCGTCACCCGCTGTAAAACGCACCGTGCAAAACCCGCGTTCATCCGACGAGACAATCTCCCAGCGAACTGCCGCAGTTTCAGATGACCCAAAGGTCACGACGCGCGCAGATATGTTGTGCACAGTTTTCATTGCATTGACAGAGTCAGAATTAACAATCGCGATCCCGGATTGCGGGAGGGCGTGGAGCAGCTCAGCTTTGGCACGAACTACTCCTTCGATTCCACCCACTCGCTCGCTATGTGCATCGCCAACTTCGGTAATGACGCCAATCTGCGGATGACCAACGTCGCACAATTTGGCAATTTCACCGAGGGCGCGCATTCCCATCTCCAACACCAAAGCCTCGCACGCTTCTGGTGCATTGACAATCGTGACCGGTACTCCGATGTCGTTGTTCAATGACTTCTCAGGTCCGTGTGCATTCGTGTACTGCGATCGCAAAACAGCCAGAACTAAATCTTTCGTGCTGGTCTTTCCGACCGAACCAGTAATACCAATGACTCGACCGTCAAGAGTTGTTGCGAGACGATCACGACAATGGCGACCAATTGCGGTTAGTGCTGCATCACAATTATCAACTTCGACACATGTCAAATCATCGATAGATTTTCCTCGCTGCACGATGGCAAATGGTGCAGCGGCGGCAGCGGCAGCTGCAAGATAATCATGACCATCTGCATCACCACTCAATGCCACAAATGCTTGGCCGTAGCGCAGGGTTCGAGAATCAAAAGCAATGCCTTGTGCCTCACAATCAAGCCCCACAAGTGTTCCGTGAGCAACTGACGCCACTTCAGAGGCGGTGATGAGCATGGAACGACCCTAGTGGCGAGTACCGTCTTACCGATGGACACCACCGACCGGCGCACCACCCTTGTGGTTATTTTTGGTGGGCAATCAGCAGAACATGACGTGAGTTGTGTGACCGCAGCTCATGTCCTTCGCGCAGCGAACCCCGACACCTACCGCACAGTGCCTGTTGGCATTGCCCGCGACGGAAGATGGCACCTGCCTGATATGGCCGAACTACCTCACGGTGGTGTTGACCCTGCATCAGTACCAACTCATCTGATTGCTGCAGGAACAATGACCACATCAACAGTTGTTTCCCTGTTGGCCGAATCTGGCCCCATCGTTGTGATGCCTCTCCTCCATGGTCCACTCGGCGAAGATGGGACAATTCAGGGGCTCCTGGAAATGCTCGATCTTCCCTATGTCGGTAGCGCGGTCTTAGCGAGCGCAGTTGCAATGGACAAAGGCATGTCGAAGTCTCTTTTTGCACACGCGGGAATTCCACAAGCACGACATGTCATATTGCGTGAAGACACAGTTACACCAAACAGCCTGAACGGCGTTGTTCTTTCTCTTGGCTTTCCGATGTTCGTGAAGCCAGCCAACATGGGATCATCCGTTGGTGTTTCAAAAGCTCATGACCTGGATGAACTTGGCGCAGCGGTACAGCTCGCTGCTTCCTATGACCAGTGGATTGTCTGTGAGGAAGCAATAGTCGGAAGAGAAATTGAAGTTGCAGTTATTGGTAACCGCACTCCTCGTGCTTCAGTTGCTGGTGAAATAACTCCTGGCAATGACTTCTACGACTACGAAGACAAATACGTCACCGATGCTGCGACTCTGAATATTCCAGCACGACTTACATCTGAACAATCTGATGCTGTTCGTGCGTTAGCAATTGCAGCCTACGAAGCGTTGCATTGTGAGGGAATGGCGCGCGTTGATTTCTTCTTTGAAGAAAATGGTCGTGGTTTTCTCTGTAACGAAATAAACACAATTCCCGGCTTCACACCAATATCGATGTACCCGAAGTTGTGGGCGGCCTCAGGTTTGGCCTACTCCGACCTCATCGACGAACTGATTGATCATTCACTAGAACGTCACGGTCGACGCAAGCGTAATACGACGCACTAGCTGCCTGCGGCAGGAATGTTTATTACTTGACCAGGTAACAACAATTGACTGCTATCCGGCCAATTATTTGCAGTCAATAACGAACCGAGCGAAACGCAGAAATTTTTCTGAATTCTGTAAAACGAGTCATTTGCGGCGATGGTGTACGTACCAGCAGGCCGAGTACCGCAACCAGGGCCGACTGGCGCAGCCGGTGCATTAGTAACTCCCGGCGTAGCCGGATTTGCCGGTGTTGCATTGGGATCAACAGGCGCAACTACCGCTTGTGGTGGTATCCGCAATGTTTGGCCAGGGTAAGGAAACTGCGCCGGGCTCACCATTGCGTTGTACGCCAACAATGTTGTGAGTGAAATACCGAACTTATTAGCAACAGCAATTGGCGAATCGCCTGCAACAACCGTGTACACCGTTTCTGCACCGACTGCGTTAGACGGCAATGTGGAGGTTGGACCAGGCAACGTGCTTGCAACAGGTGGAATAGTTGCAAAGTTGGTGGGCGTTACGTTCACAACAGTCGTCGCTACACCTAATGTGTCTCCCCCGCAAGATGCAAAAACAAAAGCAGCAATCATGACGAAAGGCAACCCGCGCGATACGTACTTTGAGTTTGAATTGATGCGACCTCTTAACACAGAAATCAACAGTAGAGCCTGAGAGGGCCCAAAGGGTGACGCTTCGTCACTACCAGTGTCACATCAGGGGTCGCTCGGTGGGAAGGATTGGTGACGGTAACGATGTCTCACCCATGAGATAGGTGTCAACGCCAGCTGCACATGCACGGCCTTCAGCAATAGCCCACACAATGAGGCTTTGTCCACGACCCATGTCGCCTGCCACAAAAATGCCAGGAACGTTTGTCTGGTACTCATGATCGCGGGCGATATTGCCCCGTTCATCAAGGTTGACACCCAACTGACCAAGCCAGGAACCCTTGTCAGGACCAACAAAGCCCATTGCAAGAAACACAAGGTCAGCGGGAATCTCAGTCTCGGTTCCTTCTTTCTTTACGAATCGACCATCGATTATTTCCACTTCATGTATCAACAGTGCGCGCACGTTTCCATTTCCGTCATCAACAAAACGTTCGGTGTTGACGCTGAAAATCCGTTCACCACCTTCTTCATGAGCTGAAGACGTACGATAAACCATGCTGTACTGCGGCCATGGGTTACCAGCAGAGCGAGTCTCTGGAGGACGAGCCATGATCTCAAGTTGAATAACTTGCATGGCGCCTTGACGCAACGCTGTTCCTAAACAGTCAGCACCTGTATCGCCACCGCCAATAATGACAACGTTCTTTCCCTTGGCATCTATTTGATGCGACACATCATCGCCCTCTTGCACTTTGTTTGCCATTGGTAGGTATTCCATTGCCTGGTACACACCGTGAAGATCACGGCCAGGAATCGGAAGATCACGCCATGACGTCGCGCCACATGCAAGCACAATCACGTCGTGCGATGCACGAAGGATTTCCATGTCAACTGATCCACCAACATCGGCGTTAGTGCGAAATTCGGTTCCCTCTTCGCGCATCTGCTCGAGTCGACGATCCAGGTGGCTCTTTTCCATTTTGAATTCAGGAATTCCGTAGCGCAATAGTCCACCAATGCGGTCAGCACGTTCGAGAACAACGACAGAGTGTCCGGCACGAGTTAACTGTTGAGCAGTTGCAAGACCTGCTGGCCCACTACCGATAATCGCAACGCGCTTACCCGTCTGCAACGAAGGAACCTGTGGGGTGACCCACCCTTCAGCCCATGCGCGATCGATAATTGACACTTCTACTTGTTTGATATTCACGGGGTCCTGGTTGATACCAAGCACACACGCTGATTCACACGGAGCCGGGCACAGACGACCTGTGAATTCGGGAAAGTTGTTTGTTGCATGTAGGCGCTCAATGGCTTCGTGCCAATGTTCGCGATACACCAAGTCGTTCCAGTCAGGAATGAGGTTGCCAAGTGGGCATCCGTTGTTACAAAACGGAATGCCGCAGTCCATACAACGACCAGCTTGACTCTTAAGAATCTCACCATCAAAAGGTTCGTACACCTCTTTCCAGTCCTTCAAACGAAGTTCGACTGGTCGACGTGTTGGTCCACTGCGACCCCATTTCAGAAATCCTGTTGTCTCACCCACGAGCAGCCTCCATCACTCGATCAGACGTTTCTTGTTCTGTTAAACCATCTGCTTTAGCCGATGCCATAACAGAGAGCACCAATTTGTAGTCGCGCGGCATTACCTTGCGGAAATGTGTGACCTCAGTGTCAAAATCATTCAGGACTCGCTGCGCCACAGCTGATCCGGTGAATTCGAGGTGACGCGCAATTGTGGTGCGTAGCCATTCCGCATCAATGCCTACAACAGTCTCAAGCTCCACCATTTCGTAGTTCACTTTTCCAGAGAACTCATTCTTTGGGTCATAGACATAGGCGATACCGCCCGACATTCCGGCCGCGAAGTTGCGCCCCGTTGCGCCGAGAACCACAACGTTGCCGCCTGTCATGTATTCACAACCATGGTCGCCGACGCCTTCAACAACTGCAGTTGCCCCAGAGTTACGAACGCAGAAGCGCTCGCCGACCAAGCCACGAATAAAGATTTCACCGCCGGTGGCGCCGTAGCCAATGACATTGCCTGCAATCACGTTGTCTTCAGCCACAAATGGAGAATCACGATGTGGATGCAACACAATACGACCGCCGGATAAGCCCTTACCCAAATAGTCATTGCTGTCGCCTTCGAGGCGCATGTCAACCCCCGATGGTACGAACGCGCCGAAGCTTTGACCAGCAGAGCCAGTGAAGTTGATAGTGATAGTGCCATCTTGCAAACCATCACCTCCCCACTTCTTAGTTATCTCATAACCGAGCATTGTTCCGACAGTTCGGTTGACGTTACGAATAGGCAACGAGATAGACACTGGAGACGCATCTGCAAGTGCAGCCTTCGATAGTGCAATCAATTGATTATCGAGAGCATCAGCAAGTCCGTGATCTTGAGCAACAGACATATACGGAGTTGACGAATACGGATTCTGTGGAACGACAAGCATTGGCGAAATGTCAAGACCCTGAGCCTTCCAATGATTCACAGCCTTCTCAGCATCGATCAATTCAACGTGACCAACGGCTTCTTTCAACGTACGGAAACCGAGTTCGGCCAAATACTCACGAACTTCTTCTGCGATGTATTCAAAGAAGTTCATAACAAATTCGGGCTTGCCGTTAAACCGCTTGCGCAATTCAGGGTTCTGCGTTGCGATTCCCACAGGGCACGTATCCAAATGGCAAGCGCGCATCATGATGCACCCGCTCACAACTAGTGGGGCTGTAGCGAAACCGAACTCTTCTGCGCCGAGCAACGTTGCAATGATGACATCACGACCAGTTTTCATTTGTCCGTCTGCCTGCACCACAATTCGGTCACGCAAACCATTCAACATCAAGGTCTGCTGAGCTTCAGCAAGTCCAAGTTCCCACGGGGCGCCAGCGTGCTTCAACGACGTCAATGGTGATGCACCAGTTCCGCCGTCATGACCTGAGATCAGCACAACGTCAGCTTTTGCTTTACTGACACCAGCAGCAACTGTGCCGATTCCAACTTCGGCAACCAACTTCACATGAACGCGCGCCAATGGGTTCGCGTTCTTCAAGTCATGAATCAATTGCTTCAAGTCTTCAATGGAATAAATGTCGTGGTGAGGAGGCGGACTAATAAGACCAACCCCAGGAGTCGAATGGCGCGTCTTTGCAACTGCTGGGTTCACTTTGTAGCCAGGCAACTGTCCACCTTCACCAGGCTTTGCGCCCTGAGCCATTTTGATCTGCAAGTCATCGGCATTCACCAAGTATTCGCTAGTCACACCGAAGCGACCAGAAGCGACTTGCTTGATAGATGAACGCTTTGAGTCACCATTAGCCATCGGTACGAACCGTTCAGGGTCTTCTCCGCCCTCACCGGTGTTGCTCTTGGCGCCTAAACGGTTCATTGCAATTGCAAGGTTCTCATGTGCTTCAGCAGAGATAGAGCCATAACTCATTGCGCCAGTCGAGAATCGCTTCACAATTTCTGACACTGGTTCTACTTCATCCATAGAGATTGACGGACGGTCACCTGTGCGCAGATGAAACAATCCGCGCAATGTTGCAAGACGTTCCGACTGGTCATCAACGTCACGTGAGTACTGCTTGAACACGTCGTAACGACCTGCACGGGTCGCGTGCTGCAAGCGGTACACAGTCTCAGGATTAAAAAGGTGGTATTCCCCTTCACGGCGCCACTGGTATTCGCCACCCAGTTCAATGCGGCGATGCGCACGAAGATCAGGACGTGTTGGGTGCGCCAAGGCGTGACGTGTAGCAACCTCGGCGGCAATCTCATCAAGACCAATGCCACCTAAACGCGACACGGTGCCTGTAAAGAATTCGTTTACCAATTCAGTAGACAAACCAATTGCTTCGAAAATCTGAGCACCTGTGTATGAGGCAACAGTTGAAACACCCATCTTTGACATGACCTTCAGAATGCCCTTGCCAGACGCCTTGATGTAATTCTTCACAGCCTTCAACGGATCCATTGAGCCGAGTAAGTACATGTCGTTCGAAATAATGTTCTCAACAGTCTCAAATGCGAGGTACGGGTTAATTGCACCGGCACCAAAGCCCACCAACAACGCCATATGGTGCACTTCACGTGCATCGCCACATTCCACAACCATTCCTACTTGCGTACGGCGCTTCTCACGAATGAGGTGGTGATGCACTGCACTTGTCAGTAACAAAGATGGAATCGGCGCAAACACCTCGTCTGAGTTTCGGTCTGACAACACAATGATGCGTGCGCCGTTGACGATTGCTTCAGTTACTTCTGCACGAACATCATCAAGAGCCGAACGCAAGCCTGCGCCCCCATCGGCAACGCGATACAGACCACTGATCACTGCAGCAGAAAGATGCTGATGCGTGTTGTCATCATTGATATGAATGATCTTTGCTAAATCGTCGTTATCAATAATGGGGAACGGCAAAACAAGCTGACGACAACTTTCTGGTCCAGGAGCCAACAAGTTTGCTTCTGGCCCAATGCTTGTCCCAATAGCCGTCACCACCTCTTCACGAATGGCATCGAGTGGTGGGTTTGTTACCTGTGCAAACAACTGCTGGAAGTAATCAAACAACAAGCGCGAACGGTCTGACAGGACAGCTATCGGAGTATCTGTTCCCATGGAACCAAGTGGCTCAGTCGCAGTTCGTGCGGTCGGACCAAGAATGACCTTGAGTTCTTCTTCTGTGTAACCGAACATCTGCTGGCGTCGTATCACGCTGTCATTGCTGTAGACCACATGCTCTCGGTCAGGCAACGACGACAACTCTGTCAATCCTTCCGTCAACCAAGTCTCGTACGGATGCTGTGCAGCTAAATCTGTCTTGATTTCTTCGTCATCAACAATACGACCAAGCGATGTATCGACAAGGAACATCTTTCCTGGCTGCAAACGACCTTTACGAATGATGCGCGACGGTTCAATATCAAGAACACCTGCTTCAGATGCAAGAACAACGAGGTCGTCATTCGTAACCCAATAGCGTCCAGGACGTAATCCGTTGCGGTCAAGAACTGCACCAATCAGTGTTCCGTCCGTAAATGCAATATCTGCTGGACCATCCCACGGCTCCATCAACGATGAATGGAAGCGATAGAACGCGCGCTTTGCAGGGTCCATGTTCTCGTTGTTTTCCCAAGCCTCAGGAATCATCATCAACAAAGCGTGTGGCAATGAACGACCAGACAGATGCAATAGTTCCAACACTTCGTCGAAACTTGCAGAGTCACTCATGTCTGGCGAACAAATTGGGAAAGCCCGCTCAAGCCCCGGAATCATGTCGCTATCTAGCAGTGCTTCGCGCGTTGCCATCCAGTTGCGGTTGCCCTGCACTGTGTTGATTTCACCGTTGTGCGCGATGTAGCGATACGGATGCGCAAGCGGCCAAGAAGGGAACGTGTTCGTAGAGAAACGACTGTGCACCATCGCGAGGGACGATTCCATGCGCTCATCCCACAAGTCAGGAAAGAAGTCGCCAAGTTCAGGAGTTGTGAACATGCCCTTGTACACCAATGTGCGTGATGACAGAGACGAGAAGTACGTACGCATGTCGCCGACAAGTGCGGATTCAATTCGCTTACGGGGTACAAAAATCTTGCGATCAAGATCAATACCCTGCGCGCAAGCCGGATCATCAACAAAGAACTGGCGAATGATCGGCATCATTGCGCGAGCAGATGCACCAAGACAATCAGGATTATTCGGAACATCACGCCAACCCAACGGACGCAAGCCTTCTTCAGTCATGATTTTTTCAACTGTTGCAACAGCGGCTGCGGCACGCGTGGGGTCAGCTGGCAAGAACACCAAACCGGCTGCATACGCGCCAGCTACTGGAAGTGAAAAATCTACGACAGCGCGCAAGAACGCATCAGGAACTTGAATCAAGATTCCTGCACCATCGCCCGTGTCTGCTTCTGCACCCGTTGCACCGCGGTGCTCCATGTTGCACAATGCAGTGATACCGAGCGTTACAATCTCGCGACTGCGCACACCTTTGATATTTGCCACGAACGACACACCACACGCGTCGTGTTCGAAACGTGGGTCATACAAGCCGTGGGCAAGCGGGAGATCTGGGTTCATAAGCGTTTAGTCCTTACAGGAACCGTGCAAGCACGGCGGAGAATCAAAATGTGTTCTCCCGGGACAACGCTGGCCCGAGCAAGTACAAGACTACCGAGCCCGGCGGCCCCTCACCGTGTGATTTTGGACCTACTTGGCGTCGATGTAGGCAGGAGCGCGCTTTTCGAAGTCGCTCATCACTGATTCACGCTGATTATGGCCACCAACGAGGCTGCCAATGATGCGACGCTCTGCTGCGAACTGAGTAGCGGCGAAATCAAGGGTCATGCGATTGAGCAATTCCTTTGCGCCTCGCACTGCGTCTGGGCTGCGCTTGCAGATCTCTGCTGCATAAGCAAAGGCGTCTTCGCGAGGGGTGTCAGACAAACGAGTGACCACTCCAATTTCATGTGCTTCGCGACCATCAAAGATACGAGCAGACATCACAATGTCTTTCATGATGTCTGGACGAACAAGACCCTGCAGCAACACTGTGCCTGCCATGTCAGGCACTAAACCCCAATATGTTTCGCGCACACTGAACTTTGTATCGGGATGTGCGAAGCGCATGTCTGCACCAAGAGCAATTTGGCATCCGCCACCGAGAGCGTGTCCATGCACTGCAGCAATAACTGGCACGGGCACTTCTTGCCATACCC
>JBBANI010000022.1:25829-27474 GCA_040402015.1 Ilumatobacteraceae bacterium
AGAGCGTGTCCATGCACTGCAGCAATAACTGGCACGGGCACTTCTTGCCATACCCATGCAGATTGCTGACCGAGGTGCGTGATACGGCCCTCTTCCATGTCAGATGCTGCAGGTTGCTTTTCTTGGGTACTGCGATCGCCGCCTCCGCCCATAGCTCCCATTGACGCAAGGTCAAGACCTGCACAGAACGAAGCACCTTCACCCGACAACACGACAACACGAATCTTCTTATTGGTCTTTAATGACTCACCAGCATCAACGATGGCCTGAAACTGCTCGCCATCAAGGGCATTGCGCTTATCGGGGCGGTTGAACCGCACATCGGCAATGCCGTCGGATATGGAGATTGTGACTCTGTCGCTCATGAAACAAGTTTGGCACGACTCGGCTCGTGATTTGTTATTCGGCGCGTGGCAGACTGCAATCTATGCATTTAAACCTTTCCGCCGATGAAGTACTCAAAACAACCCGCAGCGTGCGCAAGCGCCTCGACTTCGACAAGCCAGTCGAACGCGCCATTGTTGAAGAGTGCCTTGAGATCGCCCTTCAGGCCCCAACCGGTTCAAACAGCCAAGGTTGGCATTGGATCGTCATTGAAGACGCCGCAAAGAAGAAGGCCCTTGCAGAGATCTACCGCAAGAACTTCGCTCTCTACGCAAGCATGCCTGGCCGCGAATACAAGGAAGGCGATACACGTGGCGAACGTCAACCACTTGTACGTGACTCAGCTGGTTACCTCACAGATAATTTCGAAAAGGCTCCAATGATGATGATCCCTTGCATCGATGGTCGTCTCGACAATCTGCCGGCATTTGCTGGCGCTGGCGCATGGGGTTCACTTCTTCCAGCCGTATGGAGCTTCATGCTTGCATTGCGCGAGCGCGCAATGGGTTCAGCATGGACAACCATTCACCTCATGAATGATGGTGAGAAAGAAGCTGCAGATCTTCTCGGAATTCCTTACGATAAGGTGACTCAAGGTGGACTCTTCCCTATCGCGTACACAATCGGTACAGATTTCAAGCCTGCCGTCCGCGAACCACTCAGCAAGGTTCTTCACTGGGACAAGTGGTAATCGCCTAATCGACGAGGCGTATTCCGCTTGGAGCAATTGACTGCTCTACAAACGGCAAGTCAACAACAAATTCTGTGCGATGAGCCGGAAACACATGTCGCGACACCAGCACAGTCTTACCTTCAACGCTTTGTGTGGTTCGTTGACAACGCAACACAGGTGAACCAACAGGAACCTTAAGAAGGGCTGCTTCGTCTTGCGTTGCAGCATCTGCCCCGATTGTTTGCGTTGCTCCGGCAAATGGAATATCGAGCAGTTCATAGAACGGCGAACGTTCAACATCTGCTCGAGACAAATGTTGACCAAGTTCAGCCGCACACCACACCGTGACTATTGCGAATGGTTCGCCATCAGCAAGGTTGATGCGTCGAACTCTCAACACCTGTGATGTCCCTAGAGCCTTCGCCACATCTATCGGCGCTTTTTCAAAAGCGAATTCCAAAACCTGTCGTTGCGGAATCATGCCAGACGCCCGCATTTGGTCTTCAATGGTTGCCAGGCGCGCAAGTGGTTGTCGCACAGTCTCTCCAGCTACGAACCAGCCGAAACCTTGCCGGGCATCCACGAGAC
>JBBANI010000023.1:0-14911 GCA_040402015.1 Ilumatobacteraceae bacterium
GAAGTTGATCAACGATGCCGCTGAGTGCTTCACATTGAGCAATACGTGTTGCTGATGCATCAAACTTGTGATCAAGGTGGGTACACACGGTCCAACACCGACCATACGGAGTCTCAAGATGCGCAACGACAGCTCTGCGATAACTGGGAGCACCCGTTACATCGGGAAGCCGATGCACTTCCCACGACACAATCGGCCAGCGCGACAGAATTGCATTGCCCAAACTGACACCGTTGTCATACCAGGGGCCTTCCGTACGAGCGACATGCATGTTGAGTTCATCAGCAAGCCATTGCACCTGGTCAAGGCCGCCTTCTTGGGCCCACACCTCTTGCAAGAAAACAATGTCAGCATTTTCATTCCGCAACGTAGTGAGGATGGCCTCTTGGCGATCGCGCCACGGGCCGAATTGCCACCACAAGTTCCAGGTGAGAATACGCGCTTCCATGACGCTTACGGTACAACCCCATAGGCGAGACTGGGGATGTGACCACGACCTCTATCCCCCTTCTCGCAGGCGTCTTTGGCGGTGGGGGACTCTTTGGCATCGGGTACGCACTCGGCATCATTGATGGCTTGCGAGAGCGTGGCATCGACCTCACGGGATGCCCCATGCTTGGCACGTCCGCAGGTTCCTGGGCAGCAGCAGCCACTGCGCTGTCAGTCCCGTTTGAAGATTTGGTCGCTCTTGACGTGCCTTCTTTGCCCAATCCGCATCCAGGTGTTCTCGCCTCATATGCACGGGAGGCTTTTGGTGAGGCGACAAATGAACTGGTGCACGTAGTCGTCACAGAATTGCCGTGGTTACATCGAACAATATTGACGGGTGAACATATCCCTCTTGCAGATCTCGTTGCTGCGTCATCGGCCGTTCCAGGACTACTCGCGCCTCATACCATCAATCACAAACGCTATGTGGACGGAGGAATCCTTCACAGCCTCAGCATTGACCTAATGGGGCCTGCTGCATCTCTCATAGTCATTACCCCTCTCGCAGGAGCCATGTTTGGTCCGTTCGGACACATTGTTGACCACCAAATTCATGCTGAAGAACGAAAATGGTCCTCTCATAATTTTGGAACAATCCACGAATTCTCACCTGTAAGCGAAACTGCACATATTGCGACTATGCCGCAGCATTTGTTTGATAAAGCACGTGCAGTTGATGCGTACCACCACGGACACTCAGAAGCTTCTGTTCGAACTATTGAGTAGCCAAACTGGCGCGGAATTCGCCCTCGACAATTAGTACGGCAATTTCTGGAGACGGCTCACTAAGCCGCTCAAGCGTGACACCAATGATGTCGCCAACAAATCGATATACATGCGGATAAAAACCAACGGGCGCTCCCGTGTCCATACCGACATCAAACGATTCACCGCTCATTGAAAACACAATGGGCACACTTCGCTCGACATACGTGTGTGCTGCTGGTGATCCATCAACCATCAACACTGCGTGACCGCCTGCACCGAAACCACCGTCGTACACAAAATCAACAATGACTTCGTGTCGACCCGAGGTCAATTGTGTTGCTGAGGTAGCAACGAAATGATCATGCCCCATCCAGTTGTAGTGATACACGGGACAACCGAAGTCATTGACATACAAAGACCATCCGGCCATATTGCCGCCCTGACACACAATGACCCCGCGCGACCCACCGACTGGCACAACAACTTCAGCCGTAATCCGAAATGAGCAATTCTTCAGGTTCACTACTGAACGTTCTGGCATTCGAATGTGGTCGGCGGTGTATGTCATCTTTTTTAACCCACCGAGATTCTCCGGCGGCACTACTGTCATTCCCAATGTCGAGCCAGGCTCACGCAGTGGATACACATTGTTGCGCTTCGCCTCAGCATCAAACACTTGCAGCAATTCAGCGAGTTTGTCTGGGAATTGCGCAGACAAATCAACACCTTGCGAGAAGTCGTCTGCGATGTTGTACAACTCCCACTTTTCTTGTGGGCCATCAAACGGAACTGTTCCGAATCTGTTCCATGGCACTCGGCCATGGAAACACGACGCAATCCAACCATCGTGATAAATCGCACGGTTGCCGAACATCTCAAAATATTGAGTAGTGCGAGTTGATGGGCCATCATTGCCCTCCATCGCGTACAACATTGATACGCCATCAACCGGAAGTTGTTGTAGCCCATTCACCATCAATGGCATTTCCACACCAGCAGCAGCAAGAAGTGTCGGCATGACATCAACGACATGATGAAACTGCGTACGAAGTCCACCAGCATCTGTGAAACGTTCTGGCCACTGCACGGCTATCGCATTGCGTGTACCACCAAAATGTGACGCGACTTGTTTCATCCACTGAAACGGAGAATCAAGAGCCCATGCCCACGACAAGTTGTAATGGTTTTCGCAACGTGCGGTTCCGAAATCATCCATGTGCTCAAGCAGCCACTCTGGGTCTTCGGGAATTCCATTCTGAAACGACGGCGCGCTCCATGCTCCGTGCACCGTGCCTTCGGCCGATGCACCATTGTCGCCAGTGATGTACATAAACAACGTGTTGTCTGCTTCACCCATTGCTTCAACAGCATCAAGTACTCGACCAATTTGTGCATCAGTGTGTGCAAGGAACCCTGCGAACACTTCCATCAAGCGAGACGCAACTGGCTTGTAACGATCCGGGTATTCATCCCATGACGGAACTTCATCTGGTCGTCCCGTGAGTTTCGTTCCAGCAGGAATAACACCGAGGGCCAACTGGCGCTCATAAATCTCTCGACGCAGGACATCCCACCCTTGATCAAACTGTCCCTTGAATTTTTCAATCCACTCAGGACCCACATGATGCGGGCAATGCATTGCACCAGTTGCGATGTATGTGAAGAATGGTTGCTCTGGTTGCGATGCCTTCTGCACGCGCATCCATGAGATCGCCTTGTCAGCGATGTCCTCTGTCATGTGATAATCGTCGCGACCCTCATACGGCATCACGGGCGTTGTCTGATCAAACATCGGTGGTTCCCACTGCGATGCCTCAGCATTTAAAATGCCGTAGAAGCGTTCGAAACCAAGCCCCGTAGGCCAACGATCAAACGGACCCGCAAGTGTTTGTTCCCACATCGGCGCTAAGTGCCATTTGCCGAATGCTCCGGTGGAATATCCCGACTGTTTCAAGATTTCAGCAACACTCGCTGCTTCCTTCGGAATAATGCTGTCGTACCCAGGAAAAACATTTGCACCTTCAGGAATACCACCCATGTGCACCGTGTGATGATTACGGCCGGTCAACATTGCTGCTCGTGTTGGTGAACACAGTGCCGTTGTATGAAATTGATTGAATCGCAATCCGTTCTTTGCTACACGGTCAAGAGCCGGAGTAGGTACCGGCCCGCCAAACGTTCCACACGTACCAAAACCCACATCATCCAACAGAATCAGCACAATATTGGGCGCGCCTTTTGGTGCCTTCGTAATGTTCAACGGACTCGGAGTCGAATCGGCAACGATGTACCCCTGAGTACCTTCAAAGGCTGGCGTGGGTTGTGGCAATGACGTTGTCATCAGCCAGCAAGACCCTTGTTCTCAAATGACATGCGAACGCGATCAACGATTGCCGCATCACCGGACACAACAACGGCACCGTCAGCAAGTTCCTTGCTCCATGTAGACCGTTCTGACAGAAGAACCAACAATGTTGCGCGCGACATCTTCACCATGGTCGTGGCTCCCCAACCATCTGTTGGTACTACTACGGAATTTCGAACATGAAGTCCAGCGGTTTCATCGCCAACAACAAAGGCGATGTGATGATTAATGCCGGCAATCTTGTCGGGGTCCACAATGACGCGCAATGTATGGATAAGGCCGACCGCAGATGCCTCGCCAAGGAACTTCGGATTAAAGCCATGTCTCATGAAGCGATCCATTGGGAATGACCCATCAAGATGACGCGCACGAGTGATTGCCCAATTGCGAATGTTTGCTGCCGGAGTGCGCTCGGCGATCACACGAAGACACGACGCCAAGAGGTTGCGCTCGTCTTGCGTTGCTCCCTCAGATTTTGCGAGCCATGTTCCAAGTTCAGTTGCCCAACGAACATCTTCGGTCGCCAGAGCTGCTGCACACTGTTGCGCTACGGCAGCACGACCACCAAAACCAGCAATCAATTTTTCATATCGAGATTGAGGCTCTTCAGGGAACAACTTGGCTTCATCGCCGTCAAACCATCCACGAACACCCATAAAGATCTGGCGCAAGTGATGTTCGGTTACTCCGTACCGCTCACTCGTGAGGTAATCCACGTCGTACAACTCAGGCAGCGTGATGCGCGAGGAGATCTCATCGGCGGTCCACCCCTTGTTAATGCCACGTACTGTTTGGTCCCACATGAACTGAATTGAGTCGCGATATCGAGTTGACTTCTCACGAATATTGTCCTGACCCACTAGTGCTGGACCATGAGTAGCCACCAAATATTCAGGTGCCCATTTGATGATGTTGTCAATTCCAGGAATCAATACGTGTGGGTCACGATATTCCTCGCCACGAATTGCATAGACATTGAACAGCACCGGCCACACCGAGTTGTGCACACAAGTGCCAATCGATGGGAAATAGAAGTTGATCGAGTCATCTGAATCGCTTGGCGAATGTAGGTATTGCACTGGCAAGCCAGCAACCGTGATGGAGCCCTTGTCGCGTAGTACTTCAGTAACTGGAATATGCCCAGGTGTATACGGAGCATGAGCAGGGTTCTTGTAAAAGAAACCAAGCCCAACATTGACTGTTGCATCAGGCCCCTCGAGCGGCATCACAATTGCAAATTGTTCTACCAATCCACGCCCGTATGCGGGCGAAATCTCACCCAACGTACGTGCTTTGTTGTACGCAAGTTTTTCATGCCCATAAATTGGCAACGGTGACGCATGGTTTCCTTCGTCAAGAATTGCCTTAGTGCCTTCTACATAATGGAAGTGCGTGTAGATAACTGCAACAATGGGGGCAGACGTGAACTCACGCAGGCGGCGCAACGCTTCGCGCATTTCTTCAATTGATTCTCCAGTGTCAACCGCAATGATTCCTTCTGGCGCTTCGATGAACGTCTGGTTTGACAGACCATTGCCCACCAGGCACCAGACACCCGAGCGCACCTCATAGAAGTCAGCTCGTACAACATCACTTTGGGCTGCATGCCACTTATGGACTCGTTGACCACCAGGGGTGGTAACGACGTTTGTATCTGAAGTATCAAAGCTGCGAGTCACGATGGGTCTCTTCTTTCGGGAGTACCCATCGTGTCACATTTAATCAGCTACAACCGCTGGTGGAACCACATGATGGGCACGCGTGGCATGATCCGGCGCGCTGCATCTGTACGCCACACATCATGCACATTGGTGCATCACTATGACGGGCGATTCCGTTTGGATTTGAGTGATCAGACAGGGGCGCTGTTGGAGCAATTCCCATCTCGATTTGTGTCACCAATTCTGAAACCGACTGAACTGACTTTGGATCAGTTGCAAGCTCAGTGCCATTGGTGGTTTCGATTACTGATTCTTCAACACCAGGAAGTGTTGGCTGAATGCGCTCATCTCGGCTGAAGATGCCAAGTTCGGCACGCTCGTCGTATGTCATGTATTCAAGTGCCAAGCGACGGAACAAGTAGTCCATGATTGATGAAGCCATACGAATGTCTGGATCATCTGTCATTCCTGCAGGCTCGAAGCGCATGTTTGTGAATGCTTCAACGAATGCACGCATTGGAACGCCGTACTGAAGGCCATACGAGATTGACTTTGCGAACGCATCCATGATGCCTGACAAGGTTGAACCCTGCTTTGACACTGTGAGGAACAATTCGCCTGGGCGGCCATCGTCGTATTCGCCGATGTTTGCAAAACCCTTACAGTCAGCCACACGGAACTCGAATGTGCGACCACGACGTGAACGAGGCAACTTCTGACGTACTGGCTGAGTAACGATCTTTTCTACAACGCGCTCGATAACGGTGGTGACTGCTTCTGCTTTTTCAGCATCAGTTGAATCATCATCTTTCTTTGCGGTGCTCAGGGGCTGACCCACCTTGCAGTTGTCGCGGTAGATAGCTACTGCCTTGATGCCCAATTCCCATGACAACATGTGCAGCTTTTCGATGTCTTCAACTGTTGCCTCTTCAGGCATGTTGACGGTCTTTGAAATTGCACCGGACAAGAATGGCTGCACAGCACCCATCATGCGTACGTGGCCTTCGTAATGGATGGTGTTGTCACCCATTGAGCACGCAAACACGCTGAGGTGGTTTGACTCGATGTGTGGGGCACCCAAGATTGACTTGTTCACATCGATGTACGCAATGATGTCGTCAACTTGATGAGTGTTGTAACCCAAGCGGCGAAGCGCACGAGGAATGGTTTGGTTCACGATGCTCATTGAGCCGCCTCCAACCATCTTCTTGAACTTCACAAGACCAAGGTCTGGCTCAACACCAGTGGTGTCGCAGTCCATCATGAGGCCGATTGTGCCGGTTGGGGCAAGCACTGTGGCTTGTGAGTTACGAACGCCGTACTCTTCGCCATCGCGAACAGCTGCATCCCATGACTCCATACCTGCATACAAAAGATCGTCTTGTACATCTGACATGTTCAAGATTTCACCGTGTGCATCACGATGCATGTGCAAGACGTTCAGCATGTACTTTTCGTTTTCAGCAAAGCCCGAGAATGGCCCCATACGGCTTGCCGTACGAGCACTTGTTGCATACGCATGACCAGTCATGAGTGATGTAAGTGCTGCTGCCCATGCACGACCACCATCGGAGTCATACGCCATGCCAAGAGCCATGAGCAATGCGCCGAGGTTTGCATAGCCAAGACCAAGCTGGCGGAACTTGCGGCTGTTTTCGCCGATCATTTCTGTTGGGTAGTCAGCGCGGCCCACAAGAATTTCCTGAGCGGTGAACATGACTTCAATTGAGTGGCGGTAGGCCTCAACATCGAAGCGGTCATTGTCATCAAGGAACTTCAACAAGTTCAACGATGACAAGTTGCATGCTGAGTTGTCAATGTGCATGTATTCAGAACATGGGTTCGAGCCGTTGATACGACCCGTCGCAGTCGCTGTATGCCACTTGTTGATGGTGGTGTCGAACTGAAGACCGGGGTCTGCGCATTCCCATGAAGCCTCTGCAATTTGGCGCCACAAGTCACGTGCACGGATGGTGCGTATTGCAGTGCCGTCTGTGACTGCATTGAAGTTCCAATCGCGATCTTCTTTCACTGCGTGCATGAACTCATCCGTCACACGTACTGAGTTGTTTGCGTTTTGATACTGAACACTGAATGAATCAATGCCATCAAGGTCCATGTCGAAACCAGCATCACGAAGAACACGAGCCTTGCGCTCTTCTTTCACTTTGCACCAGATGAATTCCTCAACGTCTGGGTGATCAGCGTTCAAGATAACCATCTTTGCGGCGCGACGAGTTTTGCCGCCTGACTTGATTGTTCCGGCAGACGCATCAGCTCCGCGCATGAATGACACTGGGCCAGATGCTGTGCCGCCACCTTCAAGGTGTTCAGCACTTGAACGAATCTTTGACAAGTTGATCCCTGAACCTGAGCCACCCTTGAAGATTGTTCCTTCTTCGCGGTACCAGTTGAGAATCGCTGACATCTTGTCCTCGACAGCAAGGATGAAGCATGCGCTTGCCTGCTGAGGGACGCCCTTCACACCAATGTTGAACCAGACGGGGCTGTTGAACGCTGCGCGCTGTGTAACAAGAATGAACTTCAGCTCTGCACGGAATGCTTCTGCTTCTTCTTGATCTGCGAAATAGCCGCCTTCGATTCCCCATGTGGAGATGGTGTCAGCAACGCGGTCGATGACTTGGCGAACTGAGTGCTCGCGCTCTGGTGTGTCAGGTGTTCCACGGAAATACTTCTGAGTCACGATGTTAGTTGAGTTCAATGACCATTCCATCGGGAATTCAACACCCAACTGCTCGAAAGCAACGGTTCCGTCACGCCAGTTGGTGATACGTGAATCACGAACTTCCCATGCCACCTCGTCATATGGATGCACTCCGGGTGTGGTGAAAAATCGGCCGATTCCGATTGAAAGTCGATCTGGTGCAAGTGACATGGCTACCCCTAAGTGTATGTGATTGTTCGCAAGTTAAAGTATGTCGAGAATAGCCCACACCACTAGATGTTGTGGGTGACCCCCTCCCACAAGCAGTTTTGCTACAAGCAGTGGAGAGATTACAGCACTGTAGTTACCCCCTTGTCAACGACCCTCGGGAAAAACCTTGCTGCAGTACGGTTGCGGCACTCACGAGAAGGTCTGAAACCCAAAGATCCCTGAGCCACATCGTGTGATGTGACCCTCATCCGCCCGTGAATCGCCGCCACCGACCACCCTTTGAACCTACGGGCATTGCCCTGTGGATTGGAAGTGGACAGGGGTGTGAATTTCCGATTCTTTCTGGGGAAAGCCTCTATTTTTCAGGGGATGACACTGTGGGCTTTCTGTGTACAAACTGGCCAGCCCTGTGGACAAAGTCCGCTACGCAGGCACCAATTCAACCGTGACGGGGATACCGCTGAGAATTGCGTTACCCGACAACGGGTCCAGCAGCTGATCATCAGTGAGATTGTTTGAGTTCACACCGGCCTTTTCAGAGGCTACGGCCATCTGTGTCCCTGGAACTCCGTGACCCCATCCGTGCGGGACACTGACAACACCTGGACGCACCGAGTCAGTGACTTCAGCTGGCACAACAATCTCGCCCACACGACTTGCGATGCGCAGAGGCGAACCTGTGATGACGCCTAGACGTGCAGCGTCATCAGGATGAATCTGTGCTGTGCATGCGAGTGCACCTTTAGTGAGAACTTTAATGTTGTGCATCCATGAATTGTTTGACTTCAATTCACGACGGCCAACTAACAACATTTGATCAACGTTTACAGATGCAATTGATGCTTCAAGGCGTTGCAAATCATCAATGAATACTTGTGGTGATAACTCAATAAGACCACTAGGCGTTCGCAGCATGTCAGGCAGTCGTGGCTCGAGTGCACCCAAGTCAACTCCGTGTGGATTATCAATCAACATGTCAAGTGACAAACCATTTGGAACAGCACCAAAAGCTGCGCCATATGGTCCCGTTTGAATAACTAAATCAAGACTGCGTGCAGTACCCCGTCGACCCTTCGCATTCAGTGCGTTCAGAATCTCTTCTGCATCACGACCAAAAATTGGTGAGGAAGAATTAGCAACAGATGACAACACTGCTGCATTTATTGACTGGTCATCTAAAGATTCAGCATCACAATCAGCACCAAGGCCTTGGAATATTCCGGCCATCTTTAGCAAAATATCTGCTTCATCGGGAGTAGCGGGATCGCGGTTCAACACAGGCTCGCTGTAGTTCGCAACGTTGCGCACTGCATACAAATACAAACCAACGTCGTAATGATCTTTCTCTAACGATGACGGTGCAGGAAGAATCACATCAGCGTGACGCGTTGTTTCATTGACGTAAATGTCAATTGACACCATGAATTCAAGTTCAGCGAGCGCTGCGTCTAGTTGCTTCGAATGTGGTGTTGACAACACAGGATTTCCCGCAACTGTGACCATGCCGCGAATTTGATTTTCACCAGGAGTGATTATTTCCTCTGCCATTGCAGCAACGGGATACTCGCCCAACACTTCTGCTCTTTTGCTGACGCGACTGTGACCGCGACCCATCGCAAATCCTTTGCCTTTGCCGCCCTGACCGCGCGTTGTGGCACCGCCTGTTGCGGGCATGGTGAACATTGAGCCACCACGCTTGTCAATGTTGCCTGTAATCACGTTGATTGCTTCAATCAGCCACGCACATGTGGTGCCGAATTCCACCGTGTTCACACCGATTCGTCCGTACACCGCTGCGGTCTTTGCACCCGCAAGCTCTCGCGCAAGTCTCTTAGTTGTTTCTGCAGAAACGCCCGTTGCAACTGCAACAGCTTCAGGTGTAAACGGTGCAATCGCTGCAGTGAATTCATCAAGTCCGTTCAGAATTGACATGATGCGTGGCTCAACATTTACCAAGTTCTCTGCGAACATCACGTTTACCATTGCGGCCAAAAACAAACCATCAGTGCCTGGACGAATTGACACCCATTCGTCTGATGCTTCCACCGTGCGCGTGCGACGCGGATCAACCACCACAATTTTTCCACCACGTTCGCGAATGCGCTCCATACGACCAGGGAAATCTGGCGCGGTGCACAAACTGCCATTAGAAGCGTGCGGGTTCGCGCCCAACATCATCAGATAATCAGTGTGGTCAAGGTCTGGCACAGAAATACTTTGCGCAGTGCCGAACATGTACCCACCTGCCACATGCTTTGGCACTTGGTCAACTGTTGATGCACTAAATACGTTGCGCGTTCCCATTGAACGAAGCATCGTGGCGCTAAACAATTGCGGCCCCAAGTTGTGTGCGTTCGGATTTCCCAAATACGCAGCGAGTGCTCCGCGTCCGTGACGTTCGATAACGCCAGCAAAACCGTCAGCTACGACTTTCCATGCTTCATCCCACGACACTTCGACATGTTTTCCGTCGCGCTTCACCATCGGCATCCGCAACCGGTCTGGATCTTCGTGCAACTGCTTCAGGGTGCTGCCCTTCGGGCAAATAAAGCCATGACTGAACACATCTTTTTGATCACCGCGAATTCGTACAATTTGTTCTTGCGGGTTCACTGAAATCTCGAGGCCGCATGTGGCCTCACAGAGCGGACAAGTGCGAAATACGGTGCGATTAGCGGTATCGGTCATTCCATAGATTGCCATGCCAGCCACGGCCAACTCGCAGTGTTCGTACACTGAGGGTATGACGAACTCGTTGCACAGTGTGGAGATCTGCATGATCTCCACCCCAGACGGCGTCATTGACGTCAACGGGCGTTCTCGACCCCTCGGTGGACCAGCAGACCAAGCACGCCTTATTGCGTTGCGTGGAGCCGCTGCAGTCGTCTTGGTGGGCGCCGGCACTGCTCGTTCCGAGAACTACGGGCCACCAAGCAAGGCTGGGCTACGCATTGCCGTTGTCACAAAGTCATGCGCGCTGAATTTCTCATCTCCCCTCTTTTCCTCAGGGGCCGGGTTGGTAGCAACCACCCTCAACGCCCCGGCTCTTAGCGTCGACACCGTGCGCGCTGGCGACACCGATGTCGATATGGCTGGAATCATTGCTCAACTGCCCCACGGTGTTGTTCATGTCGAAGGCGGCCCGATGTTGAACGCAGCGTTGCTTGATGCTGATTGTGTTGATGCAATCAATCTGACCATGTCTCCACGCGTTGGTGGATTTCGTGGACCGTCAATCAGTCAGACACCACATGCTTTGCGACACTTCACATGTGTCTCGCTAACAACTGACAGTGGTTTCGTGTTCGCGCGATACGAAAAAGTTACGACTGCTTAAGCAGTGCAAGTTCGCGGCGAAACGCAGCGGCATCATCAAAGTTTTTGTACACACTTGCAAATCGCATGTACGCAACTTCGTCAAGAGATTTCAAGCGCTCAAGAACTGCATGACCAACCGTGGATGATGTGATTTCTGTGCCGGCAGTCGCAGCAAGTCGCATGTCGTCTTCCACTGCTTCGGCCAATGCATCAATAGCCGCGTCGTCGACCGGGCGACCCTTGCAGGCTGAACGCACACCAAATGTGACTTTTGTTCGGTCAAATGGCTGAGGAGAACCCGAGCGTTTCATCACCAGCAACGGTGCCTCTTCCAAACGTTCATAGGTTGTGAACCTGTAGGCGCACTCAGGGCAGGCACGACGACGCCGAATAGCCGCACCATCATCGGCGGGGCGGGAGTCGATCACCTTGGTGTCGTCATGTGGGCAAACGGGGCAATGCACTCCGCTAACTCTAAATGACCACAACTTGCCTTTGTGTGGATTTTGCCTTTTTTAGCAAGGAATAAAGCATTTATGGGATTCGGACAACCTGGCCAGCCTCGATACGAGAACCATTGGCGCGAACTAATTCACGAACAAGTTCAGAGATGTCGCCGGTGGGGGCAATAGTGCGAGCGATATCCCACAACGTGTCGCCAGACTGAGCAACAACCGAACGAGGGATGATCTGATCAGCTGGTGCAGGATCAGAAGCAAATGCCCCCGTGGTGATGAGGCCAGAGGCCAATCCGAAGATAATGACGGCACCAAGGGTGCGGCGGCGGCGCTGGAAGGTACGAACACTTGGCCGAGGGCGAGCAACGGCTTCTGTGCGGTATGAACCTGTGAACAAGAGTGGATCGATGGTGGTTGCCATGGTGATTTCCTTTCGGGGTAAGGGGTTAAGGACCGGTAGGTCTATGTACTGCGAACCGTAGCGAACGGGTGTTCTATAGTTTGACCGAACAGGTGTTCGTAGTCAAGTACCTTTCCGAACATTTGTTCTACGAACAGGTGTTTGACCTTCTGGGCGAACACCTGTACGCTCAAGCCATGTCTGAAGCACTCACACCCCGCCAACGCGAAATCCTCAACGTCATTTCCACCAGCATGCAAGAACGGGGCTATCCGCCGTCCGTGCGTGAAATTGGCGAGGCTGTAGGCCTCAACTCCCCCTCCACCGTGCACAACCATCTCAACACGTTGCAGAAAATGGGCTTCTTGCGACGCGACCCCACAAAGCCTCGCGCACTCGAAGTTCGCTTTGATACCAACTCAGAAGTTGCCATGGAACGTCGTCCGTCGCGTCACGTTCCTCTCATTGGCGAAGTTGCAGCAGGTACTGGCCTGTTGGCTCAACAGAACGTTGAAGACCTCATTCCCCTTCCTACAGACTTCACTGGTGAAGGCGAACTGTTTATGTTGCGTGTTCGCGGTGATTCAATGATTGATGCAGGAATTCTTGATGGCGACTTTGTTGTTGCTCGTCAACAGCAAACAGCCGACAACGGCGACATCGTTGTTGCAGGTATTCCGGGCGATGAAGCAACGGTTAAAACGTTCAAGAAGTCGGGCAACAAGATCACTCTTGTTCCTGCTAATCCAGCAATGGAACCAATGGTGTTTACGCCAGACGAAGTCAGCGTGTTCGGTAAAGTCGTCACCGTCATGCGACGGTTGTAACTTCACTTCGTTTTTACAGTCCTAAGCGTTTGGCAACAAGGTGCAATTTGGCATCTGGTTGCACGACAGCAACACGAACATTGTGCGATCCGCCTTCGCCGTAAAAATCACCAGGACTTACTATCGCTCCGCCTTCACGGGCCAATTTCTCCGTGAAGCTCCACGCATCGCCTGCGTTGAACCATAAGTAAAAGCCGCCATCGGGAATTGCAATATCAATTCCCGACCATTTCGACAATGTGGATGCCATGAACTCAAGTCGTGTGCGATAACGATCACGTTGCACACGCACATGTTCATCGTCATCTAGTGCCGCAACACCAGCAGCTTGTGCTGGGCCTGGCAACATGAACCCTGCGTGCTTACGCACTTCTTGCAGATACTCAACGATTTCAGCATCACCTGCATAGAAACCAACCCGCAGACCGGCAAGGTTTGACCGCTTCGACAACGAATGCACGGCAATCACGCCCTCGAGTCCGTGTTGCAAAATTGATTGAGCTGATGTTTCCCAAATGAATTCGGTGTAGCACTCATCAGAAAACACAGGAATGGTGTGCGTGCGGCCCCAGACCGCTGCAGCTTTCAAGTCATCAAGTGCTCCAGTGGGGTTACTGGGGCTATTGACCCACAACATCAGTGCGCGTTGCCTGTCGTCTGCGGAAATTGACCCAAGATCCATTCGACCTGCGGCATCAACCCCAACGGGAACCGCACGAAGCCCAGCAAGTATCGCGCCCATTTCATAGGTGGGGTATGCAACAGCCGGATACAGCACTGTGTCGCGCTCAGGGCGTCGCAATTTCATGTACTGAGGAGTTGTAGCCACAAATTCTTTCGTGCCAATACAAGCGCTGATACGAGAGATGGGAACATCAATTTCGAATCTGCGACCCATCCATCGAGCTATAGAACGACGCAGTGCTTCAGAACCAATAGAAGCCGGGTATCCCCGCTCGGAATTTGATTGCGACAAGGCTTCAATGACTGCTGGAGGCGGCGGATCACACGGCGTACCAATAGACAGGTCAACAATTCCACCGTCATGTGCTGCAGCGAGTTTTTGATACGCGTCTAAACGGTCGTACGGGTATGGAGGTGGTACGAAGCCAACGGTGTCGCGATCAGTCATGGTGACCTAGTTTCGCTGATTTGTCAGAGGAACAACGAACTCACGCAATCGACCCTCTGACGCACTCGATAAGCGGGCACGAATACGCATTCCTTCGTCTTCTAGCTCTGACATCACAACTTCACCTTCGCGATGAATCGACGCGAGGATGTCGCCTCGGTCATACGGCACCATCAACTCGGTGACTTGTGTAATTGCCCGCATGCGGTCTGCCAGTCGTCGCATCATGACCTCTAGGCCTTCGTTGCGCAAGGCCGATACCGCAACTGCACCTTGATGGTCTTCCACCAACGAGGCTCCCCAATCTTCCACCAAGTCGGCCTTGTTGAAGACGAAGAATTCAGGGACTTGGTCTGCACCAATTTCTGCAAGAACTTCACGAACAGCAGTGATTTGCTGTTCAGGATGCACAGCACTTGCATCAACAACGTGCACCAACATGTCAGCTTCTGCTGCGATTTCTAGCGTGCTCTTGAACGACTCGATGAGTCCGTGGGGCAATTGACGAATAAAACCAACAGTGTCGGTCAACAGCACTGGCTCTCCACCGGGCAGTGATAAACGGCGCGTGGTCGGGTCGAGAGTTGCGAACAAGCGGTCTTCCACTAACACGCCAGCTCGTGTGAGTGAATTCAACAGTGTTGATTTTCCGGCGTT
>JBBANI010000023.1:15011-25495 GCA_040402015.1 Ilumatobacteraceae bacterium
TCTGTTTGTCCACCCATCGTGACACCGACCAACACAATGCGTTCGCGAAATGTGCGCTCGATAAGAGTCGCACCGAGCGCCTCCTGGTACGGGTTACTCATGCATGAACCGTGATGCTGGCAATAAACACAGTCGGCCCAATTAGCGTGGCACGACGATCATCAGAGATCCGCACGCGGGCGTCTCCGCCATCCATGTGCACAACAACATGTTCCACTGACCGAGGAACTAACCCCCACGCCAACGCTGCATCAGCTGCAGCACAGGCACCGGTTCCGCACGCACGAGTGATGCCTGCACCGCGCTCGTGCACACGCATAGTGATTGCATTTGCTTCTGGGCCTTGTTCGATGACTTCCAAGTTGATGTGCGGCACGAGCGAACCGAGCTGAAGTAAGTCAATTGCCGCAACTTCCTCAACGCCAACCACCGAATGAGGGTTTCCAAGCGAAACATGGCGCACTGGACGCATCGGGTCGCACTGCAACGATGCCCAATTCTGTGGCTCGTCAAGATCTTCGACATATCCCATGTCAACACTGATGTGAATGGTGTCGTCATCCCATTCGCTTGTCACCACAGCTTCGCGTGAACCTGCGTCAGTAGATACGTCATACACGGTTCCGGCAATGCCCTTCAACGTGAAGTGTGCAGCTTGAACTAAACAACGAATTCCATTGCCGCTCATTTCGGCGATACTTCCATCTGCGTTATACAAACGCATACCTAGTGTTGTGTTGTCGACAATTGTCAGCAACAACAGACCGTCTGCCCCAACGCCAGTTGAACGCTCACACCACTGCTGTGTCAACTGCGGCCAATTCGACTGATCACCCTGTGCCATGTCGTACACAAGAAAGTCATTGCCGAGGCCATGGTGTTTGGAAAGCGAAACGTGCATTGGCACAGACACTATTCCAATGCAGCTGTCACCACAGGGGTGACTTCTTCAATGGGGTCTTCATGCACATCAACCCATTGGATTCGAGGGTCTCGACGAAACCAGCGGTCTTGGCGAATAGCGAACTGTTGGGTGCGCAAAATGGTGGCAGCTACCGCCTCGTCTAGCGACCAACGGCCTTCCAGGTGTTCGATCATTTCCTTGTACCCAAGAGCTTGACGAGCCGTGAACGCCAACCCATTTGGTTCAGCCAACAGGGCGCGAACTTCTTCAACGAGCCCGCGCTCCATCATGATGTTCACCCTCTGGGCGATACGTGCTCGAAGAACGTCGCGATCCCAACGCAGCCCAATCAATGTTGTTGATGTGGGACTATACGAACCAATTCCTTCGCCGAACGAACTGAACTTCTCACCACTGCCGAGACACACTTCAAGAGCACGAATAAGCCGACGGCGGTTGTTTGGGTCCATCTTTGTGCTTGCTTCAGGGTCAAGCGCGAGCAACTGAGCAAACATCGCCTCAGTATCTTCGTTTGCTTCTAACTCAGCTCGAATCTCGGGGTATTCACCTGGCATATCTAGCCCGTCAACAATGGCAGTGACATACAAACCAGTTCCACCGACAATTAATTCAGATGCATCGGCATCAGAAATCGCCATACGGGCAGCCGCCACGTTTTCAACATAGTGAGCCACCGTGTGCCGGTCGTTTGGCTCAACCACGTCAAGACAATGATGAGGAATGAGGGCTTGGTCTGCTGGCGATGGCTTTGCAGTACCGATATCCATTCGCTTGTACACCTGCATGGAGTCTGCGACGATGACATGCACTGAACCTTTTGGTTGCAGTGCAGCAGCTGTCATTGCTGCGTCACTTTTCCCGCTTGCTGTTGGCCCAAGCACAACAACTGACCGACGAATAGTCATGCAGTTATACCGACACCACAGGTATGCGAATTTTGTGAGTAGCCATTTGTAGAACCTCAACTAAAAAGCCAGTGAGGAAATGTGGTGCGGCCTTTGTGATCTCAACGGTGGTGTACGTACCAGGGCGAAGCGCAACTTCAGAACTGAAATGCACCAACTTGTATTGGCGAGTACGACCTGAATACACATTCGGGTTACGGCGGCTAGGGCCTTGCACCACTACTTCTTCAATGCGGCCAATACGCGCTTCGTGTTTGATAAGCGCAGAATGCTCGACCACAATTTTCAAACGATCAAATCGATCAGACACAATGGCCGGGTCAATGAAGTGTTCTGACATGTCTGCTGCTTGCGTACCTTCACGAGGTGAGAAAATGTATTCAAACGTGTTATCAAACATCGCTTCAGCGGCAATCTCCAACGTGCACTGAAAATCAGCTTCTGTTTCCCCGGGGAATCCGACAATGATGTCGGTGGTAACTGACAGGTCCGGAATAAGCCGACGTGCATCTGCAAGTCGCTCCATGTAGCGCTGTGCTGTGTACCCGCGATGCATTAACGACAGCACACGATCTGAACCCGACTGCAGCGGGTAGTGCAAGTGCTCACACACTGCTTCGGTATTAGCCATGGCTTCCAGAACATCAACGCGCATATCTTTCGGATGCGGGCTGACATATCGCACTCGGCGAATACCTTCAACATCACCTGCTGCTCGCAACAAGTCGGCAAACAATGGCTGCACACGGCCGTCAGAACCCGCCTGGCGTTCCGCCAACGTGATGTCACGTCCGTAACTATTCACATTCTGGCCAAGCAACGTCACTTCGGTGACTCCGGTTGAGGCCAACTGCTCCACTTCGCCAATGACATCAGCAAAGGGCCGACTAATTTCACGGCCACGTACTGCCGGCACGATGCAATAGGCACATGAGTTATCGCACCCAATTTGAATTGTTACCCACGCGTTATACGTGGTCTCACGACGAACAGGAAGCGCACTAGGGAACAACGTGTAGTCATCAAGCACTGCTTCATCAAGAATTTCAGTGATCGGGCCGTGTTCGATGGAATGGTTCAACAACTCGGTAGTGCGATGCACATTGTGTGTACCCATCACCACGTCGACCCACGGAGCCTTCTCTGCAACAACGTCTTTGTCTTTCTGCGACAAGCACCCGCCGATCACAATGCGGCGTCCCTCTTTGGCGGCTTTCCACTTGCGCAGATGACCAAGAGTTCCGTACAGCTTGTTATCGGCATTCTCACGAATACAACAGGTATTCAGAACAACGACATCGGCTTCATCGTCGGTTTCGACGCGCTCCATACCGTCTGCTTCAAGCAGGCCAGAAATACGTTCAGAGTCGTGAGCATTCATCTGGCACCCAAACGTGTGCACTACATATGAAGTTGGCTGTACTCCGGTCACGCCACGAAGGCTACCGAATGCGACTCAGCACTAAGCCTTTGCCACCGCAGAAGAGGCATAGACCCATTTGCCAGCTTTTTTCGCCTGCAACATCACTGACAATCGCTGCCCTTTGGAGGATTTTGCAGAAATGGTCGTCAGGACCGATTTTGACTTTTTGCTTACCCCGAGTGCAGTGATCTTCTTGCTTTCCGAACTCACCGTCGAACTAATAGAACTCACAACCACTCGGCATGAATATTTGGCGCACGCGGCAGCAGAGACACGCAACGTAATCATTGCCTTAGACCCGACTCGCTTAGTGGTGATCTTTGCCGAGGTCTTCGACTTCACAGAAAATGTCGCAGGTGCAACTGAAGAACCAAACGCACTTATCCCCGATTTTCCAACCCCAAGTGAGCGGGCACCTGTTCCACCACCAGTGCCGCCTCCAGAGCCACTGCCTCCAGACCCTGTTCCGCTGCTTGGACTCGAGGTTTCAGCACTTGCAGCGACAAAGCGAATATCAGGAATAGTCACTAACCATCCATCGATGCCTTGGACGTCAAAGGTCCAGCGAGTCCATGTAATTGCACCTTGAGTACCGCCATCAGTACGAGCAAGATTCAATGCCCCGGTTTGAAATTCTGGTGTAGCGATCATCTCGGGCGTCGCACCATAAAAGTTCAACAATGCTGCATCTGACAGAACTGCACTCATTGATGCGGCATTCGGTGTTCCGTCACTCCATGTTTGTGGTGCTGACACCCCATACGTCATCTGAGGAGTCTCACCTGGTTGCACCATCAGCGAACCCATGTACGAACGCGTGCTACTGAACAGAGCACCCGTAAAAATTTCTCCCAGTGTGTCGTCAAGACTCAACACCATGCTTGCCGACAACGTTTCATGCGTGTTCTGCGTGTACGGGCACGCCATAACAGGAACCGCTGAACAGCCAAGCTGTTGCGTTCCCTGCATCACAAGAGGAGTGAGAGTTGGCTTCAAACGGATTCGAAGGGATGCACCATCTGTTCCTAAATTGGAAGTATTCCAATAGGTCGCCACACCACTAGCCCAACTCCAACGGACAGATTTGCCAAGAGTGTTGAGGTTGAGCGTGATATCAAATTCTGTGTCAGCCGTAACTGGCGTCAACAAATTGTTAGCCCTACTGAAGTCGTAACCCAATTGACCGGGTTGAATTTGAAATCCCACCGTGATACCAATTCTGTTTGGTGTGGCGTAACACACGCCATACGCCGGGGTTTGACCAGTGCGACATAAGTTGAACGGGGCAACCGCTACCGCAATGCGACCCATCGGAACATTTGTCTCCGCAGTGGTAGTTCCAGCTGTAATGACCGGAGTGGACACCCCTCCATTAATCACCGACAACGCTGTGACGTATGGACGAGCCGCTACACCGCCAGGCATATTTGCCCAAGTGGCATTTTGTGTCGACACTGCATCAAGAAAAGACTGATCTGGCATGCCAGTTTCAGTTGGTGATGCTGCACTGACATGCGAAACACTGACAAGAAGTGAACCAAGGACAGTTGCGGTGAGAATTAGTCGTTTCATAATGGGCAAAGCCTCTTTTGAATAATTTTCTACACCATAACACCCTTCAACAAAAGCTTTTGACCCCAGCGGCCAGATAGCACCCTGCACCCGTTAATCCCAAAGGGCCGAGTCCCTGGGAGAGGACTCGGCCCTTGTAAGAAAGTGGCAGCTCGGTTGTGCGAAGAACTAATCGAGTTCGATTGGCTCTTCGTCTTTGGCTGAGAACTCCGCAGCTTCTTGACCATCGAGACCAGCGATGGCACGGATTTTTTGTTCCATGTCCATCATGATTTCAGGATGATCATGCAAGAAGTTCTTTGCGTTCTCTCGACCTTGGCCCATTTGCTCACCTTCATAGGTGAACCATGCGCCGGACTTCTTGGCGATTGCCATTTCGACTGCAAGGTCGAGCAAGGCACCTTCGCGGCTGATGCCGTGACCGTACATGATGTCGAACTCGGCCTGACGGAATGGCGGTGCAACTTTGTTCTTCACCACTTTGACGCGAGTACGTGAACCCACAACTTCGGCACCATCTTTGATGGATTCGATACGACGAATGTCAAGGCGAACTGATGAATAGAACTTGAGTGCGCGACCACCAGGAGTTGTTTCAGGAGATCCGAACATGACGCCAATCTTTTCGCGCAACTGGTTGATGAAAATACACACAGTGTTTGACTTGTTGAGGTTGGCAGTGAGCTTGCGCAATGCCTGACTCATAAGACGAGCCTGAAGACCCATGTGGCTGTCGCCCATGTCGCCTTCAATTTCGGCACGTGGTGTAAGAGCAGCTACTGAGTCGATGACAACAACATCAAGTGCGCCAGAGCGAATAAGCATGTCGACAATTTCGAGAGCTTGCTCGCCAGTGTCTGGCTGTGAAATCAACAATTGATCGATGTCGACGCCAATGGCTTTTGCATACACGGGGTCCATTGCGTGCTCGGCGTCGATGTAGGCACAGATGCCGCCATTGCGCTGGGCCTCTGCAACAACGTGCATGGCGAGAGTTGACTTTCCAGAGGATTCTGGTCCGTAGATTTCAACAACACGGCCACGTGGCAAACCGCCAACTCCGAGTGCAAGGTCGAGAGGCAATGCACCAGTAGGAATTGACTGGATGGTCATCGAGCTCTTTTCCCCCATGCGCATGATGGAGCCTTTGCCGTATTGCTTGTCGATTTGGGCGAGAGCCGCATCAAGGGCCTTATCGCGTTCTGGGCTTGGAGTGGTCATATGAGTGCCTTTCGGGTTTTCCACTAGCGGTTGCTGTTGGAATGACGGACTGTACGTAATGGGTGTGTTCGAACAACAACACTGTAACTACGAACACCTGTTCGGTCAAGCATTGTCGCCCAATTTCATGTGTACGGGGCAATCCCTTTGTTGGCAAGGGTGAGACACCCCCATGAATCGGCTACGAGGAGGCGCGATTATCAAGCCAGGCTTGGGCGTGAGCGAAATCTTCGGCAGATGGCGAACGGAACGTGATGTCAATTGCGAACCAGACCGTATAGGTCAACGGATACCCAAGACTGGGAACACAGACAGCCAATGTGCCGGCCACCAACAAAAGTGGCACAAGCGCAACTCCAATCGCCACCGAAATAATCATCCACGAGATAATCGAACCGAAGGTCATGAAAACACCCATGGTGGCTGCGCCTAGTTCAAAACCTTCGTAGCCACGTTCACGACTGAGACCACACGTTTGGCAGTTTTCAGTTTTTGTGTACCACGACGTAAAAAATGCACCGTTGCCACCACACCATGCGCATTGACGCAAGAGACCGCGAAGAAGTTTCTTCGGCAGTGTTGGTGCTGTCTGACTATGCAGTGAGTTCGTCAACAAATTCTCCGAAGATAGTGGCGTATTGAAGAGCTTCTTCTTCTGTATGCACTACAGATATTAGCCACTGCTCATCAAGACCTGGCGGAAGGATGATGCCGCGGTTTATACCGTGAATCCATTGCGCATACGCGATATCAAAGTCTGTTGCTTTGTAATCGCGATAGTTCTTTACCGCTTCAGTTGACCACGTGATGCAGCCTTTGGCACCGAACTGCACGGTATGCGCTGGCAAACCTGCGTAGTCAATGATGGAGCCGCATGCTTCAACCAAGAGCGCATTACGCGCCACCGTTGCAGCCGTTACTTCTTGTGTACAGACATCAGCAAGAACCGTGCGCGCTACAGCCATGACAAGTGGGTTGCCGTTATACGTGCCTACGTGAACAACTTTGCCGCTTTCAATTTGCTGCATGCATTCAAGCGTTCCGCCAAATGCACCAACAGGCAAACCGCCGCCAATGCTCTTTGCCAAACACACCATGTCAGGTTGCACATCGAGTGCCCCTGTTGCTCCGCTCCAACCAGCAGTAATACCGGTCTTCACTTCATCAAAAATCAACATGGTGCCGTGTTCGCGTGTAATGCGACGAACATCTTCCAAATATCCAGGCTGCGGCAAACAAATGCCAATGTTTTCCATCACGGGTTCAACAATGAAACATGCAACATCGTTTCTCGACAACGCACGCTCTAAAGCCTCAGCATCATTGAACGGAATCACGATGGTATCGCGCACAACAGCATCGGTGACGCCTGCACTTGACGGCACAGACACAGGATTATCTGCAGGTCCTGCAAAACGAAGATCAGGCTTCTGCGACACCATGACAACGTCATGATGTCCGTGATATCCGCCTTCAACCTTGACGATTTTGTCGCGACCAGTCACACCGCGTGCAACACGAATGGCATCCATCGTGGATTCAGTTCCAGAGTTCGTGAATCGCCACATGGGCAAACCAAAACGATCGCGTAACAGTTCTGCAACTTCTGCAGTTATCTCAGCTGGTGAAACAAACAATGTTCCACTGTCGAGTTGTGTCTCGATTGTCTTTCGAACAAGCGGGTTTACATGACCAGAAAAGAGCGCACCAAAGCCCATGCTGAAGTCAATAAGTTTGTTTCCGTCAACGTCAGTCATCCAGGCACCTTGTGCCTTGGCGATAACGATTGGATGTGGGTCATACGCCTGCAAACTTGATGGCACACCGAGGGGAAGCACCTTCTTTGCCCTCGCGTTAGCCGCCTGGGAACCAGGCGTTTTTTCGACGTATGTACGCAACTCACGCTGCGTTATTTGCTTGGCTCTGTCTGCCAAGTTGTGGTGCAACGTGGGATTCGTTGCTGACATTGGTATCACCCCGATTAGCGGTTGTAATCATCCTACTCGTCTTCTGATGAGGCTGTTGGAAAACCTTCATCCTTTAATGAAGTTGGGACTGTGCGCTCTACATGGCACACTTGTTCCACGCATGGTGGGCGTAGCTCAGTTGGTTAGAGCGCCAGGTTGTGGTCCTGGAGGTCGGGGGTTCGAGACCCCTCGTTCACCCCAAATCGTGGGCCGGTATCACTTTCGATACCGGCGGCACGAAGCCCTCATTGGGGAACATATGGCCGTGTCGCCTAGTGTTGAACCTCGTAACGCGCCTTTAGCTCAGCTGGTAGAGCAACGGACTCTTAATCCGCAGGTCCTGGGTTCGATCCCCAGAGGGCGCACCACTTTCATCGGAGATTCTCATGGCTGTTCTTGAAGTAGAAACATTCACCCTGGTACCTGGAGTCGACGCCGTCGCATTTCGCGCCCTTGATGAGCAAATGCAGGAATGGTGCTACGTGAATCGACCAGGTCTTGCACGACGCACCACAGCTCGCGCCGAAGACGGTAGGTATGCAGTGATCACTTTGTTTGGCGAGCCATCACAAGCCGACAGCACGTATTACAAAAATACCGATGCTGTCGTTGCCGCATGGAGCGCTGCAATTACTGAATCAAGCCGCAGTGTTGCGGTGTATTCACTTCTGTAATTACTGCTGCACCAACGTAATGGGGTTGCCTTCGGGGTCTTCAATACCTGCAATCAACGCTCGGCCAGGAATTTGAAACGGTTCCGACGTCAATGTGCCACCGAGCGACACCGCCATCGCGCGTGATGCTTCAACATTCTTTACCTGAATAAAGAGCGTGACTCCACCGCGACTGCCTTGACGCATGTGACCACCGATGCCGTTTTCTGGTCCACCAATACCGGCGGGGATTTGACGAATAAAACCCTCGCCGATTTTCCAATTGAACATCTCACGGTAAAACGGCTCGAGCACATCAGCATTGAGTGCCTCGATTTCGAAATACACAACAGGGCGTGCCCATTCGTCTGCCATTTTGTTCTCCTATCGGCTGAAGGCTGCGACCACTTCAACGTGGTGAGTCTCTGGGAAAATGTCTAACACTTCTACTTCGCCAAGCTTGTAGCCGGCGTCGCAGAGGTACTTTGCGTCACGGGCACCAGCAACGGGGTCACAACTGACCAAGATGACGGTGTGGGCATCAGTAGCAACTACTGATGCGGCTCCCATTTTGCCAAGACCATGGCGTGAAGGGTCTGCGATGACTACATCGGCTTCCATGGAATCCCATTGGTCCATGTTTGCTTGCTCGATAGTTGCTGCACATTCAGCCAAGTTACGCACTGCGTCTTTGCATGCTGATTCAGAAGATTCCACCAGCATCAGTTCATCGAACCGTTGTGAGAACGCAAGGCTGAAGAGGCCAATTCCTCCGTAGGCATCAACCATATATCCGCCTTCGATGCCAAGTTTGTCGAGACGCCGTGACACAGAATCGATAATGAGTTCGGCAGCTTCAGGAGATGACTGAAAGAACGAGCCCATCGACACTTTGTATGTGTGCTCGCCCACCAATTCAGAAATAGATGCGCGCTCACCTGTTTTCAGACCTGCTGGAAGACCGTTTGCGAGTTTGCCTTCGTGACACCACACACCGATGTTGTTGGTGCGTGCACCAACACGAATGGTGACTTCACCAGCACCTTCAAGAACAGGGTTCGCAATGAAGTCATTGATCAGTGGATGAGCAATCATGCAATTAGTGACGGGAACAATGTCGTGTGAATCATGGGCGCGAAATCCGATGATGCCGTCGTCGCCGGCAACCATGCGCACTGTGGTGCGACGAGCGTCGTCAGTAACGCGACGCAATTGGGGATCAATTTCCATGCGAGCGGTACGGGCATATGCCTCGGCCACGATGGCAAGTTTGGCCTGGCCTTGAATGCGTCGTTCGATGTGTTGGAAATCGCAGCCGCCACACCCTTCAGCCACGTGAGGGCATGGTGGGACACGACGATTGGCCGATGGTTCAAGAACTGAGATCAATTGACCGCGGCCAAAGTCCTTCTTTTCCTCGGACAATGAGATTTCGACTAATTCGCCGGCAAGGACGCCCGGAACGAATACAACACGGCCATCTTCAAGGCGGGTTATGCCTTCGCCGCCTGCGACGAGCTTTTCAATACGAACAGAATGGGGTGTTGTCACCGTGACAGGCTACGGCGCAAGTCCGAGTGAAAGTCATTTCGCTAGTGTGAGAGGCGTGACATTGCCTGTTCTTATTGCCCCATCAGTCCTTCCAGCAGATTTTTCCAAGATTGGCGAAGAGGTTCGTGCTCTCGATGAGGCCGGGGTCGACATTATTCAATGGGATGTTATGGACGGCCAGTTCGTGCCAAACCTCACATTTGGGCCCGATGTCATTGCTTCTGCCCGTTCGTACAGCACAAAGCCATTCGAAGCTCACCTCATGGT
>JBBANI010000024.1:0-25025 GCA_040402015.1 Ilumatobacteraceae bacterium
TCAAGAACAAAGGTGATCGAGTCAATTGCCTTCTTGTCACGACCCATATCGATGATGAGTTGATCGGGCGTTATTCCGCTTGGCAATGCATGACGTAAGCCATACACGCCATGCACGACCTCATAATGCTGATCGACACGAGCGGAATCAATCCGACCCATACGGTGCGCAAGATGAGCCGCATACAACACGCCAATGGCCACAGCTTCGCCATGCGCAATCGAGAAATCAGTTGCAATCTCTAACGCATGCGCCAGTGTGTGTCCGTAATTGAGAAGCGCACGGATTCCACCTTCGCGCTCGTCAGCCGACACAATGTCAGCTTTAATACGAACACAGCGCGCAATTCGGTCTACCATCGACAGTGAACTCAAGTCCTCACGAACAATGAAGTGATACTTCGCCATTTCGCCAAGACCACAGCGCATCTCACGCTCGGGCAATGTGTCGAGTGCGTCCATTTCACACACCACGCCATGAGGCTGCCAATATGCGCCGACCAAGTTTTTACCCTCAGCAATGTTGACACCCGTCTTACCACCGACTGCAGCATCAATCATGGCCAGCAACGACGTTGCAACATGCACAACTGGAATTCCACGGTGATAGGAGGCTGCGGCGAAACCGGCAACATCAGTGACCATTCCGCCCCCAACTGCGACAATCACATCTCCACGAGTGAGCCCTGCCTGAGAAAACTCGCGACACAAGCGTTCGATAGTGGTGAGAGTCTTATGACTTTCCCCTGCCCCGATGATGTGCATTGAGACTTCAAGGTCTCCGAACGTCGGGATATACGCAGGTGGTATTCCGTCCTGAGTCACAATGGCAACACGTCGAGCGGATGATGGAATCATCTCTTTCGTACGAGACAGGACTCCATAACCAACTACTACTGAATATGAACGGTCGCCCAGATTGACAATCTCTTCTACTGCGTCACTCATGATCTTTTCCTACAAATTCTTCTTGCTCATCTAAAGCAGCTATCAATAATTCAACTACTGATTCGAGGCTTCTATCTGACACATCAATAACAATGTCCGCAACCGAAGCATAGAGCGGGCCTCGATCTTCAGACATCTGAGTCAACGTCCCCATTCGGTCATTATCAAGCAACGGCCGATGTACGCCCTTGGCAGTCCGTTCCGAAAGAACTTCAGGTCGTGCATGCAGCCATACAACTACTGCTAAGCCAGCATCTCGCGCGAGATCAAGCATCGCTCTATTTTGCTCTCGCACCACAACTCCCCCAGCACCCGCAATGACTCGGCTTCCTGGACGAGAAAGACACTCACGCAATACTTCTGATTCAAGTTCTCGAAAAGTGGCTTCACCTGACTCGGCAAAAATTTCCCGTACTGATCGACCATCACGAGCCTCAATCAGTTTGTCTGTATCAAGCAGTTCTGCATGGCGATGCTCTGCGAGCAATCGCGCCACCGTGGTTTTCCCTGTGCCCATAAGCCCAACGAGGACAATGCAGGGTTCTGTTCGGGTCACGACTCTAGTGTTGCTCGAAATGACGTTGCGTTGCGAACGAATTCCGACAGGGAGTCCCCGCCAAACTTACGTTGCGCCTCTGCGGCAAGCACTAATGCGACCATTGTCTCAGCAATAACGCCCATGGCTGGCACTGCCGTGACATCTGTACGTTCTTTGAAGCTGACGGTTTCTTCTTTAGTCACCGTGTCAACGGTCTTCAAGGTTGGCCTGTTCAAGGTGGACAGGGGCTTCATGGCTACACGCACAATCAGAGGTTCGCCGGTTGTGATGCCGCCTTCTGTACCGCCCGAACGATGAGAGTCACGCACGTATCGATGATTGATTTCGTCCCACGAGATTGGGTCATGGGCTTGGCTACCACGCAAACCAGCAATCTCCCAACCGTCACCAATCTCAACAGCCTTGACTGCTTGAATGCTCATGATTGCTTGTGCCAACAGAGCGTCAATCTTGCGATCCCAATGAACATGACTTCCTAGTCCAATGGGAACTCCATGGGCAATAACTTCAACAATTCCTCCGAGGGAATCACCTTCACGAGCAGCCGCTTTAATGGCTGCAATCATGGCGTCTTCGCCAGACTTCGAAAAACAACGCACTTCTGATGTATCAATTGCAGCCAAATCGGCCATGGTGGGCAACGTGATTGATGGGGCTGCGGCGTCTCCCATGCGAACTACATGACTGAGAACTCCGACACCAAGATGTGACAACAACTGTTTTGCCAATGCACCAGCTGCAACACGAGCAGCGGTTTCACGTGCGCTTGCACGTTCGAGCACATCTCGTGCATCTGTAAAGCCATACTTTTGCATTCCCACGAGATCTGCATGTCCTGGTCGTGGTTGAGTCAATGGAAACTCAGTGGCCCCGGGCTCCGGTGACATTTCTGCGTGCCACTTATCGTCACGGAACCACTCGGAATTTTGAATTTCGATTGAGACTGGGGATCCAAGTGTGCGGCCGTGACGGACTCCACCAACCAGGGTCACACGATCTTCTTCAAAGCGCTGACGAGGGCCTCTGCCATAACCAAGTCGACGACGAGCTAATTCAGATTCAATATGTTCGGCCAAAATGGGGAGACCTGCAGGAAGACCCTCGACAATAACTGTGAGGGCGCGACCATGAGATTCGCCGGCTGTGAGGTACCTAAGCACGATTTTCAGACTACTTGCGGCGAGCGGAAAGTTCCCGCTCTGCGGCTAATCGCATCGTTGATGCGTCGGAGAATTCGCCAAACCAGAGTTTTTGCTGGTGGCGAGCTTGATGAACAAGCATCCAGAGCCCGTCTACCACTGTGGCGCCGGCCGCGCGAGCGGCAGAAAGCAATGATGTCTCAAGTGGTGAATAGACAGCATCAAGAACAGTCAGTTGGTTATGAAGAACCGACGGGTCAACCGGCATATCAGAACTATTCATGCCGACAGATGTTGCATTAATCAGTATTGACGCAGAGGCAATGCTGCTCTGGTCCCCCACAGAAATAGACACTTCTTCTCCGAATGCAGCAAAAGAACCCACAAGTTCCATCGCATGAGACTGTGTCCGATTCACAACGACCACATGAGCCCCGCGTCGAACCAGCGCAAGCGCAATAGAACGTGCGGTACCACCAGCACCGAGTAAGACAACAGTTGCCCCGCGCAGGCGAGCACCACCCTGTTCAGTCAAGGCATCACAACATCCATCGCCATCAGTGTTATGACCGATCGATCCAGTAGGACCAAACGATATGCAATTCACCGCATTCAAGAAATCGGCGTCAGGAGTCACAAAATCCAAATAGTCAATGACCGCTTCTTTCAGAGGCATCGTGACCGACAATCCGACAAGACCAGCTGACTGAAGATCCGCCATAATTGTCTCGACGTCACTGATGCCGCATTCCACAGCAACATATTCACCATTTCGTTGTGCGGCCGCAAAAGCTGCATTATGTATGACAGGTGACAATGAATGAGATATTGGAGAGCCAATAACTGCAGCAATCGTGTTCATGGAAGTAGGCCTGCTGTTTTAGCCTTCTCAACATTGAGCAAGTGTTGATCATATGTCGTTGCAAACACGTGACCCCCCGCAGCATCGGCGAGAACGTAATACAGATATTCACATTTCACACCAACTGCCAGTCCAATACACGCGGCGTCACTTGCAGGAGGCATTCCGAATGGTGCGAGAGCAGCCTGAATAGACGCCTTGCCTGGGTTTGCAATTGGTGTAGGAGGCAACCCTGGATTGATATATGTGTTGTACGGAGTATCTGTGGCCTTCATATCAGTCCAGCTCATTGTGGGATCTTGGCCGTATTTCACAGAAGCATCAATTTCAAGTTTCATCTTTTTTGCAAGCCGGTTGTAAATAACCTGAGCAATTTTTGAACGATCAGCTGCGACCTTGGCTTCGCGTTCAATCAGTGACGCAATAATCAAAATCTCATACGGACGAAATCCTCGAGCCTTTGCTCCTGCAGTCAGATCAACTTGTCGAGACACTCGCTCCATCATGGATACCAAACGAGCAACCACACGAGACTCTGTGTCGTCTCCTGAAATTTGATACGTATCGGGAAACAACAAGCCCTCGAAAGATGTGACTGTTTTGGGTCGTAATGTCGAAGCCATATCGGCACTATTTGCAGCCGCCACGAAATCTTCTGGCTTCATGAAAGTCATCTTCTCGGAAAGTCTTTGCGCCATTTGCGCCACGGTCATTCCTTCAGGGAATGTGACAGTAATAAACGTCTGAGCCGGCGGGGTTGACAATGCCTCAATTATTGAACCCGCATTGTCTTTGGGTTTCAATGCGTAATAGCCAGGAGTGAGGGCGACCGTGCCCTTCGTAGAGGCGTACCAACGAAAAATTGTGGAATTGCTAATAATGCCGGCGCTTTTTAGGCGCGAAGCAACAGTCGAAATGGTGTCGCCATCATTTACCGTGAAATTGACAGCAACTCCTGGTGCGCCGGACGGATTAAGAACACGAGCAGTCCACCACCCCATGCCCCCAAGCAACAGCAGCGACGCAGCAAGGACAATGGCCACAGTGCGCGTCACCCCTCGTAGTTGGCGCAATTCAGGAGGGGCTGATTCAAGTGAATCCTCCGACACTGCAGTCACCCGATCCCACGGATCATCGTGCCAGTTATTAGGAAGAAGTGGGTCACCTGTCATGAGTTGGCCTGATGGGCTTGGGTGTCTAACCATGATTGCAACATGACCGCTGCAGCAACTTTGTCAACAACGCGGCGACGCGCTTGAGCATTCATCTTTTGTTCCATCAACACTCGATCTGCTTCCACCGTTGTCAGACGTTCATCATGAACATGAACAGGTACCCCCACAACCGTAGCCATGCGCGCAGCTTCCGCTCGGGCAGCTTGTGCAGCCTTTCCTTCAGACCCATCCATATTTAACGGGAGCCCCACGATGACAGCTTCAGCTTCTTCTTCAACAACCATCTTTGCGATATTGCGGTGATCGCCACCCATGGATCCACATCGCTTCAAGACGGTGTACGGAGTTGCAATGGTGCCGCTGCGATCAGATGTTGCAATGCCGATTCGCTTCGAACCGAGATCAATGCCAAGCACTCTCACGAATTATGCAATCGAACCGATAGCGGCTCGGGTCTTGTCCCGTGCAAGTTGTAACGCTTCGTCTAGTGCAGCCGGATTCTTGCCACCAGCTGTTGCGATGTCGCCTTTGCCACCGCCGCCTCCACCTACTGCTTGGGCGGCTTCTGTAATAAGCTCCGACGCGTTACCGGGTACTGCAGACGTGGTGGCTGCAACGAGCGACACTCCACCGGTATCAGTGACGGCGCCGACTATGACAGCAATAACGCCGGGCTGTTGACGAATGGCTATTGCAAGGTCTCGCACATCACCAGCGGCAAGCCCATCAACGCGCGCAACGACAAGACCATCAACTGCTGTAGCTGCTAACTCGACTGCACGTCCAACCGACAACTTCCCACGCAGGACTTTGATCTCGTCGTGAGCAGCTTTCAGTTCATCAAGTCTGCGTGATACACCGGCCGCAGCTTCGTCGGGACGCACGCCTACTGCCTGAGAAATTTCATTCAAAATCGCATCGTTGCGCTGCATATATGAAACGGCGTTCGCGCCCGTGACTGCTTCGATACGACGCAAGTTGGAGCCGATTGATGACTCACCAATTATCTTGATGAAACCAATGTCGCCCGTTGCTGACACATGGGTACCACCACACAATTCCGTGGAGGCCCCTGCGTTCAAGACACGTACGACATCACCATATTTATCGCCAAAAAACGCAATGGCTCCTGCGGCTAGCGCTTCTTCCTTAGAAGATTCAGTGGCTGTGACTGTTGAATTAGCCAATACCTGAGCATTTGCCAAATTCTCGATTTTGATTATCTCTTCGGCCGTGACCCCGTCATAGTGACTGAAGTCGAAGCGCAACCGATCAGGAGATACAAGCGAACCTGCTTGCTTCACGTGTTCACCTAGTACCATACGTAGCGCCCAATGCAAGACATGTGTGCCGGTGTGGTTGCGGCGGGTAGCCGTGCGCGCGTCGACGTCAATACGAGCTGTGACCGCAACACCTTCGGTGGGCTCACCGGACACAACTCGACATACGTGTCGACGCAGTCCAGGCAGTGCGAAGTTTGTATCAATGACTGACAATTCGAAACCGTCACCGACAATGGTGCCGATATCACCAACTTGACCGCCGCTCTCTGCGTAAAACGGAGTGTGATCAAGGAATACTTCGACACACGAGTCATCACCATCAATCACTGCAAGAACAGTTGAGTCAGACGAGTCATGAACATATCCAACAAACTCGGTGACGCCGTGAGTTTCCATAACCTCGCGATATGCCTCGACTCGGTCCGCATCAGAACGGCCAGACTTGCGCGCGCTTTTGGCACGTGTCTTTTGCTCATTCATTTCAGACTGGAAGCCAGCGATGTCAACTTCAACGCCACGTTCACTGGCAATCTCTTGCGTGAGTTCCAGTGGGAATCCGTACGTGTCATGCAATAAGAAGGCAGAGGTTCCCGACAGCTTTTTGTTTCCGCCCGAAAGATCATCTTCAAGGATCGACAAACCAGTCTTCAAGGTATAACGGAACCGTTCTTCTTCTTTTGTCAAAACACCCAACACAAAGTCTTTGTTTTTCGCTATATCGGGATACGCGTTAGCCATGACATCGATAGCCGTATTGGCCAATGATGGCATCACAAGCTTTTCGGTGCCGAGCAAATATGCATGGCGAACTGCGCGACGAATTATGCGCCGCAGTACATAGCCACGGTTTTCATTACTTGGAAAGACTCCGTCGTTAATAAGCATGGCGGCTGAACGTGCGTGTTCTGCCAAGACTCGCAAACTGAAACTATTACGGTCTTCGTAGTCGCCGATTTTATAGTGCGCGCCAGTTGTGGACTGTGCTTGTTCAATAATGGGGAACAACACATCTGTTTCCCATACGGAATCAACACCTTGTACAAGCGCAAGAATTCGCTCTAAACCGGCTCCGGTATCGATGCTTGGCTTTGGCAGTGGCGAGCGAGAGCCATCAGGAGCCTGGTTGTACTGCATGAACACAAGGTTCCAGAACTCCATGAACCGATCACCTGTTGGATCATTTGCAGGACCGCCATCAGGACCGAACGCTGCTCCGCGGTCAATATGAATTTCAGAACATGGTCCACATGGCCCTGTATCCCCTGCTTGCCAGAAGTTGTCCTTGTCACCAAGTCGTTGGATGCGATTCATGGGAACACCGACTTGTTCATGCCACATCGCTTCGGCTTCATCATCTGATTCGTGCACGGTGATCCACAGGCGATCGCCGTCGAAGCCGAAAATTTCTGTTACCAATTCCCATGACCAGGGAATTGCATCCGATTTGAAATAGTCACCGAAACTGAAATTGCCAAGCATCTCGAAAAAGACGAGGTGACGCTTCGTACGTCCCACCTCATCTAAGTCGTTATGTTTTCCTCCGGCACGGACACATTTTTGGACTGTGACAGCCCGGTTGTAGGGTGCAACTTCGTCACCCATGAAATATGGCTTGAACGGCACCATGCCTGCCACCGTGAACAACAAGGTGGGGTCGTGCGGAATCAGGCTCGCAGACGGGACAACGGTGTGTCCCTTGTCGGCAAAGTAGCCAGAGAACGCTCCACGAAGCGCATCAGCTGAGCGCGGGATACTGGAGTTTGTCGACGATACCATGAAGGCACCATCTTAGCGATGGCTGGTTCTCTGGCGGGGTGGGTTATGTCGACGCGTCGGAGCAGCAGACGGACTGGACATTGATGACGTTGTCGAGGCCGAGCCAGTCGATTCCCTATTGCGGTATGCATCAATCAAGGACATCACGCCATCAGACAGGGCCACGACACTGCGCCGAAGACCAGCAGTAATGGCATCAGCGATGTTGGAAGGTGTCAATTTCTCTGACACAGACACGATGGTTCGTTTGACCCAGACCACAATGCTTGCTCCCGCTACTGCCCCAGACACAAACCAAAACATGCGGCGCATCATGACTGCACCACTGCGACTGTGTTATTCGGAGTCCTCATGGTCTTCACGGTAGTACCGCAAGTCACCTAATCCCAACGGAAGATACGACGGGGGTTGCACAGTGGTCGAAGGGGCTTGTCCCGTATGGCCTTCCCGAACATCTGACATGGCACGTGATAGTGCATCCGTCACTGCACGACTCTTCGGAGCGCGCGCCAAATAGATCACTGCATGTGCGAGATTCAGTTGAGCCTCTGGCAGTCCCACTCTCTCTAGAACTTGGGCTGCAGCTGTCGCAAGGAGAAGTGCATTGTTATCAGCCATACCTATGTCTTCGCTAGCAAAAATCATCATTCGACGAGCGATGAATCGCGGGTCTTCGCCAGCTTCGAACATCCTGGCAAGCCAATGCAGTGCGACATCTACATCGCTCGCGCGCATTGATTTAATAAACGCAGAGATCACGTCGTAATGATCATCTCGCCCCATACGCGACACGCTTGTATCGAGCGCCGTAGTAGCGGCCACAATATCGATGCGACCATTTGTAGCGAGCGCACAGCACACTTCGAATGCCGTCAAGGCTTGGCGAGCATCTCCCGTGACTCGTCGAGAAATCAACTCAAGCGCATCTTCATCTGCAGGAATTCCTTCGATCACAACTGCGCGATGAAGCAACTCCATAATCGCTTCTACGTCGACCGGCTTCAGAGCAAATACAGATGAGCGACTACGAAGTGAGGGATTAACAGAAAATGCTGGATTCTCAGTTGTTGCACCTACAAGGGTGATGAGACCACTTTCTACAGCGTGCAACAGAGCATCTTGCTGCACCGTAGAGAACCGATGAATCTCGTCGACGAAAACAACGGTTCCACGATCATCAAGGGTGAGCCTGCGTCGTGCAGTCTCTATGACTTCACGAATATCTTTCACGCCAGCAGTTACTGCACTTAAACGCTCAAAACCACGATGGGTTGTTGACGCCACGAGTTCAGCCAATGTGGTTTTCCCAGTTCCTGGAGGACCCCACACAATGATCGACGACAGTCGATCACTTTCAATCAATCGACGCAGTGGACCTGTTGGCCCAACTAGATGACTCTGACCTACAACATCATCAAGAGAACGGGGACGCATGCGCGCAGCAAGTGGTGATCGCGCTGCGATTCGATCTTCTGTCGATGCAGTGAACAGATCTGGTGAATCCACAACTACGACGAAGCAGGCGGTGGCAACAATCGAAGACCCAATTCAGCAAGATGTGCTGGGTCAACTGGCGTCGGTGCATTCGTCATTGGGTCTGAGCCGCTCTGTGTCTTTGGAAACGCAATGACTTCACGAATGTTTTCTTCGCCAGCCAAAATTGCAGCAAGACGATCAATACCGAAAGCGAATCCGCCATGCGGAGGCGCTCCGTACTTGAACGGCTGCAAAAAGAATCCGAATCGCTTGTCTGCTTCTTCGTCGCTGATTCCCAATTGGTTAAACACGCGACGTTGCATTTCAGGCTCATGAATACGAATAGAACCTGAACCCAATTCCCAACCGTTCAAAACAAGGTCATATGCAAGTGCGCGTACCTTCAATGGCTCTGTTTCGAACAAAGACATGTCATCGGGATGTGGCTGACAGAAAGGGTGATGACCAGGACGAGGGCGGCCAGAAACTGGATCAATACCAATAAACAACGGGAACTCGGTGACCCATACATATTTATACGGACCTTGATGAACAGGCGGCCTGCCAATGTCATTGCGCAATTGACCAAGGACTTCACACGTTGTGTCCCATTCGTCAGCTACCAGCAACAGCAAGTCGCCTTCTGTTGCTCCCATTGCTACAACCAAAGCACTTTTTTCGTCATCACTAAGGAATTTCGCGACTGGAGAATCTACAGCGCCATCTGCGCCGATCTTCATCCATACGAGCCCTTTTGCACCAATCTTCTTGGCACGATCGGTAAGACCATCCAACTTATTTCGTCCAAATGCTGCGGCCTCTGGGTAGGTCTTTGCATCAACACATATGCCTTTAATGCAGGATGCGCCAGCAAATGCTTTGAATTCGGTGCCAGCAAAGAGCGAGGTCAATTCAATGAGTTCCATTGCAAAGCGAAGATCTGGTTTATCAATACCAAAACGATTCATTGCGTCATGCCAAGTAATGCGCTCAATTTCGGGAGGCGCTTCGCCGGTTACGGCAATGGCCGCAGCAACTACGGCTCGACCAATGTTCTCCAATACGTCGTCTTGCGACACAAATGACATTTCAGCATCAAGTTGCATAAATTCATACTGACGGTCAGCGCGCAAGTCTTCATCACGAAGGCACCGAGCGATCTGGTAATACCTGTCGACTCCGGCAACCATGAGTAATTGCTTCCATAGTTGAGGCGACTGTGGCAATGCGAAAAACGAACCAGGTTCTTTTCGAGAAGGAACTAGGAATTCACGCGCACCTTCAGGAGTGGAAGGCATGAGGAACGGAGTTTCAACTTCAACAAATCCGTTAGTTTCCATTTCCTTTCGGATTGCGCTGTTGATCAGTGCGCGCACGCGTAAGTTTTTTTGCATCCGTTCACGTCGGATATCGAGATATCGGAACTTCAGTCGAATCGATTCATCAACATCATCTGCACGGGCATCAACAGGAAATGGTGGTGGTTCGGCTGAATTCAGGATCTCAACGACGCATTCGCCAATTTCCACCATGCCGGTAGTAAGCGATGTGTTAATGGTTCCCTCAGGACGAGCACGTACGACTCCGGTGACCCTGATGACATATTCACTACGAACGTCAACATCGTTGTCGACCACACATTGCATGATTCCAGAATGATCACGAATGTCAACAAAGGCGAGATGCTCTCCGTGTTCACGTCGGCGAGCAACCCAGCCACAGAGTGAGACGGTTTCTCCAACGCTTGCTATATCTAATTCTCCACACATGTGTGTTCGCATTGCAGTGGATCTCATGGGGAATGCCGCCTTGGCTGTCTCGGTCCAAGAACCGACTCCAAATGACTCTGAAGTTCGATAGATGGAATGGTTAATTGTTCGGATGTAGCAAGATTGCGCACGGTACAGGTGGACTCTTCTGCTTCTGAATCGCCAATGATTACCGCGACCTGTGCCCCACTTCGATCTGCGCTCTTCATCTGTGACTTCATGCTGCGACCTTCAAATGCCCGGTCGGCTGTGAAACCGCCCTGTCGCAACTGGTGCGTGATGGACATGGCGTGGCTTCCGCCAGTGGTGTCAATCACAAAAACATCTAGCACCGGGAATCCGTACAAAAAGCACTCTTCTGCATCACATGCAAGCAATGTTCGGTCCACTCCGAGTGCAAAACCAATTCCGGGCGTTGCAGGGCCACCAAGGTCTTCGACAAGTCCGTCATACCGGCCGCCGCCGCCAACTGCATTCTGGGCGGAGTCAAGCGAGCCAGACACAAATTCAAAAGTAGTGCGTTGGTAATAATCAAGACCACGAACGAGTCGTTCATTAATAACGTACGGAATATTCAGCGAGTCAAGCCCAGCACACACGGCTGCAAAATGTGCCGCAGCATCAGTGCTAAGAAATGCCCCAATGGTGGGGGCGCCAGCGATTGCAGCGGCGTCTTGTGGGCGCTTTGAATCGAGAACCCGCAGCGGATTGCGTTCCAATGTTGCAAGTGCCTGCTCGCTCAGTGTTTCACTGTGAGTTTTGAAGTAAGCACCAAGCGCTTCGATGTACTTACCCCTGTCACCTGCATCGCCTAGTGAGTTAACAATGAGAGTCACTTTGCTTAACCCAATGGCTCTATAGAAATCACAGCCAAGAGCAATGACTTCAACGTCGAGCTGAGAATCATCCACACCTAAGACTTCGATACCTACTTGATCGAACTGGCGGTATCGACCGGCTTGCGGGCGTTCGTAACGAAAGTTCGGTCCCGAGTACCACACCTTCCACGGAGGCGTTGGGCGGTGCTGCGCGAAGGCGCGACACACACTGGCAGTGTGCTCAGGACGAAGGGCAATATGGCGGCCGCCCTTGTCCATAAAGTCGTACATCTCTTTGGTGACAACATCAGTGGCGTCACCAAGTCGCTGAAACACTCCGAGGTCTTCAAACATCGGCGGGATGATGTTCTGATACCCGGCTGATTCGACACCATCTGCAAAGACTTGTATCAGGGCACGCCATCTACCCGCATGAGGCGGCAAGATATCGCGGGTTCCCGGACTTGTTTGAAACGATGACACAGCCAGTCAGGCTAGTCGGACTGCCCGCCAGGAACGATGCGATATGCGTCGTACACCGAATCAATTGACTTAATGACCCGTAAAACGGCATCCAAATGATTGGGGTCACCTAGTTCGAATTCAAATCTCATCTTCGCCACCCGATCAGAGCCGGTATGGGTACTGCACGCAACGATATTGACGTGCTGTTCTGACAGAACATTGGCAACATCACGCAACAGTTTGCTGCGATCAAGTGCAACAACTTCGACACCGACATTGAACATGGTGCCAGGTGATGTTCTGGCCCATTCGACATCAATCATTCGAGTGGGTTCGCCTTCGACTAAAGATTCAGCATTCGCACAATCGGAGCGATGAATACTTACTCCCCGACCTTTTGTGATGAAACCTGATATCTCATCGCCCGGCACAGGAGTACAGCAACGTGACAAACGTACAAGCACATCTTCAAGACCTTCAACATGAATTCCTGTTGCACTTCGCTTCTCGGTTGTGATGAGATCCATCCGCATCGGCATCGCTAGTTGTTCATTGCTGCCTTCGCGACGCATTGCTCGACCAATTCTCTGGGCGAAACCGCGTGCAGACACATGATGTTCACCAATGGCAGCAAATAACGTGTCGATCTCTGTCATATTGAGAGCCTCTAGTTCTTGCAAGAACGCATCTGATGTCCATATGCGCTGCACAGGAAGACCTTCTCTACGCAATTCTGCAGTGAGGTCGTCACGGCCGGACTCAACCATGTCTTCGCGACGTTCTCGCGTAAACCAGTTCTTAATTTTACTTTTTGCACGGGGTGACTGGACAAAACCTAGCCAGTCACGCGATGGGCCCGCCCCTTCAACATTTGAAGTAAAAATCTCGCAGGAATCTCCCGACACCAAGGTCGAGTCAAGCGACACCTGTCGACCATTAACTCTTGCCCCAACGCATGAATGACCGACTTCTGTATGCACGGTGTATGCAAAGTCCACGGGGGTTGAATTAATCGGCAAAGTTATTACTCTGCCCTTTGGTGTGAAGACAAACACTTCTTCCTGATCAAGGTCATTTTTCAGGTCTGCCATGAATTCGCCTGGATCTGAAATCTCTGATTGCCAGTCAATAATCCGGTTCAACCAATCGGAATCGTTTGTGTCTGTACCTTCTTTGTATGCAAAATGAGCAGCAACGCCACGCTCGGCTCGTTCGTGCATCTCTTGGGTACGAATTTGCACCTCTAACGGACGGCCTCCAGGCCCGATCACCGTGGTGTGCAATGACTGATACAGATTGAACTTCGGCATCGCGATGTAGTCCTTGAACCGACCAACAACAGGTCGCCATTTGCCGTGCAGGCAACCAAGGGCGCCGTAACAATCGCGGACACTGTCTACAACAATTCGAATTGCTACTAAGTCAAAAATATCATCAAAGTCACGGTCCTTCTGCACCATCTTTTCGTAGATGCTCCAGAGATGCTTCCCGCGCCCAGTGACCTGAGCTTCAATCTTTACTTCTGACAGTCTGGCTGAAACCTCTGCAATAATTTTTGCCAAATACAGATCACGTTCTGGAGTTCTCGTTGATACTAAATGATCTAACTCCGCGAAACGCTTTGGATATAACGCCGCAAAAGACAAGTCTTCTAACTGTTGTTTGACTTCTTGCATTCCCATGCGATGTGCCAAAGGAGCATAGATATCTAAAGTTTCTTGTGCGGTACGTTGCTGTTTTTCTAGCGGGACACCAGCCAAAGTTCTCATGTTGTGCAAACGGTCTGCCAGCTTGATCACAAGCACTCGCATGTCTTTGGCCATAGCCACCAACATTTTGCGCATCGTCGCAGCTTGCTGTGCTTCGCGTGAGTCAAACTGCAGACGTTCTAGTTTGGTGACACCATCGACAAGCATTGCAACTTCATCACCAAAATTACGTTGAACATCCTCGAGAGTGATTTCAGTATCTTCCACTGCATCATGCAATAAAGCTGCCGCCAACGACACTTCATCAAGACCAATATCAGCGACAATGCGAGCGACCGCTATCGGGTGATTAATGTAGGCCTCGCCCGAGGACCGCATTTGATTAGTGTGCGCAACACGCGCAACTTCATATGCCCTGTTCACCAAAGACACAGACGCCTTCGGATGGCGGCTACGGAAAGCTGTTAATAGTGGCGCCAGCTCTTCGATGGGCGCGTTCTGCTGACGTCTCCACGGAAGAACTCGATCGGCAGTACCCATGATCAAAGGTTAGCGACGAGACTTCTTTCGAGGGCGCGGTGGATGACTCAAAAGGGTTTCAACGGCCACAGGGGCAGGAATAACGCCCTGGCTGGCCTCGGTGGCTGCCCGAGCCGCTGCTCGACGACCAACGGGGGTACCGGTATGCATGAGGTGAGCCATATCGACCCCAAGGGACAAGTGGCCTCTCATCGAACGGTACTGGTCTGAACGTTCCTTCAAAAGACCAAGAAGCGGGGTCGCGATATAAATCGAGGAATACGCACCAGTAGCGAGACCGACAAGAAGCGCCAATGCAAATTCGCGTAGGGCAACCGCACCAAATACGCCAGAGCCAAGGACAAGCAAACTGAGCACTGGAAGCAGTGCCGCAATCGAGGTATTCAACGAACGCATGAGAACTTGGTTCATAGACACGTTGACAATGTCACCGTAGGACACTTTCGAACCGCTGAAACGCTCGTTGTTTTCATGAACTTTGTCGAACACAACAATGGTGTCGTACAACGAGAACCCGAGAATGGTGAGGAACGCCACGACAGTTGCTGGAGTTACTTCAAGTTTGAAAACTGAATACACACCAACACTGATTCCGACGTCGTGAACCATGGCTGCAATTGCCGACAACGCCATTCGCCATTCGAATCGCCAGGCAATAAACAACGAAACGATCAGGAAGAAAACCAACAAGGCATTGATGGCCTTGACTGTGATGTTGCGACCCCATGTTGAGCTAACGGTAGCCACACTGACGTCATTCACCGTGGCGTTGGCTGCCTTGGCTAAACCTTCTTGAATTGTGGTGCGCGTCTCGACGGGAAGATCTCCCAGCTGAATACGAATACGTTCTGTAGATCCCGAAGTCAAGGTTTGAATCTTTGCGTTATCGGTTCTGATCTTGCTAGCAGTCAGAATCTCCTTTGCTTTCGCTTCAGACATCGTGCCAGCTACGGGCACTTCAAAGGCGACGCCACCCTTGAAGTCGATACCTAGATTCAAGCCCTGAGTTAACAACGAACCAACAGTGACAATGAGAAGCAATCCTGATGCAATAAACCCAATATTGCGACGGCCATAAAAGTTGATTGTTGTTTCACCACGGAATAAACGTGACACTCCACCAGCCATTACGCCACCACCTCTGAAATTTTGGCCTTGGCAACACCAAGCACCCGTCCCCTGTTGAACAATTTTGTCTTAGCCAACAGAAGCACTGCTGGCCTAGCAAAGAAGTAGGACACCACCAAGTCAGACAATGTGGATAGACCTAGGAAAAAGGCGAAACCCCGAACAGATCCGACAGTAAGTTGCCACAACACAACAGCACCGATGAGTGACACCGTGTCAGCTACAAAAATGGTGCGCCACGCACGATCAAAACCTCGTGCCGCAGAATTTCGCAATGTGCGTCCTTGCTGTACGTCATCTTTGAGTTTTTCGAAAAACACAACATACGAGTCAACCGTGACACCAACAGACACAATGATTCCGGCTGCACCAGACAAAGTCAGAGCCAATCCGTTTGTCTTTGAGAGCCACGAGATAACGCTCCATAGCAACAAACCTGACACCCCGAGTCCGCCAACAACAACGATTGCCAGAAGGCGGTAATAAAACAAAAGGAACAGAAGAACAAGCAAGAGTCCGAAGAGTCCAGACACCACTGCAGCTCGCAACGAATCTTCTCCGAGAGAGGCGGACACTGTCTGCACAGTTGGAGTGTCAAACTTCACCGGGACGGCACCAAACTGCAACACACGGGCTAAGTCTTGTGCTTCTGTTTCAGAAAATGATCCACTGATCTGCACGCTGCCATTATCAAATGTTGGCGTTTGCACTGTTGGGGCAGAAATCACTTCACCATCAAGAATAATTGCAATTGCTTTGGTGGGACAATCTGCACCACCCGCAAAGCACTTTGTTGACAATGCGTTCCACACATCAGCGCCAGCGGCACCGCTGCGGAGTTTTGCGACTACTACCCACGCACCGGCATCGACTTGCGCAGATGAGTCATTCGAAAATACTTCTCCTGTTGCCTCAGCAGGGCCCAAAAGGTAAATGAGCCCATCTTTGCGACCAGGAAGGATTGTTTGACCATCCAGTAATCCAGTTGTCGGGTCAACAGCCTCGGTCGCTGCTGGAACAGTAGTTGTCGTTACTGCTGCAGTACGCGAACTTCCGACTCCACCAGCTGGGGGCGGCAACGTTGTCGATGCTGGTTTCAGAGTTGTTGTAGTTGCACCCTTCACAGTTGTTGTGGGGCCTCCAACCACCGTGGTGGTAGTGGTGTTCTCAGGGTTCTCTGCAATCTTCAAAACAGGACGCATCTCGACTGCACCAGTACGACCAATAGTGTCGAGAGCCTGCTGCTGATCTTTTACTCCAGGTAAATTCACAACGATTGTGTTTCCTTGGCGAATGATTTCTGGTTCAGCAACACCAAGTGAGTCAACACGTTGACGAATGATGTCCACAGCCACCGTGAGGGCGGCAGGATCAACTTCGCCCACAGGAGTCATGGTGACAGAAGCCCCGCCCTGAAGGTCTAGGCCAAGAGACGGCTGGTTGCCTGCTACCAGGTTTGCAGTGAACGTTCCACCGGCAAGCAAAACTATCGCTACAAGAGAAACAACTAAGCGACGAGTCATGCTTTATTTCGTATCGTCCGTAGCGGCCTCTGCCGCTGGCGCCTGACGCGCAACAGAACCACGTGACACACGAATCTCAATCCGCTCGGATGCATGACCGTCTGCAACATCGACCCACAACACATCGCCCTCGATTGCTGTCACAAAGCCGTAGATGCCCGAATTCAAAATGATCTCATCATCGACTGCGATGGAACTTTGAAGCTTTTGACCCTCTTTCAAGCGGCGGCGCTGAGGGCGAAGCAACAGGAAGTACATAGCTGCGAAAATCGCGCCAAAAAATACCAACGTAAACAATGGATTGCCATTGCTATTTGAATGTTCAGAAGAAAGCAGGATTTGAATCACGGCTTGTAATCCTAGCGACCAGAGACCGAAACAGCCTGATTTGTCCTATGCCCAGACTTCCAAGAGGCGTCTCTTGAGGTCAGAAAAGGTGCCCTTTTGTATCGCTTCTCTCATGTCATTCATCAGTGAAATGGTCCAAGCCAGGTTATGGACAGACACCAAACGCGACCCAGAGGGCTCTCCCGTCTGGGCCAGATGACGAAGGTAGCCACGTGAATGAGACGCACAAACCCAACATGAACACACCGGGTCGAGCGGATCATCGGAATCGAGGAACTGTGCGTTCTTGATGTTCACCCTTCCCTGCGAGGTGAGTGCGGTTCCGTGTCGTCCAAGGCGAGTCTGCAACACACAATCGAATTGATCAACTCCGAGACCTACTGCCTCAACAAGTGATGCCGGGTCACCAACACCCATGAGATAACGCGGACGATCTTCTGGAAGTTCTTCAATACAAGCTGCGATTGATTCCACCATCTCTGCGCGACTCTCCCCTACTGAGAGACCCCCGATACCAAATCCGTCAAAACCAACATCCACCGTGCGTCGCGCACTTTCTGCCCGCATCGCTGTATTGGTTCCCCCTTGCACGATGCCGAATAACGACTGATCAGACCGCGTGTGTGCTGCCCGTGCTCGCAACGCCCATGCATGTGTTCGTTCAAGCGCCAGTCGAACAACGTCAGGCTCTGCAGGCAACGACGTGCACACATCAAGAACCATCTGTATGTCAGCGCCAATCTTTTCTTGAGTCTGCACCGCAATCTCCGGCGTGAAGCGATGGTACGAACCGTCGTAGGTTGACTTAAACGTCACTCCATCATCATCAACTTTTGGGTCGAGGGAAAACACTTGGAACCCGCCTGAGTCTGTGAGTGTAAGACCATCCCAACCGCTGAAGGAACCAAGGCCACCAAATTTCTCAACGACATCGGCCCCTGGTCGCAACATCAAGTGATACGTGTTACCAAGAACAATACGAGCACCGATATCTGCATAGTCACGCGCACTGAGATACTTCACAGCACCGCGAGTGCCAACTGGCATAAAGCACGGAGTCTCGTAGCTCCCGCGATGAGTAGTGGCAGTAGCAGCACGTGCAGCACCATCTCGTGAATCAATATCAAGTTGTACGGGAAACATGTAAACAGCCTTTAGGAACGAGCTAACAGCATGGCATCACCGAAAGATAAAAACCGATATTGCTCAGAAATGGCTTCTGTATATATATCTCGCCATCTAGGACCTATGAAGGATTCAATCATTAACAACAGTGATGTTTTTGGTAAATGAAAATTCGTCAGCATCATGTCAACAACTTGCCACTGAAAACCAGGCGTGATGAACAACGACGTACGACCCGACAACTGACCAGATGCAGCAACTGATTCCAACGCCCGAGTTGCAGTAGTACCTACTGCAATTACTCGCTTTGCATCGCGACATGCATCCATGACACGTTGTTCAACTGAATAGAACTCCGAGTGAATGAGATGGTCTAGCGGATCGTCTGTAGAGATTGGCTTGAAAGTGTCGAGGCCAACTACTAATTCCACCGTCTCTACCGTGACACCTTTTGCAACAATCTTTGCCATCAGTTCAAACGTGAAATGAAGGCCTGCAGTAGGCGCAGCTGCGCTTGCCGTTCTTCGCGCATAGATGGTTTGATACCTCTCGAGATCAGATAGTGAACTGCGGATATACGGAGGCAAAGGCATGGCGCCAATGCGTTGCAAAAGTTCCATTGGATTCTCATCAAGAATCTCAACAACAAACGTGTCACCAGCTTCGGTGCGTGGCCCGATACGCACTACACGCTTTCCAAAGTATTCGAGCACCTCATCCGGTTTGAGTTTGCTCGCTGGCTTTACCAAGGCTTCCCATAATCGAAAATCAGATGAGCGCTGCTCTAAAAGGAGTACCTCCGCTGCCCCGCCGGTCTTTCGGTGAAGAGACAACCGCGCTGGCAACACTCGTGTGTCATTAACGACCATTACATCGCCAGGCTCAAGCATGTCGACAAGGTCTGTCATGTGTTTATGATCCAGTTGGTATGGATTAGTAGCAACCAATAATCGCGCAGAGTCGCGGGGTTCTACAGGATGTTGCGCAATGAGTTTCTCAGGAAGCTCGTAGTCAATGTCGGAAAGATGCACGCAACGAGGCTACGGGTTTGCAAGGTGTGAACGGGCAGCATCCATGGCTACTCGGCCACGTGGCGTGCGAGCGATAAGCCCCTGCTGAATGAGAAACGGCTCATACACATCTTCAACGGTCTCGGGTTGCTCACCTACTGCAATGGCCAGAGTGGTGAGCCCCACAGGCCCGCCATCAAATTGTTCACACAAGCTTCGCAAGATTGCTCGGTCTACTTTGTCAAGTCCAAGCTCATCGACTCCAAAAACACGAAGCGCCTCGAGGGCAGTTGCGGCGTTAATTGTTCCGTCACCGCGCACTTCAGCAAAGTCGCGCACTCGACGCAACAGTCGGTTTGCAATACGAGGAGTGCCTCTACTGCGGCGCGCAATATGCAATGAGGCATCGTCTGTGAGTGGAACATCGAGAATTCGCGACGTGCGCTGAACAATTGCGTCAAGTTCGACAGCATCGTAATAATCAAGACGCGCAACAAGTCCGAATCGGTCGCGCAACGGACCAGTAATCATGCCTGTTCGTGTTGTCGCTCCGATCAGGGTGAATCGGGGCAAAGTAAGCCTGATAGATGATGCTGCTGGACCTTTACCGACAACAATGTCGATCTGAAAGTCCTCCATGGCTGGATACAGGATTTCCTCAACTGGCCGCGAAAGACGATGAATTTCATCGATGAACAAAACGTCACCTTCGCCGAGTTTGGTGAGAATTGCTGCAAGATCTCCGGCACGCTCTAACGCAGGACCACTGGTGATGTGAAGCGCGACTCCCATCTCAGCCGCAACGATGCAGGCCATTGTGGTTTTTCCAAGACCAGGAGGACCAGCCAACAAAATATGGTCTGCAGCCTGCCCGCGTTGCTTTGCAGCTCCGAGCACAATGTCGAGATGCTCCTTCAGTTCACGTTGCCCGACGAAGTCATCGAGCAAACGAGGACGTAAGCCAACTTCATCTGCTACTTCGCGATCAGACGCAAGAATCGGTTCAAGATATTCATCCCGCACGACGAGCTCCTAACAAGGCGAGCGCGTCGCGCAACATAGTTTCCGAATCAGAAGCCGATACCAGCAACCGCATCGTGTCGCGAATTTCGTCGGTTCCGTAGCCGAGCGCCGTCAACGCATCACGCACATCTGCTGCACTGGAATGCACGGAATCGATTGAGTCACTAGAACTAAGCCCGTCAAGATGCAGTCGTGATTTCAACTCAACCATGAGACGCTCTGCAGTTTTCTTGCCAACACCAGGAACGATAGTGAGCGCTGCCAAATCTCCCGAGGCCACAACTGTGACCAACGCGGTTGGTGAGTACGTAGACAAGATGGCCATCGCCATCGATGGTCCAATGCCGTGAGTGGCGAGCAAAATGTCGAACGTGTCTCGTTCAATTCGAGATGTAAAGCCAAACAATGTTTGGTTATCTTCACGAATGTGATGATGAATATGCAAGAAAGCAACCACAGTTGGTTCAAGTTCTCCGAACGTTGACGACGTGACGTTGCACAAATATCCAACACCTGCCACTTCCAACAGCACAGTGTTCGGTATGAATCGTTCAAGAACTGTTCCGCGCAAACTTCCGATCATGGCGCTCTCCGAGCAATAGCTGCATCACGGGAGGCAATAAACGGCGCAATGGAGCAATGACACAACGCAATAGCTGCTGCATCTGCTGCGTCAGCTGGTTGCGGAACTGTTGCAAGATTCAGACGTTGCTGCACCATGTGTCCGATTTGGTCTTTCGTTGCGCTTCCCCACCCGACAATGGTGTTCTTCACTTGTGACGGCGTGTACTGAGCGACGGCGCAGCCTGCACGACTGGCTAGAGCCAACACGATTCCGCTTGCTTGACCTACGCTCATGGCAGTGCGGACATTGTTCTGGAAAAAGACTTGTTCGATGGCAACTGCGTCAGGTCGAAACTGGGACAGTAACGACTCCATTTCGCCATGAATCTCGGCAAGACGCTCGTGGATGGGGCTGCTGGGCGGAGTACGGATGACACCAATGGCAACGGCCCGGATGTTCTGAGGGGAAGACATCTCCAAAACGGCATATCCGCAACGGGTGAGACCTGGGTCGATTCCGAGAACCACATGGGGGGACGCAGCGGAGGCGTGGGCGAACATATGTTTGATTGTAACCCACCCGCACGGGAGTGGGGTGAATATCAGCGAGAAGCCTCGACTGCCGCCACTAGTTCAGCAACGGGCCGGTAGGTGATGCCTGCAATGGCGCGATGGGCGTAAGTAATAACCCCACTGGCATTGATAACAAACACGCTTCGACGAGGAAACCCGAGTGGCCCGACGGTCCCATAGAGGGACGCAACGGCCTTGTCGGTGTCTGCTAGCAATGGGAAACCGAAGCCGTGCTTCGATGAAAACTGATCATGACTAGCTACGCCCTGAGCAGAGACAGCCAACACTTGAGCCCCTACCCCTTCAAATGCTGAGAGTTCGTTGTTATAGGAATTGAGCTGTTTCGTACAGACCGGAGTGTCATCGCCTGGGTAGAAAACGAGCACGACTGGTTGACCACGAAACGAGGACAAGGACACTGAGGTTCCTCCTGTTGCAGGAAGGGTGAAATCGGGGGCGAGATCGCCGACTGAAACTGCCATTATTCGATCTCCTGCATTAGTGATTCTTCGATGTCGAAATTTGCATAGACGTCTTGTACGTCATCACTCTCATCCAACATGTCCATAATACGCAGAATGTGGCGGGCATCGTCAAGATCTGTCACTTCAATGGTGTTCGCCGAGACCATGGTGCTTTCGGCGCTGAGAACTTCAATGCCAGCAGTCTCGAGTGCCTCTTTGACCTCGTATACAACTGATGAATCAGTAAGCACACGCCAGGTGTCTCCATCGCGTTCAATGTCATCCGCCCCGGCTTCGAGAGCCGCTGTCATAACAGTGTCTTCTTCCACTGCACCAGATACGACTATGAGACCACGACGAGCAAACTGCCAACTGACAGCCCCGGGCTCTGCAAGCGAACCGCCGAATTTTGTAAAAGCATTGCGAACGTCAGATGCGGTGCGATTGCGGTTATCAGTTAATACATCAACAAGCAGAGCAACGCCTCCTGGTGCGTATCCCTCGTACATGATTGATTCATAGTTGGCGCCGCCAGTTTCACCGCCGCCACGTTTGATAGCGCGATCAATGGCGTCCTTGGTCATCTGGCCGGCTTTTGCTTTTTGCACCATGGTGCGTAACGAGGCGTTCGTATCAACGTCCATGCCGCCCGACCGTGCAGCCACTTCAAGTTGCCGTGCAAGTTTCGCAAACAACTTGCCACGCGCTTTATCAATGGCACCCTTTTTGTGTTTAATTGTTGCCCATTTGGAATGTCCGGACATTGGCTACACCTTTTTCCTATTTGCAGTTATTGATACAAAATACTCGTGAACTCGGGCATCATTTGACAATTCAGGATGAAATGAAGCTGCCAACACATTTCCCTGACGCACGAGCACAGGTTCATCATTAATGCTTCCAAGAACTTCTACTCCGTCACCGACCCGTTCGATACGTGGTGCACGAATGAATACCCCATGAAAATCTCCGACAGAACTATTGATAGTGGCCTCAAAAGAATCCACTTGGCGACCAAAGGCGTTGCGTCGAACAGAAAGATCAATTGCTGAAAAACTGCGTTGATCGCTGCGGCCATCCAAAATTTCAGAAGCCAACAAAATCATGCCGGCACATGTACCGAAAACTGGCATGCCATCTGCAATACGAGCTGCAATGGGATCAAACAATCCCGATGACTCCAACAGTTGAGACATCGTGCTTGACTCCCCGCCTGGCATCAATAAGGCACCAACTGAATTGAGTTGTTCTGGGGTGCGAACTTCAACTGATTGCACGCCAATAGACGCTAGGCAATCAGAATGCGCAGCAAAGGCTCCCTGTAGAGCGAGAACACCAACCAGCATGTTCACCCGGAGGCCTCGCAGTCACGGCTGCGTCTACCAACCGCGCGACGCGAAGCGCTGTGTTTCGTTGATTTCATCCATGGCGATACCGGTCATAGCAACGCCAAGCCCGCGGCTGACGCGTGCAAGCACTGCTGCATCACGGAAATGGGTTGTTGCTTCAACAATGGCTTTAGCGCGAGGTGCCGGATTATCGCTCTTGAAAATTCCTGATCCGACAAAAACAGTTTCTGCGCCTAACTGCATTGCGAGTGCTGCATCTGCAGGAGTAGCTATGCCGCCTGCGGCGAACAACGGAACTTGCAATTTGCCAGTCTCTGCGATTTCTTGCACCAATGACAACGGGGCTTGAAGCCTCTTTGCCCACTCAAACAATTCAGCTGAATCCGCTTGTGTAATTTTGCGAATGTCTCCGAGAATTGAACGAAGATGGCGAACGGCTTCCACCATGTTTCCGGTGCCAGCCTCACCCTTTGAACGAATAAGAGCTGCACCTTCAGAGATGCGACGAAGCGCTTCACCCAAGTTGGTGGCACCACATACGAATGGAATGGTGAAATCAAATTTGTCAATGTGGTGTGTTTCATCAGCTGGCGTGAGAACTTCAGATTCATCAATGAAGTCAACGCCGAGCGACTGGAGAATCTGTGCTTCCACGAAATGACCAATACGAGCTTTAGCCATCACTGGAATATGCACGCTGGCTTGAATAGCAATGATCATCTCGGGATCACTCATTCGCGCTACTCCGCCGTCACGACGAATATCAGCTGGCACTCTTTCCAATGCCATGACAGCGCACGCGCCAGCATCTTCTGCAATCTTTGCCTGATCTGAGTTGACGACGTCCATGATGACGCCACCCTTCAACATCTCGGCCAAACCACGCTTGACGCGTTGTGTGCCAGTTGACGACGAACCGTTAGTAGAAACCATGCTTGTTATGGTACCGAGGCGACGCGATGTCACCCCATGTGAATTACGGCTTTAGACCGCTGGGAAAGGGACTTTAGAAGGATCAATGCCTGGGGCCACTGGCGCCAAGGAGTTCTTCCAAGCCAATTCAACCCATGTGCGACCAGGAGTCAAACGGACGTATTGGTTGTTTGCATCGATCAGAGTGAACGGAACTCTGCGGTTTCCGCGCAACCATGTGATGGGGATGATGCCGCCATCAGTCATGACAAAGCCTGTGCCTTTACCTATGGTAAGGGCATTCGGGCTCTTGCGGTCTGCTTTGCTTCGCACGTAGGTGACGTAAAGAACAACAACGTTCTTGGTGTTGACTTGTCCGTCATCTGCCATGTGTGGCTCAAGAACGCGCTTGTCGTTGTCGCTACTGCGTAAGAAGTTTCCGGTTGCTGCATCCCATTTCCAGTAGACGCGCACGTTGTACATCGAGA
>JBBANI010000025.1:0-22836 GCA_040402015.1 Ilumatobacteraceae bacterium
CTACGGAATTGGCAACAGACATTCACGACATGGACTCCATTGGCGCTTTGGCGCAGCAACTGGCAGCACCACCCTCACAGCAGTAAAGTCATCTTGTGCATATTTTGATCGCAACAGACGCCCAATGGGTCCTCAATGAAATACAGGCCGTATTTGGTTCTTCCTCCACCACTATTCAAGTAGTGACAAATGGTCGTCTTGTTTCGCCTGCAGTTGCCGAGCGCACGCCGGATATCGCAATCCTTGATATGCAAGTTGGCAGCATGGGCGGCATGGCAATCACAATGGACCTTCGCCTTGATCATTCAAGTGGCGCTCTTCCCAATGTTCCCATCTTGATGTTGCTCGACCGTGAAGCAGACGTTCATATGGCACGCCGTAGTGGTGCTAACGGTTGGATCATCAAGCCACTTGATGCATTGCGCCTACGCAAAGCTGTTAACGCAATCGTTGCTGGTGGTTGTTTTGCAGAAGGCGTTCCTGTGCCTGAAGCAGTTGTTGAAGCAGTCATTGCTTCTGTTGATGAAGCTGCTGAGCCGGCAGCGGAATTACTTAATCAGTAATTCCGCAATTTGTACTGCGTTCAACGCAGCACCTTTACGCAAGTTGTCATTAGATAAGAACAACGCAAGTCCGCAATTGTTAGCCACTGTTTCGTCTTGACGCACACGACCCACATAGCTGGGGTCCTTACCTGCTGCTAGCAACGGTGTTGGAATATCAACAAGTGATACCCCTTGCGCATTCGACAAAATTTCATTTGCCCGCACTGCGGTAATTGGGCGAGAGAATTCAACATTAATTGACATGGAATGTCCGGTGAAGACTGGCACACGCACACATGTACCCGACACTAGGAGGCCAGGGATTTCAAGAATTTTACGACTTTCAAAACGTAATTTCTTTTCTTCATCTGTTTCAAAAAGTCCATCTTCAACAAGTGAGCCAGCAAATGGCAACACGTTGTAAGCAATAGGTCGTGCAAACTTCTTTGGTGCAGGCGATGCAACTGCACTGCCATCAAAAGTTAGACCAGCAGCTTTGTCATACATTGCGCGAGATTGTTCATCGAGTTCATCAACACCGGCAAGACCAGCCCCGCTCACTGCCTGATACGTACTTGCAATCAGTTTCAACAACCCTGCTTCATCATGCAGCGGCTTCAACACTGGCATTGCTGCCATGGTCGTGCAGTTGGGGTTAGCAATGATTCCCTTTGGTGTGTTGTGCGCAAGATGTCCGTTTACTTCGCTGACAATGAGCGGCACTTCAGGGTCCATACGGAACGCGCTCGAGTTATCAATAACAATGACTCCGGCAGCAGCAAACCGTGGCGCTAATTCGCGTGATGATGTTGCGCCGGAAGAGAACAAAGCAATGTCTAGGCCAGATGGGTCGGCAACTGCAGCGTCTTCCACGGTGATGTGTCCGCCTGCCCACGGCAATGTGGTGCCCGCCGAACGTGACGAGGCAAAGAACCGCAGTTCAGTGATGGGAAAATTCCGTTCGGCCAAAAGGGTACGCATGACGCTTCCTACTTGACCTGTTGCTCCGACTACTCCTACACGCATGGGACTTGAGGCTAATGGCTCCGAGCGACCAGCCACCAGTGACTTTTATTAGCAACGTCTAGATCGCGTTGCACCACGGTGGTTCCTTTGTATGAAACGGGCTTTTGCGGCTTGCCTGGGTGATGCAAAATGGCCACATCATCAAGAGCGATGCCGGAGGCTTCGAGCATGCTGAGAACCCTTTTCGGATCAAGGCGGTTGGCCTGCCAGCCAAAGCGAGTTGACCAGCGCCACTGCGATAACCGATGCCCGACAACAGGGATTCGCCACAACTGTCGCATAACGACACCGGCTGGAACAAGCAACAAATCAGCAGGCACCCAGGTGCGGTAGTTCAGCGCCACATAGCCGCTCGGCTTGACGATGCGAAATGCTTCGCTGGTGAGACCAAGTGCATCGCTGGCTTTGCAATGCTGCAACGTGATGTACGAAAAGACTGCATCAATTGATGAGTCATCAACGGTGATTGTGGTGCCGTCGGCAATGTGCACCGTACGTAGCCCACCGACACGACCAAACCGAGAAATTGTTTCACGACAACGTTCTAAGAATGCAGCATCAACATCAGTGGCAATAGTGACTGCAAACTTGCGCGAGAACGCAGACGTCATTCGTCCGATACCAGAACCAATTTCCAACATGGTTGCACCCGATGCAAATGAATTCCATCCGAGACGATCAAGATACACATCAACTTCTACATCACCAGTGTGAACAAATTCTTCAAGTGTGAGAGTTGCGCCAGTTTGATTGTTAAAAACCCAACCTGTATCACGCACTACTTCATCAGCGTTACGACGCATTTCTGCACGAGTGCCTGCCGCACGCCACGGAATCAGTTGTCGACGTGCGGTCACCATCTGCAGAGTCTTACAGGCGTTCTACTTGCGCTCGGGTAATGGTGCCGAATAGGCCGAACCCGAGTCAAGATCAAAAGCTGTATGCAGTGACCGAACAGCAGATTCCATATCTTTTGCAGCAATAACCACAGACACACGAATAGTGCTGGTGGAGATCATATGAATGTTGATGTTGTTGTCCGCAAGAACGCGGAACATCTTTGCCGCAACTCCGGGACTGGTTTTCATGCCAGCACCCACTAAGGAAACTTTTGCAATTTCGGAATTATGCGTTACGCCACTTGCTCCGATTTCTGAGGAAACTCGCGAAACAATGTCTTCAGCCACTTTCATGTCTGCCTTTGGAACAGTAAATGAAATATCAGTAAGACCATCTTTTGATGTGTTCTGCACGATCATGTCCACGTTGATATTTGAGTTAGCGAGGCTTTCAAACAACGCCGCAGAAATTCCCGGCTTGTCTGGCACACCAACAATGGTGACTTTGGATTCACTGGCATCGTGTACGACACCAGAAATGATGGGCTCTTCCATTGAGCTGTCTCCTTGTGATTTTTCGTCGCTGACCCATGTGCCGTGTTCCCAGGTGAAACTGGAACGCACATGAATCGGAACGTTGTGATTACGGGCAAATTCAACTGAACGCAGCGCAAGAACTTTGCTGCCGCTACCAGCCATTTCAAGCATCTCTTCGAATTGCAAACGACCAAGCTTGCGCGCCTGAGGCACGATGCGAGGGTCTGCTGTAAAGATGCCAGTGACATCGGTGTAGATCTCACACACATCTGCATTCAAGGCAGCAGCCAACGCCACCGCAGTGGTGTCGCTCCCGCCTCGGCCCAACGTGGTGATTTCTTTATCGGTTGAGACTCCTTGGAAGCCGGCAACGACCACAACCTTGCCTTCGGCAAGTGCCTCACGAACCCGGTCGCCCTTGATCTCTGCGATCTTGGCCTTGGTGTGCACGGTGTCAGTGATGATGCCGGCCTGAGAACCAGTGAAGCTGACGGCCTCAACGCCAATGCCAGCAAGGGCTATGCACAAAAGAGACATCGAAATGCGCTCGCCAGTGGTGAGAAGCATGTCCATTTCACGGCCTGGAAGCACATCTGAGACTTGATTGGCAAGAGACAGCAGGTTGTCAGTGGTTTTGCCCATGGCAGAGACCACCACGACGACATCATTGCCGTGACGCTTTGTAAAGGCCACATGGTCCGCCACGGACTTAATACGGTCCGGATCGGCGACCGATGTGCCTCCATATTTTTGAACTACTAGTCCCACCATTTTTAAGGTTACCCGTGCGCCAGTAACCTAAGACCTTCATGGGTACAGATAAAAGAGCTCGTCAAAAGGCCAACCGGGACCGCGCCCGCCAAGAGCGCATCCGCAAACAGAAAATGACCAAAGTCCGCAAGCGCGGCCTTCTTCTCGGCCTCGGAATTCCGGCCATCATCGGGGCGCTCTTCTTGATATCGAACTTTGTCATGAATGATTCGTCATCTGGCACAGTAATTGATGATGTCTTAGACACGACGCCTGAACCGACCGCAACTCTTCCTGGCCTCCAAATCACTGGCAAGACTCCATGCCCGAAGGCCGATGGCACAGAAGCACGCGTCACCATTTTCGAACAAGCACCGACTATGTGTATTAACCCCGCGAAGTCATATACAGCTACTTTCAATACATCAGAAGGAGTCATCGAGGTTGCGCTTGATACCAAAAAGACCCCATCAACAGTGAATAACTTCGTCACGTTGTCTCGTTACGGCTACTACGACACGTCATTCATCTTCCGTACCGATGTATCGCTTGACATCATTCAGGGCGGCGGTTCAAACAACACTGATGGTCCTGGCTACACAATCAAAGATGAAGGCACTGGGTTTAAGTACACAGAAGGCGACCTTGTCATGGCGCGTAGTTCAGGCGCCGACTCTGGCGGTGGACAGTTCTTCTTCGTCACTGGTGCGAAGGCATCAGTTCTTGACGGCCAAGGCACCTACGTCACCTTCGGCAAAATCACGAAGGGCCTTGATGTCGCTCAGGCGATCCTGGCACTGAACTCCGGCGAGGGCGACCTTGGCGGTGCTCCAAGCAAGCCAGTCAAAATCGACACCCTCGTCATCACCGAGAAATAGGCAATCAGGGCGTCGTAGCCCGCAATTACTTATTCATGGGGTGCGGTTGTTACCGTGTTTTCCATGTCAGAAACGAATATCTCAAAAGTTGGAATCTGTGGCTCCGGAATCATGGGCTCAGGCCTTGCCGAAGTAGCTGCAAAAGCTGGGTACACCGTCATTGTGCGTTCACGTAGTGCTGCAAGCGCACAAGCCATGATTACGTCCATTGAAAAGGGACTCGACAAGCAAGTCTCACGCGAGAAGATCACTGCAGAAGATAAGGCAGCAATTCTTGGTCGCTTGTCTGCAACAGACAAAATTGCTGATCTTGCTGATTGTGATCTCGTTATCGAATCAGTTGTTGAAGATCTTGCAGTAAAGAAAGCTCTGTTCATTGAACTCGACAAAGCTGTGAAGCCAAGCGCAATCCTTGCGACAAACACCAGCACATTGCCTGTTGTTGAAATGGCTATGGCAACTGGTCGCCCAGACAAAGTGTGTGGAATTCACTTCTTCAACCCAGCAACTGCAATGCCACTAGTCGAAGTTGTTCGTCCGATCACTGCATCAGACGACACCATGGCAGCTGCAAACGCTTTCACAGCTAAGTGTGGCAAGAGCGGCGTGCAAGTAAAAGATCGTGCTGGCTTCATCGTGAACGCATTGCTGTTCCCATATCTCAACAATGCAATTCGCATTTGGGAAACAGGCACAGCATCAATGGAAGACATCGATACAGCAATGAAAGGTGGCTGCAATTTCCCAATGGGTCCATTCGCGCTGCTTGACCTTGTTGGTCTTGATACATCGTTGTCAATCCTTGAAGCGCTCTACGCAGAATTCGCTGATCCGAACTATGCAGCTGTTCCAACACTTCGCCGCCTTGTTGCAGCAGGAAAATTGGGACGCAAGAGTGGCGAAGGTTTTTACACCTACTAATCAGGTTTGTAGCTACTGATGCAGCCACCTACCGAATGTCGGTGGTATTTCTTGCCGCAATCTGAATGGCCAGACGACGAAGTCGTCGCCATTGGTGCCGACTTAGAACCAGACACAATTCTCTACGCGTATGCGCACGGAATGTTTCCGATGTACGTAGACAAGAAGCGCAGAATGCTCGGGTGGTGGTCGCCCCTTGAGCGGGGTGTCATTCCACTTGATGGCTTTCATATCTCGCGGTCGTTACGCAGCAGTGCTCAACAGTTTGTGTGCACAATCAATGTTGCATTTGTTCGCGTGATGCAGGAATGTGCAACAGCTCGAACCGATGGCAACTGGATCAACCAAGAATTTGTTAATTCCTACACAACCTTGCACCAATTGGGTCATGCCCACAGTGTTGAAGTGTGGAACAAAAAGGGCGAACTGGTGGGTGGTCTCTACGGCCTGCGCATCAACGGACTCTTCGCCGGTGAATCAATGTTCCACCGCGAGACAGATGCATCGAAGGTGGCACTTACGCACCTCGTTGACCTCATGAACCTTGACGGCATGCATCTGCTCGACACCCAGTGGAACACGGACCATCTGGCATCACTTGGCTGTATGTCCGTGACTAGGGCCGATTACCTCGCACTTTTAGCCACAGCCATTGAGCCGTAGCGCCCTTGCGTAGAGAAATGACGAATACATCGCCATACTTGAGTCGTGACTGACGCCAATACTCCTCGTCGCGACGACCCATGGTTGATGCGAACCTATTCCGGCCATTCCACTGCTGCTGCATCCAATGAGTTGTACCGCACCAACTTGGCCAAAGGTCAAACAGGGTTGTCCATTGCCTTCGATCTTCCTACACAAACGGGCTACGACCCAGACCATGTTCTTGCAAACGGTGAAGTTGGAAAAGTAGGCGTACCCGTAGCGCACCTTGGACATATGCGCACACTTTTGAATTCCATTCCACCAGCAAAGATGAACACGTCGATGACCATCAATGCACCAGCTGCATGGATGCTTGCGTTGTATGTGGCAAACGCACGTGAGCAAGGCGTCACTGATACCGAACTTCGCGGCACAACACAGAACGACATCGTGAAGGAATACTTGTCACGAGGAACGTTCATCTTTCCACCAGCCCCTTCAAAGCGATTGATTGTGGACATGGTTGCATGGTGCACACATAACGCACCTAAGTGGAACCCAATGAATGTCTGCTCGTATCACTTGCAAGAAGTTGGTGCTACGCCTGTTCAAGAAATTGCATACTCACTTGCGAACGCTATTGACATTCTTGATGCAGTGCGTGAAAGCGGACAAGTTGACGAAGCACAGTTCGACCAAGTATTCGGTTCCATCTCTTTCTTCGTTAACGCGGGTATTCGTTTTGTAGAGGAAGTATGCAAGATGCGCGCATTCACAGAATTGTGGGATCGCATTGCTCGCGAGCGCTACGGAGTGAAAGATGCAAAAGCACGTCGCTTCCGTTATGGCGTTCAAGTGAATTCACTCGGCCTCACCGAGGCACAGCCAGAGAACAATGTGCAGCGAATTGTATTGGAAATGCTCGCTGTGACGCTTTCAAAGAAAGCACGTGCCCGCAGCGTTCAATTGCCTGCATGGAACGAAGCACTCGGTTTGCCACGTCCGTGGGATCAGCAGTGGTCACTACGTATGCAGCAAGTTCTTGCGTTCGAATCTGACCTTCTTGAATACGACGACATTTTTGATGGTTCAACTGTTATTGAAGGACGTACAAAAGAATTGTCTGACGCAGCATGGGATGAACTGCAAGATGTTCTGTCGCTTGGTGGCGCGTTCAATGCAGTAGACGAACTCAAAGGCCGTCTTGTCCGTTCGATGGCTGCTCGTACACGTCGAATTGAAAGTGGCGAACAAACTGTTGTTGGCGTGAACTCTTATGTTGAATCTGCCGAAAGCCCATTGGGTGGCACAGACAACATCATGGTGGTTGATCCAGCAGTGGAAGCCGAAATGATCGCTGATGTCAATGCATGGCGTACTTCGCGGGATAACGCGCGCGTTGACGCTGCACTTGCACACCTACGTAGTGCCGCTGAAACTGATGAGAACATCATGGAAGCATCTATTGAGTTGGCAGTTGCTGGCGGCACCACTGGCGAATGGTCTCAGGTTTTACGCGATGTCTTCGGCGAATTCCGCGCTCCTACTGGAGTTGCGGCAGCAGTTGGCCGACGCACCAATGCACTCGCTGCAGTTGCCGAATACGTTCGCACCATTCCTGGTGGCCCACCACGTTTCCTTGTTGCAAAGCCTGGCCTTGACGGTCATTCAAGTGGAGCAGAACAAATTGCAGTGGCTGCTCGAGATGCAGGCATGGAAGTTGTGTACAGCGGTATTCGCCTCACACCCGCACAAATTGCCGCAAGCGCTCGCGACGAAGACCCCGATGTTGTGGGCCTTTCCATCTTGTCCGGCTCACACATGAAGCTGGTGCCTGATGTCGTTGCTCGCCTGCGTGCCGAAGGCTGTGATGCCCCGGTCATTGTCGGTGGCATCATTCCGGAAGAAGACCGAGCATGGCTCACCAGCCATGGGGTCGCTGCCGTGTACACGCCAAAAGACTTCGACATTGCACGAATCATGCAAGAAGTGGCCGAACTGGCCGCAGCTCATCGTAATTAATTAGCCAAAAAGGGAATCTCAGCGCAGAAGCGTTGGTTGACTGTGGCTATGAGCATTTACGCAACATCTATCTCCACCCTTGACGGCCAGCCCAATGCATTGGCAAATGCTGCTGGCAAAGTGACATTGGTTGTCAACGTCGCAAGCAAGTGTGGACTCACTCCGCAATACGAACAGCTAGAAGCGCTTCAGAAGCAGTACTCAGCACAAGGTTTCACAGTCGTCGGAGTTCCGTGCAACCAGTTCATGGGTCAAGAGCCCGGAACATCTGAAGAGATTCAAACTTTCTGCAGCACCACATACGGAGTCACTTTCCCACTGACAGAAAAAGTTGACGTCAATGGCGATGCACGTCACGCGCTCTACTCAGCACTCACACCTGTTGCAGACGCTGAAGGTGTTGATGGCGACATCCGCTGGAACTTCGAGAAGTTTCTTGTCAACCGTGATGGTGCAGTTGTTGCACGCTTTCACCCAAAGACAGCACCTGATGCGCCCGAAGTAATTTCGGCCATCGAATCAGCGCTGTAGCAACTACGCCTTTTCGGCAGCAACAAATGTGTCGAGCGCAGTTCCGCTCTCAAGACTTGTAATCAACGCATAACGCGGGAAGTCATGATTGTGAACAACAACGTGCCACAACCGCTGAGTGTCAACAAGAAATCGGGAACCTTTGTGTAACGGCACACGGCGCTCTGTTGCCCGGTCTGGCAAGCCATCTGGGCCATTGTCCATCAGCAACATATAACTGTCGGGGCTATCTGTTAGTTCCATCCACGTACGAACAACCCAGCCTTCATTCTCTGGATTAAAGCGGTTGTTGTCATCACGATGAATGTTGCGCAAAGCCTGGTCGTGATTTTGCGGCTCTAGTTTGATGATGCGCACTCGACCAAAGTTTGCACCAATGGAATCAACGTATTTCTTCAGCGTTGGAGCAGATGCCGCATTCGAAGTCCACAGTGCATCTTTGTCAGTTTTTCCCTTGTCCCAAAAACCACGGCAGTCAAGTTCACCATCAGCAGAAGCGAGCGGTGCAAAGTTTGTGTCGCCACCACTTTTCCAATCCATGTACTCAAGTGATTCCCATTCAGATGTAGGAACATCAAACGGCGCATCATGCAACACAATAAAACCGGTTTCAGCTAAACAGTCAAGTCGAACATGCGGAGTCTGCAATGGAATTGCAACGGACCAGTGTTCTTGTGTTGGCCAGAATGCGGTGCTCATGAGTTCATTGTACGGAGTTGTGAGTACTGAATGGAAGGACCAATGTCATGGTTGCATGGTGGTAGTTGCACCGATCGGTACAAAACCCGTTGCAGGTGGTAGTAACAGCACAGTTCCTGCATCAACACGATCAGGATTTTTTATCTTGTTTAGCGCGACAAGTGCAGGTGCACTGATTTTCAGTTTTTCGGCAATTCCATATAACGATTCACCGGGAAGAACTGTGTACTTCAATGGAGGTGCAGTATTGGCCGGGGAAATACTGGTACTCGTTGTACTTGCAGCAATTGTGGTGGCAGACGATGATGAACCGCTATCGGTCAGTAAGTACGAAAAGAACGCAAGCAGCCCAAACAAGCATGTGCTCCACAACAGATACATATGAAGTCGCGTGCGGAGAAACATTGGTGCCATGTTATGTCCGTCACAGCTGGCATGTGTAGTAGGCGCCCCGTAAGAGAAAACGGGAGTCTCTGTTCTACTCTGTATGGTTCATGACTCCTGAGACTCGTTCATTCCCCGGCGCCAAGCGCCCGGACCGTTCATATCGGCACAATGCCGACGGAGTAGACATTGCGGTCTATGAATGGGGCACGGAATCAAACCCAGCACTCTTCCTGGTGCACGGTGGCTCTGACTTTGCTGGCACGTTCGACGTTTTCGCACCTCTCATCGCTGCTGCGGGGTATCGCGTCGTCGCCTGGGACCACCGCGGTCATGGCGACAGCGAACATGCCCCCCTCTACGGATGGGATGCAGATATTCGCGATGCACTGTCAGTGATGTCTGCTGTAACAACCAAGGCTTCCCCTGTGATCGCGCACTCAAAAGGTGGGGCACTCATGATGCAGCTTGCCGACTCATGCCCATACCGCATTTCTGCAATGGTGAATATCGATGGCATGCCAAGCAAGCGTCGTATGCCAGACGTTCCTGATCATGATCAGTCGCGATTGCTTGCAGACTCAATTGGTTCATGGCTTGATTTCCGTCATGAGGCCGCTGCATCAGAACGCAAGCCAGGCACGTTGGTTGACCTTGCGCAACGCAGAGGAAAAATGAACCCTCGGCTTTCAATTGAGTGGCTTGAATACCTCGTAACAATCGGTGCACAACAAGACGCAGATGGTTGGCGATGGAAACTTGATCCCACAATGCGCTTCGGTGGCTTTGGTCCGTGGCGTCCTGAATGGGCATCATTACGAATGGCAGCACTCACGATGCCGTTCCTTGGACTACTCGGCACCTTTGATGAGCCAATGGGTTGGGGTGCTCGCCCACGTGATGTGTTGCCATGGATTCCTTCCAGTGGACGACTTGAAGTTCTTGAAGACATCGGGCACTTCATTCACATTGAAGAACCCGAAAGAGTCAGCACATTGATTTTGGAGTTCTTGTTATGAACACAGTGATGTTGCAGCACAACAAAGTCACGTTGGCCTTGCACAATCTTCGCCCCGGAACTGGTCGCCCATTGTTGTTCTTACACGGCCTTGGCGAAAGCGCAGCCATGATGTCAGCACTTGCTGTTGATTGGGATGGCCCAGTGTGGGCACTTGATTTCACCGGCCACGGCGATTCATCCGTTCCAGCCGGTGGTGGTTATTCCTCCGAAATCCTTATGGCAGATGCCGATATCGCCCTACGCCACATTGGTGAAGCAACCGTTGTTGGCAGAGGACTTGGTGCCTACATTGCGTTTCTCATAGCTGGCGCCCGACCAACATTGGTGCGCGGTGCGGTGTTACTTGATGGTCCTGGTCTTGCTGGTGGCGCCATTCACGCAACATCAAATACCGAGATTTCATCGGGTGGAGAACGCACGGGAACAACTCCAGACCCATGGGCACTGATTGAGTTGTCACGTGATGCACGACCACCCACTTACACCACAACATTTGCACGACTCGCTGTAAGCGGTTCAGGAATTGCAGATCCCATTGCTGTTACATGCAAAGTTGCACCACCATGGGTAGAAGCAATTCGCGCAGAACCCGGCGTGATGACCGATATCACCCTGCAAGACGCTCTAGATATTTACGCTGCCGTTTAAATATCGCGCTGGGTGACAGCGTCTGCAAGATCAAGAAGTGCTTCATATGCAGCGCCCTGAATCATTTGCTTATCTAACGACGCAACCGCTTCATCACGAAGAGAAACGATGAGTGATTCCATTCCAGCAACGGCACCAGTTGCTGAAACAACTTCTTGCACTGCCACTACATCATCATGCGACATTCCTGGAGTTCCGATGGTGTCGAGAATCTTCAATTGCGCTGCCGACGCAAGCGCATACGCACGAGCCAGCATCGGAGTTGGTTTTCCTTCCAGAAAATCTCCACCAACGGGTTTTCCTGTGATTGAAGAATCTCCGAATGCGCCCAACATGTCGTCACGCATTTGAAACGCATCACCAAGCGGCAAGCCATATGCAGACAACATTGGCATTAATGCTGATCCGGCTACTACATTTGCCGCAACAGCACCAAGATGTAACGGGCGCTCAATGGTGTACTTGGCGCTCTTATAACGGCAAATACGTTCAGCAACTTCAAGGCGGCGTTCACGGCGTGCCGAACCAAGTGTGTCGAGATATTGACCGATATTCATTTCCATCCGAAGTTCATGCCAAATAGACCGCGCAGCCGATGACACGTCGTCCATCAACTTGTCAGACATGACATAGGTGATGTCACCAATGAGAATTGCTGCCCCTTCTCCGAATCGACGTGATTCGCCCGCCATCTGTTCAACTGCGTGCATGTCAGACATGCGCCGGTGGGTAGTGGTGTTTCCGCGACGAGTTCCTGCATCATCGATGACGTCATCGTGAAATAGGGCGAAAACGTGCAACAACTCAATAGCTGCACCAATACGGAACTGTTGGCTATCTTCTGGGTTACCACCTGCTGCTACCCAGCCCCAATGAGCAAATTGGGGCCGTAGACGCTTGCCGCCACCTAGAACTAATGATTCGATCTCATCGAAGACTGTTTCAAGATCGTCATCAATTTGAGTCCAGATCTGTCGCTCATTGTCGACAGCAGTTGTCAGGACTTCATCAACGCGCGAAATGATTGCGCTGGCTTCGCTCATTCGTCTTCGTCTTTGTCTTCTTCATCGAAATCTGACTCTTCAAATTCAATATCAGCGACAAGTGTGTCAACAGTGAGTTGAGCTGCCGTAATGCGTTCGTTACACCATGTAATTAAGAATGAAGCGCGTTCTACTTTGGTGGCCAACACATCAACGTCGATTGAGGTGGAATCAAGCTGAGACAGGATTGATTCAATCTCGGACATTGCCTCTGCATACCCTGCTGGTGCAGCTTGTGATGTTTTCTTGGCGGCCATTAGGCAACTCCTTCTACTGTGCTGGTGATGCTGCCGTCGGCAAGCGCTGTGACAACGGTGTCACCTTTTTTGATATCTGAAATTGAACGAACAACATTGCCTGACAAATCACGCGTGATGCTCCAACCGCGAGCCATGGTTGTGACGGGGTCAAGCAGACGAACTGATGCAGCGTGCATCATGAGTTTTTGTGTTTGACGTTCTAGTGCCGTACGAGGGCGAGTGCGTAGACGTTCGACTGACACTGCGATACGAGAACGAGCACGTTCCACAGCGGTTTGCGTAAGAGACCGCAAGGAACCAGCGCTGTATGAGAGTTCCGACAGGAAGTTCTCAACAACGGCAATGACTGATTGAGCACATGCTGTTGGTGTCTTGTTAGCCGTGTGAGCCACGATGTCAGCGATACTCGTATCAATCTCATGACCAATACCCGTGAACACCGGATGTGAACATTTCGAAATCGCCATTGCAATTTGTTCATCGTCAAATGCTGCGAGGTCGCCTTTTGAACCACCACCACGCATCAACATCACAAGGTCAATGTCATCGCGACGTGACAAGGAATTAAGTGCTGCCACTATTTGCGGCACAGCTGCGTCGCCTTGTACTCGAACATCGCAAAACGTAATGGCAAATCCGATACCAGACTCCGTGAGATGCTGTTGCGCATCCGCCCACCCGGCAGCCTGGCTTGATGAAATGATTCCGAGCCGCAATGGAACTAATGGCACAGGAATTCGCTTATTGATTTTGTCAACGCCCTTTTCCATGAGGACGCGCAGTAGTTCTTCCCGTTTCGCGGCTACATCACCAGCAGAGAATTGCGTGTCGACATCAGTCGCGATGAGATTTAGTTTCCCGAATGGGCCGTAATACTCCACACGACCAAACAGGCGAACCTTGAGGCCGTCTTTCAGTTCGATTCCTTGCTGACGCAGTTTGGCTTGCACATTGCGCAGAGGGCCAGCGAACAAGTTGATATTCAATTGGGCTTTGACGCCATCAACATTTTCAATCAATGTGAAATACGCATGAGGATTCGGTTTACGCAAACCCTGAATTTCACCTTCAACCCATACCCCTTCGTCAAAGGATGCCTTGAGAACGTGATTGAGGACTTCAGTAAATTGACCGACACTGAACGAGGGAACCCCATTGATGAATTCGACCTCGGCTGCCATTATGTCTACTCTACGGAAGGCACAGACAGTCCGAAGGAACCACCGGCACGAACCTGTGATGCGTACATAGCATCTAGTGTCATCAGTTCATCATGAGTTCCCTGTTCCATAATGACTCCGTCATCTAGAACCACAATTCGGTCTGCATCGCGAATAGTGGACAGTCGATGAGCGATCACAATTGCTGTACGACCGTGCAAAGCTGACTCGAGGGCCTCTTGCACCAATGCTTCGTTCTCATTGTCGAGGTGACTTGTTGCTTCGTCAAGAATCATGATGGCCGGGTTCTTCAGCAACATTCGAGCAATAGCGACGCGTTGTTTTTCTCCGCCCGAAAAGCGATACCCGCGCTCGCCCACCAAAGTGGCATACCCGTCTGGCAAGCAAGCGATGGTGTCGTGAATACGTGCTGCAACACACGCGGCCTCAATGTCGGCCTGCGTGGCATCGGGCTTTGCATACCGAAGGTTGTCGCCGATTGATTCATGAAAGAGATGCGGATCTTGAGTAACAACACCAATGGCATCGTGCAACGAATCACCCGTGAGGTCACGAACGTCTATTCCATCAACTCGTACGACACCGCTGGTGACGTCATACAAACGCGGAACCAGAGTGGCAAGCGTGCTCTTGCCGGACCCACTGGAGCCAACGATGGCAATCGTTTCTCCACTGGCAATCTTCAGCGACAGACCTTTCAACACATCAACGTCAGGGTCACTACTTTGTGTGCCAGATGCTTCCAACGAAGCGACAGAAGATGCTGATGCAGGTGGGTAACGAAACACCACATTTGCGAATTCAACTTCACCGCGCGGATCTACAAGATCAACTGCGCCAGGGCGATCAAAAATTGCGACAGGTGCATCAAGAACTTCGAACACCCGATCAAATGACACAAATGCCGTAATCACTTCAATACGTGCATTCGTTAAACCAGTGAGTGGTTGATAAATACGTTGCACGAAAGCTGCCATTGCGACGAGCGTTCCAGCAGAGATTCCACCAGACACCACGAGGTGTGCGCCAATGCCATAAATGGCTGCAGCGCCCATTGCACCAACAAGACCAAGTGCCACAAAAAACACGCGGCTATACAAAGCGGCTTTGATACCTGTATCTCGGACTCCGGCGGCACGACCTGAGAACGTTGCAACTTCACGCTCGCGACGTCCGAATAACTTCACGACCATTGCACCAGCAACATTGAAACGCTCATTCATTTGCGTGTTCATTTCGGCGTTGATATCCATTTGCTGACGAGCAATGGAGCCCAACTTTTGCCCAACTCGTTTCGCAGGAACAATAAACAACGGCAAAACAATGAGGGACAGCAGCGTTAAACGCCACTCAAGTGCAAGCATTGCGACCAAGGTGGTCACCAGCACCACAACGTTTGAGACAACGCTTCCTAGGGTGTTAGTAACAGCATTCTGCGCACCAACTACGTCGTTGTTTAGGCGACTAGTAAGTGCACCAGTTTGCGTCCGAGTAAAGAACGCAATGGGCATCTGTTCAACTTTGTCAAACAGTGCGACGCGAAGGTCATAGATGAGGCCTTCACCAATACGGGAACTCAACCACCGCTGAACAATGGCCAACCCCGCATCTGCAATTGCAGCAAAGACAAGAATGACAGCAAGTGTTGTGATGAGACCCCGATTTGCCTGCGGAATGGCGCGGTCAAGAATCGCCCGAAACAACAACGGCGGTGCTAGTGCCAAGAGTGCTGACACGCAGATAGCGGCGAGAAAAACAATGATGTCTGACCGATAGGGAGCCGCAAAGACCCATACCCTGCGCAATGATGCCCGCTGAACTTTTGCGCCTTTTACCGCAGCACCATCTCCTGGCAACATCATGTGAGGACCCATACGCACCCTGTTAAGGCTACGGGCGTTCCTACGCCTAGTGTTCTTACTTGTGATGCGTCGTTGTCTTGCTGTTAGTGCCCTCATTGTGATGGCAAGCGCATGTTCCTCTGGCTCTAGTTCGCCTGACAGCACGTCAGATACGCCCACGCCACCGTCCACTCTCTATGCCCCAGCCGTTGGTGGCACTCTCAAGTGGAAATCTTGTTCGGGAGATTCTCTTGATCCGCTGCAATGTGCCCGTTTGAGTGTGCCGTTTGACTACAACAATCCTTCCAAAGGTTCGTTTTCACTCAAGTTGGTCAAGCACCCAGCAAATTTTCGTACCCGTCGAGTTGGTTCCATGCTTGTCAACCCTGGTGGGCCAGGTTATGGAGGAATTCGCCTTGCCGAAGATGCCGACTCCTACTTCAGTACCACCCTGATTGACACCTTCGACATCATCGGATGGGACCCACGTGGAACAGGTGAATCCACGCCAGCAGTTGATTGTGTTGACAACTACGACAAGTACTTCACGTTGGACCCATCTCCAGAGACCGAAGCACAGCATCAGGCTCTTGTTGACATCTCGAAAGCGTTCAATGACGAGTGCGAAAAAATGAGCGGTGAAATTCTTCCGTACATCTCTACTAATGCAACCGCTCGCGACATCGACATGATTCGTGCAGCACTTGGCGAAGAGAAAATTACTTATTTTGGTTTTTCATATGGCAGCGAATTAGGCGCCACATGGGCCACTATGTTCCCAAGCACCGTCCGTGCAGCAGTTCTTGATGGCGCAACCGACCCTACGTCGAATTACATGCAGGGTGGCCTTGACCAAGCCAAAGGATTCGAAACTGAATTCACAAAATTCCTTGCTCAATGTTCCGCAGACAAGAAGTGCCCGTTCTACAACAACGGCAACGCTGAAGGTGCCTTCGATACATTAATCAAAGAACTTGACGTACGCCCACTTCTCGTATCTAAAAAACGCGCTTTGGTGAACCAAGCAATTGCGTACACAGCGGTATCAAAAGCATTGTATTCATCCACGATGTGGTCAGAACTGGAGTATGCGCTCGCTAAAGCGCAAAAGGGCGACGGATCTGGATTGCTTGCACTTTTTGATTCGTATTACGAACGCACACCAGACGGAAAATATGGAAATGAACTAGAGGCATTTAACGCCATCATGTGTCTTGATGACCCAGGTCCGAAAACAGTTGAAGAAACTGATTCGTACATACCCAAATTCTTAGAGGCCGCGCCTCGACTTGGCATCAGTTTCACCGGCGGATACAGCTGTGTATTCTGGCCAGCTAAACCAGACCCTCGTATTGAAATCACCGGCAATGGTGCTGGCCCAATCATTGTTGTAGGTACCACAGGAGATGCTGCTACCCCACTTGCAAGTTCACGAAAGATGGCATCAACCCTTGAAGATGGTCGACTCATCGTTGTATCCGAAGATCGTCACACTGGATACGGCTCTAACGATTGCGTCGGAACGGCTGTTGACAACTACCTCGTCACAACGAAAGTGTCCTTCGCTGAAAAAGCCTGCTAACAATTCATCGTTAGTTTTGTCGCACTGGAGGAAGGAGGGGGATTTGAACCCCCGGAGAGTTACCCCTCAATGGTTTTCGAAACCATCCCATTCGGCCGCTCTGGCACCCTTCCGCTCTTCAACGATATCGGTGTGAATGGCCATGCCCACTAAGGAAACTACGCAACCTGATTTGCTTTATTGGGTTGGAAGATAGATACGGCGGCGGCGGCAACTGCGAAACAAATCGCCACTTTCCAACCATTGCGGAATCCTTCGATGCCTTCCGTTTGTGATTGCACGGTAACTACAAGAGCCACACCAACAGCTGCACCCACTTGACGGAAGGTGTTGTTAATTGCACTACCCACTGCGAATCGATTTTGAGGCAAACGCAGAACAGTACACGCAGAGAGCGGCGGGAATGTTGCACCAAGTCCAATTCCGAGGAAAAACATTATTGGTAAGAACGGAAACCACGGAGTTGGATTTGTATGTAAAAACAACACAGATGCCGTCACAGTGCTTGCCATAATCATTGGTCCTGCAATCAGTAGTCGTCTGTAACCAATTGATGCCATCTTGCGGCCAACAATCACCGAAGTGACTGCGACTGTGATTGGTGACAGCACAGAGAACCAACCAGCCTTTGTTGCACTGAACTGCCAAACAGTTCGCTGAAACAAAACATTATTCAAAATATTTCCACTAAACGCAGCACCATAAAGAAAAGTAGAAATGTTCGCCAAAGTGAATGTGCGTTCTTTGAATAACTCAGCAGGCAATAACGGATCACTGTGATGAACAGATCTCCACGCAACGATGAGCCCAAACACCAATGCGACCGCGAACAGAGTCAATACTGATGAGTCATCCCACCCGAGTATTTCTGAACGTGAAATTCCCCACACCAACGACGCAACTGCAACGGTAAACACCACTGCAGCCAAAATATCTGGTCGTGAGCCTTTCATTCGTGGTGATTCAGATGTGACGCGCCACGCAAGAACCAAGGTGATGAAACAAATGGGCACGTTGATCCAGAATGCTGAACGCCATCCGAATGCGGAAACAAAGAACGCGCCAAGAGTTGGACCAGATGCAATACCAAGTGCACTAATTGAACCAACCCAGGCCATTACCTGTCCACGCTTTTCTGCGGGGAACACACCAAGTAACAACCCTGTCGATGCTGGCACCATCATCGCTCCGCCAATTCCTTGCACTGCACGACCAGCAATCAGTAGCCCCATTGTTGATGCAATTGCGCACAACAACGAGCCCACTAAGAAAAAACCGGTACCAATCATAAAGAAACGTTTACGACCTACTTGATCAGCAAGTCGACCAGACACCACAAGTAATGAACCAAACAAAATTGAATACGCGGTAACTACCCATGCAATGGTGGATGCGGGTTCCGTAGAAAAGCTTTGTTGAATTTCAAAGAACGCCACATTCACGATTGACAGATCCAATGCCGATATATAGCTGGCGATAGCACACACAGTAAACGTGGCCCACGGGCTAAACGCTTTACGGGTTGGTGTCTCAGTAATTGACATGAATTCCCCCCGGGTCATGCACGCTTTTCAGCGAATAGACAACGGTACCACGGGTGTTACAAGCGTTTAGAAGCGAAGAACTCTTTCAGCAATGCTGCTGATTCTTCTGCAAGTAACCCATGTTCCACGGGTGGGTTGTGGCCAAGGCGAGGATCGCTCATCACGTTGTACAAACTTGCTGTTGCGCCTGCTTCGAAATTGGCAGCGCCATACACGAGACGACCAATGCGAGATGATTGCGCAGCACCTGCACACATGACACAAGGTTCAAGCGTGACAACAAGAGTGCATTCGTCTAAACGCCAACTGCCAAGTTTCTGACTTGCATCGCGCAATGCCAACACTTCAGCGTGAGCTGTTGGGTCGTTCGAAAATTCTCGTTCGTTGTGGCGACGTGCAATAATTTCGCCATTGTGAAGTACCACAGCACCCACCGGCACGTCGCCGTGTGCGAAGGCAAGGCGCGCTTCTTCAAGAGCAACCTGCATGGCTTCGAGATGGATGTTCGACTGTTCTGTCATGGCGGAAGAGGTGGGATTCGAACCCACGGAAGCTTTCACTTCACACGCTTTCCAAGCGTGCCGGTTCGGCCGCTCTCGCACTCTTCCAGGTGGCTGTATTGCTACAACTACGGGTTGTCAGGCTAACTGTCTTGTACGCTGGAACCCTCAACAACTTCGGGTTCGCCCGTGGGTGGTGAGGTGGTGGTCGGGTCCTGTGCGACGATCGCCCGTAAACCAGGTCAGGTCCTGACGGAAGCAGCCTCCACGCGGGAACGATTGTGCGCCGCAGATCGCCTGGCCGTCACTTCACTATCCATGGACCAGCCGGAATAAATCTTTAGGGTGCCAATATGTCAAAAAATAAATGGATCGCTCCAGTCGCAGTTGTCTCTGGAATTCTTCTTCTCATCATCCTCACTCTCACCAGTTCATACAACGGTCTTGTGGATCGTGAACTCAAGGTTGACCAATCGGTCGCAGACCTTGACGTGCAGTTGCAGCGTCGCTTCGACCTGATTCCGAATCTTGTGAAGTCAGTTGAAGGAGCTCTTGAACAAGAGCGCGAAATCATTGGAAAAGTCACTGAAGCTCGCACAAGGTACGCAAGTGCAGGCTCTGGCAATGAACGCGTTGCCGCTGCTGGCGAACTCGAAGGTGCGTTGTCGCGCTTGCTTGTTGTCGTTGAGAGCTACCCACAGGTTGCCAGTTTGCAGAATGTTCGCGATCTTCAGGTGCAATTAGAGGGAACAGAAAACCGAGTAGCACAAGCACGCCGTACGTACAACGAGACAGTCACTGATTTCAATCGTGCAATTCGACGTTTCCCACGTTCCATCATCGCTGCAATATTTGGTTTTGAAAAGCGAACCTTGTTTGAAGCAGTCGCAGGTGCAGACGCAGCCCCAACTGTGGATCTCAACCCAGGTGGCTAAGAAAACTTTCTTTCTTTCAGCACTATTCGGCGTCATCCTTCTTGGGTGCTCGTCTCCGGCTGCCTCACTTCCTGAATTCACTGCGCCAGTTGTCGATTCAATTGGGAGAGTCTCTGCAGAAGTGGAAACACAAATCAACAGTGAGTTGATTTCGTTTCAACAATCTGGTGGCCCGCAAATTGCAGTAGCAGTTGTTGACACCACAGGTAATGCAACTCTTGAGAATTACTCCATTGATCTTGCACGCTCGTGGGGCATTGGCGACAAAGAAAAAGACAACGGTGTACTCGTTCTGATTGCGCTTACAGATCGCACCTTGCGCATTGAAGTGGGTAGCGGGGTTGAAGGTGAACTCACTGACATCACAGCGGCAGGAATTGTCGACTCAGTCATGCTTCCCCGTTTGCGTGCAAACGATGTTGACGGTGCAGTGCGCGATGGCGCGCGTGCTGTCATGCAGGTGTGGCGCGGAGAGAACATCGTTTCTGAACAGATTGTTCCAAGCACTCCTGCCGATGAGCCAACCCCACAGCAATCAATTTTCAGCATCATTTTGTTCTTCGGGCTTATCATTCTGTTCATCACAATTGCAGCGACCGGGAAAAAGCGTGGCGTTGGTGTACTCGGACCTTTTGGTGCGGGAACCATTTATGGCGGAGGCTTTGGTAATCACCGTGGCGGATTCGGCGGCGGGTTTGGTGGTTTCGGTGGTGGAGGCGGCGGCGGATTCAGCGGCGGCGGAGCAGGCGGGAGTTGGTAATGCCTCAGTGGTGGAAAGACATTGCTGATCAAGTTGCAGAGGCAATTGACACGGCCGAGCGCACAAGTGGTCATCAGATTTTGGTACGTGTTGGACCTCTTGCAAGAAACTCAAAACGAGCTGCCGACAAAATCGCAACTCGTTATCTACAAGTCTCACTTGTGTTTTGCGTTGACCCTCAACGTCGAGTCTTTGAAGTCCGTTGGTCGCAGTCACTGCAACTCGACCCCACCCAGGCGACAGCTGCTGTGCAGGAGCACCTTCGCGCTCAGAATCTGCCGGGCGCCATTACGGCCCTGGCTGCTCTGTTACCTCACCAAGAAGAGGGAGTCGAATTCCCCGACATCATTGAGGAAACTGACTAGCTAGAAATGCCGCAGATCAAGTGGACTTGATTGTGTCCTAAGGAACTTATCCACACCCTAAGATGCTTAGGTGTTGAAAACTTTCAGTTCCCATTCCGCTCGCGCTCTCGTTGCCGCCCTCATCGCCACCATGGTGGTAAGCGCACCATTGCCACTGTCCATCGATACGGCCGGCGCAACCGCTGCACCAGCCTTCGACACAACTGGAATTTCTACCTCAACAAACGGACTTACCATTAGGAACTTCATCAACTCCGCGGGCAACCCAGCCGGCGGAGCATTAGGTGGTACTAAACCGGATGTCTCAAGTTTCACCGTTTTGGCAGATGGCCAACGAATTGCGGTTGCTTCAGTGCAATACGGTCCAGCATGCCAAGCCGCGTGTTACATCATGGATCTCACACTGGCTTCAAATATTGCGAATGGATCCGTAATTACGGTTAGTTATGCAGCGCCTACTCCCGATGCGGCAACAACAAATGCGGCGATTCAAAGTCCAACCGGAGCGGACGCTGCGTCATTTGGCCCGCTAACAGTAACAAATAGAGTATCTGCACCAACTGCGCCGAACACTCCGGGAGTACCCACAGTTGTTGCAGGTGAAGAAAGCGCAACAATCACAGTGACTGCGCCAACAGGCGGTTTGACTCCAACGTCATACGAAGTCACTGCATCACCCGGTGGAGCAAAATGCACCGTCACCGGCGCATCGGGATCATGCACAATCACCGGCTTAACAGCAGGTACCGCATACACATTTACAACCATCGCAAAAGTAGGTACCGGAGATTCCAGTGCTAGCACTGCATCTGCAGCAACAACTGTGCTTGCCAAGTCTGCGCCGAACACTCCGGGAGTACCCACAGTTGTTGCAGGTGAAGAAAGCGCAACAATCACAGTGACTGCGCCAACAGGCGGTTTGACTCCAACGTCATACGAAGTCACAGCAACACCAGGTGGAGCAAAATGCACAGTCACCGGCGCATCAGGATCATGCACAATCACCGGCCTAACAGCAGGCACTGCATACACATTCACAACCATTGCAAAAGTAAGTACTGGTGACTCCAGCGCAAGTACTGCATCAGCTGCAACAACTGTGCTTGCAAAGACGACAACGACAACTGCCCCAGCCGTGACGACAACAACAGTCCCAACGTCGACAACAACCACCGAGCCAACAACAACAACTACGACAACTATCCCGACTGGTTATACGCCGTCATGGGATAAAGAGCCTTTAACAGATTCCGAAACTGATGCAAATACAGTTGGCTTCTTTCCGGCAACGTCGCCTGGGGTAATCATTATTACCGATGAAGTAGGTTTCACTCTTGACAAGAAGAACGGCATTAAGCCAAAGATTCGCATGAAGAACT
>JBBANI010000026.1:0-21196 GCA_040402015.1 Ilumatobacteraceae bacterium
AAAGTGGTGCGCAACATTCCGGCGGCTTTATGTACATGCTTGTCGCCAAAATCTTTACGGCTTTGCATTTCAATAAATGATTTACGTGTGGCATAGCGAACAATGGCAATGCGATCCCAATCTTCGTCGCCAACATTGTTGCTGGTGACATCACCGGCAAACACAATTGTTGCTCCAATCTTGTTCAAGATTGAAGATGGGTTGTAACGGTCATCCGCTTCACGTCCGCTGATTGCATGATCAACGACGCCATCTTCTGAATACTGAGCTACCTCGTGGTACTTCATCAGGTTCACCATGTATAACGGGCCATCTTCTTCAGGCGGGCGAGTTGCAAGGAACATGGCATATTCCTTATCAATTGTTCCGTAGTTGTGACTGAGGCGAGGTTTGTCTGACATGGTGTTCCTTCAAGGTTTGTAACCGACTAAGAAATCGTAAACCACAGTCAGCCGAAGGGCCGTAATGAGGCTGAATAGCCTGTGTATTAGAGGAGTGGCCCCCACACCTCTAGGTGGTTTGCTCGTTCCACCCGGCGAATTGTGCGCAGGTCTAGGATTGATTCAAGGCCAGCATTGCGAAATGCAGTTCGTATAGCGATCTGCGATGCGGCATCAGAAGCGGTAACCGCATCCTGAAGGCGTTGCAAGAGCCAAAAGCGATACGGCATAACAGCAGTCTCTATTTCGATACCCCGCCAAGCAAACGCCGTCTTACCAATTCCGCGCGCACCCGGGTCTGGTAATCCGTTGGTCCCGGTAACAAGGTCTGTCTGCTCTGCAAGCCAGCCGTTTGCGTATTCCACGTGTGCAGTTATTTCAGAGAGATACTCCTCGGCCACGAAACGCATCATGGCCACCAAGGTGTCGGGCAACGTGTCATTAGCGATCAGTTCACGCGGCGCGGTAGATGATTCAAAAAACTCACCGTCGTATGGTTCATACGTGGTCATTCGTTCCACCCACCGGCCAACCCGCGGCGCTGTCTTTTTGATGAGTGCAGTTGGTGCTGGGTCGCGGAACAAGTGGGCCCACATTGGCCCCATGAGGCAGTAGTCACCCAGCGTTGGTTTATCGCCAAGTAGGTATGCGTTCTCGGCTAGGTGTGCACTGAACAATTCAAGCCATTCAGCAAATGAAGTCTCAATAGCTTCTTGCGAATGTGGAGCAACTCCAAATGTGATGGCAGCTTTACGCATGCGTCCACTTGACCGAGCAAAGTTGATCTGCTCTTTCCCTTCCGTCATTTTCGGAATCACGCTGATAGAAAATTCGCTTTCCAAAAAAGCAATATTCTGTTCGTCAAAGTTCCAGCGGTAATGCATTGCAGGACGAAGAAGACCTTCACCACCAAATAACTCAAACAAGTGGCTGACAGCGCGATGGACTGGAGTTGTTGGCCGGACAGGGAACTGTGACAACTTCACTTCATTGTCGAAAAAGTCAATGATGTCAGCGCCATCTTGAATGATGCGGCCATCAGGAGTTTCAAGACACGGCATAATCCAGCGCCCGACCGTAGGAACAATGTGCTTTAAGTAGCGCTCACTGTTGGGGTGCACCTCAACAAAATTGATGTTGTTCTTGCGCAAGTACGAACGTACTTTTCCGGTGTATAGGGATACAGGTCCTCCATAGAGAATGTAAGGAGAATTTGTCATTGGAATTATCGTTTCGTTGAAAGGACGGGAAGAAGTATCAAGTACTTAACCATAGTCGTAAGAAATCCAGGTCTGATTTATCAGGGAAATTCCTGAGGCGTCAAATTACAACGCGGCGGCTGCAATTGTGTCAAGAATTTGAGCTACGCGAATTGAATCTGCACCAGAAACAAACCAACCTGTTTCGCCTTCAATTAGGCGACTGACATTTTCTACCATCTCAACAAATGCGTTCGCGACTGGAAATTCCTCAAGCACATCATTTATCAGGAGGGAACTGGCTTCGTTCCATGTTGTAAATGACTCGCCTGCAACGGTGCTGATCTGGCCCTGCGTGCCTCGCACGATGAACTGCTGATTGCTTGGCAATGCAAACGAACTCACCGCATGTGCAGTGATGTTGTTATTCATTCGCACATTTACATCTGTAGTGAGGTCGATACCAGTCGGCCCCACTGTGCGCGCAAGTTCTGTAATTGAGAAATCTGATGCACCATTAGTAAGGGCGACCCACGCGTGCGCTTGGTAACAACCCACATCAAGTAGTGCCCCACCACCCATCGATGGGCTGAGGCGATAGTTGTCGGTCATCTCAGACGTGAAAGTGAATGCAGTCTCGATGTGTTCGATATCTCCAATTTTCCCACTGCTGACGAGTTCAACCATGCGAGCAAAACGTGGGTGCCATCTGCCCCACACAGCTTCAATAAGCAATCGTCCATTGCGCGCAGCAACATCAAACATTGCTGCAGTTTCAATAGCATTCAGCCCAAGCGGCTTCTCACACAGAACATGTTTGCCTGCCTCTAGCGACTTTGTTACCCACTCAATATGTTGGCTGTTTGACAAACTGATATACACGGCGTCAACACGCTCATCGGCCAACAGATCGTCATACGTTGTATGTACTCGTTCTGGTTCAAGAGTTGCAGACCGCTGCTCATCGCGACTGGCGACGGTATATAAGTGTGCTCCACGCGACGCATGCACTGCTGGGGCGAGACCGCGACTAGCAACAAAGCCAGCGCCTAGGAAGCCCCAGTTCACTGTCACTTGTTATGACCGACAAAGCCTTGGTGCAACAGGGATCGCGTTTTGAATAGCAGATTCTTCGGCAGCTTGCATAATTGCAACAACATTGCGCGACTGAACTGCGTTGACTTCCATTGGAGTTCCGTTGTTAATGAACTCAACAATGGAACGGTGGAACTCGTGTGGCTGAAGCGGCTGCAATGGTGCAACACGCGATGTTCCATCGATATGGTGCACGGTCAAGATTGCGGGCAAGTCAGCGACCGCTGGTTCACCCGCAGGGTCCCAATCACCAATGATTGCACCCTCAGTGCCGAGCACATAGAACTTCGGCTTACGAGCAGCCGCAAGATCGGAATGAACAAATGTTGCTTGCTTGCCATTTGTGAATGTCACCGTGACATGTGCGTGGTCTGCGTTTGTTGCATGGGTCCATACGCGCTTGTGGTTTTGTCCGCTGACATGGGCAACATCATCAGGAATGATGTTCAGAATCTGATCGAGGAAATGGCTTCCCCAGTCAAAAATTGCACCGCCAGAAACTTCGGCATTCGAGTGCCAATAATCGCATGGCCGTGAGTACCCACCAACAAAACTGTCGTAGTGATACACCTCGCCAATTTCACCGGAACAAATGATCTGGCGCATCGTGACAAAATCATCATCAAATCTGCGATTCTGATACACCACAAGCATGAGACTCTTAGTTGAGGCAAGTGCTATCAATTCATCGCATTGGTCAGCAGTGAGTGCCATCGGCTTTTCAAGAACCACATGAATGCCGCGCACCAGTGATTCTTTGGCCCACTCATAGTGACTATTCGGCGGAGTGGAGATAACAACAAGATCAAGTAGGCCAGAATCCAACATTTCGGTGGCATCACTAAATGCGGTTGCCTGTGGGGCAAGTTCCATAGCTGCTTCGACACGCTCCGGATTGGTGTCACACACTGCCAAAAGTTCGAGACCGACAGTATTTTGGACCGCCAGGTTGTGCTCATGGCCGATTGCGCCATACGCAAGGAGACCGACGCGAATAGTGCCTGTTTTCATTGCCATTGACCCTATCTGGCGCCCTATGTATAAGTGAAAACCCGCGTTATGTCCCCAATGTCACACGGGGGAAGTCTTCGAGGCGTTCTGTCTAATAGTGAGTAGTTGGCGACGAAGCATGAGCCCGTCGCCAGGGCCAAGGATGAGCTTTTCGAACAGCGAACCGAGCGGCACGCTGATGTGAGAACGCATCCGAGTTACTAAGCGAGTCCCGTGCGGATCATCACGTAGTTCATACGCGAGAGTGAAGTGCAATTTCGGTGACTTCTTGCCGAGAGATTTGATTTCCAGAACAAAGTGTCGCGGTGCCTCAACAATGGCAGCAATGAATGAAATCGGGCCAGAAGGGACTTTGTCTCCAGCTTTAACTGTTTGCCATTCATCATGAATGGTCGTTGCGCTCTTGCGACCAAGGTTGTCGAGCCAGTCGTAGCTGTACCAGCCTGCTCGACCAAACCCCATTTGCCGAATCCAGGGAAAGACATCCTGTGGGGGAGCGCTGATGGTTATGGAGCGTGTTGCAATCAGCGTTGCGGCAGAACATAGGTCGTCTCCGACAACAGGACTCTGAATTTCCTCAGGTGTTGCACCCCAATATTGAAAAATCATGACGGTGTAAAGGGTAACAATGTTTTGCACTTGCCTACAATAAAAACAAGTCATAGGAGACTGAATGAGCGTGCCATTGTTTGTAGCCCAGGAAATTGGACACACGCTGCTCGATGAAAACAGGTGGATGCCGACAGTCACCATTGATGTCTCGCAGTCGCCCGCAGTTGCAGACCTTGCCCGAGTTCACGCTGTGGAGGGAATCGGAAACGTCACCACTCACGCAATTCGCGAAGATGACACTGTTCTACTTGGAGTGCAATTGACAAGCCCGGTTCAGGCCACATTTGCGGTGGCTTTTAGTTATGAACTGCACCGAGAGTTTTTGAATGAAGTGGCGGATGCTGGCAGTCTTGTATTTGCAACAACAGATACGGAAACCGCACACGAAGAACGTCCGTTATGGCTCAGTGTCAATATTGACGGCGCCGCCTTACGTCAAACCTTGCAAATTGACCTCAGTTAATGAGGTGGCCTCACTGAGGGCCGAAGCCGCATAGAGACTCAGATTGGTGTCGTAACATATCGCTATGAGTCAGATGTCGGTTGAAGAAGCCCTTGCTCGGTGCGCTGAAATTGATGGTGCCGATACCGAGATAGCTCTACATAGTGTGCTGGCACTCGACAGTGACGCAGTAGCTCGCACTGCTCGCGTTGAAAGAAAGGATGGTTTGCTGCGCGGCGTTCCCGTGTTGGTGAAAGACAACATTGAAGCCGAAGGCTTACCGTGCACTGCCGGTTCGCTCGCATTGCGCGGTGTTCCTATTCGCGGCGATTCCACAGTCGCATCTCGGTTACGTCGTGCAGGTGCAGTGATTATCGGTGCAGCGAATTTGTCAGAGTGGGCAAACATTCGCAGTACCAATTCCAGTAGTGGGTGGTCCGCAGTGGGCGGGCTTGTTGCTAATCCCTGGGCACTTGATCACAGTGCAGGTGGCTCATCGTCGGGAAGTGGTGCAGCAGTAGCGGCCGGAATTGTTCCAATGGCGGTCGGTACCGAAACAGATGGTTCCATCGTGTGCCCCGCCTCTCTTAATGGCGTTGTAGGAATCAAGCCCACTGTTGGATCCGTTCCGACTGATGGTGTTGTGCCTGTCAGCGCAAGCCAAGACACTCCTGGGTCTTTGGCGCGCACTGTCGATGAAGCAGAACGAATGCTCGCGGTATTGATGGACGACGTCTCGTTGTTGTCTCGTAGTACATCGGTCGATGTCTCGTCATTATCAGTAGGCGTGGTTGATGCATGGCGTACGGGGGATGAAGCAACTGATGCCCTGTTCGATGAAGCCTTGCGATACATGAAAAAACTTTCACAAAAAGTGTCGGAATCACAAATGATTGCAACCCCCGATGACGTTCGCTTTGATGAATACACGGTTCTCGTGCATGAATTGCGATCAGATCTCGATGCGTATCTGTCCGCACGTGTTACAAACGGTGCATCGTCATCAGTTCGTGAAGTAGTCGAGTTCAATCGTGCGAACGCAGAAATAGAGTTAGCGTACTTCGGGCAAGATATTTTTGAGATGGCAGCGAAGTCATCTGGGAGAACTGCCGAAGATTACATTTCTGCACGAAAGCGAAACCTTGAATGGGTACACAACAATCTCAATGTCGCCCTCAGTGAGCACGATGTTTTGATTGCACCTGCCTACATGCCTGCATGGAAGACCGATTTCGCTACGGGTCACCCATCAGCTGGTGGGGCAGTGACGTCACCAGCAGCAATTGCTGGTCTGCCAATAGTCACCATTCCTATGGGGCTTGTTGCTGGGTTACCAGTAGGGCTGTCACTTGTTGGCGCTAAGAATTCTGAAGCAATGTTGATTGCACTCGCACGATCCTTGGAGAAAAAACTCGGACTTGTTAATGATGTGCAATGGCATCCGACATTTCTCAGGAGATCTTCATTGGGGCATTCATAAGATTTTGTCTTATTGCGAGGCGTAACCGAAAGCAAGTGACGTAGCGATTGCTAACCACAATTGGTACGGCACAAATGCAATTCCAAGAATTGGAGACGCACGAAACGCAATGATGAGAAGAGGGATCGTAAACAATGTTGCGAGCACAAGCGCAAAGGCTGATGCAAGCAGGGAATGTGGAACGTAAAACAGATGTGCCCACGAGAGCGCGGACACCACACTAAGTGTGAGCGATGTCAACCAAACCAGTTGGTGAGTACTTGGTAAACGACTCGCCACGAGCCACGTTGCAACAATGAGCATCGCAAAGTTGTAAGGCCAAATTATGCCGAAGACAAAGCTTGGTGGCTGCCATGCTGGGCGAGGAAGTGATTGATACCACCCCGCATCTGTTGCGACCCAGCGACCAGAGACAATTGCATAGACCGCGACTATGGCTGTCCCAAGAATTCCTACGACATTGCTACTCATAACAAAGTATGGCACTTAACGTTAACTACGGTACGAAAGCGCCTGAGGGTAGGTCTGTTTCACCGTCGGCAATTGCTTGCACAATGCGGCGCGCCACCTGAACCGGTTCGAGGCCGGTTGGAAACTTTGGTGGGGTTCCGGCAATAGCCCGCGAGGCTAAACCAGTTTCTGTATGTGGTGGGCGGGCATCGATAACTCTGACGCCAGATCGGCGAGCTTCTCGTGAAAGCGCCTCATTGAATGAACGTGTGGCTGCTTTCGAAGCGCCATAGACAGACATGCCTGGCAAATTCTGTTCGGCAATGACGCCGGAGATCCCAACGAGAACTGACCCTGATGGCATGTTTTGAAGAGCTGTTTGCATGAGAAAGATATGCCCGAATGTGTTGGTGAGAAACAGTTCCTCAACCGTGTCAACTGATGTCGTAGTGATTGGCCCGAAAGCAACAACTCCCATCGCGTTAATAACGATGTCTACAGAGCCATGCCGTGCAACCACGTCAGTAATCGCTGCGGTGGCTGCCTCGGGGGAGCGAAGATCAGCTGTGATGTGTGAAGCATCAGAAGTATGGGTACGCGATATGGTCACAACAACGCAGCCCCTGGCTTCAAGTTCACTACGTAGGGCACTGCCAAGACCTCCTGTGCCCCCAGCAATAAGGGCCACTTTTTGTGCAAAGTCGAATGATGGTGTCATGTCTCTTCACAAGTTATCAGGAGCACTGTTTGGGAAAGGGTTGAGTTGCAGTTCTGGGTGGTAGAAAGATAGCTATGAGTGTGATAATTCGAGACCTACTTTCTTCTGATATTGGCCCAGCAGTAAGGTTGTTGGAGGAATGTCGTTCCTTGCCCGACACAAAACAGACTGATATCGCGCAATTTGTAAACGATGTTTCATCTGGTGCACCGGGCGTGGTCGCAATTGATGGCGATCGAATCATCGGAGTCATTCAGGCTCGCGTTGTGTCTGATGATGGCTGGATAAATGTGGTGACAATTGATCCTGCTTGGCGGCATCAAGGGATTGGCTCGGGAATGTTGTTCCGCTTAGAAGAAAAACTGATGCATCTCGGAGTTCGAAAAATTTCCGCATTGTTGTCACCTTCCCAAGCAGGAGAAACTGCTCTCGTTAATCGTGGTTTTTCCGCCACTCATGATCTGATTTTGTATGAAAAGTTGGAGCCGATTGCACCCACTGCTATGCGCATCGTTGATCAATATGGTGGAGAAATTCTGTCTCCCGACCTTTGGGATCGTGTGGCGGGCATGCATGCTGAGAAGAAAATAATTGATGGTCGTGTTGTGGCTCCTTTGGCTGACCCAACTACGGCTGAGAGAGTCGGCGTGAAAGCACCCGCAACTGTTCTGCTTTTTGGTCCTCCAGGAACTGGCAAGACAACATTTGCGAAGGCGATTGCCGGACGACTTGGTTGGCCATTTATTGAATTACTCCCTTCCAAATTAGAAAGTGGGGGTGATTCAATGTCTTCAGAACTTCGTCAAGCAATGACTGAGTTACTGCAGTTAGAGCGAGCCGTTGTCTTTATAGACGAGTTTGATGAAATCGCATCTGCGAGAGAGCACAACCCAACAACAAAAGGGGTTGTCAACGAACTGTTGAAAATGATTCCGTCGTATCGCTCGACTCCCGGACATCTTTTGGTGTGTGCGACTAATTTTGTTGGCGACATCGATGCCGCGGTTTTGCGTCCGGGAAGATTTGACTTGGTCATTCCCATTGGACCGCCAGACCTCACTGCTCGCCTTGCGCTCTGGGAGGCTGCGCTGTCACGTATTAATCAACAAGGGGTTGACATTGAAAAGGTGGCGAAAGCAACCGAGGGCTACACCCCCGGTGATGTTGAATTGGCTGCCCAACGAGCAGCCACCGCAGCATTCGACCGCATTCGCGACGGCATAGAACCTTCATACGTTTCTTCTGATGACATTGATGTTGCAATTGCTCGCACAAGGGCTTCTGTCACAACCGAAATTCGCCAACGTTTTAGTGAAGAAGCGGAGCGATTCGCCCGGGTGTAGTAAATTCATCTGCCGAAGTGCACGATGAGCCTGTCGTGCCTTCTTGGGTGTGATAAGAATGCCCTACTTAATCAAAACTAAAGAGGTTGATCATGTTAAGAAAATTGAAATCATTGGGTTATAGCGCAAATCTGTCCTATGCACTCGGATTCTTGTCAGTTATCGCCAGCATTGTTATTTGGTTCACACAAGGTGGAACAGAAGCAGGCGAAGCAGGCGCGGCCGGCGAGCGTTTTGGAATCTTTATCGGTCTGTGGGCACCAACATTCATGTCCATCGGCAACGGCATCGACAACTTAAAAGACTAAGAAGTTTAGTCTCGCTACAAGCGAGCGAAACTCATAGCAAAGACTGCGAACGTGACGGCCAGAACAACAACTGGTGCTACAAAGCGTTTTACGTCTACCATTCCGACAGGGTAACACTCCTTACGCACTAGTGCTTGGCATTGAACTACGCAGGGAGCACGTTCGTGTGGTCTGTTCTTTTGCGGAAATAACTAGCGAATTTTTCGCAGCAACTCGTTGTTTACATGGCCGCCATGGAGCATTGTTGCTATTGCTTCAACCCCATCAACGAGGCGGGGACCTGGGCGTACCATGACGGCATCTGCATCAATTGCCCACACTGCAACAGAATCGGGCAAATTGTTGCTGACAAGAAGCGCCTGTTTGGCTGCGTCGTCCAGTCCGAAACCACACGGTGCCACGAGGACAACATCAGGTTGTGCATCTGCAATGTCTGCCCATGTGGTTTGCACAGATCGTTGACCTGGTCGACACACAACTGGGTCACCTCCGGCGGCAGTAATAATGTCAGGAACCCAATGGCCTGCTCCGAAAGGCGGGTCAATCCACTCCAGCACAAAAACTTTTGGCCGGGCTTTGCCCGCAACGCTTTCCCGCACCACATTGAGCCGGTGATGGAGCGATTCGGTCAGTTCCTTCCCTCGGTCTGCCACACCTGCTGCTATCGCGATTGTGTTGATGGATTCAATGACTTCACCAAGATTTTGGGGGTCTATTTGCAGGACCAATGCATCGCAGTTAAGACGTTCTACCGCAGCTTCTACGTCACCACTTGCAACAGCACAGACGCGGCATAAATCTTGGCTCAAAATGAGATCTGGCTTACAGCGAGATAACGCTGCGTCATCTAATTCATAAAGGTCGAGTCCATCGGCCATGCGCTGTTTGACTATTGCGTCAATCTCGCCGGGGGACATGCTGGGATTCGTAAAAGTGTCGACGACCACTTCTCGACCAGTTTTGGCATGTGCCGGCCAGTTGCATTCAACGGTGACACCACGGAGTTGATCTGCAAGTCCGAGATCAAAGACAATTTCAGTAGTTGAGGGGAGCAATGACACTATGCGCATTGGCATAGTTTATTGGACAAATAATGATGACAGCATGTCAGTACCCTTGCTTTTATGTCTTTAAGCCGTCTTGATTTGTCCCACAATGTGATTGACATTGTCGAACAGAACTTTTCTGGTCTTTATTCTGGTGCTATCGGTGTGAGCAAAATCACTGGTGGCCAAACTGCTGCTAATCACGCTCTAGAAAATTTAGATATCACCGGATACACCAACATGCGTAACCAAGTATTCCCAAAATCAAGTCGTGGGGCCTCGGTATTGTCGCCTTATATTCGCCACAACATTCTGACTCTTAGCGATGTCTCTCACGCGGTCCGCACGGCGCCGTACAAAGATCGTGAAAAGTTTCAAGACGAACTCTTATGGCAAGAATATGCGAGACATTTGTATGCGCGGATAGGCGTGCAGCTTTTTGAGAATCTTCGGTTTGAAACAAATAAAGATCAGGCTGGCGATGGTTGGAATCGCGAAATGCGCTGTATTGATGAAGTTGTTACCGAATTAGAAACTGATGGATGGCTAGTGAACCAAACCCGAATGTGGCTGGCTTCTCAGTGGACGGTACGCGATGAGAAGGGTTGGCTCTTCGGGCAAGAACGAATGCATCAACAGCTGCTTGACGGGTCACGTGCTGCAAATCTTCTTGGCTGGCAATGGACAGTTGGTTCTGGCACGGGAAAACCGTATGGGTTTTCAAAATGGCAAGTCGACAAACGCGCCCCGGGGTTATGTACGAAGTGCTCACTTGTTGGAAATTGCCCAGTAGCTGAGTTTCCCGAGGAGACAACGCTTGCTCACACCGCGAACAATGACCTACTTGAGATTGACCCTGAACTTGCTGCAACTCGGGGGCCCATAGCGCCAAAGTTGAACAAGACTGCAGAGTATGTGTTGCTGACGATTGATTCACTAGGTGATGCAGACCCTGCCCTAGTTGCGCATCCAGAACTGCCAGTTGTGTTTGTGTTCAACGAGCCTGCCCTACGAAAACTTCAACTCAGCTCACAACGAATCGCGTTCTATCTTCAGACTCTTCAAGATTTGTCAACACGAAGAGATCTACGTGTCTATCTCGGTGACCCATACCAATTCGCAAGGGACAATGCAGTCGCAGTAACCTTTGCACCAGTTCCTTCATTTAAGAAGTACAAAAACCTTGCTGAGGTCTATCCATACCCGTGGTTGCGGATGCCTCATGCGGGTTCTGTGAAGAGTTTCTCCTCTTGGCGAAAAAACTTCCCCAAGAATCACTAGTTCAATTCAGTTATCTCATTAACTAAGACGAATACACCGCTGTTTGGAATTCAAAGAAATGGCCAGATGCTCCCGCGTCAAAGAACGGAAGTACTTGGCTCAGGTAGCAGCCTGCAATACCGGTTGTCTTGTCGATCCAGAAGTAACTGTTTAACGCGCCTGCCCAGGTGAGTGCACCAGCAGGACATCCGTTTGGTAATGGTTCTTCGTTGATCAAGAATGTCAGACCCCACGACTTGGGAATGCCTGGGTAAAAGTCTGCATCACTGAAAAATGCAGGGTTCGCAGACTTCAATCCGGTCACGCGAATATCACCCATGTGATTTGTCGCCATTTGAGCAATGGTTTCCACACTAAGTACGCGGGTGCCCTCGAGTTCTCCGTCATTAAGAATCATGCGCATGAAACGTGTGTAGTCGCTCATTGTCGAGAACAAACCACCGCCGCCACTATCAAACTCGGAAGATTCCGCTTGTGGCATCTGAATTGCCATGAAAGAAGAATCTGGTGTGCGGATATGTACAGTCGCTTTCCGTTCCAACATGTTTGGGGTGCACGCGAAACTTGTGTCGACCATTCCTAGAGGTTCTAAGAGATGCTCGGCGAAGTAAGCGCCAAGTTTTGATTTTGTAACGCGTTCGAGAATGACTCCAGCCCAATCAATGCCGATTCCGTAGTGCCACTTCGTGCCTGGGTCAAACATGAGAGGGGTATTGAGAGAAGCGAGGCGACGCGTCGAAGCTCTTGGTGAATCGGTGGCTTCGAACCACTTGTCAAGGTTCGGGTCCGTGAAGTCATATGCGTAGCCAGAGGTATGCGTTAACAGATTGCGAAGCGTGACCTGCGATCGAGCATCACGCAAGATTGGCTGGCCGGCATCATCAAAGCCCTCAAGTACTTGTGGCGATGCAAGCTCTGCGCAATAAGTTTCTGCTGGAGCATCAAGATCAAGATGGCCTTGTTCGACCAACTGCATCACTGCCGCGCCGGTTATTGCTTTGGTCATCGAAGCTATGGCACCCACTGTGTCAGTAGTCATGACGTCACCAGTACCGATTGTTCGTTCACCAGCTGAACCGAGGTAAGTCAAACCGTTTTTGTCTACCAACGCACCAACCACTCCGGGCACATAGCCATTCTTCACACCTGCAGCGAGCAGATCATCAAGTCTTTGTTTCATGTTTATAACTACCTCTTATATATGACGTCAGTATCCAATGAGAGATTACTCGCAATCAACAGGACCGATTTTGGGCGGAAGGGGAATAGAACTCATTTCACGGCTGGATTGGGCGTTTGTCGTACCGTAGGCCAAGGAGAAATTCATGAATTTAGCTATCAATAAAGTGTTTCCAGCGGACCCTTCAATTTTCGAAGGTTTTCAATTTGTTCGGATTGTGGCAGCGTTGCTTTTATTCGTGGTGGTGGTGCGTAGCTGTATTCACTTGTTTGCAGCTGATGGTGGAGCTCAACGAATTGCAGGCATAGACACTTCTGTTGAAGGTGGAAAGAACATCATCGCGATGTTTCATCAATGGGGAGCAATACAGCTAATTCTTGGCGCGCTTCTTATTGTGTTGTTCTTTCGCTATCCAGGGTTTACGCCACTCATCGTGCTGACTCTTGCGTTTGATCCAGTGATGCGTTTTGTCGCTAGTCGAGTCTTGAGCGTGACCTCCACAAGAACTCCTCCCGGCGCGAAGTTAAACGCTCCCGCATTCGTAGTTCTCGCATTGTTGTTCATTGCCTCAATCGCGTAGTTCTAAACATCAGTATTATTAGAATTGTCACGCCGGGTAATTGCGGTGCGGATGTTTACCGCTTGAAGGGCCACATCGTCGACATCGTCGCCAACGACGGTTACATGGCCCATTTTGCGACCAGGACGAGCTTCGTTTTTCCCGTATAGATGCAGATGCGTGCGAGGGTCGTTTTGCAGCAGGTCAAAGTGAGGTTCACCATGAGCCCAACGATCTCCGAGAAGGTTGACCATTGCAGTTGCTGAGTGAGTCATCGATGGGTCGCCGAGTGTTGAACCCACCAAGGCTCGGACTTGTTGTTCAAACTGGCTGGTGTGCGCAGCATCAAGGGTCCAGTGACCGCTGTTATGTGGTCGAGGTGCAAGTTCGTTCACGAACAGAGTGTCGTCTGAGACAAAAAACTCCACGGCGAGAACACCGACGTAATCCAGTTTCTCTGCAATGCGTATAGCGGCTAGTTCGCCGCGCTGTAGAAATCCGTGGTCGCCCGTAAATGGGGCAGTGCTGATGTCAAGAATTCCATCAACGTGCACATTATGAGTGGGTGCAAACACAGCGATGGTGCCATCGGCACTACGCGCAAGAATGATGGAAAACTCGGCATGAAGGGTGATCATCTGTTCAACAACGCATGGAACATTACCGACGTTGTCCCACAGTGAAGGAATTTCCGAGAAGTCGGAAATTTTTTGCTGGCCTTTTCCGTCGTAGCCCAGTCGCGTTGTTTTCATGAGAAGCGGTGTACTGAACGGATTACGACTTGGATTGATTCCGTGACTACTGATGCGTTCGATGTCTGCTTGTGTTTCGAGCACTTCATATGGTGCAACTAAGAGACCAATAGATTCACAAAATTGTTTTTCTTCACGGCGGTTCTGGGCAATTGCTACACAAGCAGGCGAAGGACGAACAGGTATGTATTGAGCAAGAAACTTCAGCGATGAGACTGGCGGATTTTCGAATTCAATGGTGACTGCACTACAGATGGCAGCAAGTTCTCTCAGTGCTTCGGTGTCGTCGTACTGGGCAATGATATGTCTGTCCGCATGAACACCAGCAGGTGCATGTGGGTCTGGGTCGAGGACTGCTGTTTGGTAACCCATCTTTTGTGCTGCGAGTACAAAATAGTTGCCAAGCTGACCTCCACCGATAACGCCAAGCATTGTTGACATCAGGCGGGAGGAAGAACGCTGGACGCCGCATCGTCGTGCCGCTTGCGGCGGTACTCGACAAGCGCGTTGTGCAGTTGATCGTCGTCGTGTGCGAGAAGTTCTATTGCAAATAATGCAGCATTGACCGCCCCGGCTTCACCAATTGCAAATGTTGCCACGGGTGTTCCTGCAGGCATCTGCACGATGGAATAAAGGGAATCTTCACCCGCTAAATGGGTGGTGGGAACTGGTACACCAAGCACCGGGACCAGTGTTTTTGCGGCCAGCATGCCAGGTAAATGCGCAGCTCCACCAGCACCAGCGATAATTGCTCGCAGCCCGCGCTGTTTGGCAGTTTCAGCGTATGCAAATAATTCATCGGGCATGCGATGCGCTGAGAGCACTTGTGTCTCGTGCGGTATTGCAAAGTGCTCCAGAATTTCTACTGCGCGAGACATGATTGGCCAGTCGCTGCTGGAGCCCATCACCACGCACACGATTGGAGAAGCCGAACTGTGCACTGCCTCATACTAGGTCATGCTTCGTTGACATAATGTAAAATTTCTTTCTGTACTTTCTGTAAAGACATCTCTTGACTTCTCGTACAAACAGAAGAGAAGTTTCGATGATGACAACTAGTTTGCATATGTGGGAGTTATTGCGTCGTCGTCTGAAAGTGATGTTCACCGCCTAGAGATTCGTCTCATGGGAACCGACCCCAGAGCTCGGACTCTTCTTCACGATGCGCGTGACTTAGGAATTATGTCAATAGATGCAATCGACGTGATTGATGTCTTCTTTATTCATGGAATTCTTGAAAACTCTGAGCGTGTCGCATTGGAGCACATTCTGGTTGATTCTCTCTTGCAGCAGTCATCTTGGAAAGCAACTGCGACAACCTGTCACCATTTTGTGGAAACTGCACTTTATGCCGGCGTCACCGATGCTGCATCACAACAGTTATTGCGGATCGCTTCCCGACTGGGGATAAGTGTCGATGCGGTAACGACTGCAAAGCGGATTGAAATAGTTGGGGCGCTGGAGCCCGGTGAACTTGACCTGCTGGTTCGCAAGTTATTAGCAAACCCTGTCATTGAATATTGGTCAGTCGATTCTTTGATTATTCCGGTTATTCCTGTGGAGTCTCGGGCGCACGTCGTGCCGGTTGAGGTTGTTCCTATTGCACTAGATGCAACGGATGAACAGTTACTAAAATTGAATGGCGAAAGAGGGTTGGCTCTCGACATCGAAGAATTGCGGGCGGTGCGTGACCATTACCGTGGACTTGGTGCACGCGATATAGAACTTGAGTCAATCGCTCAAACGTGGAGCGAGCATTGCGCACATAAAACTTTTCGAGCAAGTATCACCGATGATTCAGGTGTGGTGCTGCGTTCTCTCTTAAGTCAATTACGAGATACAACCGACACTATTGATGCCCCCTTTGTTGTGAGTTCATTTGTGGGCAATGCAGGAATTGTGTCATTTGTGGATGGCGTAACGATTGCACTGAAATGTGAGACTCATAATCATCCAAGTGCGGTTGAACCATTTGGTGGTGCAAATACCGGTGTTGGTGGCGTAATTCGTGACGTTCTCGGTGCATCACATATGCCAATTGCCTGTACCAACATCTTGTGCTTCGGGCCTCCTGATACATCTGGGTCAGATTTGCCTGATGGCGTGTTTCATCCTCGGCGCATCCGTGCAGGTGTAGTGGCGGGCATTGCGGATTATGGAAACAAGATTGGTTTACCGACTATTGCTGGAGCAGTGTTGTACGACAATGGATACACGGCAAACCCATTGGTGTTTGCGGGGTGTATTGGCATTGCGCACGGGGAATATGTGGCGACCACACCGCAACCTGGCGACCGGATTGTTGTGTTGGGCGGCCGTACTGGCCGAGACGGATTACGTGGCGCAACGTTTTCGTCAATGACAATGGATGCATCGACCGGTGATGTTGCTGGTGCCAGTGTGCAAATTGGTGATCCCATTACTGAAAAATTACTGATTGATGTTTTGGGCAGAGGACAACACCTCTTTCGTGCGATTACAGATTGTGGTGCTGGTGGTTTATCTTCCGCCATTGGTGAGATGGCCGAAGGTGTCGGCGCATCTGTTGAACTGTCTGGTCTGCCCTTAAAGTACCCAGGGCTTTCTCCGTGGGAGATCTGGTTATCAGAAGCGCAAGAGAGAATGGTTGTTGCGGTTCAAGATATTGAACCTTTGAAAGAGGCATGTCGCATATACGGGGTTGAGTGCACTGATGTCGGTGAATTCACTGGTGATGGGCGACTCGTTGTGCGAAACAACGGCGACATTATTTTTGATCTTGATACTGATTTTCTCCACAATGGCCGGCCGCAACGCCACATGACAGCAATGATGCCTGCGCCGCGCCGCACAGAAATGAACGAGGCTGAGTTCGTGTCTGTTTTTGGCGACATTGACATTGTGTCGTCGTTGCAACAACTGCTGCGACATCCGAATATTGCATCGAAAGAAGCAATCATTCATCGGTATGACTACGAAATTCGTGGTGCGACACTTGTTCGTCCGTTGGTTGGAGCACTATTAGATGGTCATGCTGACGGAGTTGTTGTGGCAGAGCCACTTGATGTACACGGAATAGCTATCGGTATCGGGGTTAATCCGTGGTTTGGCGAGCAAGACCCCGAACGAATGGCGTTGTCAGTAGTTGATGAGGCCATTCGTAATGTGGTGGCAGTAGGGGCTGACCCAGACAAAATTGCGCTGCTCGATAATTTCTCATGGGGAGACCCACGTAGGGAAACAACTCTCGGACATCTGGTCGCTGCAGTTAATGGTTGTTGTACAGCTGCTATAGCTTTTTCTGCGCCGTTTGTTTCTGGCAAAGACTCTTTGAACAACGAATATTTTGGCAGTGATGGTGAACGACATTCTGTTCCGCCCACTTTGGTCATCACTGCAGTTGCACACGTTCCAGATGCCAATGCAACAGTGACACCAGATCTTAAAAGAACTTCTAATGTGTTGTTAGTTCTTGGTCACACTTCTTGTGAATTTGGTGCAAGTCACCTGGCGAAAATAATGAATCTTTCGGATATCGGAGTAGTGCCTGGGTTTGATACATCTGCTCCTGCTCGGTATCGCACATTGCACGGCGCAATACGAGCAGGCCTCATTCAATCGTGTCATGACGTGTCCGAGGGTGGCATCGGTGTTGCTGTTGCTGAAATGGCTATTGGTGGACGCCTTGGGGTTGATATGTCGTGCTGTGAAAAAGCTAGTGAAGCCCAATGGCTGTTCAGTGAGTCGAACGGTCGATTCATTGTGGAAGTGAAAAAAGAAGATGCACCTAAGGTCTTGTCGCTATTTGCTGGTGAATCCTGTCTGTTAGGAATTGTCGCTGACAATGATTTCCTACTTTTTTCCAATGGTCGTGATGTGTCGGTGACTGAGTTATCAGACATGTGGAAGACACAACAATGAAAAGTTCACCCATTGCTGCCGTGCTGTGTGCCCCAGGGACAAACAGAGATTCTGATGTCTCTTTTGCTCTCACACAAGCTGGGGCAACACCAATTTCCTACCTAATGTCCGATCTGATCTCCCAGCCATCTCGGATTGACGATGCTGACATCATTGTCATTGCTGGCGGTTTTTCTTATGCAGACGCACTGGGCGCAGGGCGCCTGTTTGCTGTGGAATTAGAGAACTCAATCGGGGATCGAATCAGGGCTGCAATTACAGAACGTCGTCCGGTAATTGGAATTTGTAATGGTTTTCAAACTCTTGTTCGGATGGGAATCTTGCCCGAAGACAATCGGTTAGTAGCTCTTGGTCATAACGATGGTGGTGTATTTGATTGTCGCTGGATTGAAATGGAACCAGTCTCAAAAAAATGTATCTGGACTCGCAATTTGACTGAAAATATTCACTGCCCTATTGCACACGGCGAGGGTCGATTCACGGCAGGTAGTTCAACAGTGTCCGCTCTCTTGAAAAATGATCAAGTAGCGCTTCGTTATGTGAACGGAAACCCGAACGGATCTGTTGGTGATATTGCTGGCATATGTGACCCCACTGGTGTCGTGCTTGGTCTTATGCCGCATCCTGAAAATCATGTCGTGGCACGCCAGCATCCAAAATTTCATCGTGGAGAATCTGGTGGTTTAGGCCTGGCCTTATTTCAAGAAGGAGTTAGGTATGTCAACAATTAGTGGATGTTCCGATCTTGAAGTTAATCTTGCGGATCGCAGAACGGGCAAAGTACGAGTGTCGTATGCGCTGCCAGGTCACACGCGACTATTTCTTACAACAGATCGACTATCAGCCTTTGACCAAATTGTTGCGGTCGTACCATTTAAAGGCCAAGTGCTCAATGAGTTATCTGCGTGGTGGTTTGAAAATTCTCGTCATATTGTGGACAACCATTTCATTAGTTGTCCAGATCCCAATGCAACTATTGGCCATGCTGCAACACCCCTTGCTGTTGAAGTCGTCGTGCGCGGTGTGATTACAGGCACTACCTCAACGTCGTTGTGGCACCAATACAGCAGTGGGGCACGAAAGATTTATGGGTACGAATTCCCAGATGGGCTTCGCAAGAACACTGTTCTTCCACATGCAATAATTACGCCTACAACCAAAGGCGAGACGGGCGAACATGACGAGCCTCTGACATGTGCTGATGTGGTGACACGAGGAATCGTAGATCGTGATGTGTGGAACACGGTACAGCAAGCTGCGCTGGCACTTTTTGCTCACGGTCAAGAAGTTGCACAGAAAGCAGGTCTTTTGTTGGCTGATACAAAATATGAGTTCGGTCTCGCTTCTGATGGCTCAGTCCTATTAATAGACGAAATGCACACGCCTGATTCGTCTCGTTATTGGGAACTGAATACGTATCAAGCGCGTCTTGACTCGGGCGAAGAACCAGAAAGCCTTGACAAAGAACCAGTGCGGCTTGCTCTTGATGCGGTGGGGTACAACGGAAGTGGGAATCCCCCTGCTTTGGATGCCGCGATTATCTCTGCAACAACTCAGCGCTACATCTCTGCGTACACACGGTTGACTGGCCGTCAATTTATTCCTGGTGAATATCCAGTGCAGCAACGTCTTAAAAAAAATCTACAAAATATTGGAGCCCTATGATGTCTGAGAACTATTCTGACAGTGTTATTGCAGATCGCCTACACGAAGAGTGTGGTGTCATGGGAATATCATCACCCGCAGAAGATGTGGCACAGATGGTGTTCTTCGGACTATTTGCTTTGCAGCATCGCGGCCAAGAAGCTGCCGGTATCGCAGTGTCAGACGGGGTACAGGCCCGGATACATAAAGCAGATGGTCTCGTCAGTCATGTGTTCACTCCAGCCAATCTTGCTCCACTGCGTGGCAGTAACGGAATTGGTCACACGCGATATTCCACTACTGGGGGATCAGGCGCTCGTAATGCGCAGCCCTTTCTTGTTGAAACGGTTCACGGACCATTGGCCGTAGCCCACAACGGCAATTTGGTGAACGCACATGAACTGCGCTCTGAGTTGCTTGCAAAAGGGTTTGGTCTTACGGCATCATCGGACACAGAAGTGATGACACTGATGTTGGCCTCTGCGGGTGGGGCGACATGGGAAGACCGTTTGGCTCGCACATTATCGTCATGGACTGGTGCGTATTCACTAGTGATTTTGGTAGAAGACCGTGTGATTGCAGTGCGAGATCCGTGGGGTTTTCGCCCAATGTCTGTTGGTAAATTACCGGACGGTGGATACGCCGTAGCCTCAGAAACGTGTGCCCTTAGTACGTTGGGCTGCACAGAAATGTCTGAAGTCGCACCAGGTGAGATCGTGACACTAAAAGGAACCGAGATTTCGCGCAGACAAGCACTGGTGCCGTCAGTCAAGTCTTCGCGTTGCACATTTGAATTCGTGTATTTCTCTCGACCCGATTCGTTGTGGGACGGACTAAGTGTGCATGGTGTTCGCCAACGCATGGGAGAGCAGTTAGCGCGTGAATCATTTACAGATGCTGATGTCGTAATTCCAGTGCCTGATTCGTCTATTCCTGCCGCGGTTGGGTTTTCACGCCAAAGTGGAATTGAATACAACGATGGTCTCATCAAGAATAGATACATCGGGAGAACCTTTATTGAACCAACCACTCTGATGCGTGAGCGCGGAGTTGCTATGAAGTTCAACGCATTGGCTGAAAATCTACGGGGCAAGAGGGTAATTCTGATTGACGATTCCTTAGTGCGTGGTACGACGGCAGGACCATTGGTTCAACTCATACGTGATGCGGGAGCGACAGAAGTCCACTTGCGGATTACGTGTCCACCAATTAAGCATCCATGTCATTTTGGTGTTGATATGGGCCATGATGATGACCTCATTGCAGCGCGTCTTAATCTTGAAGAACTGTGTGCCGTCGTTAAGGCTGATTCCTTAGCGTTTCTTTCGCTTGACGGAATGATGAGCGCAATCGGTCGTGAAGAGGGCTATTGCAATGCTTGTTTCACAGGTGTCTACCCAGTAGCGGTGCCGGCACCTCGGAGAAAAGACTCCTTTGAGCAGGTATTGGCATGAGCGCACCACACCAGCTCACAGTCCTCATTGTTGGAAGTGGTGGTCGTGAACACGCGATGGCTCACAGAGTTCAGCAGTCGTTGCTGTGTTCGCGCTTGTTGGTGTCGCCTGGAAACGGCGGGATGCCTGGTGAACATTTTCGTGTCGCAGCCGATGACGTGCCAGGAATTGTGTCGTTATGTCAAGAAGAAAAGGTAGATCTGGTCCTGATTGGGCCAGAGGTAGCTCTAGCAGCAGGCGTAGTCGACGCATTGACGACTATTGGTGTGAAGGCGTTCGGTC
>JBBANI010000027.1:0-1368 GCA_040402015.1 Ilumatobacteraceae bacterium
TGTTTGTGCTTCTATCCATGAAAGTGCCATGTGAAAATCCCCCGTGAGTTACGAAGAATAAAGTCTAGAGGCGCATGCGCCAAGCGTCACAGTCCGTTCCGGACGACGAAAATTACGCGGCTTGGCGTTGGCCGTAATAACGGCGCAAATATTCCTGGTTACGGATCTGCACAAGTATGTAGCAGTAGGCCGCAAGACCAAGGAAAGAAACCGTGAACAGGTACAGCATGGCGGTACTGCCGGTGGTGAGACCAAGGAACAATGAGATTCCAGTAGCGGCCACCATTCCGTACAGAACATTGACGCGACGACGACGCACTACTTCGCGAGATGACATAAAGGCAGTCTCAGCAGCAAAGTGCGTACGAGGCAATTCAGCGGTGTGGTGAGTGCGGCGGTGGCGAGGCTCGGCGGCAAGAACGCCGTCGCTTGCGATCAGGCGAGGTGCTTGTGCCGAAGGACGAGCCATAGGGGCAGAGAGACGAGGAGATGACGACAATGGTCGAGCCATGGCGCGCATTGGCGACTGAGTACCTGGAGCTTGTGAGCGCTGGAGTGTGTGCAACTGACGACGAAAATCAGACACGGACGACACTGCGCCAGTATCAAAGCGTGAGCGAAGAAGAGGAGGCAGCAAGACTGCCATCCACATTGCGCCGACGATTAAAAGAACAAGTTGACTCATGTAGAAAAAAATTACCTTGAGTAGAGAACAGAGGCGTCAAAAGACACTTCTCAAAGCCTAGTGAGGTTTTGTCAACCCTGCGACTTTTGACGACGTACCAACAAACAAAAAAGGCATTTTTGGCTCGAAATTGGGCAAAAATGCTCAATTAGGACCTTTTTCACAGGTCGTAATTGGATTTTAGTCGGGTCGCTGGAAGGTGCCAGAGCGTCCGCCCGACTTCTCCCAGAGGGCCAGTTCCCCGATCACCATGGTCTTGTCTGCACTCTTACACATGTCATAGATGGTGAGAGCTGCAACGGAACACGCGGTGAGCGCTTCCATCTCAACGCCGGTCTGTCCAGTGGTTTCGACAATGGCTTCGATAGAGACGACACCCTCGCCCACCGCAATAGTGACGATGACTGCACTGAGCATGAGTGGGTGGCAGAGAGGAATCAGATCGCTTGTCTTCTTCGCGGCCTGGATACCAGCGATGCGGGCAGTAGCGATGACATCCCCTTTCGGCAACGATGACGAGGCGATGGCAGCTGACGTGGCAGGCAACATCTGTACGTTGCACCGAGCAACTGCCCGACGACTCGTGATGTCTTTGCCGCCCACATTGACCATGTGCGCCTGGCCAGATTCATTGAGATGGCTAAAGGTTGGCTCGCTCATCTGGTCAGGTTATGCCGAAATCT
>JBBANI010000027.1:1468-8183 GCA_040402015.1 Ilumatobacteraceae bacterium
ACCAACACCAGATGGATGATTGGTATTTCAATCACCTACGGCATGGGCATTCTTGGCGCTCTTGTCACCTTTATGGTGGCGACGCTCAACTAAAAGGCGCACCTTCTGGCGTGCACTACGCCAACTTGAGGAACAGTTTTTCTACTTCTTCAAGATCAAAGCCGTCGCGCTTGGCTTGTTTCGGGTCTTGCAAACACTGCTGAAGGCCAGCAGACAATAAACGGAATCCCACTTGGTCAAGCGCCGTACTGGCAGCAGACACCTGGGTAATGATGTCGCGGCATTCACGACCATCTTCAATCATCGTGCGCACAGCACGTACTTGGCCTTCAATACGGGCAAGTCGCTTCTGTAAACCATCGAGAACGTCTTGTTCAATCTTCACCGCTGTCTCCTTCGGACGAAAGTTATACCCCTTAGGGTATCATGGAGGCATCCCAGAAAAGAAACCACATGATCTTTGAACAGTTTTACCTTGAATGCCTCTCCCACGCTTCATACCTTGTGGGCGACCAATCAACTGGCCGCGCGGTTGTCGTGGACCCGCAACGAGACATTGATCAATACCTTGATCGTGCACGTGAATTGAACCTCACAATTACCCAGGTACTTGAAACACATTTTCACGCTGACTTTTTGTCTGGCCATCTTGAACTCGCTAAAGCCACAGGCGCCACCATTTGTTTCGGCGCAGAAGCCAGACCACAATTCGCAGCTCACCTTCTTGCAGATGGTGAACGCATTGTTCTCGGCGAAGTTGTCATTGAAACTCGCCTTACCCCCGGACACACACCGGAGTCTGCGTCATACGTTGTGTACGAACATGACGGCGATGCAGTCCCCTACGGTGTGCTGACGGGTGACACATTGTTCATTGGTGATGTTGGTCGCCCCGACCTGTTGGTCAGCGTCGGAAAAACCGCAGATGAACTCGGCCATATGTTGTTCACATCAATTCAGAACAAGCTGTTGACATTGCCAGACCCCACCCGCGTCTTTCCTGCCCACGGCGCAGGTAGCGCGTGCGGCAAAAACTTGTCGACCGAAACCTCATCCACCATGGGTGTACAACGTCGCGATAACTATGCATTGCGATTCACTAACGCTGATTTGTTTGTTGCAGCAGTAACTGAAGGCCAACCGGAGGCTCCCGGATATTTCATCTACGATGCCGTTTTGAATCAGAAGGATCGCGACACCCTTGACGAGCATGTCCCGCCCACAGCGTTGACCATTACTCAACTGCTTGATACACGCGACAAGGGTTTACAGATCATTGACACTCGTGAATCACAGTTCTTCGCTGCAGGTCATCTACATGGTTCAGTGAACGTCGGACTTGCTGGTAGGTACGCGGAATACGCAGGTTCGGTAATCAGGCCAGACGAAGACATTGTCATCATCACTGATGCCGGAATGGAACTGGAAGCAAAAGTACGCCTTGCACGCATTGGTTATGACCGCGTTGTCGGGTCATTCATTGCAGACAACTTGGCTGATGTTCCCGGTGAAGTTGGTCGAGCATCACGACTAACGGCTCAAGAGTTCACAGCACGGAGACACGAGATCAGTAATTTGCAAATAGTCGACGTACGCGGAGATGGCGAATTTGCAATCAACCACTTGCCAGATGCTTCAAACATTCCCGTGTCACAGTTACGTAAACGCCTCACTGAACTAGACCCACTTGTTCCCACAGTTGTGTATTGCGCCGGCGGATACAGGTCATCTATTGCAGCAAGCGTGTTGCGAGCCAATGGCTTTCGCGATGTCAGTGATGTTCTGGGTGGCTTTGAAGCAATTCTGCAAGTACAGAACTAGTGACGGCGCCACGGCCAGCGCACGGGGCGCTTAGCTAAGAACGCAGCAACGCCCTCGCGTACTTCTCCGCTCTTATCCATTTCGGTTTCCCACTGCAAAGTGGTCTTTGGCTTCACTTTGCCTTCGCGCACCACTTCATCAATCATGGCTTTACTAGCCACTTGGGTCAATGAAGATCTATCAAGAAGTACAGCAACTAATTCGTCAACACGTGCATCAAGCGCATCAACGGTCAGCAACTCATCGATAAGCCCAATGCGCAATGCACGCTCTGAATCAATCAGTTCACCCGTGTACATCAGGTGCTTTGCAGCAGACCCACCAATCACGCGCACAACACGCTCGAGTGCGTTAGTGGGGTACACAATTCCCAACTTGGCAGGGGTAATGCCAAACACTGCATCATCACTACTGATGCGAATATCACAGGCTGTTGCAATAGATACTCCGCCGCCCACACAATTGCCACGAATGACCGCAATGGTTGGGCCAGGGAAATTCGCCAATGCTTCTTCTGCTGCCCAATTGATGCGCGCATATTCGCCACCAGGCCCATTCGTGAGTTCCGTAATGTCAGCACCTGCACAGAAATGGTCACCAGTGCCACGCACCACAAGAACTCGAATGTCTGGCTGAGCAGCAAGAGCGGTGACATGAGCATCAATGCTTGCCCACATACCCATGTTGATGGCGTTGCGCTTGTCTGGCCGATTCAATCTCAACGTTGCAACAGGGCCATTGACTTCAACCAACACCCGAATATTTGCTAATTCCCCTGTTGTGTCCTGCGACATGGGGTTACCCGCCTATTTGGCTCATTGACCGATTAGGCCGAATGAAATTCACTTGATTGATTTGGTGTCCTGCCCATTTTGCCCCGACAGCAATTTTAATCAGTTCAGCAATTTCTGCATCAGTGCCGCCATTGCGCAACAACGCGCGAATGTCGGATTCATCAGTAGCAAAGAGGCATGTGCGGAATTGTCCGTCTGACGTGAGTCGCACGCGGTCACAATCACCACAGAACGGATGCGTGACGCTAGGGATCACACCGACAGTTCCCTTGCCATCAACAAAGCGCCAACGATCTGCCGGTGCTGCACCGCGAGACGGCATTATCTCCAGTGGAAACTCCGCTGCAATAGTTGCAACAATTTCATCTTGGCTCACAACCTTGTTGCGTTCCCATTCGTTGGTTGCATCAAGCGGCATGAACTCAATAAAGCGCACTTCGACATTGTTGTCGCGGCCGTAGCGAACAAGATCAAGAATCTCGTCGTCATTGGTGCCACGCTCGACAACTGCGTTCACCTTCATTGGCGAAAACCCAGCTACTTGCGCTTCTGCAATTCCGGCCAGCACATTGTGCAACTCATCACGACGTGTCATGGCAAAGAATCGTTCTGGCTTCAGGCTGTCAAGACTTACGTTGATGCGGTCAAGGCCGGCATCACGCAATTCACCAGCGACGTTGCGCAGGGTTGCACCATTGGTGGTGAGAGCGATATCAGGCTTCGTGCCATCAGGCAAACGCAATGCTGCAAGCTTTGCAATAAGCTGTGGCAAGTGTGCTCGCACGGTTGGTTCCCCACCAGTCAAACGCAAACTGTCAACACCAAATTGTTCAACACAAATGCGAGCAACACGTTCAATCTCTTCGTATGTCAGTACTTCAGAACGGTCTAGCCAATTCAAGCCTTCTTCTGGCATGCAATACGTGCAGCGGAAGTTGCAGCGGTCTGTGACAGAGATACGCAGGTCACGCACTACACGCCCAAAGCTGTCAACAAGATCCATATAGCAATCCTACGCAGTAATCAACGTGTGACTACTGGGCGGCCGTTGGCCCAGCATCAGCACCAAGGAATGTGACCACCACATTGTCCCCTGCTGTTAACCCATTGCCATCTGGAACCATCATCAGAGCGTTCGCAACAGCCGTTGTAGCTAACTGATGGCTGCTCTGTTCACTTTTCCGTGTGACATGCACTCGACCATCAGAACCCCACGATGCATGCACCCGATCAAAATGCACCTTGCCATCAGGCTGACGTCTCACGGCGTCATCAGTGATTGCCAACACTTCTGGTCTGTGTGCTGCAGCACCAAAACCCATCATGGTGCGAAGCGCTGGTCGGGCAAGAAGTTCAAAGCTCACTAACGACGACACAGGGTTTCCGGGCAAACCAAAAATGGGAATCTGTACGCCAGCCGGATTCTTAAGAGTGCCAAACGCAAACGGCTTTGCCGGCTTCATTGCCACCTGCACCCAGTTCATGTCTGCAATACGTGACAGCACGGCTTTCACAATGTCGTAGTCGCCCATGCTGACGCCACCACTTGTTACAAGCGCATCACATCCACCAGTACTCACTGCGCTGCGCAATGCTGTTTCCAGTTCATCTTCATTGTCACGAATAATGCCAAGGTCAATTGCTGTTGCGCCAGCTTCTTCCACAATGCGCACAAGCATGGTGCGATTTGATTCACGAATCTGCCCGGCACCCAGTGGCGAACCATCGTCCACTAATTCATCGCCAGTTGAGATGACTCCCACTTTCACGCGTGGGTACACCACCACGTGTGTTGCATTGATGCTTGCTAACACGCCTTCAATCATCGGCGTCACGCGCATGCCAGCGGTAACCACTGTGGCACCCTCTGCAACATCTGAACCTGCTGCACGAATGGCCGCACCAGCCGGAACTGATTTCAGAATGTTCACGCTGTCTGTGCCAACACGTTCGGTGTCTTCCACCATGACAACACAGTCGCAACCATCAGGAATTGGTGCACCAGTCATAATACGAATTGCAGTACCCGCTGACACCGCAATTGTGGGCGCTGCACCAGCAGCAAGCTCGCCAATGACTCGCAACTCAACGGGAACATCTACAACATCAATAGATCGCACGGCGTAACCATCAACCGCGGTATTCGCAAACGGCGGCACCTGTTCTGTTGCCACAACATCTTGCGCGATAATGCAATTGGCTGCATCTGCACGCGCAACACGCACTGGGGTGGCAACCGCACAACGGGCAAGCACCATGGCGCGTACATCGTGCAGTGGAGTCATGGGCGAAACGGTACCTGTGAACGAAGCCACCCACCACTTTTCAGCCCATTCCTGCGATATACCTATTACATGTCGTTGTACAAGGCCCCATCTGCTTCAGGGCATCAAGCCGCATGGACTCGGTGGGATGGCTCACCTGGAAGTTCAGTTGACTTGCGATGGGAAAACGAAGGCTGGACAGCAGAAATCGGATTACTCGCAGACAAAGCAGTCGCCGTTGTACGCATGTCTGCTCTGTGGGTGGTGCAACAGATGTTGTTGTTCCGTGATTTACCAGAACCCGACTTATGGCTTGCCACAGACGGTCACGGCCAGTGGGGTGAAATGAACGGCGAACACCGCACGGAACTTGATGGCTGTGTTGATATCGACTTCGCAGGCACACCATTTACCAATTCCATCATCACACATCGTCTGCCATTACACGTTGGCCACACTGCTGATCTACAAGTAATCACCATCAACGTTGACACTCTTGGTGTTGTGAAAACTCCGCAGCGCTACACCCGTCACGGTGAACACTCATGGGAATACACGTCGTTACTCACAGGTGACCAACACGCAGCAACGGTTGATGAATTTGGTTTAGTTCTCGACGAGCACAATACGTTTCGTCGTAACCGCGATAATTAGTCGCCGAGGCGCTGCGTCAGCCACGCACGAAACCCTGGCTCAATGTCAGGTCGCGATAAGGCGATATCTACAACAGCAGTCAGCCAACCCATTGGCGTGCCCGTATCCCATCGTTGCGAACGATTCAACATGCCGGTTAACGGCGAACGCTGTGACTGCGCACGCAACGCATCGGTGAGTTGTAGTTCCCCGTTTGCATGCGGCTTCAACGCATCAATGGCGTCAAACACATCAGGTGTCAATACATAGCGACCAATAATGATCAGGTTGCTTGGCGCATCTGCTTGCGCAGGTTTTTCCACCACATCAACAATGTCGTACGGCCCTTCATCTGGCGACGAAGCCGACGGCGTAATCACGCCGTATGCAGATACCTGTTCCATCGGCACACGCATTAGGCCAACAGCGCCCACACCTTTTTTCTCACACGAATCAACCAGCGCATTCAGCAACACTGCATCACCCATAATTTCGTCTGGCAACAACACAGAGAACGGCTCATCGCCCACTGCACTTCGCGCGCACCCCACAGCATGGCCAAGTCCGCGCGGTGCATCTTGATACACCACACTCACGCGTACATCTGTACCAATTCGCGCCAACCTGTTCGCTAAGTCTTCTCGCCCACTGGCACGCACCTTGTCAATCACGCTGGCCGACGGCGCCACATACGCTTCCACCGGAGTCTTTGAAACATGAGAGACCAACACAATGTGCTCAGCCCCCGCCGCAATGGCTTCGTCCATCACCATCTGTAGGACAGGCACATCCAGGATTGGCAACAATTCCTTCGGCACGGCCTTTGTGACCGGATAGAAACGGGTCCCGAGGCCCGCGGCAGGAATAACAGCGGTGCGCGATCTCATGGAAACCCACGCTAGCCAGATACCATTTGGCACTCGATGGACCTGAGTGCCACCCCCGGAGACCCCAATGCCCACATACGTATATAAATTCGTTGAAACAGGCGAAACAGTCGAGATTTTCCAAGATTTCTCGGAAGATTCACTCACTGAAGCCCTTCACCCCGTCGACGGCACCATGCGTCCGGTCAAAAAAGTCTTTCTTCCGGTCGGCATCACCTTCAAAGGCGGCGGCTTCTACAAAACAGATAGCGGCAAGTCGGGCAGCACTCCTGCACCTATCTCATCTAGTGATTCTTCCTCCAGCGCCGCAGCTCCT
>JBBANI010000027.1:8283-17684 GCA_040402015.1 Ilumatobacteraceae bacterium
TGCCATGGCATACGGATCAGACGACAAAATCGAATCAGCACCTGTCAAAGACTGGGTGAATGACTGGGACTGGTTGGATGACGGTTGGGGCGAGAACGCCATCGAAATCTGGAACGACGTGCGTGAACAATGCCCCGTCGGTTCCACCGAACGTTATGGCCGTGCATTCATGCCCGTCACCATGGAAGCAGTACGTGACATTGCAAACAACACTGAAGACTTCTCTTCCATCTGGGTTAATGTCAGTCGCCCCGATGCACCGCGTGCAGCAGCACCACCAATTACGTCTGACCCACCAGACCACCACGGGCATCGTCGTGTCATTCTTCCTGCGTTCAACCCGAAGGCTGTTGCAGCATTGGAACCAGAATTACGCGACTATTGCCGCAAACTCATCAAAGACCTTGACGGCATGGATGCAGTTGATGCTGCGGTGCAATACACACAACACATTCCTGTACACGGAATTTGCATTCTCACCGGCCTACCAGAAGAAGACGCCGACTTGTTTCGCGACTGGATCTACAAGAACTTCCAGTTAGCACCAAAAGACAATGCGGTTCGTTTGCAAGTTCTCACCGAAATGACCCATTACATCGACGCCATCTTGAAAGATCGTCTCGCTAATCCGAAGGACGACCTTCTCACCACAATCGCAACAGCTGAGATTGATGGCAAAGAAGTCGACTGGGATATAAAAATTGGTTACATACGTTTGCAAATTGTTGCGGGCATCGACACCACTTGGAGCGCAATTGGTTCAGGTCTCTGGCACTTCGCACAACACAACGACGAAGTGCAACGCCTTGTTGCTGTTCCGAATGATGATCCGCTGTGGAACACAGCCAATGAAGAAGTTCTTCGTTACTACGCACCAGTCACCATGGCTCGCAAAGTAATCAACGATGTTGAAATTGCTGGGTGCCCAATGCGCGCCGGCGAACAAACACTTGTCACCTTCCCCGCTGCAAACCACGACCCTGCAGCATTCGAAGACGCGCACATCTTCCAACTTGATCGTCAAGACAACCGCCACGTGGCGTTTGGCGTTGGCATTCATCGTTGCGCAGGTTCAAACCTTGCACGCTTGGAAATGTTGGTGGCGTTTCAGGAATGGCTGCGTGCGTTCCCGAACTACTCACTCGATAAGTCAAAGAAAACTACGTGGGCAAACGGTCAAGTACGTGGCCCTCGCGAAATTCCGGTACTGCTGAACCGCTAATACTCTTCTGTCACAGAAGGCACAATGCGTGCACTCCACGGACGATGCATATCCCAATGATGGCCCACTAAAACGCCTTCACCAAGCTTTGCCAAGAAATCAGTTGGCCCATCAAAGTCGGGCATTTCTACAAAGGCACTGCCCAATGCATGCGGCACGTGTGCATCACTGCCAGCACCCAATGCCAATCCGCGCGATTCACCAAACTCTCGTGCTCGCTTATTCAACGACTGCAACGAAGTCTTTGAGTTATGCGCTTCAATTGCATCCACCAACCCAAGATCTGTCAGTTCAATCAATGACGCTTCAGTGAGATTACGACGCATCGGGTCAAACGGGTGTGGCACATACATAACCCCACCCTGTTTATGAATGTGGGTTGCGGTATCTACGGCATTGTCGCCAAATGAAATGCGTTCAGTGAGAAACAGACCAATAATTTCGCCTGTGTGTGTACGCACTTCTTCGCCAACAATCACGCGACAGATTCCGTCGCCCTCAAGTTCACGCTGCAACCGCACTGCGCCTTCAATGGCGTTGTGGTCTGTTACGCACAGCACATCAATGCCGGCTTCCACTACTGATTCAATAATCTCATCAAGCGTTGTTGTGGAGTCACCAGAAAACATGGTGTGTGAATGCATATCTACACGTACATAGCCATCGCGGCATGGCGTAGCCAAATGCGGATGGCGCTCTATTGCAGCCGCGGCCGCACTGCCCATGAGCAGTTACGCCCCGCTCATGGTGACATCTGCAATCACCATTGATACGCCTGCTGCGCGCATTGGCAACCAGTCGACATCGTTTCCAATGGCCAACACATCAAGCAACATGCGCTGCAATGTGGAAGCAATGGTGAACTCACGAATTGGTTCAGCAACTTTGCCGTTACGAATCATCACGCCAGAAGCACCAGTCGAGAAGTCACCGGAAATTGGATTCACACCCGAATGTAAACCTTGCACGCTCTGAATCAGAACGCCTTCTTCAATGTCTGCAATCAGTTCTGCTTGGGTCTTCGTTCCAGGCGTCAGTTGCAATGCCAAGCATCCAACTCCGCCACCAACGGCGTTACCCGTGCTCTTCGTGCCTGCACGACGTGCTGAATACGACGAATGCACGAACATCTGCAGCACACCATCTTTAATCAGCACATTGCGGCGCGCAGCCAACCCTTCGCTATCAATTTCAGATGCGGTGTATGCACGCGAATCAGTTGGGTCGTCAACCAACGTGATCAGCGGGCTTGCTACTGATTCGCCAAGACGATTCGCAAACAAGCTGCGACCCTTCACCACGCTCTCACCATTCAAGGTGGACCCGATGATGCCAAGAAACTGCGCGGTCACCATTGGGTCAAGCACAACAGTTGTGCGCTTACTTGGTGGCTTTACTGCGCCGAGCAACCCTGTTGCTTTGTTCGCAGCTTCAACACCAGCTTTTCCTAAATCAAACTCTGCAGGGTTTTTGCCTAATGCATATGCCCAACCTGTTTGAGTTTCACCTGCATCGTCAGCCATCACGCTGACGCTTGCATAACAACTATTGGAACGGCCACTGCTGCGAATACCCATCGTGGTTGCAAACGCTTCTTCTGTTGCGCCATCTGAATAGTTTGAATCATCAATACGCACTCGTGGGTCTGCACCTACAGCAGCACGCTCAAGTTCTTTTGCAATCTCAATCTTCTTTGCAGTGTCGAATGCATCAAGAGTGTCGTCCCATAGTTCTTGTTCAACAATGGGAACACCATCTGGTTCAGCAAGGCCTGCCCATTCGTCAACGCCGCCCAAGGTTGCGTTCTCACGTGCTTCGGCAAGTACTTCGCGCCATGCAACTTCATCAAGAGTGCCCGCATGTGATGAACCCGTGCGACCATCTTTAATAACCCGCACGCTGATGCCCTGGCTTTGTGCCGAAACGAAATGCTCAAGGTCGCCGTTGTACACACGAATGTCTGTCTCGCGTGAACGCGCAACATTTGCTTCAATCTGTTCACCAGGTTCAGCCATAGCAACTATGGCATCAGCAATTGCTTGCAAATCCTCAACAGTGTGGCGGCTCATGCTGCCGTGCCACCAATGGTGAGCGACTTCACGCGCAATGTTGGCTGGCCATCGCCTACCGGCACGCCTTGTCCGTCTTTGCCGCACATTCCGGGGTTACCCATTGCAAAGTCGTTACCCAACATGTCAATGTCTGACAACACTTGTGGTCCGTTACCAATGAGGTTGCTCTCACGCAATGGTTCAGTGATTTGGCCGTTTTCAATGAGGTAGGCCTCGGTCATACCGAATACAAAGTCACCACTTGCAGTGTTGACTTGTCCGCCACCCAACTTGGCCACATACACGCCGTATTCAGTAGCGCGCACAATGTCATCTGGTTCGTCCTCACCGTTCAACACAAAAGTGTTTGTCATGCGAACCATTGGTAGGTGTTCGTAACTCTGACGACGTCCGTTACCGCTTGGCGCACGGCCTTCTTTGCCGGCACGAATGTGATCCCACATGTAATCGGTTAGCACGCCATCTTTTATAAGAACATTGCGCTGGCTTTCATGACCTTCGTCGTCAATACCAATTGCGCCCCACTCGCGGCTCATGGTGCCATCGTCAACAAGCGTGACAAGCGGCGATGCCACTTGGTCACCCACGCGGTTTGCATACACACTTGCACCACGTGCAACAAGGTCTGCTTCCAAACCATGACCACACGCTTCGTGAAACAACACTCCGCCTGATCCGCACTTAATAACAACTTGCAATGCACCACTTGGCGCAGGACGTGCGCGCAATTTCGTAACAGCCTGGCGAGCTGCACGCTCTGCCAATTCGTTAATGTTTTCTTCTTCAAACAATTCAAAACCAATGGTGTGACCCAACGAGTCGTATCCGGTTTGCATTCCTGCATCACCGTTAGCAACTGCGCTGACACGAAAGATTGTGCGCACTTGTTCATCAGTTGCAAAAACTCCATCAGAGTTTGCAATCAGAATGCGACGCGTTGCATCGGAATAGCCAGCAGACACTTGCACGATGCTTGAATCAATTCCGCGTGCTGCATCATTAGCAATCATCAGCAGTTCAACTTTGCGCGCTTTCGGTACGCTCTGTGGTGCAATGCGCACTGTGTTCACGGGGTGACGCTTTGCAGTTCCAAGTGAAACCGTGTGTGTTCCACCATCGCCAGTACTTGCGGCAGCAGCGGCTGCACCAGCAGCAGCAATAAGCCCTGCTTCAGATAAATCAGCTGTGTAGGCAAACCCGGTGGTCTCACCATTAATTACGCGAATACCAGCACCGGAATCACGGCCACTTGAGACTTGCTCAACCAACCCATCGTCAAGGCTTGCTCCCATCGAGCGTTTATCTTCGATAAACACCTCGGAGAACCCGGCCCCAGTGGACCGCCCCTTTGCTAGTACCCGCGACAAAACGCTGGAATCGAACTCATGGGACAGATCAATAAGGCTCACCTTCCCTAGCCTACTGACGGCATGAGCCCCAGCGCTGTGCGACCTAATGTAGAGACATCATGACCGATGACACCCCCACCCCTGTGCCAGACGAGGTCCGTCAGCACCGCACATGGTGGTGGAAAGAAGTCCTCATCATGGGGGCGTTCTATTTCATCTATTCGCTCACCCGTAACCGGTTCGGGTCCATTCGCGTTAGTGGCGACGACATCCCGCTGAACTCATTCAACAACGCCATGAAGGTCATCCGCTTCGAGCGCGCCGTTGGGCTCTACCACGAAGAATCAATTCAAGAATGGTTCCTGCCATACAAATGGTTTATCCAATTCATGAACTCGTACTACGGCACCGCCCATTTCGTTGTCACTATCGGCGTCTTTTTCGTTCTGTTCCACCGCCGCAAAGACGTCTTTCCCATGTTTCGCAATGCCTTGTCCGCCATGACTGGTCTTGCCATCATCGGATTCGCTTTATTCCCCCTGATGCCGCCACGCCTTCTTGACGCTCCGTGCCCTGGCACAGCAACCGTCGTTATTGACGGTCAGGAAACCGTGAGAAAAACTTTCGGAGGTGACTGCATTCCTACAAAATTGCGTAACTACAACGGCGCAACCGAATTCGGATTCGTCGACACATTAAAGGTCTACGGTGGACCATGGGACTTTGATTCCGGCGGCGTTGCAAAACGTTCAAATCAATATGCAGCCATGCCAAGCCTTCATATTGGGTGGGCCTCATGGTGTGCGTTTGCTATCTGGCCGCTTGCGCGTCGCAAATGGATTCGCGCAGCAGTTCTTTTATACCCAGCGCTCACTCTGTTCTGCATCGTCGTCACTGGAAACCATTTCTGGGTTGATGGTGTCGGTGGAATTGTTGTGCTCGCCGGTGGTTTTGGCCTCGGTGCCCTATTCCACACATTTAATCAACGACGCCTTGACGCAAAGTTCGAACAATTTCGTTCCGCGCACCCCACAAGTAACACACTCTAATTTTTAAAAGCTGTGGTAGCCGCCATCAATAGTGATGACGTCGCCAGTGTGATACTTACTGGCATCACTCGCAAAGTACGCAGCAATTCCTGAAAAGTCATTCGGGTCTCCCCACCTACGCAACGGCACACGTGGCAATACCTTTGCAATGAACGTGTCCCAACTCAATGCAGCCTCGGTCATCTCGCTCTCAATCCAGCCAGGCAAAATTGCATTGCACCGAATGCCATGACGTGCATGCTCCACTGCAATTGCTTTCGTCATCGAAATCACACCAGCTTTAGATGCTCCGTAATGCTGACCACGTGCTTGGCCGTAATACGCAGAACCAGATGTCGTAAACACCACTGCCCCGCCGTTACCCGCAGCCACCATATGGCGCACCGCAACTTGAGCCGTATAAAACGCACCATCTAAGTTCACGCGCATCACACGATGCCATTCATCGTCTGACATGGAAACAAAACTTTCCGCGCGGCCACCAACACCAGCATTCACGAAACACGAATCAACACGGCCAAGCGCTTCCACCGTTGCAACAAATGCGGCTTCTACTTGTGATTGGTCACCAACATCGCAAATGAAATCGGCCACACGCACTCCCATCGCTTCAAGCTCTGCTCGAGCCGTTGCATTCTTCGTGGCATTTGTGCCCCAGATTGCAATGTCGCACCCACGACTTGCAAGGCCGCGAGCCATGCCAAGCCCAATGCCCCCATTGCCGCCGGTGACCAAAGCCACTTTTCCGTTCAGATCAAAGATGTCAGCCATATGGGCACCGTAGTTGTTGTCACTGGGGTCGTAACGACCCCGAGAGATAGCCTGAGAACTCATGGCGATTCTCGACCGCATCTCCCAACCGGCCGATCTTCAGGGCCTCACGGCAGATGAACTGACAACGCTCTCTTCAGAGATTCGCGACTTCATTGTCAACGCAGTCAGCGAAACAGGCGGCCACTTAGGTTCGAACCTTGGCGCAGTTGAATTATCAATCGCATTGCATCGCGTTTTTGAAAGCCCGACAGACCCAATCTTGTGGGATACCGGTCACCAGGCATACGTGCACAAAATTCTCACTGGTCGTAAAGCAGGCTTTGCTGCATTGCGTCAACAAGACGGAATCTCTGGATACCCGAACCGTGAAGAGTCACGCCACGACTTCATTGAGAACAGTCACGCATCAACTGTCTTGTCATATGCGCATGGTTTAGCTATTGCACGTGACGCTGGTGTTGCACCACATCGTCACATCGTTGCTGTCATAGGCGACGGTTCCATGACCGGCGGCATGGCGTACGAAGCGCTGAACAACCTTGGCCATTCAAAGACTCGCGTCATCATTGTGTTGAACGACAATGGGCGCAGTTACGCACCCACCATTTCTAATCTCACTTCGACTGCAGGGTTTGAAGCTGAAGCAAAAGAAGTAGCCACTCTCTCTGATCGAGTGAACAAGAAATTGTCGCTTGGGCTGACAAAGATTCGACAGAATCCAATTTATGTTCGTCGTCAACGCAAGATTGAAGCGTTTTTACGTGATATTCCTGTTGTCGGTAAACAAGCAGAACAAGGAATGGAAGCCTTCAAAGCTGCAGTTCGTGAGTTCCTACAGCCACCAGCTTTTTTTGAAGCCCTTGGCATTCAATACATCGGTCCATTCGACGGTCACAACATTGCAGAATTAGAAAAGGCATTCAAAGCCGCTTTTGCCCGCACTGAAGAAGGCCCCATTGTTATTCACGTTCTCACACACAAAGGCCAGGGCTATTCACATGCCGAAGATGATGACGAAAAGCATCTGCACGACACTCCAAAGTTTGACCCGATAGATGGCCCTGCCAAAACTGCAGTCGCTGGGTACACCGGCGCATTCAGCGAAACGCTTCTGCGTGAAGCCGCCGCAGACCCGCGCATTGTTGCAATCACCGCTGCAATGCCAGGCCCAACCGGACTTCTTGACTTTCAAGCGAAATACCCTGATCGGTTTTTCGACGTTGGCATTGCAGAACAACATGCAGTAACCGCAGCAGCCGGAATGGCCATGGGCGGTTTACGTCCCGTCGTTGCCTTGTATTCCACGTTCCTATCGCGCGCATGGGATCAAGTTGTCTACGACGTTGCATTGCATCGCCTTCCTGTTGTTTTTTGTCTCGACCGCGCAGGCATCACCGGCGATGACGGTCCTAGCCATCACGGCGTCTATGACATGGCACTTCTTTCCAAAGTTCCTGGCATGCGCGTTCTTGCACCATCAAGCATTGAAGAACTGCAACAGATGCTTCACGACGCAATGACATTGTCAAGCAGTGGCCCCGTTGTTATTCGTTATCCGAAAGGCGCAGCACGTTCAGTCGGCACCGGTGCAATTGGTTCTGGCACCGCGTCACACACTCTTACATCGGGTGATGGCCGTATTGCCATTCTCGCTATCGGTAAAATAGTCGGTGCTGCAGAGAAAGCCGTCGAGTCTCTAACCGCCGCTGGCATCAACGCCACTCTTATAGATGTTCGTTGCTGTGCTCCACTAGACCCTGCCATGATTTCTCTCGCTGCATCACACACCACAGTTCTTACAGCCGAAGACGGAATCCTCGATGGCGGTATTGGCGCATCTATTGCAACAGCCATTCATGCACTGAACCCAGCAACCCGCGTTGAATCACTTGGTGTTCCCACGCAGTTCATCCCGCACAACAAGCCCGACGTGATTCTCGCCCGTTACGGCCTCGACGCTGCTGGAATTACCGCCGCTGCAACTCGCCTCATGCAATAGCGTGGGGCTATGACTTCGAACGCAATAGACCTTGCAGCTGAACTGCCATTCGCGTTGTCGCTTGCCGATGCTGCTGACGCTCTCACTCTCCCCCGCTTTGCAGCTCGCAATTTCACAGTCGACCTCAAAGCAAACCAAACAGAAGTCACCGAAGTAGATCGCGGTACTGAAACCCTCATCATGGATCTCATTCGTGCGCAACGCCCTCACCACGCCTGGTACGGAGAAGAACATGGCTCTGGCGGCGATGGTGAATACACATGGGTCATCGACCCCATCGACGGCACGTCAAACTTTGTGCGCGGTGTTCCCGTATGGGCAACCTTGATTGGTCTCGTGCATCGCGACCACGGCCCTGTGCTTGGTGTTGTCTCTGCTCCTGCAATGGCAACTCGCTGGTGGGGCTACGAAGGCAGTGGAGCATTTTGCAACGGACACGCCATTCATGTCAGTGATGTCACTTCGCTCTATGACTCTCACCTCTCTATTACGGCAAACGATGCATGGAACAGTGCCGGCAAAAGCCAAAACATTGCGCGCCTCACACAAACCGTGAAACGTGTGCGCGGCTTTGGCGACTTCTGGCAACACATGTTGGTCGCCCAAGGTGCAGTTGATATCGCAGTCGATGCAATCGGACTCGAGCCATACGACATTGCAGCGTTAGTCCCCATCGTTCACGCAGCAGGCGGAACATTGTCAGATCGGACAGGCACACCTAACTGGCGCGCCGACTCTGCCATCTCCACCAACACTGCGTTGCATAACGATGTCATCGCAATCTTGAACTCGTAAGTTCTCTTTCCACTAGCAGTACCTTTCGGTACAGTTCTAAGTACACGAATCCGTCGATGGCCCGGTGCGAAAGCGCCGGGCCATTCTCTTTCCAAAACTGAAACCCGATTCACACATAACTGTTGAGGCCGATGTGGTGTA
>JBBANI010000027.1:17784-19395 GCA_040402015.1 Ilumatobacteraceae bacterium
CAACTACACTGACCTCATGAGCCTCACCGAGCAGACCGGCAAGAAAACCGTCATTCGTAACGCACAACTGGTCGACGGCAGTGGCGCTGCACAAACAACAGCAGACGTCATGTTTGAAGATGGCATCATCCGCGAAGTCTCGCCAGCAGGCAAAGCACCAACCGCTCACGCACACCGCATCATCGATGCTGACGGTCTTTTACTTACTCCTGGCTGGGTAGACATTCACACCCACTACGACGCACAAGCAACATGGGACCCCTGGCTCACACCAAGCAGTTGGCACGGTGCCACCACTGTTGTCATGGGTAACTGTGGTGTTGGGTTTGCACCTGCTCATGAAGATCGCCACGAATGGCTGATCGAGTTAATGGAATCAGTCGAAGACATTCCAGGTTCAGCAATGACAGAAGGCCTCACATGGGGCTGGCGTTCGTTTCCTGAATACTTAGACACTCTCGATGCTCAACCGCGCGTCATCGACATCGGCACACAAATTGGCCACAGTCCCCTACGCGCCTATGTCATGGGTGAACGCGGTGCTTCTAACGAACAAGCATCTGATGCCGACATCACCTCTATGTCACAAATGGTTGCTGAAGCAATGGCTGCCGGCGCTCTTGGTTTTTCCACCAGCCGCACCCCTATTCACAAAACAAAAGCGGGCGACGTCATCCCTGGCACCCACGCAGAACAAAACGAACTCTTCGGCATTGCACAAGGCCTCGCTAAAACTGGCGGCATCTTTCAGTTCGCACCTGAACACAAGATTCTCCCTGTCGATGAATGGCCGTGGATGCGCGAACTCGCCGGCAGTTTCCCGAACGTCACAGTGAGTGTGAACCTCAACCAAGACGATGCAGCACCAGACGTATGGAAGACAGTTCTTACCCAACTAGACGCAGCTCAACAAGACGGACTCAATATCGTTGCCCAAGTAGCTGGTCGTTCCATTGGTGTTCTCATGTGCCTCGAAGGAAGCTTCCACCCACTTGCCTTCCACCCTGCATGGCAAGACATCGCACACTTGCCTCATGACCAAAAAGTCAAAGCGCTCAAAGACGCAACATTGCGCAACAAGTTCGTCAATGAAGTTCCTCGCGACAATGGCTTCTTTGAACACATCGTTCTCTCACGTCTCTGGAAGATGTTCCCCGTTACAGACGCCAACATCAATTACGAACCAAACCCGAAGACTGATTCCATTGATGCCCTCGCTGCCAAGCAACGCATCGTTCCTATGGACATGGTGTATGACCAACTGCTTGCCAACAACGGCACAGGCATGATCTACATGCCGTTCTTCAACTATTCCTATGGTGACTTGTCAATGACACATGAGTTATTGCAACACCCACACACCCGCAACGGTTTATCCGACGCCGGCGCACACTGCGGTGCCATCTGCGATGGCGGCATGCCCACCTTCTTGCTCACTCATTGGGTGCGCGACCGCGCCCGTGGGCCTCGCTTGCAACTCGAACACATGGTCCACCGCCAAACACACCAAACAGCAACCATGTATGGCCTCACCGATCGTGGTCTTATTGCACCTGGTCTACGCGCCGACATGAACTTGATTGATTATGAATCTCTCAACTTCGACATGCC
>JBBANI010000028.1:0-17775 GCA_040402015.1 Ilumatobacteraceae bacterium
TTCCGACCAAGACGGCGATGAGGCCGACAATGAATCCGCCGATAACCCAAGCGAAAGGAATCTGTACCATTTCACCAGGAGCTGGTGCATCAATCGACAACCATGTCACTGTTGCTGACGCAAGAATCAGAACCAACAACATCATGGTGGCGCTTGCGGTGCCGGCAACGGTCATGACGCCACCATCCCAGCGAGTCACTGGTCCGTCATTCATTGGTTGAACGGTGGGGGGAGCCCATGAGTCATTCTGCTTGTTGAGATTGCCAAGGCCCATGGCCTTGTCGGTGAGTAATGGATTAGCCATGACCGAAACTGTAGCCCTGGCCAGTGTCGCCATTGCGTCGGGTCCATGTCAGAATCAACCTCATCGAAACGTCTGCACCCACCTCTTGGACTGTCACCGCGCAAAATCTGGCAGAGCATGCCCGCAACCCCATCCATACTGATGCGGGTGCCCAGGCAGCAGGTTTTCCACGTGCTTTAGTTGCTGGTGTCACCACCTACGCGTATCTCACGCACCCCGTTTCTGAGGCCTGGGGCGAAGATTGGCTTAGCCATGGTGGCGGTGAGTTGCATCTTCGACGCCCCGTTTTTGACCATGACATCGTGCAATGCGTGCCACACCCCGATGGTGATGCGGTAGAGATTCAGGCAATCACATCAGAGCCAGATCAACCGCGAGCAACGTTTCGTGCGGTGCGTGATTCTGGCCCAGTTCCCGCCATGCGCGCCGGACACCCCATTGCTACCCACACTTTCCACCTTATTGATAACCACGGACCAAACCACGGCGAACACGTCGGTGATGACCTTTCCTTGTACGCACAGCACAATCTTGTGCACCCAGCTGTCTGGCCGAAGTTAGCAAACGACGTCATTCACAAAGAGGTTGCCACTGGCAGTTGGATTCACACTCGAAGCATTATCCGACATCATGCACTCGTCTACGGCGGTTCAACTCTAGAAATTCATTCTGCAGTTGTTGATCGTTTCACGCGGTCAGGAGAACGTATCATTGCTGACTTTCACATGGTCGTTGATGGTGTGATCGCGGTGTCAATCGAACACGAAGCGATTATTTCACTGCCGTAATTAATCAGATGAGGTCGTGTGCGCTCATCGACTGCCATATGTCAATGTCGGGGGCACCTGTCAGAATGCCAGTGCAGGACTTCGCCATTTCCACCATGGTGGCAGCCTCAAAGTGGGCTTGCTGACTCACTGGGGACTCCCATTTTTCAATCAGAAGAATTCGGTTCGGGCGCGTATCGGACACGATCATGTCCACATTGCGGCACCCCTGTTCCATACGGGTCAGCACGATGTATTTGGACAAGATTGCGACAAGGGCGCCCATATCGGCGGCGTCGAAGGACATTGTCACAATGACCAGCTCTACCTCGCCAGAATCAGCATTTTCGGGATTATTTTCAGCCATTCCCCATACTCTGTCAGATGTTGACGAAATGTTCTTGGTCAGGCTGTGGCACCCGACACGCATCTAGGTAGCCTGCCCATATTCGACTCGCGTGGTGGTCGATGCAAGATTTAGGCGAGGTATCAGAGTGGCAAAGGATCGTGTCGATCGCGACGAGGAGGACCTCGTCCGGCTGTATCTCACAGACATCGGCCAGTATGCCCTACTTACCAAGGACGACGAAGTGCGTCTTGCCAAGGCCATCGAGGCCGGCAAAGAAGCCGTTGCCGAAATGGCAAAAATCAAGACCCCTACCGCTACTAAGCGCCGTGAACTGCGCAAAGCAATTCGCGAAGGTGAAGTGGCCGAACGAGCATTCGTTCAGTCAAACCTTCGTCTCGTTGTATCAATTGCAAAGAAGTACCAAGCATCTGGTCTTCCGCTTCTTGACCTCATTCAAGAAGGCAACTTGGGCCTTATGCATGCCGTTGAAAAGTTCGACTGGCGTAAAGGTTTCAAATTCTCAACATATGCAACATGGTGGATCCGACAGGCCATCACTCGCGGTATCGCAAACACCGGTCGCACCATTCGTTTGCCGGTCCATGCTGGCGACACGCTTGCACGTTTGCAAAAAGCTCGCTCGCGCCTGGAACTGAAGTTTGGTCGCACTGCAACTCTTGCTGAATTGGCAAAAGAAGTAGAGATGCCAGAAGACAAAGTCACCGAAGCATTGCGCTTTGCTGCTGAGCCGCTGTCATTGTCAGAACCATTGCGTGAAGACGGTGACGCTGAACTGGGCGACGTTGTTGAAGACCGTTCCGCTGAATCTCCATTCGAAACTGCCGCAACAGCATTGCTGCCGGAAGAAATTCAGCGCTTGCTTGCGCCACTCGACGAACGCGAGCGCGAGATCTTGCGTTTGCGCTTCGGACTTGGCGGCAGTGGTGAAGGGCGCACCCTTGAAGAAGTCGGTGAACACTTCAACCTCACTCGTGAGCGCATTCGTCAAATCGAAGCACGTGCCATGAGCAAGTTGCGTCACCCGTCATCAGACACCGGTGCTCGCGACCTTCTCTCCGTGTAGTCAGTCAATCGTGTTGCGCCTAATGCGCGTTACGCCGTCAATTGTTGCCACGAGACCAATACCAAGCAATGCTGGTATCAACATGCGCACAAGCCAATCTTGGTCAACGCCTGGCACATATGCTGCGCGAACTTGATCCGCACATAGCCACACACACACAACCAGGGTTGCTCCAGCGCCTGCGTTTAATAACACTGCGATGTGCTCTGAGGATTGACTTCGACGTTGCATCAACATTGATATTGCAGCAGCCACTGCAGCACCAGTTGAAAACATCAATATCAACGGCGTAATTCGTGCACCATCTGGCAACCCAACATATTGAATCGCCCCTACAACGACTCCCACTACCGACATAAGAAAAGTCGCAGCAAAGAATTCTCTCCGTCGCCACACTGACAATGCAACAGCACACAACAAGGCAGCAAAACCTGCAAGCCACCACAACACACTTGCTTTCTCGCGCAAAAAGAGCGTCCCTGTCGTAGTTATTGCAACACCGTCAACACTGAACGGAACTTTCCATGCCACCACTGTGCCCATAGGATCAATAGGGGCAGGCCGTTTGGCGCTCATCCAATGCACACGATGGTCGTGCCACATGGCTGTTCCATTTGTCCCAATTTTTCGCCACACAGGGTTTGGGCTTTCCACAAATTTACTGGTGTCAACATTACCGTAGCGATTGTCGTTGATAAGTGTTGTTTGCGAGCCATCGTTGACAAAGACATCACCCGTTGTTGTGATGTGCATGTAGGGCTCGTTTTCATAGCCCGTAATCATCACGTCATGGCCAACAGAACGCACACGAACAAACGTGTCAGAACCGACAATGTCTACCTCAACTCCATCAGGCAAAGCAGGCGTAACTGACTCAATCACAGACACCGTGTCGCGTGGTTGCACACTGTCACCAGATCCCATGTGTTGTGTAGGAAAAGGTAAAACCGACAGAAGACCCAGAATCAGACGCATGGTCTAACGGTAATGCCCTCGCTCCTCGTATTCCGTAACCTATGGCAATGTCGAAAATTGAAGAACCGGTCACGCTGCTAGTCAGCGACAATGTGTGGGCCCGCCATGGCGATGCAATTCGTTCAATCTCCCCCAGTGTGACCCCCATCATCTACACAGGCAATGACATTCTTCCTGACGACGTCATCTCCACTATTAATACGGTGTTTTATTCCAGTGACTTATGGCCAGATCGTTCACGGGGTTTTGTTCTCTCTATCCTGAAGGCCACTTCGGTGAAATGGATGCATACATTTTCTGCCGGTGTTGACAGTCCGTTTTTTGTGCAACTCATGGAGCGCGGAATTCGTCTCACAAATTCCTCTGGCGCAACTGCTTCGCCCATTGCTCAAACAACTGTCCTCTACATGTTGGCTCTCAGCCGCAACGTTCGCGCCTGGTTTCAGCACCAAGAAAAACATGAATGGTCTCGCCATGAGTTTGCAGAACTTGACGGCGCGCGGCTTGCTGTAATCGGCATGGGGCCCATCGGCATAGAAATTGCGCGGCTTGGCGTTGCGCTCAATATGAATGTGGAAGCCATTCGTCGCACTCCCACCGGAACTGAGCCATGCCCAACATTTTCATTTGATCAATTGTCACATGTTCTCGCCCATGCCGACTGGGTTGCCGTCGCACTGCCCCTCACCGACGACACCCGTCAGATCTTCAATGCCGAGACGTTTGCCATCATGAAGCCAGGCGCACATTTCATCAACGTTGGTCGCGGTGAACTCGTTGACGAAGACGCGTTGATATCGGCATTGCAGTCTGGGCATCTTGCCGGAGCAGCTCTTGACGTCTTTGCCACCGAACCACTTTCTCCTGATTCCCCCTTATGGGATATGGACAATGTCATTATCACCCCACATAGTTCTGCGGGGTCGTCCCAGTCAGGGCTGCGCAGTGAAGACATTTTCTTAAAAAATCTTGCGCGCTATGTCGCCGGTGAACCAATGCTCAATGAGGTGAATTTGTAGTTCCAATTGTTGGTGCTGTTGCACACATTGCTTCTGACGAACAGGAGTCACATATGTCAACCATCTTCATGTCACCAAAAGGTGGCAACTGCACCACCGTTACCACCACTGCCTATGCCCTACTTTTGGCGGCCAGTGGTATTCCAACGGTTCTTATCGATCTCTGCGGTGATGTTCCGGCCGCAGCCGGCATGGCAGAACCAACAACGCCAGGCATCAATGATTGGTTAAGCGAAAGTTCTACCTCCGACGCACAGTCGCTTGTCACGCTAGGAACACCATTCGATAATGATCTTGTCGTGGTGCATCGTGGTTCATCATTTGTGGAAGGCCAACCACGTTGGGCAGATTTGGCAAACGCCATCACTACTCTTCCTATGAACATTGTTATTGATGCTGGCATCACGTTCGTACCAGAAGAACTGCGGCGTGCCGTATCCCATGTCACCATGGTGGTCAAGCCGTGTTATTTGTCGTTACGTCGTGCCTCACGTATGCAACGGCCTACACAGTTGTTTGTTGTGTGTGAAGAAAGTCGAGCACTCACCGTGAAAGATGTCGGCCATGTTCTCGGCATGCCCATTACAAGTGAAATTCCATACACACCAGCAATTAGTCGCGCAGTGGACGCCGGAATGTTGCCGTCACGTGCCGAGCAATTATTCGGTCCATTCATGACTTTGTCATAACTGTCATGCATCATGGTCTTGGACCACTCCAGACACATATTGATGATCCTGACATCAGCGAAATAATGGTCGTGGGTGGAAAACAAGTGTGGGTAGAAGATGCAATAGGTCTTCGTCAGGCTGGCACACTCACGGAAAGTGAAATGGCTATCAGCCTCGAGCGCATTGCGCGCGCATCTGGGCGCAGGCTCGACCTTCTGTCTCCCATTCTTGATGCACGGTTGCCAGACGGGTCACGAGCATGCGTAGTTATCTCACCAGTAGCAGTAGGTGGCGCGATCATTTCTATTCGGAAGTTTTCTCGTCGTATTCTGCCGCTTGCATCATTTGGTCCCACCGCATGTACCGACATTGTGCGCGAGCTCGTGCAACAAAACATTAATGTTGTTGTGGCAGGTGCAACATCATCTGGAAAAACATCCCTGATATCTGCAGTCAGTCAATCGTTTGGCCCGCAAGAACGCATCGTGTGTGTGGAAGACACAGCAGAACTGAGATTCGCACATCCTCATGTTGTGCAATTACAAACACGACCTGCTAATTCCGAAGGCAACGGTGAAATATCGCTTCAATCTCTTGTTCGCGCATCACTTCGACTCCGACCTGACCGGCTTGTTGTTGGCGAAGTTCGTGGTGGAGAAGTAGTCGACATGTTGTTGGCGCTGTCTTCAGGGCATCGTGGTTGCTGGTCAACCGTTCATGCCAATTCTGCAACTGAAACCGTTGATCGCCTTGCTGCCATGGTGTTGCGTGATTCTCCGCAGTGGTCACATAATCAAGCCGTGTCCACTATTCATAGCGCAATTGGCGCAATTGTTTTTGTGCAACGAATTTCTGCACGCCGACGTTCAATTGTTGAAATAGTTCGCTGCAGCGAATCAACACTTCACACTCTGTATCGGTCAGCTGATCATGATTGATCTTCTAGTGGGAAGTTCTCTGGCTATTGCACTCGTATGTTTTGTGTCGCCCCGGTTTTTTCGTCTTGTTGATGTACTAGAGATGCAACGTCGACTACACGGTGCTGACCTCATGACTAAAGATGCGAAACCATCGCTTGCGCTGCCCAGTCATCTGCGAACAGTCATCTCACCTATGCTCGATTTTGCAACGCTCTGTGAATCACTTGCTCGAGCCACTCGTAGCGGTGCATCACCCCATGATGCACTTCTTGTAAGTCTTCAACGGCACCAGTTTCATCATCCGTGCTGGTCAGAACTCTTCGACGACGTCGCGGCACTACAGTCGTGTGACAGTTCACTTACCACTGCTCGTGAATCTGTCGAGCCGCGTAGCAACGACGCACAGTGTCTTTCTCTTCTTGAATCTGCCATGGTGCACGGGAATTTCGTTCCTAGCGCTCTCGACCACGCATCGTCTGTGTTGCGAGATAGAGCTGCCTGTAGTGCAGAACTAGCGGTTGCAGCATCACAAGCTCAACTCTCAGCTCGGCTCTTGTCGATGCTGCCATTCGTTCTGCTGGGTGGTGCAATTTTGGTTAGCTCACAATTCCGATCCGCGCTGTGGTCCCCCATTGTCTTATGTCCCTTGTTTCTTGGGTTTGTACTAAATCGAATCGGATGGCGATGGATCTCATCGCTTATCTCTCGTGCTGTTCACGATGAACCTGACGACATCGGACAACTCACTGAACATCTGTGCGTGTCATTACGTACGGGCCTGTCAATGACCCATGCATGCGAGCGGTGGCGCACAGTGTCGCCAACGGGAAACTCAGTAGCTGAGCTCATTAGCGCAGGCGCACCACTGGAAGAGGCGTTACTTCCGCTAGCAACCACTCATCCGATAACCGGCAAGAATCTCGGTCACACGATTGTGGAGGCCGAGCGCGATGGGCTACCCATTCTTGACACCGTGATGCGACTTGCCACAGACCACCGCAGTGAACGACGTAGACAGATAGACACTCGTATTCGGCAACTGCCTACGCGTCTCTCTATCCCCTTGGTTGTTTGCGTTCTTCCTTCATTTCTCCTGCTCTCGGTTGCCCCACTTGTTCTGGCCAGCCTCAGTCAACTCTCAGTTTCACTTCCCTCAGTCACTCAATAACGAAAGAAAAATCATGTTTCATCACTCACGTAAACGCTCTCGAGGCCAAGCAACCACGGAATACGCACTGATCTTGCTCGTTGCAGCAATCATCGCCCTTTTAGTCATCGCATGGGCCACAGCCGGTGGCGGAGCCGGAAAAATTGGTTCATTATTTGACACGGTATTCAATGACATATTTGATCGTGCATCAAACTCCACACCATAAAAGTCGTGGACAAGCAACTGTTGAATTTGCCTTGATGGCGCCACTGGTTGTGTTGTGCGCTCTGTTGCTACTTGCCACATTGTCGGTATGTCTTGACACCTTGCGACTAAATGACATCGCGCGCAGTGCCGTACGATCAGCTATTACGTCAGATAGCCCGTCAGATGCAGCCACAGCCATCGCTGATCTTTCATATGTCTCTGCAGTAACAGTCACAGAAGAATCAACTGGCATAGTCACGGTTGTCGCCACCATGAAGAAACGGTTTCCACTTCTCGGACGCTGGTTGCCATCGCTCTCGTTACAGGGAACAGCAACCATGATGCGTGAACCACCATTAGTCCTAGGGTAAAAGAAAACCGGGACTCACAATAATGTGAGTCCCGGTAATTCTTCTTGGGGGGAGATAGTCACACCAATTGGTGTGTGGTGTCGTTATATCGAAGCAGAGGTGTTCTGAGCTGACGGTGTGCCTTGCCCCATTGGGCCATTTCCGCCCCGTGGGCCATGTCCACGACCTTCGCCCTTCATGCCTCCTGCAGGACCAACACGATTCACCATGGTGTCAAGGTTGGTCTTGAATTCAGCAAGCTTTGCATCAGCTTCGGCTTGTGTGTGCTTGCCAGATGTCACTTCTTCTGCAAGGTGTGCTGTGAAATCTGATGTCAAGACAGTCTTTACATCTGCAATGTCAACACTCTGTGTCTTTGCAACATCAGCAAGTGATTTTCCAGAATGAAGTTGTGTCTTCAATTCGGTGGTAGTCAACTTCAACACTTTTGCAACTGCTTCAGACATGATCTTGCCAGGTCCGCCCTTGCCTTTGTGACCGCCCATGCCTTGTGGGCCGCGTGCTGGCAAACCGGCGGTAGTCAACATGGTGTCGATACGTGATGTCTTTTCAGCAAGCTTTGTTGCGCCTTCAGCAGCAGTGTGCTTTCCAGCAGCAACTTCAGCATCAATATGTGCCTTAGCTTCTGCAAGAAGAGCTGCTTTCACCGTTGCAAGGTCAATGTTCTTTGCCTTGGCAACATCAGCAATTGATTTTCCAGCTTCAAGCTCTGTTTTCAATTCTGTTTCGGTAATTCCCAAAACTTTTGAAACTGTTGCAAGTGGGGATGGACGATCAGCTTTCATGACTGAAGGTGCAGCAGGTGTTGCACTTGAGCTCGGTACTGCAGGTGTTGTTACAGCGGCAGTATTTGTTGTAAGAGTTGTCTCTGTTGCCTGTGCAGCTGCAACGACATTGCTTCTCTGTGCAACTTGCGCACTTGCAAAGCCGGTGATGCCGAGCACGGCTGCACCGGTTGCCACGATGAGCCCTGAGGCCACCGCAATTTTCGTAAAACGAGATGTGATCTTCATTGTTCTATGTTCCTTTTTGTGGGTGTACTCCAGAGTTGTTCTGGCGTGACTCCACTTTCTCGGGGCTATGTAAGAAGTAAACATGAACAAGGTAAGAGGAAGGCAAGAATTGGGCCAAGGTACGGCAAACCGTTGCAAATCATGGGTACCGTATCTTTATGGACAGCCGCAAAGTACTGATTGCCGAGGATGATTCCTCGGTTCGCAAGGCTGTTCAGCGGGTCCTTGAGCTTGAGAATTACGCGGTCACTGCAGTGAATGACGGCAAAGCAGCCCTCGAGGCCCTTGCCAAATCACGGTTTGATCTTGCAGTGCTTGATGTCATGATGCCCTTTGCCGATGGACTTACCGTGTGCCGTGAAGCCAGGCACCGCGGCATAGATATCCCAATCTTGCTGCTGACTGCGCGCGTGGAAGTGGGTGACCGTGTGGCTGGCCTCGATGCAGGCGCAGACGATTACTTGCTGAAGCCATTTGTCATTGACGAACTTCTTGCACGGTGTCGTGCATTGCTTCGCCGTTCACAACCAACCGGCTCAAGTACGCAATTGCGTGTTGGCGACCTCACACTTAACTCATTGACACGAGAAGTGCACCGTGGTGAACGTGCCATTGAACTCACAAAAACAGAATTTGATCTTTTGGAGTTGCTCATGCAACAACCAGGCATCGTCGTTTCTCGCGACACCATCTATGAAGCAATTTGGGGATACAACTTCGAGACGAACTCAAAATCACTCGATGTATATATCGGCTACTTACGTCGTAAGACTGAGGAGAACAATGAATCACGTGTTGTGTTTACAGTACGTGGTGTCGGGTATACGGTGAAGCAATCATGAATCTGCGCACACGTTTCGTGCTTGTCTCAGCCAGTCTTATGTTTGTATTAGCTACCGGCATGAGTATTGGTGCCTATCGAATCGCATCTAATCAACTACAAAGTCAAGTTGAAAGCTCGCTAGATCAACGTGCTTCGCGAATTCTTCAAATTATGAGCCGACGAGGTTTTAATTGGAATGATGCGTTTGGCCAAGGCCCCGTAAACCAGGCAATTATGCAGACCGAAGTTGACGCCATCACACAAATAGTTCTTCCAAATGGTCAAGTTCTCGGACGCCGTGAATACCCGCGACTACCAATCGATAAAGGTGATCGCTCCCTATCAGTTGAAGGCAAACGAATTCATCGCTCCTCCACCATCATCGACAAACATGAATTTCGCATGCTCACTGTCATTGCTGATGATGGCTCGCTCATTCAAGTCGCCAAAGACACTCAAATTCTTTTGAATGCTCAAGACGGTATGCGCACGTGGTTCCCTATCTATGCAGCCATTGCCGTTGTAATTTCTGCATTGTTTGGTTGGCTTTTTGCTCGGCGCATTAGTAAACCCATTGAAGACTTGGCGCTTACTGCAGAATCAATCGCCGCTACCCAAGACCTAGACCGCACAATTCTCGTTTCAGGACGTGATGAAGTGGCGCAACTAGCCACCAGTTTCAACACCATGCTAGAGGCGTTGCGAGGCAGTGTTTCACGGCAGCGCCAACTAGTACAAGACGCAAGTCATGAACTGCGCACACCATTAACCAGTCTTCGTGCAAATACAGAATTGCTCGAGCGTGGCACATTGTCAGATGCTGACCGAACATCCATTCTTGCTGACATGCGCGCAGAAGTTGACGAGCTCACAGATCTCAGCGCTGAATTAAGTGCGTTGGCAATCGATAACCGAACCACAGAAGAGCCTGAATCCATTGACCTTTCAGATGTAGCTCACGAAGTTGCAACTCGTGCATCCCGTCGTTCCGGAACACCCGTAACTGTTCACACGACTCACGGCACAACAGTTGTTGTGCGCCCAAACCAATTTGAACGAGCACTCAGCAACTTGGTTGATAACGCCATCAAATTCACTAATGACAGTTCCGCGATAGAAATTCACGTTGGTTCATTTCGTGTGGAAGTTCGCGATAAAGGCCTTGGCATCGCCGATGCTGATAAGCCCCTTGTGTTCGACCGTTTCTACAGGGCTACTGCAACGCGTTCCATGCCTGGCTCTGGGCTTGGCCTGTCAATCGTGTCGCAATTCGCGATAGATCACAATGCCAGTGCATATGTCTTAGACAATGCAGGTGGCGGAGCAATCGTCGGATTGCAATTCCCTATTCCAATGGCTTAGCGGCTTTCCGAAACCCGCGACGATTTTCTTGACGTTCGCGCTCCGTTTGTTCTTCTTCAACGTTGAGTTCTTCCGCTACCAACCGGCGCATTGATTCAAGACGTATGGCGGGCAAAGTTCCGGCGGCTATCGCTGCAGTAACAGCACAATCTGGTTCATCAAGATGTTTGCAATCACGAAATCTGCATGAGCCAGCCAAATCAAACACATCAGGGAACGCGCGTTCAATTCCATTACTGCTTGTCCACAAAGTAACTGCACGTAATCCTGGTGTATCAAGCAGCCACGCATCGCCTGGCAATGCAATTAACTCTGCAGCAACGGTGGTGTGACGGCCGCGTTGATCATCCTCGCGAACTTCGGCAGTGCGTTGTATCTCGTAGCCAACAAGCGCGTTCACCAGAGTTGATTTACCAACTCCACTTGCACCGATAAACACAATCGTCGTGTGTGGCCGTGCGTATGCTCGAATCTTCTCCAAGCCTTCACCAGTTACAGAACTAACCAATGCAATATCAACATCAAAGGTAATTTCTGCAAATACTCCGCGTGCCGCTTCAGCTGCATCAGAGCTAATGGTGTCGGTCTTTGTCAATACAAGAACAGGCGTGGCCCCACTATCAAACGCCAATACCAACTCACGTTCGAGTCGTCGCTGGTTCGGTGGAGAGTTAACGGAATGAACCAAAAAGACGGTGTCAATGTTGGAGGCAACAATCTGACGCATGCCTCGCGCGCCTTCAAACGAGTTACGCCGCGTTAATGCACTACGACGCGGATGCACCATATCTATACGTTCAAAATCTGCCGAGACGGACACCATGTCGCCAACGGCAACTTCCACGCCAATATTGCGCACCCGGATGGCCTCTGCGGTATCCAACAACACAGTGCTCCACCCGCGATCTAGTCGGGTAATACGTCCAGACAACACCTGATCTTCAGGCATATTCGGCGGTGTGACTTGTGTTTCCATCTACCGAAACGGTACCGCCGTGTCGCCATCACAGAGTTCTATTTCGTATCCTATTGAAGACCTTTTTGAACTGGACCCCCATGCTCTCTTCTCTAGCCCGTTTTTGCGTACGCCATAAGCGCACCGTTGTTTTTGTAATCTGGATTCCACTTGCCATCGCCATGGTTCTTGCCAGTTCAGCATTGGGCACTGACTTCAATACAGAAATGGCTATGCCGTCGAGCGAATCCCGCCAGGCTGAGAGCGTTCTCGCTCGCGCCAACCCAAATCAAGGCGGTCAATCTTCACAATTGGTCTTTCGAACCACGTCATCAATTGATGAAACGCAAGTAAGAAAAACAATTTCAGATGCAATAGCCGCAGTTGATGCAATCAATGATGTTGATATAACTTCTCCTTTTGTTTTGCAAAATCAAATCAGTAAGGATCGAAAGATTGCATTTTCTGAGGTCAATGTTCCGCGTAAGAATCAAGAAGAATATAAAGCGCTTAGTGCTCAAATAAAAACAGTGACTGAACCGGCACGAGCTGCTGGAATAGAAATTGGTTACGGCGGTGCAATCTTTGAAGAGGTGCAGCTACCCGAATCTGAAGCACTGGGTGTGTTAGCCGCCATCCTGATTTTGGTTCTTGCTTTCGGATCTGTCATCGCAATGGGTCTTCCCATCAGTATTGCGCTGATTGGTCTCATCATTGCCACAAGCATCGTTGGAATTATTAGTCATTTCTTATCAATGCCCGATGCAGTGACCTCAATGGTTGGAATGATTGGCTTAGGAGTTGGCATTGACTATGCGTTATTTATTGTGACCCGTTTTCGTGAAGGACTCCACGACGGATTATCAGTGGAAGAAGCAATCGTCGAATCTATCGATACGTCTGGTCGGGCCGTGGTGTTTGCCGGCATTACTGTCATTGTCGCAGCCATAGGACTTCTCACCATTGGGCTCTCATTCGTCACTGGATTAGCAGTAGGCATGGGAACTGCGGTGGCGGTCATGATTGTTGCTTCCATCACATTGCTGCCTGCTCTTCTCGCAATGGTCGGTGAGCGCATTGACACAACTTCTCGAGCAGCAGTCATTTCACTGACAGCTTTTGTTCTTAGCGGTTTTATTGCTGTATTCACAAAGAATTTTGTTGTCTTAGCAATTGGTGTTGGCCTTGCATTTGCTAGTCAACTCACGCGTTTCATTATTCCCGCATTGCGTGTCGCCTTACCTCACCGCGCGCAAAATGATCACCAGAACACAATCTGGTGGCGTTGGAGCCGTGTCGTGCAACACAAACCATGGATTTCTTTTGTGGCTTCATCACTCTTTCTCGTCATTCTCTCTGTTCCCATGCTGTCCATTCGTTTGGGTTTTGGAGATGCAGGCAACGCGCCCAAGACCGCAGATGTGCGCAAGGCATATGACATGCTGTCTGAAGGATTCGGACCAGGCTTCAGTGGTCCGTTGTACATTGTCATCACTGGTGACGCAGTGATGGATTCCGACAAATTGAAGTCATTCCTCACTGTCGTTAATACGACACCCGGCATTGCATATGCTGGAGTAGCACCCATGAAGAGCGACGAAGTCGCGTTGGTCGTGGCCTATCCAACATCGGCGCCCCAAGATGAAGCCACTACAGATCTGGTGCACACATTGCGAGACACCGTTATTCCATCTACCGGAGTTGCAGCACAAGTAACTGGATTTACTGCCAGCACTGTTGATTTTTCTGATTACCTTGCAAAACGCCTGCCATTTCTTATTGGAATTGTCTTGTTGCTGTCATTCCTTCTACTGATGGCGGTGTTTCGCAGTGTGCTGGTTCCCATCAAAGCAGTTCTCATGAACCTGTTGTCTGTTGGTGCTGCATACGGCGTGATTGTTGCTGTGTTCCAATGGGGATGGGGCGCAGAACTCATTGGTGTTGGCAAACCAGGACCAATCGAGGCGTGGGCACCTATGTTCCTGTTTGCAATCGTGTTCGGCTTATCGATGGACTACGAAGTGTTTCTGCTCTCGCGCATCAAAGAAGAATTCAACCGCACTGGCGATAACACGTCTGCCGTTGCCGACGGTGTTGCGGCAACTGCTCGTGTCATCACCGCTGCTGCCCTCATCATGGTCTGTGTTTTCGGTGCCTTCGTCCTTGGAGACGACCGCCAATTGAAGCTGTTTGGCCTCGGCATGGCTGTGGCCGTCTTTCTCGATGCAACCATCGTTCGAATGGTCTTGGTCCCAGCCACCATGGAATTGCTCGGCGCCCGCAACTGGTGGATGCCTGCCTGGCTTGACCGCCTGCTGCCAAAGATCAATGTGGAAGGCACGCACCACACGAAGCCGGCCCCGATACCCTCATGAAATAAGGGTTTGCGCCTATTGCCTTGACAAGGGGGTAGCAAATCACATAGCCCTGAAAAAGATATGGCCAAGTTTCTCGTAATAGTTGAGTCCCCCGCAAAGGCAAAAACGATCTCCCAATACCTCGGGCCGCAGTTCAACGTCCGCGCTTCAGTCGGCCATATTGCCGACCTTCCAAGCAAGGGAATGGCAGTCGACGTCGACAACGGATTCGCACCTACGTATGAACTCACCGAACGCGGTCGCACTGTTGTCAAGGAACTCAAAGATTTACTCAAGTCATCTGATGCCTTATATCTAGCAACGGACGAAGACAGAGAAGGCGAATCAATCTCGTGGCATCTGCTGCAGCACCTGAAGCCCAAAGTTCCTGTTCACCGCATGGTGTTCCACGAAATCAACGCGAAGTCCATTCAAGAAGCGGTCGAGAACCCTCGCGAATTAGACCAGCCGCTTGTTGACGCCGCAGAAACTCGCCGCATCCTTGACCGCTTGTTCGGCTACGAAGTGTCTCCTGTGTTGTGGCGTCGCGTGAACCGCGGGCTGTCAGCGGGTCGCGTACAGAGCCCAGCTCTTCGGCTAATTGTTGAACGCGAATGGCACCGCATCAAGTTTATTTCAGCTGACTACTTCTCTCTTGAAGCAGAAACAGACACCACTCCTTCGTTTACTGCAAAATTGCTTTCGGTCAACGGCACTCGCATTGCAACAGGTAAAGATTTTTCCGAACAAGGCGTTGTCAACCCGGATGTCATCATTCTTACTGCCGCACGAGGCGCTGAAATCACAGCGGGCCTCGCCAATGTTGATCTAGTTGTCCGCACAGTTGACGAAAAGCCATACCGTTCGTCACCGAAGCCTCCTTTCACTACCAGCACATTGCAACAAGAAGCTGGCCGTAAATTGCGCTTGTCCAGCCGTCAAGTCATGAGTGCAGCACAGAGTTTGTATGAGCGTGGATTCATTACATACATGCGTACCGACTCCATTTCATTGTCTGACGAAGCAATCAATGAAGTGCGCTCATATGTACAACGTGACTACGGCAAGCAGTTCCTCACTGATGGTCCACGTAAACACAATTCAAAAGTAAAGAACGCACAAGAAGCTCATGAGGCAATTCGTCCTGCATTGCCATTGCGGTCCCCAGAACAACTGGGTGGCGAACTGCGCGGACAAGATGCTGGCGTGTACCGCCTCATTTGGCAGCGCACACTTGCGTCACAAATGTCAGACACGCTCGGCACTACTGTCAGCGTGCGGCTTGGTGCAACAGCAGCAGATGCTCAGCGCACTGACTGCGAATTCTCGGCTAGCGGAACCACCATTACATTCCTCGGTTACCGCCAGGCATACGAAGAATCTCGCGACGAAGACGAAACTCCGGCAGATGATGAGAACGCATTGCTGCTTCCCATCCTTACCCCAGGACAAAACGTTCCTGTTAGTGAGTATTCACCAACATCGCACTCCACCACTCCTCCTCCTCGCTACACAGAAGCGTCATTAGTGAAGGAACTGGAAAGCAAAGGAATTGGTCGTCCATCAACATGGGCAAGCATCATTTCCACCATGGTTGATCGTGGCCATTACTTATGGAAAAAAGGAACATCTCTCGTTCCTACATGGACCGCATTTTCTGTTATTCGTTTGCTAGAAGAAAACTTCGACACCCTTGTTGATTACGAGTTCACTGCCAAGCTTGAAAATGGACTCGACGCCATTGCAAATGGCGAAGTGAAAAAGGGAACATGGCTGCACGAGTTCTATTTTGGAACTGACGACAAGCAAGGCCTTCATGGGATCGTTGCAGCCAAACTTGAAGGTGGCTCCATTGATGCAGCTGCTGTCAACACGTTCGAACTTGGAGCACACCCAGACACCGGTGAAGTAGTTATCGTCAAGCCTGGTTTGTATGGCCCGTACGTTCGCTCCGGTGAAAGCACCGCAAGCGTTCCCGACACAATGACACCCGACGAACTCACACTTGATGCAGCTGTCACATTATTGAAAGCACCAAAGGGCGACACCCCAATGGGCGAGCACGAGGGCTACCCCGTGTTTGCAAAGTCAGGTCGCTACGGCCCATACGTTCAGTGGGGCACCATGGATGTTCCACCAGAAGGTATGGAAAAGCCAAAGATGACTTCATTGTTCAAAACAATGAATATTGATCGGTTGTCAATGCAAGACGCACTTGATCTGCTGTCACTGCCGCGCACCATTGGTGCGGACCCAACCGATGGCGAAATAATCACTGCACAAAATGGTCGTTACGGCCCGTACGTGAACAAGGGCAAAGAAAGCCGCACGCTGCAAACCGAAGAACAACTTCTCACCGTCACGTTGGAAGAAGCGCTTGCTCTCCTCGCCACTCCACGCGTGTTTGGCAAAGGCCGTGCAGCTGCAAAGCCACCACTTCGTGAATTCGGAACTGACCCTGCAAGTGAAAAACCAGTTGTTGGCAAAGAAGGCAAGTTTGGCGATTACATCACCGATGGCGAAACGAATGCCGGACTTACCCGTGGCGACCGTATGGAACAAATGACGAACGAACGCGCATACGAACTATTGCAATTGCGACGTGAATACATCGAAGCAAACGGTGGACCAAAGAAGAAAGCCGGCGGCCGCAAAGTTGCCGCAAAGAAAGCTCCGGCAAAGAAAACCGCTGTAAAAAAAGCTGCAGCAAAGAAAACGCCAGCCAAGAAGGCCACAGCAAAGAAAGCTGCTCCTAAGAAAAAGGCTGCACCAACTTCGTCGGACGCCAAGTGAACACTCCGTCATACATTGCGCTTGAAGGCTTAGAGGGCTGCGGAAAAAGCACGCACACGAAGCGACTTGGCGAGCACTTAAATGCAGTCCTCACTCGTGAACCCGGTGGCACTCGTATCGGTGCACTTCTTCGTGCCATTTTGGCTGACCCAGAAAACACAGATCTCGCACCACGCACCGAAGCGTTATTGATGGCAGCAGACCGCGCACAACACATGTCTGAAATTGTGCAACCAGCGTTAGACCGCGGACAACACGTTGTCAGTGATCGGTCTATCTATTCAACACTCGCCTACCAGGGGTATGGCCGTCGTCTCGGCACGCCAGACCTGTTGAATATCTCCACCTGGGCACTAAACGGCCGCTTGCCTGACATGGTTGTCTTTATTTCAGTACCTACCGACATTTTGAATGAACGCCTCGCCAAGAAAAACCTTGATCGGTTCGAACGTGAAGGCGCTGATTTTTTTGCCCGCATCAATGATGGCTTCACCGAATTGCGCGAAGCAGACCCAGATCGCTGGATTGTCGTTGATGGCACTAAGCCAAAGGACGATGTCGAGGCAGCTATTCGCGTTGCCGTTCTTGACAGACTGAATTAGTAGCCTGCCTACATGGCATCAGTATGGGATTCAGTGGTTGGCCAAGGCCGTGC
>JBBANI010000028.1:17875-19051 GCA_040402015.1 Ilumatobacteraceae bacterium
GTCATCATTGTTCATGAGGTTCATCTCATGGCTCCAGCAACTGCGGCAAAACTTCTCAAGACTGTTGAAGAACCACCCTCCGGAGTTTTCTTCATCATGCTTGCTGACCAAGTTGATGATTCGTTAGCCACCATTGCGTCACGGTGCCTCACAGTGCATTTCGCCCTGCTCGAAAATGCTGACATTGAACAAGCTCTTATTAATTCAGGTGTTGCACCCGCTCTCGCCAATGCCGCAGCGCAATCATCAGCTGGCAGTATGTCGCGCGCAAAGTTACTCGCATCAGATCCTCAACTTGCACAACGTCGTGATTTCTTCGCCAACATTCCACGCCGCATTGATGGCACTGGCGCAACAGTTGCTGCCATCGTTGAACAAATTCTCGCTCTCATCGATGATGCTGTTGAACCTCTCAGCAACCAACATGCACAAGAAGTAGTTGACACCGAAAAGACTCTTGCTCTCATGGGTGTCAAACGTGGCGGAAAGAAAATGTTGGAAGATCGCCACAAACGCGAGATCCGTCGTTACCGCACTGACGAACTTCGTTCAGGCCTTACTGCTATCGCAAGCATCTACCGCGATGAACTTGCACGTAACCCGAACATTCGCCGCCCCGAGGCTTACGTCACCGCCATCACCAGACTTCACGAAGGCATGCGTCATTTGTCGCTCAACGTCAACGAAGCTATTTTGTTGCGTGACCTGATCTGGTCGCTTCCATCCCCTTCCGCCGACGCTGCCCTGCAGTTCGTCCTTTCAGAAAACGCCGAATGAACCCGAATCGCCTCGCCCTAGTCCTTGCCTTTTTTCTTGGGCTCGCCGGCATCACGCATTTCGCTAACCCATCTTTTTTCAACGACATCGTTCCGCCGTGGCTTCCACCAAGCCCCGCATTTTGGACATATATAAGTGGTGTCGCTGAACTGGCCATTGCCATCGCACTGATTCGTCCATCCACCCGGCGAGCCGGTGCAATTGCTGCAGTCTGGCTTTTCATTGCGGTGTATCCCGCCAATATCTACATGGTCTGGGATTGGCGCAATGAGCCGGCCTCCCAACAGTTTATTTCCTGGGCCCGCCTGCCATTTCAGGTCCTCTTTATATGGATTGCTTTACGCGCCTCTCGGGTGGAGGATAATCACCCAATCGCCCCCGGCGATATTGCCTAATTTT
>JBBANI010000029.1:0-2756 GCA_040402015.1 Ilumatobacteraceae bacterium
CACTGTGTCGCGGGTATTTTCCCGAGTTGAACCGCCAGCACCATATGTGCAAGAAACAAATGAAGGGCTCAGGGATTCAAGTTCCGCAATTGTGCGACCGAGCGACATTGAACCAGCAGTTGTTTTGGGAGGCGAAAACTCAAAAGAGAATGTTCGTCCTGCCGCAAGGAGGTCACCAATTCGTGCCATTTATTTAGTCTACGACTTACCTAGTGACGGAAGTGGCGTGATCCGGTGAACACCATGGCAATGCCATAAGTGTTGGCTGCCGAGATGGATTCTTCGTCTCGCACACTGCCACCGGGTTGGAAAATTGCAGTGACACCAGCGGCAGCCAACTCTGAAACCGTATCGCCGAATGGGAAAAAAGCATCGCTAGCAGCGACTGAACCAGTGGCATGGTCGCCTGCGCGACCGATAGCTATGCGTGCTGCGTCAATACGGTTTGGTTGTCCCCCACCAATGCCGACAATAGTGTCGCCATGTGCAAGCACGATGGCATTGCTCCACGTCGCAGCGACTGTTTGCCACGCCAACATCAAACTTGACCACTCATCAGCACTCGGCGCCCGGTCTGTGACCACAGTGAAATCATCAAGAGGTTCATCAACTTCGTCGACTGATTGCACAAGAAGTCCACCATCAATTGACCGAACGTTGATCGCCATCGACCCGAAAGGGGCCACCGCTTCAAATACACGAAGCGATGGTTTTGCGCACAAAATTTCAAGCGCATCTGATGTAAAGGAGGGAGCTATAACAACTTCCGTAAAGGTTTTGTTGATCTCTGCTGCAGTGTCACCGTTGATCTCACCGTTGACAGCAATGATTCCACCAAATGCACTGATTGGGTCAGCACCATGCGCATGTGAATACGCTTCAAAAATTGTGGAAGCAAGTGCGACACCACATGGGTTGGCATGTTTCACTACAACTGCGGCTGGTCGATCAAAACGGCTAACTAATTGCCACGCAGCTTCTGTGTCAAGAACGTTCAGGTATGACATCTCTTTGCCATTGAGTTGAGTTGCGGAATCCCACCAGCTCTCAACACCAGGAAGGCGATACCGCGCACCTGTTTGATGTGGATTTTCCCCGTAACGCAAAACTTCGGCGCGTTCTGCAACCAAAGTAAGTATCGGCGGCACGGTTGCATCTTCACGATCGCTTGTTTCGTCAGCAAGCCATGAAGAAATTGATGCGTCGTATGCACTAGTGATTCGAAACGCCTTTTGTGCCAGGCGACGTCGAGCAGCAACACTGAAAAAATCGCCACTAATCATTTCGAGAACATCGCTGTAATCAGCAGTATCTACAACAACACCTACATAAGCAAAATTCTTTGCGGCTGCGCGCACCATTGCTGGTCCACCGATGTCAATTAGTTCAATTCCAGGCTTTGATGAGAACGGATACAAGTTGACAACAACTAGGTCAATCCCTTCGATGCCATTCTTTTCCATTTCAGCAACATGCTCCGGATTCGAGCGATCAGCGAGAATCCCGCCATGAATCTTCGGGTGAAGGGTCACCACGCGGTGATCGAGAATTGGCGCTAGCCCCGTAATCTCTGCAACATCTGTTACGGGAATACCAGCAGCTGAAATTACACCAGCGGTTCCGCCACTAGAGAGTAACGACCAACCGAGTTCATGAAGCGACGACGCAAATTCGACGATGCCCGTTTTGTCGTAAACGGAAAGTAGTGCGCGTGGCACTTAGCTCAACCCAGCCACAATGCCGGCCATGAGAGAGCCGGCTTCTGTTGGATTATGTCCAACCAATACGCCGGCAGCGCGGAGCGCGTCCATCTTGCCTTGCGCTGTTCCCTTGCCACCAGAAACAATGGCGCCTGCATGACCCATCTTCTTTCCGGCTGGAGCAGTAACGCCTGCGATATACGCAGACATTGGCTTGGTCACATTTGCCTTGATGAACTCTGCTGCTTCTTCTTCAGCTGAACCGCCAATTTCACCGATCATGATGATGGCGTGAGTTTCTGGATCTGCTTGGAATTCACGCAAGCAATCAATAAATGATGTTCCGGGAACTGGGTCGCCACCGATACCAATGCATGTTGATACGCCGATACCGAGTTGCTTCAATTCATAGAGTGCCTGATACGTAAGAGTTCCTGAGCGTGACACGATGCCAACGTTTGGTCCCTTTGCTGTGGGAAGTTGCGCAATTTCACCGGCAGTAATTCCAATATTGCATTTTCCTGGGCTAATGATGCCTGGGCAGTTTGGCCCAAGTAGACGAACTTTTGGAAAATCACGAACCAAAGTGTTGTACGTGAGTGCTTCATCTTGTGCGGGAATACCTTCGGTGATGCACACAATAAATGTGATGCCTGCACCAGCAGCTTCGAGAATTGCAGCAGAGGCAGCTTTTGGTGGAACAGTGACGAATGATGCAGTTGCACCAGTTGCTTTCACTGCTTCAGCAACGCTGTTGTATACGGGAATGCCTTCAACATCTGTGCCGCCCTTGCCCGGTGTAACACCAGCAACGATTTGTGTGCCGTATGCCTTGTTACGCAGTCCGTGATATTTGCCTTGGCCACCTGTGAGGCCCTGCACAATAACTTTGGTGTTTTGATCGACGAAAATTGCCATGACGGGGGGTCCTTACTTTGCGAGCGCGACTGCTGCTTCAGCAGCTTCGAGCATCGTTGACTTACTGGTGAGTTTTGATTCAGGGATTCCGGCATTCTTCAGAATGTCTCGGCCCTCTGCGGCGTTAGTACCGTCGAG
>JBBANI010000029.1:2856-13584 GCA_040402015.1 Ilumatobacteraceae bacterium
TCGAGCGTGCTCATTGCAAGACCAGCGCCATTAGCAATAATGCCAACGGTGCCATCAAGACCGATGTATTGCAGTCCTTTTTCACGGGCAAGAAGTTCGCGGGCATCAAGTTCAACAGTTGCATGAAATTCAGCCCATTCTGGATGACGGAATTCAGCGTTCTCATCAAGGCTGACCTTTGCATCAAGTGCATGCACTTCACCTGTTGGCTTCAAAATGAGTGGATTGATTTCAGCAAGATCGCAATCGCCTTCAACAAAGCAGCGGTACAGCTGTACCAAAATGTCTGCGACACCTTGTTGTGCTGCCTCAGGAATGTTCGCATCAACCGCTGCTTTCTTTGCAGCTGCTGCAGGGAGACCGTCAACTGGGTCAATGTGCAACATCAGAATTGCTGCAGGGTTCTTTTCTGCTACTTCTTCAATCTCTACTCCGCCTTCGCGGCTCAGCATAAGAAGGTGCTTCTTTGCGCCACGATCAAGTGTGAATGATGCGTAGTACTCCTCTGCGATATCAGAAGCATTCTCCACCCACACACGCTTCACAACGTGGCCCTTGATGTCCATGCCCAAGATGTTTCCGGCATGCGTACGCACTTCATCGGCATTATTTGCCAACTTGATGCCGCCTGCTTTACCGCGACCACCAACTTGTACCTGGGCTTTTACGACTACTGGGTATCCAGCTGCCTCAGCAGCAGCAATGGCTTGGTCAACAGTGACAGCAACGTCACCTTTCGAAACCGGAATGTCATAGCGTGCAAAATACTGCTTACCTTGATATTCGAAAAGGTCCATGAGTTACTCCCTCTTGTCGAGTTCTTCTTCAAGCCATTGACAAATCACTTTGAGTGATGAACCAGGGCCAAAAATATTTCCAACGCCTTGCTCGCGTAATGCGCGCGCATCAGCATCGGGGATAACGCCACCACCAAAGATGAGGATGTCGGCCAAGTCGCGATTCTTCAGTTCCTCGACAGTGCGCGGAAACAGAGTGAGGTGAGCTCCAGACAAAAGTGAAAGACCCACAGCATCGGCATCTTCTTGCATTGCGGTTTCTGCAATTTGCTCTGGTGTCTGGTGCAGTCCGGTGTAAATGACCTCAAACCCGTGGTCGCGAAGAGCACGGGTAATGACCTTTGCTCCTCGGTCATGACCATCTAGGCCTGGCTTGGCAACAACTACTCGATACGGGCGCTTCACAGAAGGTAAACCCTACGCCGTACGGGGGTTTGCGTACCAACCCGCCAGAATAGAGACATGGAATTTCCCCGTCTTCGTAGTCCTCTTGCTCGTGCAGTTGTGCCCGTTCTCGGAGGCATCGCATTTTTCGCCCTGTTCTTTGCGGGTTTGTGGCTAATAGCCACGGCCATTAACAATCGGGCTGAACCAGGCTCGGAAATTGGGAACAGAGTCTTTGAAGTCGGCAAAGTTGCTGCCATGGCAAAAGCCATTGCAGCCGATGGTCCATTACTATTGCCCGACTTAAAGAGCCCTGACGGTGTGCGGTCAATCGTCCTTGACCACGAGGGTTCAGATCCGGCCACTGGCTGGCAGGTGTATTACGGCTTCCCTGCCGACCGTGATGCGAGTTGCCTTGTCACGCATGTTCAAGGCAGTCGCACGTTCACTGATTGCGAAAAACGAACCATTCAGGTGTCGCAACTAATGGCGCCGTCTGAAGTGCGGCCGATTGTTGAAAACAAAAAGACTCTTTACATCGATTTACGTGGGTTGACGGCAAGCGCCACCACAGTTCCGTAATTATCTAGCGGGAACTGAATCAACGAGTCGAATAGCAAATTCTTCAGCGTGCTCGGCCAGATGGCCACGCTGCAATGCAAGTCCACCAACCACGTCTGCGCCGCGCCTTTGTAATTCGCGCGTCATGACATCAAGAGATTTTCCGGGGTTCAGTGCATACGTGCAAAATGCAACTGCTTGCTTTCCGGCCATTGCTGGCAGGTGACGCAAACGGTCAATCGCCCATGGTGCTTGACCAACAACAAAAAGTCCATGCACCCACGTACCGACGATGACCGTGTCAGCATCTTGAATTGACGCATGATTCGGATCTTTCATCGAAGAGATACCGGTGATTGACCAGTTCTCTTGTTGCAGGTTGGCTGCGATGAGTTCGCCCGCCTTCCACGTGTTGCCGGTGAAACTTTCGATAAGGATTGCTGCCTTCATGCCACTATTTCTACTACTCACGGCGCTCTGAAAAGAACTTCACGAAAGTTTTGTCAACGGCGCCCATGCGAGAGCCAAGTGTTTGGTGCCCTTATCGCGGAACCGGACGGTGACTTCTGTCTTGTCGCCAGTGCCTTTGATCTCTATGACAACACCTTCGCCAAATACAGCATGCATCACGTCGTCACCGGGCTTGAGGTCAACGAGGTGGTCTGTATTGCGAGGTTCTGCTGCTGGGCGCACTGCGCGTTCAGCGCGACGACCGTATGAGCGACCAAAAGAATCATCGTTATCGTCATCGTTTCGGCGTTTGTATGCAGGCAGTTCTGCATCGTTCCAATCAGTGGAGGTGCGACCAAACACTCGCCCATGATCAGAACCTGAATCAACATTGCCCTGCCGGTCGAACAACTCCGCAGGAACTTCAGCCAAGAATCGTGACGGTGGGTTGTACTGCGACTGTCCGAACAACATGCGTTGCCATGCATGAGACACCAACAACCGTTCGCGCGCCCGTGTGAGACCCACGTACGCAAGACGGCGCTCTTCTTCCAGTTCTGCAGGGTCGAGCAATGCGCGGTTGTGAGGGAAAATTCCTTCTTCGCAACCAACCAAGAAAACAACCGGGTATTCGAGACCTTTGGCAGAATGCAATGTCATAAGGACAATGTGGTTTTCTGCATCAAGATCATCTGTGTCTGCAACGAGCGCAACTTGTTCTAAGAACTCTTCTACTTGGGTGAATTCTGCAGCAGAACCAATGAGTTCAGAGATGTTTTCAAGACGTCCGGCAGCTTCAACTGTGGCTTCTTGTTCAAGTTCTGTGATGTAACCGCTGTTATTCATTGCGACTTCCAACAAGGCTGACGGCCCGTCAGCAAGTGCGGCATTCATTTCATCAACCAATGTGACAAACATTGCGATTCCTTTAATAGCCCCGCCCGAAACGCCTGCTTCACTTGCGCGCCGCATTGCATCAATGAATGAAATGCCATTGGCCGTTGCAAATAGATCGATCTTGCCAATGCTGGTATCACCAATGCCACGCTTCGGTACGTTAAGCACTCGCTTTATGCTGATTTCATCAAGTGGGTTTGCGCCAGCCTTTAAGTACGCAATGGCATCCTTCACTTCACGGCGTTCGTAGAACTTTGTACCACCGACAACCTTGTACGGAATGCCCGAACGCATCATTGATTCTTCAATGGCGCGGCTCTGCGCATTGGTGCGATACATGATGGCTATATCGCCCCATGCGCGCTTCTCTTTTGTATGAATATCTTGCGCAGTTGAAGACACCCACGCGGCTTCGTCATATTCGTTTTCTGCGAAGTAGCGAACGATTCGTTCACCATCACCAGCTGATGTCCACAGATCTTTCGGGCGTCTGCCAACGTTTTGCGAGATAACTGCATTAGCAGCTGTAAGAATTGTCTGCGTGCTGCGGTAGTTCTGCGCGAGCACAACCACTGTTGCCTCGCCGAATGCGCTTTCGAACTGATCAATATTGCGCAAGTCAGCACCACGGAACTTGTAAATGCTCTGGTCACTGTCGCCCACCACACACACGTTGTGGTGCAACGCGCCCAACATCAGGACAATGCGGTTCTGAGCTTGGTTCGTGTCCTGATATTCGTCAATGAGAATGTGCTGAAAGCGTTCTTGATACTGACGCAGCACTTCGGGGTGAGCTTCGAAGAGACGCACCACGTTGACCAACAAGTCATCAAAGTCCATCGCGCCAGCGCGAATGAGGCGTGCCTGATACTCGCGATAAATTTCAGCGTTGCGTCGTGCAGAAATATGTTCTGCTGTGTCAAAGGCAACTGATGACGTAATTAATTCGTTCTTCCACAAGCTGATTTTCGATTGCGCTGCATTTGCCGGAAATTTCTTGGCATCAAGCCCCATATCGCGAATGACATAACCGATAAGGCGCTTTGAATCTTGCGAATCATAAATAGTGAATTGCTTGGGGTAGCCAATGAGTTCAGCATGTTGGCGCAACATGCGCACACAAGCCTTATGAAATGTGGTGACCCACATTGACCGTGCAGTAGGACCCACCAAGTCAGCGACGCGGTATCGCATTTCTTCAGCAGCCTTATTGGTAAACGTGATAGCCAAAATGGCCATCGGCGATGTGCCTTGCGAAATCAACCAAGCAATGCGCTGTGTAAGAACGCGAGTTTTACCCGAGCCAGCACCCGCAACAACAAGTAGTGGACCACCTGGGTGGTACACAGCCTCTTGTTGGTCAGGGTTCAGGGGCGTGCTGTTACCCGAAGAGCTAAAGAATTGATCTGACATGGTTCCGCTATCTTACGAGCGGACTGTGTCGGCGCGAAGAATGAGGTGTTATGCGCGTGCGTTGACCACGAAAGGCAAGGAACGAGGTCCGCGAACTTGACCCGTGCTCCACGTGACTATTTCGTTTGCATCGACTGAAAAGTCTGGGAAGCGCTGAAGGAACACTTCAACAGCAACATTCATTTCCAAACGAGCAAGGTTTGAACCGAGGCAACGATGAATACCAAGACCAAAAGCGGCGTGGCGGTTCTCTTCTCGGTCAATTACTACTTCGTGCGCATTTGCAAATTGCTTGTCGTCACGGTTAGCAGCAGGGAAAGGAAGAAGAACCCAATCTTCTTTCTTCATCTGTACACCGTGGAATTCCATATCTTCTTTCACAAGACGTGCCATGGTGACAGGCGCATATGCGCGAAGGAATTCTTCAACAGCTGCTGGAATCATGTGTGGGTTTTCAACCAATCGACGACGATCAACTGAGTTAGTAGCAAGATGCCACAACGATGAACCAATGCCGCTCCATGTTGTGTCAATGCCAGCAATCAGCAACAAGATGACCGAACCCGCAACGTGACGTGGTGACAGTTTCTCGCCGAAAATTTCAGCATTCAACAAGAATGAAATGAGGTCATCGCGTGGATTCTCGATGTGGTCATTGACGTGGAACTCGAGATACTCGTTGAATTCCATGAATTGCTGCATACGAGCTTCTGTGCGCTCTTCACCAATTCCGCTGAGAACAAGGTTCACCCATCCGCGGAACTTGTCACCGTCTTCAACTGGTAAACCAAGCATGCGCGCAATAACCATGACCGGAATGTGCTGTGAATACTGCAATGCAGCATCGATGTGATCAGCATCGCCCATGTCATCGATGAGCTGGTTGCAAATCGTGATGACTTCTTCGCGCCAAGGGTCGATGACCTTTGGCGAAAAAGCTGGCAAAAGCAAGCGACGAGCCTCAGCATGGAATGGAGGATCTGAAGAAATTGGAGGTGCTCCACCGATAGGTGCAGGAACCGAATCTTCCAGTTCGCTTGGCTTCAATTGACCAACAACTGGCCCTTGACTAGAAAAATGAGCGGTGTCGTAAGCAATCTCATGCACCAACTCGTGCGTGAGTGGCAACCAGGTGCCGCCATAACGATCTGTGTGGGCAATGGGGCAACCTGAATTTTTTAAGTCATCCCAGATTTTGTGCATGTCAGCTGCGTATGCAGGTGACGCGTGGTCGAAGTCTGTCGCCCAGTCAGTGACGGGGCCGTAAACGGTTTCACTCATGTCTATTCCTCGATTGAGATAGCAAATTCGGGACAGTTAGCAAGCGCAAGGCGAGCTTTGTCTTCGAGGCCAGCAGGAACGACACCGTCATTTAGTTCGAAAGCGTTGCCGTAATCGTCAACATCGAATAATTCGGGGGCTAAGGCATAACAGCGGTTATGGCCTTGGCACTTGGAGGGGTCTACGTGTACGCGCATGGTTCAATACTAGGCAGTAAGTGCCAGAATCTCATAGATGGCGACACAAGATTTCGTGCTACTTCTCCCTCCCTCTGAAGGAAAAGCCGAGGCCGGTAACACATCACGCCCCTGGGACCCTCGGTTGGGAGCTTTTGGAGCTGCTCTTGAGACATCCCGCGCGCAAATCGTTGTCCAATTACGAAAAGAAAAGGGCGGCACCCAAAAACTTCTTGGTGTAAGTGGGGCGCACCTAACACGTGCACAATCTTCCAACATGCAACTAATTGATGCACCGTGTCTTCCTGCATGGCAGCGATACACCGGAGTCGTATGGGATCACCTTGATCTTGCGTCACTCACCGCAGCACAACGCAACACATTGGTCAAGCGCATCGTTGTTCCGTCTGGCTTGCTTGGTCTCGTGCGAGCTGACGACCAAATCCCCGACTACCGACTCAAGATGGGTGCACGCCTCGCACCATTTGGCACGATGTCGAAATGGTGGAATGAAGCAATCACCCATGCACTTGTTGCTGTTGTAAAAAAGAAGACCGCGGTGGACTTGCTGCCGAACGAGCATCGAGCTGCCATCACTTGGGATCAGCTTGCCAACGTTGTCCGCGTTGACCTTGTGTCACATTCAGGGGCTGTGGTGGGTGGCCACAACGCCAAGGCCGCAAAGGGATTACTAGCCCGTCACCTTCTGGTATCGACCAATGCTGATGTGCGACGTACCGTTGCGTCATTCAAACATCCTGAGTATTCAGCAAAGGTAACAACATGACAGATCTTTTTTCATTAGAGGGCAAGACCGCCATCATCACTGGCGGTAGTCGTGGTCTTGGTCGCGAGATGGCGTTGGCATTTGCAGAGCATGGCGCAAACATTGTTGTTGCGAGTCGCAAAGTTGAAAACTGCGAATCTGTTGCGAACGAAGTTCGTGCATTGGGGAGACGTGCGCTTGCTATTGGTTATCACGCAGCATCATGGTCTGATGCAGAGATGTTGGCCACTACTGCCATTGCAGAATTCGGACACATTGACATTCTTGTTAACAATGCAGGCATGTCGCCGTTGTATTCATCCCTCGTGGAAGTCACAGAAGATTTGTACGACAAAGTTCTTGGCGTGAACTTGAAGGGGCCATTTAGATTGTCAGCTCTTATCGGTACTCACATGACTACTAAGAATGCCGATGGCACAGTTCGTGGCGGTTCCATTATCAATGTGTCTTCCATCGCGAGTTCGCGACCATCACCGAATGAAGTGATCTACGGTGCTGCCAAGGCTGCTGTTAACAACTTGACCATGGGGTTAGCGCGCACATATGCGCCACACGTGCGAGTGAACTGCATCGTGCCTGGACCATTCTTAACGGATATCTCAAAAGCATGGGATATGGAACGTTTCAACAAGGCAGCAAAGACCGGGTACATGTTGCAGCGCGGCGGCGAACCGCATGAAATTGTTGGTGCTGCGCTGTACTTGGCCAGCAACGCAGGTAGCTATACAACAGGAACAATGCTGCCTGTTGACGGCGGCCCGCAGTAACTACTTCAGTTTTTCACTGAAGAACGTCAGTACGCGTTGCACGCTGTCTTCGTCACGCTGTTCCGTCAGCACGCTGTGGTCTTTCGGAGACTGTGACGGAATCTCAACTGCAATGAACGCATCGCCAATGAGGTTGCGCAATGACGCGAAACGGTCGCCCACTAATTTGTCTTGCGTGAACTTTAATCCGAGCACCTGACATCCATCTGCAGCTCGCTGAGTAATGACTGCGGCATCATCAGGCGACAAGTTGAGATCAGCTCCACGAGCTTTTCCCACTGCAAATGGAAGCGACGGCTGCGATATAACTGGGGCAATCATGATGTCATCAACCATCATGCCAAGCGCGAATCCACCAGAGAAGCACATACCAACTGCACCAACACCTTTGCCACCAATTTCATTGTGAAGGGCTCGCGCCAACGCACGCAACCAAGAGATAACGGGCGACGTTTTCTGAAGCGCCAACGTGGTGAATTCTTTTGCAATACAAATCTTCAGCATCGATGAGGCCAAATAGCTTCCGCTCACTTCACGACCAGGCGTGCCAACCAAATCTGGCATGACAACTGTGAACCCTGCTTTCACTACATCATTTGCGAAGCGCTCTACTGCTGGCGTGATGCCCGGAATTTCGTGAACAACAATGACTACTGGTCCTGTTCCCTTACGGTATGTGTCGCGAGTCAATGATGCAGAGGTAAACGAACCTCTTACCCAACCTTCTAAAACAGCCATGGTTACCTCCCCGTCAATGCTGCGAGTGCAGATTCGGCCAATGTTTCGGTTCCCAATTTCATCGGAGCAAGGTCAATATCTTGGTTACCCATCGCGCCGTGTAGGTACCGCGCATAGACACCTTCGGAAATAACTGCCAAACGAAAACTAGAAAAAGCTTTGTAGTACCCGATGTTTGAAACATCACGACCAGTACGTGTTGCGTAGCGTTGTACTAAGTGATCGAATGTGCACGAACCCGGATGTCCAGACGGATCATTATGACGCAACAGCGGAACACCAGGATCAGTCCAGTACACACCGATATAGCCAAGATCTGCGAGTGGGTCGCCAAGTGTGCATAGTTCCCAGTCGAGCACTGCAGCAATCTTGCCCGTTGAAATATCGGTAAGGCAGTTTCCAAAGCGATAATCACCATGAGCGATTGCAACACCATGTTGCACGGGAATATTTTCCGCCAACAACCGAGCTACTTCTTCTACTGCAGGCAACTCACGCGTTTTTGAATTAGCCCACTGTGTGCTCCACCGCTTCACTTGGCGTTCTACGTAGCCTTCGCGCTTGGCGAGATCACCAAGGCCTACGGCATCAATATCAACTGCATGCAAATCGGCTAACACATCAATGAGATTCTCGGCTGCCGAAGTGCGTAATCCTTCAGGCAACAACAGTCCTTTGTCTGGGCTATCGAGCACTACGCCATCAACGAATGCCATTACATAGAACGGTGCGCCATTGACTTCTTCGTCAGTACACACACCAAGCGTGCGAGGTACAGGCACATTGGTCTTGCCGACTGCAGAGATAATGCGGTGTTCGCGCGCCATGTCATGAGCAGTAGCCAACACATGGCCCATAGGTGGACGACGTAACACCATTTGTGTGCCATGAGAGTCAGTGACATGGAAAGTGAGGTTGCTGCGTCCACCAGCGATGAGGTCGTATGTGAACGGACCCTGCGCACCTTCAATATTGGCGTTAAGCCACGCTTCTACTTTGACTTCGTCGATCCCCTGCATGGAGATTTACCGTAGTGCCAATCAGCCTGGTCGTACGACGCCGACGACTTTGTTCCATCGAAGGGCAGAGATTTTGACAACATCCCCGGTTTGTGGTGCATGCACCAGGGTTCCGTTGCCTAAATAGATACCCACATGATGGATTGGCCATCCTTGGAAAACCAGATCACCTGGTTGTGCGAGTTCTTTCGGAATTTTCGGCAACGAGTTAAATTGAGCACGAGAGTTACGGATAAGGCCCACGCCAGCTTTACCCCACGCATATGTAGTGAGTCCTGAACAATCAAAAGCTACCCCAGGCGAACTCATTGCATATCGGTACGGAACACCCAACTGCGATAGGGCGGCTTTGATTGCCAACTGACTGCGTGCTGAAACTTTCGGCAGATTTGCATACCTGCGTTGGACAGATGCGTATTTGCTGCTGTATCCTGCCGATACTTTTTGTGCATCAGTAAGTGCCTGTGCTTCTCGACGACTACGTTCTTCACGCAGCAAATCAACAAGGTCACCCTGGACTGTTGACTGCAATTGCTTATAACGCACTGCCATAGCTTCCGCTGCACCTTGGCGATTTTTCACCGCAACACCAACGCTCATTGCTTGCTTGCGCTTCTTTTCTAAGACTGCCTTTTTCTTCGTGAGCGATGTTGCTGTTGCGTCAAGTGAATCCGTTGTTAGTGACCCTTGATTCATCGCAATCGATAACAACTGACTGCGCTGTAGAGAATCTTGCACTCCACCAGACGACGCGAAAAGATTTGTCAATGTTGAATTACGACCACCATGCATGAACTGGGTAACTGCCGACATGTACAACGTGCCGCGCATTTGCGATAGTTGGGCTTCCGCTGCTGCCACATCTGCCTGCGCTCTATCAATCTCCACGGCAAGGTCAGCTTGGTCGGTCAATGACTGGGCGTAATCTTCGCCGAGGGCATTCATCTGATCAATCAGTTTCTCGAGCTGGTCGGCGATATTGGCCGCTTGTCGCCGCTTGTCGTCACTTGGGGCGGCAGAGGCGATCCGCGGAGAAATGACCGTGCCCCCCATAATGCCAACGGCAAGAAGTGAGACCAGTACGGACCGCAAGGGCCCCCGGTGGTGACGGGTCGAAAACATGACCCTGTCAGGCTACTTGGGTTGCGTTATGGCTTGACGGCGCCCGTTCAAAGCCATACTGAGGTGGATATGAGCACGTAGGGGCTATTCCCACTCAATCGTGCCAGGCGGCTTTGAGGTGACGTCATAGACCACCCGGTTAATGCCTGGCACTTCATTAATAATGCGACTCGACATCTTTTCCAAGAGGTCATAGGGCAACCGGGCCCAGTCTGCAGTCATGGCATCGTCGCTGGTGACGGCACGAATGATGATGGGGCGGCCATAGGTGCGCTCGTCGCCCATGACTCCGACGCTACGAATATCGGCGAGCACCGCAAAGGCTTGCCAGATTTC
>JBBANI010000029.1:13684-18866 GCA_040402015.1 Ilumatobacteraceae bacterium
ACAAACAATTCACCAATTGCTTTACGTTTCGCTTCTGGTTCTGTGATTCCGGCGAGCGCAGCAAAGAATCTGTCACCTGCATCAATATGGATTAACTCAATACCCATACTCTTGCGAAATGTCTCAACGACTTGTTCACTTTCACCGCGACGCATGAGCCCGGTATCTACATACACACACGTGAGTTGTGAACCGATAGCTTGGTGCACAATTGCCGCAGCAACCGACGAATCAACTCCACCCGATAAACCGCAAATTGCACGTTCCGTTCCGACTTGCGCACGAATTGCTTCAATTTGATCTTGAACAATGTTTGCCATTGTCCAATCTTGTTTGCATTGTGCAATGTCGACAAGAAAGCGAACTAACAAATCTTGACCACTGGTGGTATGCACAACTTCAGGGTGATACTGAACGCCGTAGATACGACGTGCATCATCTTCAATCACAGCATTCGGTGCATCAGGCGTAGACGCGGTGCCCACAAATCCGGCTGGCGCTTCACCAACGAAATCAAAATGGCTCATCCATACGTCATGCACCTGTGGAGTTGATTCGCCAAGAAGTTTCGAATTCGAAGAATTACGCGTCAGAGTTGCACGGCCATATTCGCCGCGACCTCCGCGCGCTACAACGCCGCCTAATTGTTGTGCAACCAACTGACAGCCGTAACAAATACCAAGAATGGGAATTCCCAATTCGTAAATAGCAGGGTCTAGCAACGGGGCACCATCTACATGCACGCTCTTCGGGCCACCCGACAAAATGATTGCTTTCGGCGCTTTCGCCATTACTTCGGCTGCAGAAATGCGATGCGGTACGATTTCTGAATACACACGAGCTTCGCGCACGCGACGTGCAATGAGTTGTGCATATTGAGCACCAAAGTCAACAACGAGCACTACATCGTGCTGGGCGGGATGTGACTTTGTACTCATGGCTTTGTAAACACTAGTTGGCGTGAGACGATAGTCCCATGCCCCGTATTGCCCCCATCACTTGTGCCGTTCTTCTCACGCTTGCACCGTTCGGACTCTCCGCGGTACACGCCGCAGACACACCCACTGACTCCACAGTTGCAGCGGCCGAAGTGACGGACACAACGTATGTCTACGACTTAGTGAATGATCCGTCGGAATGTATCAATTCAAACCCGCGCCCAAATTGTGGAAAGAAACCACAAAGTTCGGGCGACCGTGGTGGCTGGATGCAATACACCGTGTTCCTCGTGATGCTTGGCGGCGTCGGGGCTGTCTCTACAGTTCTGATTAGAAACGTCATTCGTCGCGATCGGGCCATTGCCGAAAAAATGTCACAGAACGAATAATTAGTTTTCTTGACAGAACTCAACTGTACGAAAAATAAATTCTTCCGCAGCTTCCCACGGCACAAAATGCCCGCAGTTTTCAATGCGAATTGGCCCATCGTGAATGTCGAATACTGTGGCAGCCATCAAATCAAAATCTGGGTAGATCACATGATCGCTAGTTCCAAACAGAATCAGTGTTGGCGTTACTAAATTTCTGCCATACAAAGGCTTCTCAGTGCGTTTAGTCGCATCAAAAGCAGATTCATAATTTGCAAACGACGCGCGTAGTTTCTGCGCGTCACGAAATGGTTCTACATGCCACGCAATGTCGTCTGCATTAAATGCACCAGGGTGTGCCCACAGTCGCGTTGAGTAAAACGCAGCGATGTATTCGGCTCGCTTTTCTTCAGTATCTAGTTCAGCAGCAAGGGCATCAGCATCAGTCCCCTGCCGAATGAAATAATCCATCACCTCGACGGGTGGACGAGTCCGCATTCCAGCCATGCGCTCCTTATCAATCGGAAGCGGTGAGTTAAACAGCACCATGCGTTCCACTCGATTTGGATTCCGTAACGCCATCTCTTGAATCACAGGGCCACCTAGGTCGCCGCCAACAAGAACAACAGACTCGTACCCGAGATGATCAAACACCAATGATTCAATGTCTCGTGCATGTGACACAACATCGTAAAAACCAACGGGTGCTAACCCAGATTCACCAAAGCCACGTAGGTCTGGCACCACGACATCAAATCCGGCATCACGTAACTGCTCAACTACACGCGAGAAAATGCGTTTTGACTCTGGCCAGCCATGAACGCACACCAAAACTGTTTTTGCATCAGCACTTTTTTCATGCCAGAAAGCAAGATCAACGTTGTTAACCAACGCATGATGAGTTGTGAAAGTCATATGGCGAACAATACGCCACGTACCTACTTAGTTGTCGCGCGAAGAGACGAAGGAGACCGTTGAAAATGGTCCTCAAAACTAGGCAACTCCTGTGACGTCACTTCTTAATCCCGCTAAGGGGTTGCTGGCCGAACACCATTGGACGTAGCATTTAGGTAGAGGGAAATTCGTCCCTCATGTACACAAAACACCCCTTGCAGGGTTTGGGTGAAAGTCCCGACCGGCGGTATAGCCCGCGAACCCTCGTACTTCGGTATGAGGGCCGACTCAGTGTGATTCTGAGGCCGACGGTAAGAGTCCGGATGGGAGCAAGGACACAACATGACCAATCACGAGACGCTCATGCGTCGTGCCATGCATATGGCTGCCACCGCGCGTACACACGCGCGACCTAACCCATGGGTCGGTGCAGTTGTTGTGTGTGATGATGGTTCTGTGTACGAAGGTGCAACTCAGCCACCTGGCGGACCTCACGCTGAAATTGTTGCAATGAACGCTGCGCGTAATGGCGGCAGTGATGTTCGTGGTGCAACGTTGTATTCCACATTGGAGCCGTGTTCACACACTGGTCGAACAGGTCCGTGTACCGAAGCAATTATTTCTGCTGGCATTGCGTGCGTTGTGGCTGCAATTGCAGATCCTGATTCACAAGTTGCAGGAACTGGCTTTGCCGCGCTGCGTGCAGCAGGAATTGAAGTTGTAACTGATGTGTTAGCTGGCGAAGTATCTGTACAACTTGCACCGTACTTGCATCATCGTCGCACAGGCCGTCCGTTTGTGATGTTGAAGATGGCAACCACTCTTGATGCTCGTACTGCAATTCCAAATGGTTCACGATGGATCACTGGTGAAGAAGCTCGCGTGCGTGTGCACCAGCTACGTGCAGAAAGTGACGCCATTGTTGTTGGCTCTGGCACTGTGATTGCCGATGATCCGGAACTTACAGTGCGCCATGTTGAGGGCGTATCGCCGCGACGCATCGTGTTGTCGCGCAGTGGTTCAGTATCTGCAACAGCCAAAGTGCAGCCGTGCGATGTGTGGAGCGGCAGCCTTGAAGACTTGCTTGATTCATTAGGAGCAGATGGCGTTCTGCAATTGATGGTGGAAGGTGGCGCAACAGTTGCGACAGCTTTCCATGAACAAGGCCTTATTAATAGGTACGTGTTTCACGTAGCGCCCATTGTGAGCGGCAGCGACAGCGCGCCAGGAGTTTTTGTCGGAGATGATGCACTCCCCTTGTCTGATTGCACATTGATGTCAGCCACTGCACTTGGTGCAGATATAGAAATCGTTTTAGACCCCATACGAAAGAAAGTAGAAACATCATGAGTGATTCCACCCTTGCCCCCATTGAAGATGTAATTGCAGCAATTGCTCGCGGAGAGATTGTCGTCATGGTTGACGACGAAGACCGTGAGAATGAGGGCGACTTCATCATGGCTGCCGAGTTTGCTTCAGCAGAGAAACTTGCATTCATCGTGCGGTACTCAACCGGCGTTGTGTGTGCACCGTTAACAGATGAGCGCTGTGATGAATTGCGCCTTCCACTAATGGTGGAACAGAACACAGAAAGCCAGCGCACCGCATTTACAGACACTGTTGACATCATTGAAGGAACAACCACGGGTATCAGTGCAGCGGATCGTGCAGCAACACTGCGCGGATTGTCAGACCCCACGTTGTCTTTCAAGTCGTTTGCTCGCCCTGGTCATATCTTCCCGTTGCGCGCACGTAACGGTGGCGTACTGAAGCGCGCTGGTCATACGGAAGCCGGCGTTGACTTGGCACGTTTGGCTGGGTGCCAACCTGCAGCAATTATTTGTGAAATTCAGAACGATGACGGCACCATGATGCGTTTGCCAGACCTACGCAAGTTCTGTGCGGAGCACAATTTGGTGTTGTCATCGATTGCGCAGCTCATTGAATACCGCCGCCACAATGAGCGCCTAGTGGAACGAATGGGTGAAGCATCTGTTCCTACAGAGTTTGGCACTTTCACTTGTGTTGCATATAAGAGCACCATTGACAACATTGAGCACCTTGCATTTGTCAAGGGAACAATCACAGGTGAAGAACCAATTCTGGTTCGTGTGCACAGCGAATGTCTCACAGGCGATGTCTTTGGTTCACGTCGTTGCGATTGCGGTCCACAATTAGAAACTGCAATGCAGATGGTTGATGAAGCAGGAGCCGGCGTCATTGTGTACTTGCGTGGTCACGAAGGTCGTGGTATCGGTATTGGCCACAAGATTCGTGCGTACTCATTGCAAGATGAAGGCTTCGACACTGTTGATGCGAATACTGAGTTGGGATTACCTATCGATAGTCGTGAGTACGGCATTGGTGCACAGATACTTGCCGACCTCGGTGTACGCGAACTCAAACTGATGACAAACAACCCTGCAAAGTACGGCGGTCTAGGCGGCTACGGCCTCACTGTTGTGGAACGCATACCACTGAACACAATTCCAACACCCGAGAATGAGGCGTACTTGCGCACAAAGCGCGAGCGCATGGGTCACCATATTGATATGCACGATGGGCAAGGAGAAGCCAAATGACACGAGCAGGTTCAAGCGGTGCAATGCCAGAACTCAACGGTAAGGGTCTTCGTATTGGAATCGTGTCTGCGCGATTCAACGATCACATCGTGACTGCACTTCGTGATGGCGCTTTACGCGGACTTGAGCGTTGTGGTGTTGCCGACAATGACATCGTGGAACATTGGGTTCCTGGTGCGTTTGAAGTGCCACTTGCGGCCAAAGTTCTGGCTGAAACCGGAACTGTTGATGCCATCATTTGTTTAGGAACCGTCATCCGTGGTGACACACCACATTTTGAATATGTGTGTGAAGCAGCGACGCGCGGAGTTCAAGAAGCGCAGATGTCAACTGGCGTGCCAGTGATGTTCGGAGTTCTCACGTTGAATACTGAACAACAAGCCATTGACCGCAGTGGCCC
>JBBANI010000030.1:0-18725 GCA_040402015.1 Ilumatobacteraceae bacterium
CGCAATGGTTCATCAAACTCGCGATGCAATTGATGCAATGACTCACGCTGGTGGAATCACTCTTGCCGAACTACGTGTTGATGGTGGCGCTTCTGTCATGGACGCAATGCTGCAACGTCAGTCAGATGTACTGGGTGTACCTGTTGTGCGACCAACAGATCACGAGACAACCGCACTTGGCGCTGCGTACTTGGCTGGGCTAGCAGAAGGCGTTTGGAGGAATCTGGATGAAATTGCTTCGATGTGGAAACTCGATAAACAATTCGAGCCACAACAAGAAGACCAATCTCATGCACAGTGGTTGCGCGCTGTAGAACGCTCGCGCAGTTGGGCTAGCCCTGAGTCATAAATAAAGCGCATCCGATTGCACCAGCGCGTTCACCCAACGCCGCAATATGCAAAGCAGGATGAGGCCGTGAGTCAGATGAATACAACGCAGCAGAAAAACTCTTCGACACGGGCTCAAGAACAGATTCAAAGGACTGCACGACTCCTCCGCCAATAACAATTACTTCTGGGTCAAAAATATTCGTAAGGCTCGCAAGACCAACTGCAACCCAATCTGCAAACGTGGCAACAACAGACTGCGCGTGTTTATCGCCGGAACTTGCTGCTGCGAATACTTCTTCACCGGTCAGGCCGCCACTTAACATTCGCAATGCTGAACCCGATGCATATCGTTCCCAACATCCTCGCCTGCCACACACACATAGTTCTCCATCATGTTTCACAACCATGTGCCCAATTTCGCCCGCGAATCCATTAGCGCCACGTTGCAATTGACCGCCCATAACAATGCCGCCACCAATACCAGTACCTAGCGTGACAATTACTGCATTCATTGCCCCGCTTGCAGCGCCGGCTTTCCATTCTCCGTACGCTGCCATCGTCGCATCATTTTCAACATGCACACTGATGCCAAGGCGCGAGCGAAGTTCAGGGCCGACAGCAATGTTGTGTGCGCCCTTCATGTTGGGAGACGCCCGCACGATTCCGTCTGGCGTAATTAGTCCGGGGACTCCGACACCAAGAGTTTGTGTTCCAGAGAGTTCATGAAACATCGCCTCAAGCAGATCAACCAATTCCGACGCATGTGGCGTCGGGTATCTGATCTCTTCAAGAACAACACCATGTTCGTCAACGCGGACGCCATGGCACTTTGTGCCACCGACATCAATTCCAACGAAACTCACGACTCGGCGCGAGCCTTCAGTTCTTTGACTGCTTCGATGAGAATTCGTGCTTCTGCACGTCGCTTCACAAAACCAGGCAACGGAACAACAAGTTCCAGTTCCAGTTCATAAAAGACTTGAGTACCGCCATCAACTTCAACAAATGAATACGCTCCATCAAGTGCACGCATGATGTCGCCTTCCACCAGATGCCAAGACAGACGTGACGGCTGTTGTGAATAGTCATATTCAAGTGTGTATCGAGTACTGCGGCCAAGAGCAGATGCGCGATATTCGACTCGAAGGCCACGACCTTCATTGTCGCGCGTCAACACATTCGCCTCTTTGACATCTTTGGCCCAATCGGGGTAATTCTCAAAACCGAGGACAACATCCCAACATGCATTGAGAGGAGCCGAGATGAGGGTGGTCTGTGCAGCGCGGTCAGTCATGGTTCTAATCTTGACCGCTCGCGGGCTCTTGAAGTGGCACCTCATTGGAATCACCGAATTGACGAGGGACAAAAGTGCCATGCGTGGCACCCCACAGACCATTGAGACCAAGGCCCATCATGGGAACTAATACCCCAAATGCCAAGGTGCTCCCTGCTCGACCGTCCGTAGTTGTACGACTGATCGCCGTGGCAACTGCCACCACTACTTGAACCCCGAGGGCGCCATTCATCAGTCGTGCAACTGATTGTGGCGCACATTTGTCCACCAAGAAATACAGGGCGGCTACTGAAATATTGTCCGTACGACTTCGTTGTACTGCTGTCCAATATCCCCACAAGAACGCAACAATGCCGACTGAAAAGCAACCCAAACTGACCACGACACCAATGGTCTTCCACGGAGACGTGAACGTGACTGCAGCAACGATTGACATCGCCACAAAGACAACGGTTAACGCAAGATTGCATTTGATGAGGAATGACCCTGGCATGACTTCCATCATTGCCCAACCTTCAGCACTTGTCCCAAACGCGCTGCAAGGACCGAGTATTCAAATTCAGATTCGGCACGAGCACGCGATGCACTGGCCATAGAGGTACGTAAGGAATCATCATCAAGAATTGTGTCAATGCGAGCAGCCAAACCTGCTGCATCGGTGGGGTTTGACATGACATAGCCAGTTACTCCGTCAAGAACAGCTTCAGCTGCTCCTCCGCTGTCGCCTGCAATTTGCGGTACACCACATGCGGCCGCTTCAACAAACACGATGCCGAAGCCCTCTTGCTCGAGACCTGCCCAACGATTACGACACATCATTGAAAAAATATCTGCGCATCCATACAACGCGGGAACGTCATCATGATCAACTCGACCTATGAACGACACTGGAGTGTGTAATTCATTAGCCAATTTTCGTAGTCGATCTTCATCGCGACCCGTACTAGCGATTACCAAACGCAATCGAGGCCGATGCGGCGCCAGTTGCGCAACAGCGCGAATCACAGTGTCAAAGCCTTTGCGAGGCACAAGCCTGCTGAATCCGAGAATTATTTCGTCTTCGGCATCAAAACCAAATTGCGCACGCGCCGCCTTCTTGCCTGCAGCATCCAACGGAACAAATCTGTGTGTGTCGACCCCCGGTGGAACGATGGTGGATGGCAATGCACGCCCTGCAGCATGGTCGCCTTCAGTTGCCGGATAACCACCAGCAGCGATGATGTGATCAGCGCCTCGAAGCACATGGCCCAAGACCTGGCGAGACAATGGCAACCTGCCTGGCACCGTGACTTCTGCGCCGTGCAACACCACCATGTAAGGAACAGACAATCGTGGCCCCACAAGACCTAACGGAAGAGCCGGATCAAGCACGACAAAGTCAGCACCGAATTCTTTGACCAGTGCGTTGATGCGTTGCACCATCCATGGGTGAGGCAACAACACAGGTTCGCGAGTTCGTTCAATGCGATACGGCTCACTTGCATCGAATGCCGCGGAGTTCGCATGAGGGCTTGTGAGCACAGCAAACGAGTCAGGCGGCAATCGACGCCACCATTCCCACAAGAGTGACTGAATGCCGCCAATTTTGGGAGGAAAATCATTGGTGACGAGAAGATGCTTCATAGGCCTTCCCGCAAGGTTGGCAGATGCAGCAACTCATCGCGCACCATGGGGTCAGAATCTTCATGATTGATGAGATGACCAAGACCCAATCTGGCTGCAGCCCAAACCGCATGTGCACGCAATTCGCCTCGGGAGTGCGAAACATATTTGCCGATGGCATCAACTACATCAGGATCACTTGGGTTACCGATATTGCCAAGAACGATCAGCAAGTTTCGCCGAATCCATGTCATGTCACGTTTATGCACATACCAACGCTGACATGAGGCGTTTAGAGACTCATCATCCATTGATAACCATGTCACGACTTCAATGACCGACTGAAGTTGTTCTGTTGATTCACTCAACACTGTACGTCGGGTCGGTGGACATACTGTTTGGCAATCATCACAGCCATAGATTCGGTCGTGAAGTGCGATGCGAAAGTCACGATCAAAAATTCCTGGCTTTTGTAGCAACCACGACAAACACTTATTTGCATCAATGACACCGTCTCTAACAATTGCTCCCGTTGGACATGCAGGTATACAGCGAGAACACGCACCACATCCGTCATCAATAGGCCTAGACACTGGAAGAACCGCGGTTGTAATCACGCACCCAATGACAAAGAAGCTTCCGTGGCCTGGCAATAAAATGTTTGCGTTCTTGCCGTACCAACCAATACCTGCGAGCCACGCCGCTTCGCGATCGACCATTGCATTGTCATCTGCGAATACGACAGCGCGATGACCGTCAAGCCGCAAGCGTTCAGCAACGACAGAGAGAGAATCTTTGAGGTGGCCATAATGATCTAGCCATGCATAGCGGGCAACTCTGGCTAATGGAGACGACGAACCGACATCTGGATGATCGCTTATTGCATACGAGCGAACTCCGACAATGATTGATTGCGCACCGTCAAGATGTTGAATCGGCGTAGTTGAACGTTCCGGACGTAAGAAAGTAAACTTCATGTCGTTGACAAGATCATCATCAATGCGATTCTGAATCTGCTGACGTGCGCGATGCATCACCTCAGCCGGAGCTACTCCGAGTGAATGAAGGCCAGCTTCCTGACCGATGGCATGCAGTTGCGCCCAATACTCAGGTCCCTGAGGGGCGTCTCGAGAGACGACTGTGGGATTACGGGAGGAAGATTTAGCCAACGGCACGGTGCCGAAGCGTAGGCACCAAACCGGCCTGAGCGAGCAACCTAATTTCCCGAAGTTCCTGAAGGTCAAGAACGACAGCCCCTTCAACAGGAGCATCGCAGAGGAAACTCATGATGCAATCACCACAAGCATCAGTGTCTGCCATGACACAGGTGGCACACGAGATCATAAGAACTGGCTCGTACTGTGGGGCGTCTGAGAGGGTGAGAGGCGTGATGTCCATGTGGTAAGAGTGACGAAAGGGTGTGACACGGTTCCGTTTGTTAGACCTGCATGCGCTCGGCTTCAGCCGAACTAACGGCCACGACCTTCACCAAGATGCTTGCTGCCGCACCTGAATCGATGGTGGTACGAGCCACATCGATACCGTCAGCCACTGACCCGACATGATTGGCAACAAAAAGTGCGCAGCCAGCATTAAACGTCACGATGTCACGAACAGCACCCGCTTTACCAGCGAACAAATCATTCATAATGGCCAAGTTGTCGGTGGCGTCTCCCCCTCGAATATCTGCGAGCAATGAGTGAGTAATTCCGAAATCAGCAGCGTCGATTTCGAATCGGGAAATGTTGCCATCTCGCAATTCATACACAATGTTCGGACCACTGACAGCAAGTTCATCAAGTCCGCCATGACCATGCACAACCCATGCACTGGTGACATGACGAGAGGTCAATGACCCCACCATTGCCTCCATCATGTTTGGCATCGCAACGCCCACCAACATGTTTGAGATCGGCGCTGGGTTCGCCATCGGCCCGAGCAAATTAAATACAGTTGGCACTCCGATTTCACGACGCGACGGGCCTGTGTAGCGAAAAGCAGGATGAAAATGAGCTGCTAAGCAAAAACCAAACCCTGTTGCAGCGATTGATGCTTCCACTCCTTGCGGATCAAGCTCGATTGCTACCCCAGCAGCTTCAAGCAAATCAGCTGCTCCACACCTTGATGATGCTGCTCTGTTGCCGTGTTTACACACAGGCACACCAGCTGCAGCCACAACCAACGCTGACATCGTTGACACATTGACGGTGTTGCTCTTGTCTCCACCGGTACCAACTATGTCAATGGCACGTGATGCAAGTTCCGCACTGAGATGAACTTTCATGCCAGCTGAACGAACAGCGTGCAACATGCCTTCAAGTTCTTGAATGGTTTCTCCCTTTGCGCGCATTGCAACGACAAAGGCAGTCATCTGAGATGGCGTTGCATTTCCGTTCAGTATTTGTGTGATGGCAGATTCTGCCTGCGCAGCATCAAGATCGCGTCGATCCAAAATGTGGGCCAGCAATGTGGGCCAGCCAATGAATTCTTCGGAATGCGCCATGCACCCAGTATCTACGCTGTGCGGCGTCTTTGACGAATAATTCTGCGGCGCTCCCGTTCTGTAGCGCCTCCCCAGACTCCGTCTTTTTCACGAACAGCGATGGCGTGCTCGAGACATGACGCCCGCACCATGCACGAGCTACATATTGATTTGGCTTCTTCTGCAGCTGCATCAGAGTCAGGAAAAAAGACATCAGGGTCCAAGCCGTTACATGCCCCTTGGTGCCGCCACGACAGATCTGTTCCGAACATCGAAACCCCCCTCAGTCACGGAGAAAATCCCCGCATGGGCAGTGTATGTGTCGAGTGTCACATCTGTCTAGTCCGACTTTTCGAGCAGGGAGACTGTTTTTCTCATCTGGCTCACGGGCGCAAACCAGTGACAAGTTCGTTTCAGGTTGCATCAGACAATTGAGATGCTGCAAAGTGGTTCGGCTACATGTTGGGCGGCGAATTACCCACGAACTTGCGATCCGTCTGCGAAACATAGAACTCTTTCAAAAGTTCAGACCCAATAGGCTCTGTCTCGTGTCTACCCCTCACAATTTTTCCCGGTCCTTGTCCCTTTCCCGCCTTTCCAGCGAAGAATTCGACGTTGTCGTCATCGGTGGTGGAATCACCGGAGCAGGTGTCGTGCTCGATGCAGCCTCTCGTGGCCTTCGCGCCTGCCTTCTCGAGCGTGACGACTTTGCATCGGGTACGTCATCGAAATCGTCAAAACTGATCCACGGCGGATTGCGTTACCTCCAACAAGGCGACGTTCGTCTTGTCTATCAAGCGTTGCGTGAACGCAAGCGCTTGCGTCGCAATGCTCCCCATCTCGTACATGTACTTCCGTTCATGATTCCGATTCTCACGAAGAACAGTGTCGTCTCAAAAAAAATTGCTCGTGCACTTGGTTCTGCCATGTGGATGTATGACCTCACGGGCGGATGGCGCATTGGTCGCCTTCATCGCAGACTTTCTGCCGACGCTGCATTTGCTCACCTGCCAACAATGGCCCGCGAAAAGCTTTCATCTGCATACATGTATTACGACGCAGAAGCCGACGACGCTCGTCTTACCCTCTCTGTACTGCGCAGTGCTGCAGACAACGGAGCTGCTATTGCAAACCAATGCCGCGTTGAAGGAATTGATTCAGTCAATCGCACGCAACACTCCATTCGCGTCCACGACATAGTCGGCGACACTCATTTCGCTATCCGCACCAAAGCAGTTATCAACGCAACAGGTGTTTGGGCCGATGATGTTCGCGCCCTTGACGAGGCGTCTCACCCAGACACCATTCGTCCAGCAAAGGGTGTTCACCTCACCGTGCCCTGGGAAAAGGTTCGCAATGACATTGCAGTTGTTATTCCCGTGCCAAGCGACAAGCGCAGTTTGTTCGTAGTCCCCTGGATCTCTCGTGGCGACGGCACCTACCAATTCACATATATCGGCACAACCGACACCGACTACAAAGGGCCTGTTAATGATCCACAGTGCACACGTGACGATATTGAATATGTTCTTGCAGCACTGAACGCAAGCGTCAACACTGATGTCACATTTGAAGACGTAACAGGCGTGTGGTCTGGCCTTCGTCCTCTCGTAAAGATGGATGACTCTTCCGCAAAAGCTGGTCGTACTGCCGACCTCAGTCGCCGACATCGAGTATTCACGTCCGACAATGGTGTTGTCACAGTAACGGGTGGCAAGCTCACCACCTATCGCGAGATGGCAGAGGATGCTGTCGATGCCGTCTCTGGAGTCTTGGGCACCAAGACTCGTTGTCGCACTAAGTCAATGTCGCTTCATGGGGCAAAGGGTCGCAATATCCGCGCATCACAGCGCGATCATCACCTCGATGGTCGTTTTGGAAGTGACGCCGCAGAAATCGCTGCCCTCATCGCTAACGATCCATCACTATCCGGGCCGTTAGTAGACGGACTTCCCTATTTGCGCGCAGAAGCTGTGTACGCAGTCACTCACGAAATGGCCACGTCTATTGATGACATTCTTAGTCGTCGTACTCGGGCACGCTTGCTCAACCGACGTGCAAGCGTTTCAGCAGCACGTGCTACAGCAGAACTTGTTTCTCCACTTCTTGGGTGGGACGATGCACAGTGTTCCGCAAGCATTGCTGAGTTCATTGATGCGTGCGCTCGTGAAGACGCCGCAGCAATGGTGACAGAACAAGAATTCATCGACTCACACAAGGGGTAACAATGAGCATTCATACATTTTCAACACAGGCCACAGAACCAATCGAATTTGGTGGTGACCCTGCTCTTGCAACGTCTCACCTACCAAGCCATGGGCGCTCATTAACTGAAATAGAAGCGCAAGAACTCGGTGCAATCTGTGACACCACGGCCGATGCGGCAGAACGCGCGCAACATGGCCGTGACTGGTGGCCGTTATCGCTTCGATGGTCACTCCGTAATGAAGTTCCACAAATTCCGGCTGTTGTCTGCCGCCCAAAGAACACACAAGAAGTGTCGATCTTGTTGGCGTACTGCAATGACCACAAAATTCCTGTCACACCTTCTGGCGGACGAAGCGGGGTATGTGGAGCAGCCATTCCCCTCTTTGGCGGTGTCGCACTCGACATGACACAGATGCAAGGCATCGAATCAATTGACGAAATCTCAGGCATTGTTGAAACGTTGTCTGGCACCTTTGGGCCCGACTTAGAAAAGGCAGTTCGTACACACGGACTCACCATTGGGCATTACCCACAATCATTTGAACTCGCCACTGTTGGCGGATGGGTTGCGTGCCGTGGGGCAGGTCAGTACTCAACGCGTTACGGGAAAATCGAAGACATGGTGCATGCTCTTGAAGCTGTACTTGCAGACGGCACAATCATTCGTACTGGTGGCGCACCAGCTGGTGCAGTAGGGCCAGATATCTCCCAACTACTTCTCGGCAGCGAAGGGACTCTTGCAGTAATCACACGTGTGTGGTTGCGTGCACATCCACTGCCCGAAGTAGAGCGTCGTGCAGCGTTTGTGTTCGCGTCATTTTCGGAAGGAATCGAAGCGTGTCGTCGCATTATTCGTGCCGGAGCAACCCCTGCAGTATTGCGTTTGTACGACGGAGCCGAAAGCAAACGTTCCCATGGAGGCGACGGCACACAGTGCACACTTCTCGTACTTGACGAAGGAACTGAATCCATTGTCGACGGAACAATGAGCGTCGTGTTTGATACGTGTAAGGAAATGGGGGCCGCCGATGGTGACGTCGCATTGATCGAAGCATGGATGCATCATCGAAATGACACCAGTGGTCTTCAAGCTCTGACACGTAAGGGCTTTGTTGTTGACACCATGGAAGTTGCAGCGAATTGGGGTCACCTTGATTCAGTTGTTGAAGCAGTGGAATCCGCAATGCTTGCAGTTCCTCACGCACGCTCTGCCACTTGCCATTTGTCGCACAGTTACATCGAAGGCGCATGTGTGTATTTCACATTTGCAGCAACTCCTGACGAAGTTGATTTTGAAAGCACGTACTTGGCCATGTGGAAAGCAGGCCAAGAAGCTGGTCTTAAGTCCGGTGCAAACTTGTCTCACCATCACGGCATCGGATACAGCAGATCACAATTCATGGAACAGGCACTCGGAACAAGCATGGGTGTCTTGCGTGCAGTCAAAAAAGCACTTGACCCGAATGGCATCTTGAACCCGGGCAAACTCGGATTATGAGAACGCTCGTCATCGATGTAGGAACAAGCGGGCTACGTGCCGCAATCGTGCACGATGATGCCACCGTTACAGATCTCTATTATGAAGAGTCTGCTCCCACCACCCCTTTTGCTGGTCTTGTTGAATTTGACGCAACAGGAATGTATGAAGCAGTTCATCGTGTCTCAGTAGCCGCATTAGCGTCTGGTCCTGTCACTGCTGTTGGCATCACCACACAACGTGCGTCCACCATCATTTGGCGTGCATCAACAGGCAAGCCCATCGGACCATCACTCGGCTGGCAAGACCTGCGCACAGTTGGCGAATGTATTACCGCTCGTGCTGAGCACGGATTCACCTTTGCTCCGAACCAGACTGCTACGAAAGCTGTCTGGATGCTTGCGAATTACATTTCTGATGCCACTGAACGAAACAGTGATGATCTTCGCATCGGCACTGTTGAGTCATGGATTGTGTACAACCTCACTCAGGGCGCACAACACGTCACAGACCACACGAACGCAGCAGTCACTGGCCTCACACTTCCCGATGGAACAGCCTGGAATAGCAAAATTCTTTCTGTCCTAGGCATTGCCGAACACCAACTGCCCCGCATTATCGATTCCATGGGCTTCATTGGTGAAGCGACCGACCTACCTGGCGCACCACCAATTCTTGCCATTGCTGGCGATCAACAAGCATCGATGGTTGGCCAAGGCTGCATCGTGCCAGGAATGGCAAAAATTACATTTGGTACTGGCGGCATGTTGGACATGTTTGTCGGAGAAAATCCACCTAGTTCCGCACAACGTAATTCAGGTGGAACATTTCCGATTGTTGCGTTTAGTCGCCATGGAAAAATTTCCTACGGAACAGAAGCAATCATGTTGTCGGCCGGCACAAATATCGATTGGTTGCGCGACGACATGGGACTCATTGCAAACGCCACTGAATCTCACACAATTGCCTCGTCAGTTCCCACAACTGACGGTGTGGCATACGTGCCTGCACTTCTTGGACTCGGCACACCGTTTTGGGACTACGGCGCACGAGGTGCGCTGTTCGGAATTACGCGCGGCACCACTCGGGCACACATCGTGCGGGCCGTTCTTGAAGGAGTCGCTCACCGCGGTGCAGATTTAGTCGACTCAGCGGAAAAAGACTCGGGCCTCTCCATTGCTGAAATTCGTATTGATGGCGGCATGAGCCGCAACCCCACCTTTGTCCAAGCCCTTGCTGATGCCACCGGTCGCGCTGTCCGCGTATCTCCCATCTCAGAAGCCACCACCCTCGGCGCTGGTTTCATGGCGGGCACAGAGTCGGGACAATGGCACAATCTCGCAGATGCAGCCAAAGCCCTCTCAGGGGCACCTGTCACCTCACCATTAGGTGCGCCGGGGATATCCCGACAACAATGGTCACAGGCGGTTTCTCGATCCCGCTCATGGATACCCGAACTTTCATCACTGGACTTCTAGTGTTGTGATGCTGTATTTCGCCAACACGACAAAGGATGCCCTACGTGGACACTCACCAAGTTGAATCTCCCAACATGTCAATGACTACCCGTCGTCGACTCATCGCCTCACTTCTCGCAGGAGGAGCGGTCATTGCGTCAGCTCCTTTGTTTGCGGGTCAGGCATCTGCAGCAGAAGCCGGCGGACCTCCACTTCGTGATGCTGCGGATAACGACGCACTGAATTCAAGCCTCGAGCGTGAATCGCGAATGGTTTCTACCTACCGAAAAGTCATTGTAGGTCTCACAGAAAATGACCTAATTGCTATGACTCTCATTCTTGATCACCATGTTGCATATGCCCAAGCTCTGACGGGCTACTTGGCAGTGGACGTAACGACCCCAAGTAGCGCGCCACTTGCGTCCCCTGCTGGATCGTTAACCAGTGTCGCTCGGCAATTAGCAGCACTCGAAGATCAAACCGCAACCATTCATACGGACAATCTCGCCACAATCAAAGGCATTGATGCAGCAATGCTTCTCGCTTCCATCGTCACCGTTGAGGCTCGCCATTCCGCTGCACTTGAACTTGTTGCTGGTGCATCGCCTATCGCTGCTGTTGGCAACTGAACGAAGGACTCATCATGAAAAAAACAAGCACTTCCTCACCAATCAGCCGCCGCACAATGTTGCGTTCATCTGGCGCACTCGCTGCAACATCAGCAGTACTCGCAGCCTGCAGTTCAACCAAGCCTTCTGTTGCTCGCATCGGCGAATCACCCACCACAGTGAAACTCGAAGATCTTGCAGTCACTGACGTTGTATTGCTTCGCACAGCAATGTCGATGGAAACAATGGCAACTGCGATGTTGTCTAACCCTGCAGTCACAGCACTCGCAAGCAAAGACACGGCTTCCGTTATTGCAGCATTTGCCGCAGATCACACATCACACCTTGAAGACCTTCAAGTGCTTATCTCAGCCCGTAATGGTGAGGCATATTCAGAGACCAATGCGAAGTTGATGCAGGCCTATGGTCAGACTGCGCTCGATTTGGTTGCCAGCGGAAAACTCCCTGAAGACACACTTGCCCTCACACTTGCTGTTGAAACTCTGATTGCCGCCACCTACCAATATTTCGTGTCTCTCGCTGTTCAGCCTGCCTTACGCGCTGACCTCGTTCGACTTGGCGCGCGGTCATCGCGTCGCGCTGCAGTTGCTGCACAACTCATCAATGGTGGCACTGGCGGCTTTGCACCTGCGAACGACAAAGACGGCATCGCTCTTGTCGCCACGTTGCCTGGCGCATTCGGATCTTTGAGTGCTGTTCAAGTTCAACTTGGCCCCGTGAATGAAGTCGGCTCACGCACCACGGTCCTTATGGACACGCCAAGCCTTAATAGCCTCATTTACTAAGCCTCTTTGCCCATACACTCATCTCGACGGTGAGTCGTCCGGGTGATCGCGGCACAGCAATGTGCTGAGGAAAGTCGGGGCTTCTTAGGGCAACATGCTGGCGAGAGCCAGGTCGAGGTGACTTGACGGACGTGCAACAGAGAACAGACCGCCGATGGCTGCGCAAGTAGATCAGGTAAGGGTGAAACGGTGCGGTAAGAGCGCACCAGCATATGAAGCGATTCGTGTGGCTTGGTAAACCCCATGTGAAGCAAGATCAAGCAGAAGGCTGGGCTGCCCGCCTGCCGCAAGGCAACCTTCGGGTAGATCGCATAGAGGGATGATCATCCAGTGCGAAAGCATGGACAAAACCCCGCTTACAGGGTGACTCACCGTCACCCAACGGAGCTACAGATGCGAAGTTTCGTTGAACCCGTGTAGAGCAGGCCCACGCGGACTGATTGCAATTCGACAAATTGACGCGCGATCTAATTGCATTCGCCATGTCGTTTCTGGTCCAGTTCCAAGCGCCCATGTAACGCCGCTCTTTATTGGCGAAACATGACTAACAACAATCACGTCACCTGTCCGCGCGCGTTCACTGAACTCTTCAAATGCAGGCCGTACACGGCTGTCTAATTCGACGAGTGTCTCGCCACCCGGCGGACGAAACGATGGATCGTTGCGCCATTGTGTCCACAATGTTTGATCAACATCAGTGAGCGCAACGCCGTCCCAATCCCCGTAGTCCAGTTCAATAAATCGTTCATCAATAGTGACATTGTCAGAGATTGCACTTGCAGTTTGATGTGCTCGAGTTAACGGGCTACACACCACTAAGGCATCCGGATACTTCTCGCGTAGGAACTCGCCACTGCGCTGTGCTTGCCGTTCGCCTTCAGGGTCAAGTGACAAATTCATTCGCCCTTGCAGCAAGGCTTTGGCATTGGCTGCCGTTTGACCGTGACGTAACAAGATCAACATGTGATTACTTCTTTTCCAATACGAGTCGGCCAGTGCGAAAGAATTCTTGACGGGCACGAGGAGACGACAAATTATTAGTGCGCCATACCCATGCCAACATGGCAGCACCCGCAATCTCGAGAACCACATCGAGACCAATACGGTCGAAACTTGGGATTGATGCCCCTCCAAAATTGAGGCCCGCAAATGGCCACCAGAAAACTTTGGTGTTATTAAATGCCCCGTCGAATACCAAGTGCATGAACATTCCGATCGGGATTGCTAATGACATTCGTCGAGCAGCAGTACCCCTTCGCGCGAATGCCATGACGAGCACGAGCGCAAGCACACTGCCGAGAACTGAATGGAACACCCATGCTCCCCCGCTGAATACATCGATTAGGTCCGGTAGCACCGCGCCAAGAGCAAGCACTCGATAATCAAATCTGTCATCACGAAAAACAAATAAGACAGAAATAATTGCAGTGCCGATAAACCAAAGAAACATCAACACCACATTAGGTACTGGCCACCCCTACGGGACGGCCTTAATGGATGCTGGAATGCCCTTTAAGCAGTTATAGACGTAATAGCGAGCAGGATCAACACCAATCACAGGTGTCAGCGGATTCGTATCAGTCGGCGCAATTGTTGTTCCGGGGTCGACAACCCTGACTACAGCGCCTCGGTACACAGTGGTAGGTGGCGCGACAGGAACACCGACAACGCCTGGCACCGTAGTCGTGGTGGTAGGTACCACTGGAAGCGTCGACGTGGTAACCGTAGGAACAACTGTGGTGATTGTGCCCGTCGATGCTTTCGGCAACTTTCCTGACACCAATTCTGCGATGCAGTCAACGCCCGGTAAGTAGAGCCTCAACGGATTCCGCTTCGGCGGTGGTGGTGAATCCCAGTTCAGAACCGGCAAATCAGTATGCGCTGCATCCATGTACGCCTTCCAAATCTTCACGGGGTACGCGTTACCTGTCACACGCGCAACTCCGTCAGCTCTGAACTCAGGAATATTGACCATAGGTGTGTATCCCTTCGGATCACCCACCCACACTGCAGTAGTGAGTTGTTTAGTAAAGCCGACAAACCACGCGTTGGTGTTTTCGTCTTGCGTGCCCGTCTTGCCGCCAGCCGGACGATTGCCCTCTAATGGGTCACGCCGAGCTGTTCCCTTAATGAGCGTCTGCTTCAAAATGTCAACTTGCGCATCTGCGACCTCTTTTGTGATCACCTGTGATGGCGCCAATGTGTGCTGATACAGCAACCCGCTCGGGCCTTCAATTTTTTCAATGAAGTAGGGCTCGTTATGAATTCCACCATTGGCAATTGTTTGGGTACCAGAGGCCATATCAAGGGCACTCAATTCATTGGCGCCGGTTGAAAAGCTTGCATACGGCTGAATGGTGTACAGATCTCGCGATAAATAACTTGATGATGCAAGCCTGTATGTCATATTGACAACACGGTTAAGACCAACAATTTGCGCCAATCTCGCATAGGCACAGTTAATTGACAGCCATGTTTGTTCTGCCAAGGGTGACACAGGATGACTGACACCCTTTGTAATGACAAAAGGCTCTTCTGGAAGACCAGGATTAGGAAAAGTGCACGGCAAGGTTCCGTCTATTAGGTCACTTGCCTGAGCACCCGCTTCTAACGCTGCAGTCAGTACAAACAACTTGACACTTGAACCCGTTTGGCGTCGACGCAGTGCAAGGTTCACTTCGTTACGACCAGGCGAGAATCCGGGTCCACCCACAATTGCTCGCATCGCTCCAGTGGCCGTATCTAATGACATCATTGATGATTGAATTCCGGTCTTGTTGGCTGGCAGTTTTTCCTTTGCTGCTTTCTCTGCTTTTGCTTGTAACACTGGGTCAATGGTGGTGTGCACTGTAATTCCGCCACGGAACAATGCGTTGTACCGCTCTGGGTACGTTGCACCAAGAATTGTTGATTTGTTCAACAAATAGTCACGCACCATCTCGGTGAAATATGTGCGGCTTGTTGGCCTCTCTGGGGCACTAGTAACCGACTCTGGTGGCTGCCACGTTTCCAATGTTGTATCGCGTTGCTCTGTCGTCATCAGACCGACATCAATAAAGCGCTCTAAAACTTGCTCAAATCGACGCCGTGACTGTTCAGGCCGCCGAATGGGGTCAAAGGTGGAGGGAGCACGAACAAGACCAGCCAAGAACCCTGCTTCAGTCAAAGACAGCTCAGAGACCTTCTTTTGAAAGTACACATCAGCTGCAGCTTGAATGCCGTAGGCATTGTTTCCGAAGAACACTGTGTTGAGATAGCGCTCCACAATTTGTGCTTTCGACACTTTCTTTTCCATCATTACTGCATATCGAGCTTGCAGAATCTTGTATCTACCGTCACGCGGCAGGCCTGCAAGGAACTCATTTTTCACAACCTGTTGCGTAATGGTGGATGCGCCCTGTCTGCCACTTGAATATTGGAAATTTGCCAGGGTGGCGCGCACGAGCGCACGAAGGTTCACGCCCTTGTGTTGATAGAAACCAGAATCTTCTACCGCCAACACGGCTGCAACAACAATGTCTGGAACCGAAGCGATATCCAGTGGCTGACTGTTCTCCAATTCAAAGACACCAATTTGCTTATCAGCAACACCCATGATGCGCGTTCGAGTTGATAGCCCGCTGAAGATCGGAAGTACCACTGGAGTCTCTTGGTGCGCATTGAGTGCCCGCCATACCTGCGGTGCTGCACCGATGACTACGCCCGTCAACAACATCGAAGATGCTACGAGAGCAACGCCAAAGCGCACGGACCAATTCAGAGGGGACTTCACAACACAAAACACCGTACTTGTCTGGGGTTGACGCATCGTGTCACCCATTTCGGTAGCGTTGGTTTATGTCACAATTCCCTCATCGCGGTTTCAGATTCGGTGTTCAAGTCTCCAAAGAGACAACAGCAAAAGGATGGTCTGAACTGGCCCGCCGCACAGAGGCTGCGGGTTATGAAGTCCTCACCATGCCTGATCATTTCACAGACCAGTTGGCGCCCGTGCCTGCATTAATGGCAGCTGCAAACGCCACAACCACTTTGCGTGTCGGTGCATTGGTATTCGACAACGATTACAAACACCCTGTTGTCCTTGCAAAAGAACTTGCAACTATCGATCTACTCTCCGATGGACGTCTCGACATTGGACTTGGTGCTGGCTGGATGATCAGCGATTACGAAGAAGCAGGAATGCCGTACGACTCCCCCAAAGTTCGCATTGATCGATTCATTGAAGGCGTTGCCGTCATTCGTGGCGCAATGGCAGAGGGTTCCTTTTCATTTTCAGGCGACCACTACACCATCACCAATTACAACGGTCAGCCAAAACCGATACAGGCTCGCCCGCCACTTCTCATTGGAGGCGGAGGTAAGCGTGTTTTGACTTATGCGGCCCGTGAAGCAGACATCATTGGCATCAACGGCACATTGACCGCTGGCGTTGTTGGACCGGAAGCACTTTCAACCATGACTGCAGAATCAGTAGACGAAAAAGTCGCAGTTGTTGCTGCCGCTGGCGCTCATCGAATCAACGACATCGAAATGAACATTCGTACGTTCTTTGTGAAAGTAACGAATGACCGCGCTGCAACAGTCGAAGGTATCTCATCAATGTTTGGTGTTGCAGCAGACTTGATCAATAACTCGCCATTTGCTCTTATCGGTTCAGTTGAGGAATGCATCGAGCAATTGCTCGAACGTCGCGAACGGTGGGGCTTTAACTACACCATCGTTGGTGCAGAGAACATTGACGAGTGCGCGCCAATCGTCGATGCACTTCGCGGCAAATAACTCAGAACAAACCGACAATGCGCCCATCTGGGCCAATGTCAATATGCAAAGCAGCAGGGTCAGCCCCTAAACCAGGCATGGTACGCATGTTCCCCACTACGGGGTAAATAAAACCAGCCCCTACTGATGCGCGTACTTCTCGCACAACCAGAGTGTGACCAGTGGGCGCGCCTTTCAACGTGGGGTCACCACTAATACTGAGATGAGTTTTGGCTATGCACACGGGCAAGTTACTGAAACCATTGGCGTCGTACCGTGACAACTGTTCATTTGCCAGAACTGAATATTCAACGGCGGCCGCACCATAAATTTTAGTGGCAACGGCATAGATCTTTTCTTTTAGCGACGCAGATTCGTCATACAGAAAGTGGAAGTTGTTCATCTCATCGCATGCAGCAACCACTGCGTGTGCCAAGTCAACTGCACCAGCACCGCCATCAGAAAAGTGTGTGCACACTGCAACACGCGCACCCATAGATTCTGCAATCTCACGAATAACGTCATGTTCACTAGCAAAGTCAGTGGGGAATGCATTAATTGCGACTACGGGCGACACCCCGTGTGCGAGAACATTCTCTATCTGCTTTGCCAAGTTGGCAGCACCGGCCCGAACATCATCAGGATTCTCTCGCAACATCTCAGCAGGAAGTGGCTTACCTGCAACAACTTTGTACAAACCAGAATGCGCTTTCAACGCCCGAACAGTTGCCACCAACACCGCAGCATCCGGTTTCATACCAGAGACTCGACATTTGATATTGAAAAATCGTTCTGCACCCATGTCTGCACCGAATCCGGCCTCAGTAATGAGATAGTCACACATATGTATGCCTATCTTGTCTGCGATGACGGATGAGTTTCCTGTGGCAATATTTCCAAACGGACCTGTGTGAATGAGTGCCGGAGTGTTCTCGAGCGTTTGCATCAGGTTTGGTTTGATGGCATCACGCAAAATGACGGCCATTGCACCAGCACAACCAATCTGTTCTGCGGTCACAGCTACATCGCTGTCTGTATAGCCAACGACAATGCGTCCAAGTCGAGCACGAAGATCTTCCATTGATGTCGCTAACGCCAGCAATGCCATCACTTCAGATGCGGCAGTGATATCAAAGCCTGAAGTCCGTTCAATTCCGTCTTCTTGCGAACCCTGACCAATCGTCACACTGCGCAAGGCACGATCATTGACATCAAGAACGCGCTTCCATGTGATTTTCCCAAGAGAAAGACGTAATGCGTTGCCCTGATGGAGATGATTATCAACCATGGCTGCAAGCAAATTGTGCGCAGCTGTTACTGCGTGGAAATCACCTGTGAGATGCAAGTTCAAAATTTCCATGGGAATCACTTGGCTATACCCACCGCCTGCTGCTCCACCCTTAATTCCAAAAGTCGGCCCCATTGACGGTTGACGTAGTGCCAGCAGCCCCACCTTGCCGATGTGTTTCATTGCTTGCGCAAGACCTACCGACGTAGTCGTCTTTCCTTCTCCAAGTGGAGTCGGCGTGATGGCGGTGACAACTACATATTTTCCAGCAGGACGTGACGACACGTTCTGCAATACAGATAAATCAATCTTGGCGACATGTCGCCCGTATGGCTCGAGAAACTCTTCTGCTATTCCCAATTGTCCCGCTATGTCAGCGAGTGGCGCAATAGTCGCAGCCTGGGCTATCTCAAGG
>JBBANI010000031.1:0-17397 GCA_040402015.1 Ilumatobacteraceae bacterium
CCCATGAACACAATGTTGTCGATACGGCGATTTTTGGTCGCTGCTTCTCGTGCGCAACGTACAACTTGCTCGATGATCTCACCAGGGGACAGTTGACGGTTGAACCCTGCTTGGCCTGTAGCGCAAAAACCACACGCCATGGCGCAACCAGCTTGAGTGCTGACGCACACGGTGGCGCGCTCGTCGTAATACATGAGAACTGTTTCAATGGGGTGGTTGCCTTCAAGAAGGTGCCACAAAAACTTCACGGTGTCGCCGTTTTCTGAAGTCTCACGACGAATTTCGATCAGTCCCTCTGGCAATTCTGCATCAAGTTTTGCGCGTAGCGCCGCAGGCAGAGTTTGAATATCAGATGGTTTCTTGAAGTGTGTGTACATGCCAGTCCACAGTTGGTCGAGCCGGTAGGAAGCTTCGCCTTCGAGAATTGTTGCGATTTCTTCGCGAGTCGGGTCGTAGAGAGTTGTCATTAGTTACTTTGCTGCCACATCGCCGATAAAGGCGAGTTCGCGGTGATGAGAGGTGAATCCGAGCGAAGTGTATACAGACATTGCCGCTGCGTTATCGGCGTCGACATACAACATTGCATAGGGCACATTCTGTTTGGCCAAATAAGCAAGGCCCGCAATTGTCATACGCCGCCCTAAACCCTTACTTGCATGCGTGGGGTCAACGGCGATGACATAAATTTCGCCCATCTGAGGTTCGGTATCGCGATGCACTTTGGTCCAGCAGAAAGCAGCGAGAGAGGAATTGTCCCAGTGCATCAAGAAGCCATCTGGGTTGAACCAGTTCTCGGCTTGGCGAGCAGCAATGACATCGCGCGTCCAACCGCCTTGTTCGGGATGGGCACTGAAGGCCGCATTGTTGACAGCAAGCCAAGCATCTTCATCTACGCCAGTGCGAAATGGCGTCGTGGCGAAATCGGTAACGAGAAAGAGTTGTTCATCGCTGAGAGGAAGCGACCTGCGCATCTGCACTAAGTGTCGGCCGGATGCAAGCCCTGCATTGTGGGCGAGTTGTCTATGAATATTGTTTGGTTCAAACACCCACCAGTGCACGTGTCCTCCACCTTCGCTTGCAACGATGTCGAGTGCTGCGGTAATGAGGTCTGGCGCAATTTCCATCGAGTCATATCGGTGGTGGGGGTGAACAATGAGGTCAAGCGACCACGACTCGTTTCCTCGAGATATTTGGCAGTACCCCACAATGTGGTTGTGGTCGGTATCGCGAACGATGACTCCAGCGAATCCCTTACGTCCACCTTCACGTAAATCAAGCCAGAGATGGTCACTCAGTGGTCGCACGCCGTCGGCTCGCCATGTGTCGTTAATGAGCGCTGAGACCTCGTCAATGCTTGACGGGTCCATCTGTCTCTTGATTTCGAGTGAACGCACGCGTGTCAGGGTACCTTTTTGTCATGGGAAAGCCGAGAACGCCAGCTGGCCGCGCAAAAGAAATAGCCAGTCGTCTCGCGGTGTTGTACCCGACAGCTGAGTGTGAACTGACCCATTCGAACGCCTATGAACTGCTGGCTGCCACCATCTTGTCGGCGCAATGCACCGATGTGCGAGTGAACATGGTGACCCCCGCGCTTTTTGCCAAATACCCGACTCCACTGGCGTTGGCTGAAGCGAACCCAACAGAACTTGAAACAATCATTCGCTCAACGGGTTTTTATCAGAGCAAGGCAAAGAATCTCATCGGCATGGGCCGCAACGTTGTTGATCGATTTGCTTCAGTCATTCCTCATGAGATGGAGGACTTGGTGACGCTTCCCGGTGTCGGTCGCAAGACTGCAAATGTGCTGCGCAGTGTGGTCTTTGATTTGCCAGGTCTTGCTGTCGATACACATGTTGGCCGGTTGTCGCGCCGTCTTGGGCTCACCACGGAGGAAGATCCTGTGAAGGTGGAAAGGGTTCTCAACGGATTCATTGACCCGCCAGAGTGGGGTCGTTTCGGACTGCGTCTTATCTTGCACGGGCGTCGTGTGTGTGATGCAAAGAAGCCGAAATGTGGCATCTGTGAGTTGGAAGACATCTGTCCAGCCACTCTGATGCCATCAAAGTCAAAGGCGAAGTGACGACAGTCAAGTAGCGTCTGTTCGATGACAGCCACCATTTGTGCCGAACTGGGCGCAGCAGCAGATGCCGTAAACCGCTATCGAATGAGAGTCGCGGGGCTCATAGAGAACATTGGTGCAAACCATGAAGATCTTGTCAGCGCCATGTTTGAAGCAGAGCGGGCCTTGTTGTCTGCTGAGCGGTTGTTGATTCGCGCAGAGAAAATTGCTCGTTAGTTTGTGGCTTTGTTGACTAAGTTGCCGCTGTGACCACATTTAATCCGCGAGAACAGATTCAGGCGATGAGTGGGTATCACTCTGCGCAGGTTGATGTGCCTGTTCGGCTCAATACTAATGAGTCACCGTTTCCGCCGCCAGACGGTTGGCTGGACGCCGTTGCAAACATTGCAAGAGATATTGAATGGAATCGGTATCCCGATCGAGGTGCAATTGAACTACGCGAAACAATTGCGCGCCGACACAATGTTTCTCCGGCAAATATTTTTGTGGCAAATGGCTCTAATGAAGTGATTCAAACAATTCTGTTGGCATACGGAGGCGCGGGTCGTTGCGTGGCAACCTTTGAGCCCACGTATCAGATGTATTCCCAAATTGCGCGCGTCACAGGTGCCGATGTTGTGCAAGGGGAGCGCAAAGCCGACCTGACGCTTGATGCATTAGAAATAGAGCGCGTGCTCACGCGCCATAAGCCCTCTGTGTCGTTCCTGTGCAATCCGAATAATCCGACAGGACTTATTGAGCCTCGGGCAAACCTTGAGGCGATGCTTGCGCACACAACGGGCATTGTCGTTGTGGACGAAGCGTATGCAGAGTTTTCCGAATGGTCTGCCATGGACATGGTGTCTGAAGACAAGCCTCTTGCGGTCACTCGAACATTCTCAAAGACATTGTCAATGGCTGCACTGCGCGTGGGTTATGTAGTGGCGCCGAAACAAATGATCGCCGACTTAGAAATTGCTGTCCTTCCATATCATCTGGATTCGTTCAAGCAAGCGGCAACTATTGCTGCGCTTGGTTTTGTGTCTGAAATGGAACAGCGCGTCGATGCCATTAAATCAGAGCGCACTCGGATCTTTACTGCAGTCAGTGATATGGACTGTGATGTCTGGCCAAGCGGGTCTAATTTCATTCTGTTCCGGCCTCGGTCGTCTGCGGCGTCTGCCGTGTGGCAGCGAATGGTTGACTCAGGGGTATTGGTTCGTGACTGCAGCACATGGCCGCGATTATCTGGCTGTTTGCGGGTCACCGTCGGCACTGCTGACGAGAACTCGACATTCTTGGGCGCCCTCTCGGCCGCTCTGTCAATCAATTAACCAAAAATCACGTAATTGACAGTCCGAGACGGGCGTTGAGCGGCGAGAATAGAGACATGGCACGTACAGCCCAGATCACACGCAACACAAAAGAGACATCCATTGATGTGTCCATCAATCTTGACGGATCGGGGACTGCGTCTATTTCGACGGGTATCCCGTTCTACGACCACATGCTTGAGCAGTTGGCACGTCACGGAGGGTTTGACCTCACAATTGCAGCCAAGGGCGACCTGCACATCGATACACATCACACAGTGGAAGATGTCGCAATCTGTGTTGGTGAAGCAATACGCGAAGCACTCGGCGATAAAGCCGGAGTACGCCGTTTTGCTAGTGGCTTGTACCCGCTTGACGAAGCACTCATAGAGGTTGCATTAGATCTCAGTGGACGCGCTTTTGTGGCGTGGAATGTTGAACTACCTGAGTGTTTGCCACTTGGTAATCCGGCGTTTGATCCGTCACTCGCTGAACATGCCGTTTCATCTCTTGCTAATGCAGCCGCAATCACTTTGCATGTCAATTTGCACGCAGGGCGCAATGTGCATCACATCATCGAAGCAACATTCAAAGGACTCGCTCGTTGTTTACGCGACGCAGTCCGCATTGAATCGGCGGGAGTGCCCTCTACGAAGGGTGTTCTTTCGTGACATCACGCCCGCGCGTTGCGGTGCTTGATTACGGAATCGGAAATTTGCGCTCAGCGCAAAAAGCGTTAGAACGTGTCGGTGCCGATGCTGTCCTGACTGCTGACGCCCGTATCGCTGAATCAGCGGATGCTGTTGTCTTGCCGGGCGTTGGAGCCTTCGGTGCATGCATGAATGCTTTGCGTACTGCAGGTCTTGAATCTGTTGTCTACGATTCCGTAGCGCGCGGAGTGCCATTCATGGGTATTTGTGTTGGCATGCAAATGTTGTTCGATTCGAGCGAAGAAGATGAGACAGCAACCGGACTTGGCATTATTCCAGGCTGTGTGCAGTGGTTGTCTTCTGATGTGCCCCGACCACAAATGCAGTGGAATCAACTCAACATCACAAAGAGTGATGTTTTGTTTGCCGGACTTGAAGAACGACCGTGGATGTATTTCGTTCATTCACTGCACGGTGTTCCCACAGACATCAATGATGTTGCAGCCACGGTTCGTTATGGCGAGACATTAAATGTTGCTTTTCGTCGCAACAATGTCTTCGCAACGCAGTTTCACCCAGAGAAATCTGCAACGGCCGGATTGCAGTTGCTTAAAAATTTTGTGAAGTCAGTGGCAACGTCATGATTTTGTATCCAGCGATTGATGTATTTGGCGGCAAAGTAGTGCGCTTGCGCCAAGGCGAGTACGACGACAGCACTGTGTATGGGGTTGACCCTGTTGCCATGGCTCTGTCGTTCGTTGACCAGGGGGCAACGTGGGTGCACATGGTTGATCTAGATGCAGCCCGCAGTGGTGAACCTGTCAATCGTTCTGTTATTGCTTCTGTTGCTCGTGCCATCGCTGGTCGCGCATCATTGCAAGTAGGGGGAGGCGTGCGTACAGAAGCTGACGCTGAAGCTCTTGCGGCCGCCGGAGTCACGCGCGTTGTCATGGGTTCTGCAGCAGTTGCCGACCCTGCGCTCGTGCGGCGCGTGTCCGATGTTGTTTCCGTTGCTGTCGGTCTTGATCATCGCAATGGCGTCGCAGCTACCCATGGCTGGACAGAATCTTCTGGCGTGCAAGTAGATGACTTGTTGACTCAATTTCCTACAGCATCGGCGTTTGTGATTACAGATATCTCTCGCGATGGCATGTTGACTGGCCCAGACGTTGAAGGGCTTGCACGCGCTGTGTCTCGTACGTCAATACCCGTTGTTGCAAGCGGTGGCGTGGGCACTTTGTCCCATCTTGCAGAGTTGGCGGCAGTTATTGGGTTGAATGGCGTCATTGTTGGCAAAGCTTTGTATGAATCGAAGTTCACAGTGTCTGAGGCTTTGGTGGTGTTGTCGTGAATCCAGATCTTGTTGCCCGCGTTATTCCTTGCCTCGACGTCACGAATGGTCGAGTCGTTAAAGGAATAAATTTTGTTGATTTACGTGATGCAGGTGATCCAGTGGAATTAGCGGCCCGCTATGACGCACAAGGCGCTGATGAATTGGTGTTCTTAGATATCACTGCATCATCTGATGGGCGTGACACCATGATTGATGTTGTTTCTCGCGCTGCCGAAGAAGTGTTTATTCCGTTCACTGTGGGCGGCGGTATCCGTGAACTATCGGATGCGCGAGCTTTGTTGCGTGCCGGTGCAGACAAAATCAGCGTTAATACATCTGCTGTGCAGCGACCACAGGTAATTGCAGACATTGCAGATGAATTCGGATCTCAGTGCGTGGTGTGTGCTATTGACGCCAAATGGGATGCGGCAACTCATCAGTGGATGGTGTTTCTGCACGGTGGACGTACTGCAACAGAATTAAATGCTGTGGAGTGGGCAGTGGCAGCAGTGTCGCTAGGCGCTGGTGAAATTCTTCTGACATCTATGGATCGTGATGGCACGCGAGATGGTTTTGATCTTGGTCTTACCCGCGCGGTTTCCGACGCTGTAGGTGTCCCGGTCATCGCAAGTGGCGGTGTGGGCACGCTCGGACATTTGTCTGAAGGTGTCATCGAAGGTGGCGCAACAGGTGTACTAGCTGCATCGATATTTCACTTCGGCGAACACACAATTGGTGATGCTAAACGTGACATGGCCTCACGCGGTATTCGTGTTCGTAATTCCTAATTAGGAAATTGTTTCCAGCAGGCGAGACAGAGCGGTGTTGCAGAGCGATGAGGCGTTCACGGCAAATGAATGATCAACCCCTGTGGCCAAAATAATTTCAGTGTTGCTCCAGGTTGACACTGCAGTTGCCATATCGTCTGGTGTTGTGAACTGGTCATGTTCAGCAGCAATAATGAGTTTTGGTCGTGGAGAATTTGCAGCAGAGGGAAGCGACTTCATCATCTGTGCAGGTGGGGCCACTGCAATCCATCCGGCAATCCACGGATTACTGACATTGAGCCCCACAACTGAACCAAACGAGTATCCGGTCATGATGATCGGAACTTCTGGTGCGATCAGGTCAGACAATTCACACGCAGCAGCTAGGTCAAGCCGTTCAGAGTCACCGCCATCATGAAATCCACCGGAATTATTTACACCACGAAAGTCAACCGCTATGGAATGGCAATCATGGCGCAGTGCCACTTCTTGCATGGCTCGGACCACATGATTGAAACGGTCACCGCCGTACAGGGGGTGTGGGTGGCCAATAATCACAACTGCACGCACGAGGTCGGCATCAGTGCGCACTAAATCGGCTTCAACATTGACGCCATCAATGGTTTCTAGGTAAATAGTTTCCACTCCCACGGGGCAAGACGGTACCGTACTTACAGTGAGCAACAACGACCAGACTTCAAACAATTCACGCGGGCGCGTCATTCTTGCCACCGCCGATCAATTGTCTGGCGTGTCGTACAATGCCGACGGTCTTATACCGGTGATTGCACAGTGTGTAGATACGGGCGACATCTTGATGATGGCATGGATGAGCGAAGAATCTCTCCGCATGACTTTTGCAGAAGGGCGCATGGTGTATTTCAGCCGTAGCCGCAATGAGTTGTGGCGCAAGGGTGATACCAGTGGGGATCGACAGTTTGTGCGCGAGGCATATTTCGACTGCGACGGCGACACATTGCTCTTCAAAGTTGACCAAGAAGGACGCGGTGCGTGCCATACGGGCGAGCGGTCGTGTTTCTACCGTGCGTTTGGCGACGACGAATGACCGGTACTGCCATCACGCCGTCGCGTGCTGAATTTATAGAATTGGCGAAACTGCACACAGTTGTCCCTGTCTGGACTCAAATTCTCGCTGACCTCGAAACTCCAGTTGCGGCATTCATCAAATTGGTGGGCGATGATGATGGCTTCCTGCTCGAATCAGTTGAACATGGCGAGCGGTGGAGCAGGTATTCCTTTGTCGGGCGTAACCCACGCGGAACATTGACACTACGCAATGGTGTACTAACGGTCTCTGGTGATGTGCCCGCAAGTGTTCCGTTAGATAAGGGCATGTTGGCTGCAATGGAAGAACTGTTGCGCATCTATCGTGCGCCACTCTTTCCAGATCTTCCACCGTTGCAAGGTGGGCTTATGGGCCACCTTGGGTATGACGTTGTTCGAGAGATTGAAGTCCTACCAAACGTGCCGCGTGATGATAGGGACTTGCCCGATGCTTCCATCAGTATCATTGGTTCGCTTGCTGCATTCGACCATTGGCGCCAACGCGTTTACATGCTGGAAAGTGTTCCTGTTGCCGGATTGACCGATGCACAAATCGGGGTGGCGTATGATGCCGCCGTTGCGCGCGTACATGAAGCAGTCGCTGATCTTGCTCGCCCACTTGCTTATGTAGCAGTAGAGCCACCAGTAGCTGGTGAGAACTTGCCAAAGACACGCTCGTCTCTGCCCGATGGTCAATATCGCTCAGCAGTTGATGTGGCCAAGGAATACATTCGTGCCGGTGATATTTTCCAAGTAGTTCTGTCACAACGGTTTGACATTGACCTCACTGCCGACCCGTTTGATGTGTATCGAGTGCTTCGTCAGGTGAACCCCAGCCCGTACATGTATTTCTTGCGTCAACCTGATCTCACCATTGTCGGTGGGTCTCCTGAACCTCTCGTGCAACTGGTGAATGGACGAGTTGTGTCTCGTCCGATTGCTGGAACACGTAAGCGAGGAATTGATGATGAGCACGACAAGCGACTTGCCGGTGAATTGCGTGAAAATCCCAAAGAAGTAGCAGAGCACATCATGTTGGTCGACCTTGCTCGTAACGATGTTGGTCGAGTCTCAACTTTTGGTTCTGTACAAATGGATGAACTCATGACACTTGAGCGCTACAGCCACGTGATGCATCTCACATCTCAAGTGTCGGGTGACTTGAAACCTGGCCTTGGCCCTATTGATGTGTTGCGCGCAACATTGCCTGCCGGCACTGTGAGTGGAGCACCAAAAGTGCGCGCAATGGAAATCATCGATGAATTGGAACCAGTAAAGCGTGGACCATATGCAGGCGTTGTCGGTTACGTGGATTTCTCCGGAAATCTCGATACCGCAATTGCGATTCGCACGATGTTTGTTGGTCCGAAATTTGCAAGTTTGCAGGCTGGTGCCGGAATCGTTGCCGATAGCGACCCTGCAGATGAAGATTTGGAATGTGAAAACAAGGCGCGTGCCTTGCTCGCTACCATTCCAGCTGCTGAGCGAATGACGCAACGCCGCCGTGAAGCAGGGACTACAGCATGACCACCATTGTTTGGGCTGACATTGCCCGTGAGGTCATTGTTGTACAAGGTGATGACGCGCAAACGTTCTTGCATTCACAGCTAGCCAATAACATTGCATCATTAGATGTCGCCGCAAGCATCCACAGTTTGCTGCTTGAACCAACTGGTCATGTATCGGCGCTCGTGCGGGTAGTTCGCCACGAAAATACCGTGTTTACTCTTGATGTTGACGCAGGATTCGCTGATGCGGTAATCGCACGGTTACAACGGTTCGTCTTGCGTGCGAAAGTCACGATGCGCCGCAGTGATTGGGTGGTCAGAGCATTTCGTGGCCCCGATGCGGTGCGCGAAATTGGCGTTGGGCCAGGACGCGCAATTCCGTATTGGGATTCCGCTGATGAAATCGACGTTATTGCCGATGCATCGCACCTACCGACCCTGGGTGAAGAGACCGAGCCAGAACGTATTGACTACTCCCGTGCAGACGCTCGTTGGCCAAAACTTGGTGTAGATATTCTCGTCGGCGATATTCCGGGGACCACAGGCATTTTGTCAGTAGCCGTGAGTTTTACGAAGGGGTGTTATCCGGGCCAAGAACTTGTCGAACGAATGGACTCTCGTGGAACCACGGCACCAGTTGTCATTCGTGCATTGCCGCGAAACGGTCTCGGAGTTGGTGCTCGCGTGATGGAAAATGAGCAATCAGTCGGCACAGTGACGTCTATTGGTGCACACATTGCGCTAGCGCGCATCGCGCGAACATCAACGGTTGGTGAACCACTCGTCTGACATGTCGCTATGCCCGCGTAGTTGATCAAAGTCGGTGGCGTGATTAAACAGAATCTGAAAGCGTCCCGAATCGAATTGTGATTGTTCGGAAATGTGTAGCCATCGCATAGCTAATGAATGGTCTCCCAGTTTCATTGCACTGCGAGCGGCCATAAAGGCATTGGTGTCGGCGGGGCATAGACGATATGCCTCAGTTGCGAACCGCAATGCCATAGTTGCCTCCCCAGTAGCAAGAAGACTGGCTGCAATCATTGCGTCGAATTCGGGGTCGCCCTCAGGTGAAAGAGCAGGATTCGATAGGAACTTCTTCTGGCGTTGTGGTGCTGAAAGGGTCTGATACTGCATGAACAACATAAACACGAGAAGTGGGGCTAATTCTGTGTTGCTTGTAACAATGCAGAGTCCAAACAACAGCGCAGTCAAAGCTGCGCTTGCTTTCAAAACAATGTTATTCCCACGGCCAGGCATGAAACGTTCGACAATGCTTGCAACGAATGCACCACCGTCAAGTGGAAGAAGAGGTACTAAATTAAGCACTCCCAAGGCAATACCGGCCCACCAAATAGAAATAGTTGCATCGCTGATGGAGATTTCAGCTCGACTAAATGGGTTCGTGCTGTTCAGTAACAACACTGCGATCGCACAAGTTATTTGCAGTGATGGGCCTGCAATTGCAATGCGGGCTTTCTGGCCCCACGTCAGAGGTGTTCTCGGCTCGTAGGCGGCGTAGGCCACCATGAAATCAAGTGAGATGGATGCGGTGCAGCCAGACATGCGAGCTGCCACAGCGTGACCCAATTCGTGTATCAATGTAAAGATGCCGACGGCACCAGCCATCCAGAGTCCCAAGGGGTACGGATAGAGGAAAACCAAAAAGGCAAGAAATACGGCAAAACCTGGTTTAACGGTTGTTGGGAAGCCAAACACATTGAACACATTGCGCGCGGCATGGTGTATCGGACTTCTCATGTCGCAAGTCTATTGAGGAGAGAGGCTAAGCCCTATCCGCCTAGACTTTCGGAGTGTCATACGTTTATGCCTTCGATCACAAACACCGTCGTCCACCCATGGAGTACAAAGATCTCCTTGGTGGAAAGGGCGCCAATTTAGCTGAGATGATGAGCGTGTTGAACTTGCCTGTTCCGCATGGTTTTACTATCAGTACAGATGCATGTCGCGATTACATGCATGGTGGATGGCCAAAGAGCCTGACAGATGAAATGACGAAGCATGTCGCGGCGTTGGAAAAAAAGATGGGTCGCAAGTTAGGCGACTCCAAAGACCCGTTGCTCGTTTCAGTTCGCTCAGGTGCGAAGTTCTCAATGCCCGGAATGATGGACACGGTCTTGAACCTCGGTCTGAACGATAAGAGCGTCATTGCTTTGGCAACAACAACAAACAACGAACGATTTGCGTATGACTCGTATCGCCGGTTCATTTCAATGTACGGCCGCATTGTTCTTGGCCTTGACGGTGAAGTCTTTGAACATGCTCTCGACAAGGCAAAAGAAGTCGCACACGCCAAGACGGATGCTGATATTCCAGCACCTGCATTGAAAGAACTATGCGAGGTATATAAGAAAGCAGTTGCCACAGCCACTGGCAAGCCGTTCCCGCAAGACCCAGCCAAGCAGTTGCGTGGCGCAGTTGAGGCTGTCTTTCGGTCGTGGAACGGACCTCGCGCCATCGCGTATCGCGTGCGAGAAAAGATCAGCCACGAATTGGGCACTGCCGTAAATGTGCAAGCGATGGTTTTTGGAAATCGTGATGACAACTCAGGCACGGGTGTTGGTTTCACTCGTAACGCAGCAACAGGGGACCCGAAACCATATGGAGACTTCTTGGTCAATGCACAAGGTGAAGATGTTGTTGCAGGAATTCGTAATACCGAAGATCTCAATGCACTGAAGAAGAAGTTCCCCAAAATTCATAGTGAATTGATGGAGATCTTTGCTCGACTCGAACGTCATTACAAAGACATGTGTGACACCGAGTTTACAATTGAGCAAGGCAAGTTGTGGATGCTGCAGACACGAGTCGGCAAGCGCACCGGGGCTGCTGCATTGAAGATGGCTGTCGATATGACAAAGCCAACAGGCACGGGCAAGAAGGCCTGGAAGATTTCAAAGACCGAAGCCATTATGCGAGTTGCGGCAGATCATCTTGATCAGGTTCTGCATCCACAGTTCGCAACAAAGGAAAAGGGAATTGCAAAGGGTCTCGCGGCGTCTCCTGGCGCTGCAGTAGGTCAAGTGTTTTTCACCGCCGATGACGCAGCGGCCGCTGCCACGGCAGGCAAAGATGTCATCTTGGTTCGTTCGGAAACGAGCCCAGAAGATGTGCACGGCATGATGGTTGCAAAGGGCATTCTCACCTCGCGTGGTGGTCTTGTCAGCCACGCAGCAGTCGTTGCTCGCGGATGGGGCACTCCAGCAATCGTTGGTGCAGATGCAGTCAAAATTTCGGGCAAGTCATTCACCGCAAACGGAGTCACAGTGAAAGAAGGCGACTGGTTGTCGCTTGATGGAACAACTGGCGAAGTAATGCTCGGACAACTTGCGTTGATGGCGTCAAAGCCGCCGAAAGAGTTCGACACCATTTTGAAATGGTCTGACGAAGTGCGTAAAGGCAAGATGGATGTTCGTGCTAACGCCGACACAGACGAAGACGCAAAGAAAGCTCGTGAACTCGGTGCACAAGGAATCGGGCTTTGCCGTACAGAGCACATGTTCTTAGCAGCTGACAGATTGCCGGTCGTTCGTCGAATGATTCTTGCTAGCACTCCAGCAGAAGAAGCAGCTGCCCTCGAAGAACTACGGAAAGTTCAGAAGAAAGATTTCGTGGCGTTACTGAAAGAGATGTCTGGACTTCCTGTCACGGTGCGTCTACTTGACCCTCCACTGCATGAGTTCTTGCCTCGCATTGAAGAACTAGAAATTAAGAAGGCGACATCTGGTCTGTCTGCTGAAGATGACACACTGTTGAGAGCCGCTCACGAGTGGAGCGAGGTGAACCCCATGCTGGGTACTCGCGGGGTTCGGCTCGGTGTTATAAAGCCTGGCCTCTATGCCATGCAAGTGCGTGCACTGATGGAGGCTGCAGATGATGTCGCCGCCAAGGGGTATGAACCCATTGTTGAAATCATGATTCCCCTCACCGTCACCAAAGAAGAGTTGGCATTAGCTCGTAGTTGGGTGGAAGAGGTTCTTGCAGATATCAATTCGCGACCAGCTCCACAGTCGAAAAAGGGTGGGAAAACTATTAAACGTCCGAAGGTCTCTATCGGAACCATGATCGAGACTCCTCGTGCCGCATTGCGAGCAGATGAATTAGCAGAGGTATCCGATTTCTTTAGTTTCGGAACAAATGACCTCACGCAAATGACATTTGGATTCAGCCGTGATGATGTCGAGAGCCGCATGATGCCCGCCTATTTAGAAGCGGGCCTGCTGAAGCACAACCCATTTGAGACAATCGATCAAAATGGAGTGGGTGAATTGGTATTCATCGCTGCCGAACGAGGTCGCAAGGTGAAGCGTGGACTCAAAATGGGAGTCTGCGGTGAACATGGTGGAGATCCAGAGTCAATCGGATTGTTTTATCGCGCCGGACTGAACTATGTCAGTTGCTCTCCGTACCGTGTTCCCATCGCACGCTTGTCGGCTGCTCAAGCTGTCATTGGTGGTGCCAAGACAGACACTAAATAGTCAACTATTATCGTTCAGATGTTCTCCCTCGGTTCACTCGTCGCGTCTGGTACTGGTTCGTCCAGTGGAAAGGTTGACCTCGCCATCGAGGGATGGCATTGGCCATTTCTGTTGTCCATACTCGCAGCGATGTTGCTGATCGACATCTTGGTGATTCACCGTAAGGCCCACGAGATTCATGCGCGTGAAGCAGCCATCGAGTCCATCGTCTGGGTCAGTCTTGGCTTACTTTTTGCGTTAGTCATCCTGTGGGAGTTCGGCTCGGCAGCAGCTGGCGAATACATGGGCGGATACCTCATTGAACAAAGTCTCAGTATTGACAATGTGTTTGTGTGGGCCGTGTTATTTGCTCATTTTCAAGTCCCAAAGCAGTATCAACACCGAGTTCTCTTCTGGGGTATTTTTGGAGCTATTGCGATGCGGCTCAGTTTCATATTCGCAGGCATAGCCATTATCAATGCATTCAAGGCGACGCTGATAATTTTTGGTCTTTTCCTTCTGTATTCCGGTATCAAACTGCTGCAGAGCCACGATGACGGTTTTGACCCTTCTAAGAGCAAGGCAATGAAGATATTTCATCGTTTTGTTCCCTCAACAGACGAACTTGATGGTCAGAAACTATTCACAAGGGTTAACGGCAAGCGGTTGGCGACGCCGTTACTTGCTGTGTTGGTCCTGGTCGAAATAACGGATGTGATATTTGCTGTTGACTCTGTGCCGGCCGTTTTGGCAGTGACCAACGAGCAATACATCGCGTTTGCATCGAATGCGTTCGCAATCTTGGGACTTCGAGCGCTCTACTTCCTACTTGCTGACATGCGGGACCGCTTCCAGTACTTGCAGACAGGTCTCGGAGTCATCTTGGCGTTTGTTGGCGTGAAGATGGTTCTGTCGTATTGGTGGCACATGCCCATCGCAGCGTCGTTAGCAGTCATTGCCATTATTCTTGTGGTCTCGATTGTTGCCTCACTTCGCTCCACGCCGACTGCGCAGTCGTAGGTCCTCTCTCGGCGCACTAATGTCATGCCATGGGCATTGCTGAGGACGATATTCAAAAGGTCAGGTCCTCCGTCACTTTGTCAGACGTGGTGTCACCATATTCCCAACTTCGCCGTACAGGCCGCAGCCAAGTCGGTCTTTGTCCTTTTCATTCCGAACGTTCACCGTCGTTCAGTGTGAACGATGAAACGGGCAGGTACATGTGTTTCGGCTGCGGGGTAAAAGGCGATGTATTTACTTTCGTCCAGCAGATGGAACATCTGGACTTCGTTGGTTCCGTAGAACGCATTGCCAGCAAAGCCGGAATCGAACTTCACTACACATCGGGTGCTGGAAACGGTGAACGTAAGCATCGCAAAGAATTACAAGCTCTGATGGAACGGGCGGTTGATTGGTATCACTCGCGACTTCTTGAATCACCTGATGCGCGAACTGCTCGCGAATACTTGCGTGATCGCGGTTTGGCTGGCGACGTTGCGCGGTCTTTTCGACTCGGTTGGGCACCTGATGAATGGGATGCTCTCAGCTCATCACTCGGTGCAACACCAGCCATGTTGGCTGAAGTGGGCCTTGGATTTGTGAACAAGGCCGGCCGTTTGCAAGATTCCTTCCGTGCGCGAGTCATGTTTCCCATCTTTGATGAAAATGGCGCAGCGGTCGCGTTTGGTGGCCGCATACTTCCTGGGTCAACAGACCCAGCGAAGTACAAGAACTCCACTGAAACTCCGGTGTATGTAAAGTCGCGCACGCTGTACGGCCTGAACTGGGCTAAAGGCAATGTGGTGAAAGAAGATCGCGTCATTGTGTGCGAGGGGTATACCGACGTCATCGGGTTCCATCGCAGCGGGCTTGCAACTGCTGTTGCAACATGCGGTACAGCATTAACCGAAGATCACGTGAAACTTATGAAGCGCTATGCACGCAATGTTGTGCTGGCATTTGATGCAGATGCGGCAGGCCAAGGTGCAACCGACAAGTTTTATGCGTGGGAAAAGAAATATGACATTTCGGTGTCTGTTGCGCAGTTTCCCGCAGGCAAAGACCCAGGCGAACTTGCAAACTCCGACCCTGAAGCATTGACACGTGCCATTAACGACGCAATGCCGTTTCTTGGTTTCCGGTTGAAGAGATTGTTCGACGCAAACCCACTGCGCTCGCCAGAGTCGCGTGCTCGACTAGCGACTAAAGCCATGGAACTGGTGAACGAGCATCCCGATTCAAACGTGCGTCGGTTGTATGCAGGCCAAGTGGCAAGTCACACCGGAGTCTCGGCAGCTGATCTAGTCAAAATTGCAGATAGGGGCGGCTCTGCGCCCGTAGTAATTGCAGCTCCTGTTCAGCAAGCAACAGAGGGCGCCGGGTTTGTTGCCTTGTCTCTTCTTATTCACGAATGGGACACCATTGCACCATGGCTGATTGAAGAACTCTTTCCTGATGATGCATCACGCGAGGCTTTTCGGGCCATTGCGTCTTCCGACGGCGATGTTCACGTGGCATTGCAGTCTGTTCAACCCGATGCTGCCGACATTATTGAGCGAGCAGCGGTGTATGACATCGATGCTGATCCGCTTGTTGAATCTCGGGCGCTCATTGCGGCCGCTGTGCGACGGGAACTTTCTCGCCGTCGACTTGGCTCTGATATTGAGCAAATTCAGAATGATCGCATGGTACGTAACGCCCTAGAGGACCTAAATAAACACGACAAAGCTCCAACCGCAGCGGTGATCTTGCTGCAGTGGCTTGCCCAGGTAGCTCAGGCAGCCACATGACGCGTCGGTCCACCATTGTGCTGCCGCATCCGTCTGTGGATGCTGCTGAGTGGGCCACATTGCTGGCCTCGCGGTCAGACGACGGTTTGGTTGACCCGAACACGGTTGCACATGTCTTCAGAAACGTGGAACTCAATACGGAAATGATTCGTCATATCGAATCAGTGTTACTTGAAGCAAAAATCTCCATCGCCAAAATTGAACCTGATATCTCGGGCGAAATTGAAATCCCCGTGCTACCCGAACTGGAGCTGGTGCCACCCAAAGTTGTTGCACCACGCGTGCTGGCCGGAGACGCTGGAGATGCGGTGCGAATGTATCTCGGTGAAATCGGCCAGGTGGCGTTGCTGTCAGCCGATGACGAAAAGAGATTAGGTCGCGCAATTCGCACCATGCAGGAAGCAAAGGCTCGTTCTGCAGGGGGTGCATTAACTGCAACTCAGCGTCGTGAACTACGCAACATCATGCGAGAAGGTGAAGAAGCGTTCGAGCATCTCATCACTGCCAATTTACGGCTTGTTGTCTCAATTGCTCGTAAGTACGACGGCCGTGAACTGCAACTTTTAGACCTTATTCAAGAGGGCAATATCGGTCTTATGCGTGCTGCGGAGAAGTATGACTGGGAAAAGGGATTCAAGTTCTCCACATACGCCACATGGTGGATTCGTCAAGCCATGATGCGCGCCATGGCTGACCAAGGCCGCACCATTCGTGTCCCCAGTCATGTTGTTGAAATGTTGAATCGCATCACAAAAGCCGACCGAGAACTCAATGTCGAACTGAAACGTGAGCCAACATATGCAGAACTCGCAGAACGAACTCTTATTTCTGCAGAAAAAATTGAAGAACTAAAACAAATCTCTTCTGTCACAATCAGTCTTGATGAACCAGTCAGTAGTGATGAAGATTCCACAACGTGGGGCGACAAGTTTGGTGGCGACACCACAGATTCACCTGCAGACGTGGCACAACGTCGTGAACTGGTTGACGCAATCTCTCTTGAACTCGACCACCTACCAGACCGCGATCGCCGCATTATTGACAAACGCTTCGGTATCTCAAGTGGTGAGCCACAAACTCTCGACGATGTGGCCAGGCAAGAAGGCGTGACGCGAGAGCGAATCCGCCAGATTGAACAAAAGACCCTTGCCCGCCTTCGTCACCCAAACAACAGCCAGAGATTGCGTAGTTACCTCGAATCTGACTAGGTCTGTGGCCTTGGGCACTGGGCGCCCTCGCTGGTAGCCTTGGATTTCCCTTCCGGGGTAGCTCAGTTGGCAGAGCAACGGACTGTTAATCCGTTTGTCGTGGGTTCGAGCCCCACCCCCGGAGCCAGTCGCACCTCTAACCTCGGTCGACTTCCGGGCCCATAGCTCAGTTGGTTAGAGCAGGGGACTCATAATCCCTTGGTCGCAGGTTCGAGTCCTGCTGGGCCCAC
>JBBANI010000032.1:0-14536 GCA_040402015.1 Ilumatobacteraceae bacterium
CCAGTGATTGATGCAAGCCCAGACATTGCTTCAGCGATTGATGCAAAACCTGGCCGGTTTGCGTATGGACCGTCTTGTCCGAAACCGCTGACACGAGTGATGATCAACCTCGCATTACGCGCATGAAGAACGTCGGGTGCAAAACCAAGTTTCTCGAGAACGCCAGGACGAAAGTTTTCAACGAGAACATCTGCGTCATCAATGAGACGCAAGAACAACTCACGATCAGTGCCATCTTTTAGGTTCAGCGCAATGGTGCGCTTATTACGATTAACAAGTCGCCACCACAAACCTTCACCATCTACAGGGTCACGCCATCCCATGTTGCGCAAACTATCTCCGCCGTCCGGGCGTTCAATCTTGATGACGTCTGCACCAAAGTCAGCGAGATATCGCGCGCAGTTTGGCCCGGCAAGAACTGTTGAGAGGTCAAGAACTCGCAAGCCCGCCAATGCGGACGTGCTGTTTAACGGAGCGGAAGAATCAGGCATCGGTCTTCGAGCGTACCCATTGCGTAGCTCTCGTAGTCAGTACCGAAGTCTTCATATAGGTGACGGCACCGTTCGCTCCATGCCAACGCGTCGGGAGAAGAGATGCGGTGCACTACCTGCATGACACCACCTTCGTATACGCGGTACTCGGCCCATGAGCCTGGGAAATCTTTCACGCAGCCAATTTCAATAGTGGGAATTCCAGAACGTGGCATGCGACGAACGCGATGACGATGCGTGTGGCCAGCTGTGTAGGCAAGAACACATGCATGACGCACGGCGAGAGCGTCGAGTGCCTCGCTGCTGTCTGGGTGAAGACCAAAGTAGGTGTCGCTTCGCTTTCCTTCCGTCCACTGTTGGTGATGACCCATGATGATGACGGGAGTTGTGGATGCAGACAACTGATCATTGAGCCATTCGAATTGTGGTGGGTCGATGCGCCCAGTTGTCTCGCGTGGAATCGCTGTATCGATGAGTGCAATGGCTATGCCTGGCAACTGAATCCATTGGTCACCAGTGAATTCATTTTGACCGCGGTAAGCATCATGGTTTCCGCGAACAACAAAAAGTTTGTCTGCGAATGCGCCTTCATAATGCTCGCGAAATGCAGCGAACTGTTCGTCGGTGCCACCTTCAGTCAGGTCGCCTTTCACCAGAACTGCATTTGGATTCAGTTTCTTGATTTCGGCAATTGCGCCAGCGTTCATGGTGATGGGGTACGGTCGCTCACCAGGAAGTGAAAATTGAATTGGTCCAAGCGGACTGTCATCGATACGACCGCATTCTGTTTCACCAAAGTGCACGTCATTGACAGTTGCCAAAACACTGAGTAACTGCCCTTCCGGACGAGGCAATGTTCGAAAATCAATTCCGTGTTCGGTGTATGCAGTGTCGGGCAGCAAGTTCTCGTGGCGGACAACATGTTGCCCGTGGTGAAACACCGCAAGGTTGTCAGCGACAGTAGTGAGTTCAGTTGCGCCGACGGATGTCATTATTTGATTCCGGGACGAGCTCTGCGAGATACGGCGTCGGTGACCCACCAACGACCACTGAAACGCCAAGCTGAAACGGCGCTGGTGTCTGCTGTTGACGCAACCATTGGCTGTGGCCACATCATGGTGATTGCCGCTGCAATTGCTGCTGCTTCTTCCTCAGTAGGAATCGGTGTGATCGTGCCGACGTTGACGTTCATCGCTTCACCACCACTGAATGTGCAACACGGTCATGCCATGTTTGGCTTTGTGGGTGACGCAACATCGCAAGGTATCCCAACAGAAAAACAATGCCAGAGACCCAGCTCATCATGATGCGTTGTACGGCGCGACGTTGCCCGATGAACGAACCATCATCTTGATCAAGAATAAAGACACCAAGTTTGCGGCGAAGTGGCGAACCACCTTGCGTGCCAACCCAATATGCCAAGACGAAAAATGATACAACGAATTGAGCGGCTTGTGACAAAGCTGCAGTGGTCCCCGTTGTTGACGCCGAAATGATTGCAAAGGGAATGCTGATGATTGACACCATGATGCCGTCACAGATATTTGCAACAAAGCGAAGCCAGAAGCCTGCCTTTGGTTCAAAAGCGATATCGCTTATTGACAGAACTTCTGGTGCGTCCCAATCGGGTGTCGATGATTCAGACATGATGATCTACAGAGGCATGTTGCCGTGTTTACGGCGTGGAAGTTCTTCACGCTTGGTTTGCAACATGCGCAAGCCGGCAATGATCTTGATGCGAGTGTCTGCTGGATCAATAACGTCGTCTACGTAACCACGTTCTGCAGCTGCATATGGGTTGGCATACTTCTCGGTGTATTCAGCAACAAGTTCTGCACGGCGAGCAACAGGATCTGCTGCTTGCTGCAATTCACGCTTGTACACAATTTCAACCGCGCCTTGTGGCCCCATAACTGCAAGTTCTGCAGTAGGCCATGCATAGGCAAGGTCAGCACCGATTGACTTTGAGTTCATCACCACGTACGCACCGCCGTATGCCTTACGCGTAATGATTTGAATGCGAGGCACTGTTGCTTCGCAGAATGCATACAACAATTTTGCGCCGTGACGAATGATTCCTTCGTGTTCTTGGTTTACGCCAGGTAAGAAACCAGGAACGTCAACGAATGTAAGAAGTGGAATATTGAAGGCATCGCATGTACGAACGAATCGTGCCGCTTTTTCACTTGATTCAATATCAAGAACACCAGCAAATGCCATTGGTTGGTTACCGACAACACCAACGGTCATGCCGTCAACGCGAGAGAAACCACACACAATGCTTTTTGCCCAGTGTTCGAAGTATTCAAAAAACTCGCCGTCATCAACAATTTCCTTGATGACTTTTTTCATGTCATATGGCTGATTAGACGATGCAGGAAGAATGTCGCGCAACATGGGGCACGAACGATTCGGATCATCTGATGTTTCAACAGTTGGTGCAGACTCAAGATTGTTCTGTGGCAAGAACGACAACAAGAAACGAACATCTTCAAGGCATGCTTGCTCGTCAGCTGACACGAATGTTGCAACACCGCTCTTTGACGCGTGACTCATTGCACCACCAAGTTCTTCAAGAGTGACATCTTCACCTGTCACTGTCTTCACAACGTCAGGACCTGTAATGAACATGTGGCTTGATTCGCGCACCATGAAAATAAAGTCGGTCATTGCAGGTGAATACACAGCACCACCGGCACATGGCCCGAGAATGACAGAAATTTGTGGCACAACACCAGACGACTGAACGTTGCGATAAAAAATTCCGCCATATGACGCGAGCGACACAACGCCTTCTTGAATACGAGCACCAGCTCCGTCGTTCAAACCAATGACAGGTGCACCAACTTTGAGCGCAAGGTCCATGAGCTTGTGAATTTTTTCGGCAAACACTTCTCCGAGAGCTCCACCAAAGACTGTGAAGTCTTGGCTGAACAGAAATACTTTGCGGCCTTCGATGGTTCCCCAACCTGTGATTACACCGTCTGTATATGGGCGCTCTTCAAGACCAGATGCGTGTGCGCGATGGCGCGCCAACATGTCGAGTTCATGAAAAGAGTCGGGATCGCAGAGGAAGTCAATGCGCTCACGAGCGAGCAACTTGCCCTTGCCCTTGTGGCGCTCGACCGAGCGAGGGCTTCCGGCATTAATCGCCTGCTGCTGACGGTCCCGAAGGTCGTCAATTTTGTCCTGCATCGAAAAGCCAGAGGTATCAGTCACCTGCGAAACGCTAGTGCCGGCGGGGCCTCATCGCCTATCTGATGGCTAATTACCCTGCGACGGGGACCGTGGTGGTGGTCTCCACGGGGACGGGAACGGTCGTTGTGGTGGTGGTCGTGGGGGCAACGGTGGTGGTGGCAGGCGCAGGGGCAACCGAGCTGGACGTCGTAGAAGCGGCAATGGTGGTGGTCGACTTCTGTAGGCCCTGCTTCGGCTCGGTGGTCACGGTGGTGCCGTCGGCGATGGTGAATGTAGTGGTCATTGGTGTCAGGTCGCCGATTGTGGTGACACCCGTGATGGTGGCAGTCCATTCACCCGGCGCACGAAGAAGGAGACCAGCATCTTGCGCAACAAGTGCACCGCCCGGGCGAGTGATGGGGACATTGATTGTGTAACCAGAAAAGTTTGGATTCGTCGGAGTCAGCGTGACGACGAAGTTTTGAATTCGTGAGGGTCCGAATAATTCAATGAGAATTCTGTTGGCACCAACATCACCAGGTGTGATGGACAAGCGAACATGGAAATCATCTTTCGCAGTCATATCTTGCACGATGGCATATTCAACGCGTGGGCCGGTTTCGCGGTTGAGAACATATGGCGGACGCATGGCCATTAGCCAGGACGATGTAGCAAGTACGACAATACTGAGCGACATTTCAATTCCAACGGGACGCTTTAGGCGGTACACAACTTTTTCATTGAGTGATTTTGCGCGCTGCATTCCACGCAAAATAAATTGACGAACCGCTGCACTAACAAACAACATTGCGGTAACTAAAAGTACTTTGAGAATTACTACACGCCCATGCCCACTGTTAATCAAGCTGATGCCATCGATACGCCACACCTGGAAAACACCAGTACCTACTATGCCAATTGTTAATGGTGTCGCCAATCGCGCCCATCCGCGAAGAGCATCAACAAGATCAACATCTCCAGGCCCATGAAGAATGACGCGCCAAATAATTGCAATACTGCCAACCCACATAGCAGTAAACGCCATGTGCACGATTGCAATTACAATTCCTAAAACAACAGCACGACCTGTGGCGCGGTCGAAACCGTACGACATCATCATGAGTGCTAGAAGAACTGTGGTGGGAACAACATTGGTCGGTTCAAGAACCCGTTCTGTGATCCATGCGTAATAACCAAGTCCGCCAACGATGAGAAGTCGAAGAAATACAGCACGACCTTCATTCGACTCAAAGAGAGGACCCCATGAGGTGGGAGAAATGGATGACGTAATCCCACCACCTGATTGTCGAGCTGTCATGAGAATAATGAGTACAAAAATTGCGACGCCGGCAATGATCGAGACTTGGCGGAAATATTTTTCTGTGATGCCGTATTCGACGCCTTCTGGCCAGACGAGTTTGATGAACATCAATCCGCCAAAGAGTGCACTGACCGCGAAGAAAACAATGAGCTTCATGAGGCCAATGGGGCCTCCAAGTCGAGGTGCGACAACTTCAATTGCAGTCCCATCGACGGGCACAGTGGTGGCGGGGGCACCCGGCACGGTGACAGGAACTGTTGTCGTCACCTGGGTTTGAGCAGTGAAATTAAATGACCCGGTGCTGCCGTCAGGCAGCGACCAGTTCACAACACACGAGCCATTTTGAGGCACCTGGGTCAGGGCAGCAGAAATCGTCACGCCATCAGCAGATAGTTGCGGGGGCCCGAGATTGGTCAGTTTGGATTCACAGGCTAGGGAAAGCCCCATCTGGGAGGCAATTTCGGCCCCACCGACGGGCAGCGTGAACTTCAGCTGCAACTGGGTGGGGGCAAGAGTGACTACTTCGCCGGCGGTAGGGCTAGATGAAGCCAAGGTGTTGTCGCCAGCCGCGTGCGCAGGGCCTGCCGAAAAGGCAAGGGCAGAGGCAACTGCAATGAAAAGAAAAGGAAGGCGACGCATGGTGTGAGCAAACGGTAGCCAAGAATGGCCCCCGCAGAGTGTTTCACCTTTTCACACAGCGGTCCTCGGTGCACCGCATTGGTAAGGTCGTTTCGATGGCCACCCAGTCCCTATACCGACGTTTCCGCCCGCGGAAGTTCTCTGAGCTCTACGGGCAAGACCATGTGGTCATGGCGTTACGCAATGCCGTTATCAATGGTCGTGAGGGCCAGGCCTATTTATTCTCTGGGCCTCGAGGCACGGGAAAGACCTCAACGGCACGAATTTTGGCAAAGGTCTTGAACTGTGTCGCCCCTATTGATGGTGAACCATGCTGCGAATGTGATTCGTGCAAGGCAGTGGAACTGGGCACCAGTTACGACGTGCTTGAACTCGATGCTGCGAGCAACAACGGTGTTCAAGAAATTCGCGACATTATTGAAACTGCTGCACTAACGAGTCCAGGGCGTCATCGTGTTTTCATTCTCGACGAAGTGCACATGCTGTCACGTTCGGCCGAAGCCGCTCTCCTGAAAACTCTGGAAGAACCACCCGATCAAGTGGTCTTCGTGTTGGCCACCACAGACCCGCAAAAAGTGTCTGAGACAATTCGCAGTCGAGTGCAGCATTTGCAGTTTCATTTGTTGCCTATTGCCGAACTGAAAAAGTATGTCAAGTTCGTCATCAAAGAAGCACAACTTACTGTTGATAACGACTCAGTAGATTTAGTGTTGCGTCAAGGTGGTGGAAGTGCGCGAGACACGCTATCGGCGCTTGAACTTGTTGTTTCTGGTGGCGGCGAACCAGAAGTTGCACTGCACACCGAAGACATCATCAGGTCGCTTGTTGCGCGTGATCATGGCGCTGCGTTAGGTGCTGTTGCGCGCGCTATGCAACAAGGCCGTGACCCACATACGTTTGCGCAAGATGTTGTGCGAACCATGCGCGATTGCTTTCTTGCACTAATGTCACCTGAGTTAGTGCAACTACCAGTTGATCGAATTGCAGTTCTTCGGACCTATGGTCAAGACATGGGCACACAGCGAGTTGTGCGTATTATGGAAACTCTTGGCACCACCATGGTGGAAATGCGACATGCACCTGATGCTCGCCTCTTGCTTGAAGTTGCAGTTGTGCAGTTGGCTTCTCCTGTCTTTGATGACAGTGCAGAAAATCTTCTTGCGCGTATTTCGCAATTAGAAGAAGCAGTAAAAACGTTGCGTGAAAACGGCATCGCTGCTGCTCTGCCGCAAGCACCAATCAATCCTGCAACGGGTCGCGCCAAAATCGGTGGGCTAGCCGGCACTACTGCTCCTGTTGTAGTTCCCGTTGCAGATGCAACTCCTGTCATTGCCGTTGTTGCCGAACCAGCTGCAGTCACCAAAGAGATACCTGTTCCAACACAAGCAAAAAGCTCAGCTACTCCTGCTGAACCAGCAAATACTTCTGTGGGCAATGCAGACCCTGCACAAATGTGGCCACAAATTACTGATGCCATGCGCGGTCTCGCTAAAGCAATGTTTAAGCCAGCAGTAGTGCAATCGGTTGAAGGCAAGAGGATCATGTTGCGTCTTCCGAGCAACACACCAATGAAGCGAGCGCAAGAACAATTACCAACGGTCGTTGAAGCAATCAAACAAGTGTGCGGTGTTACATTTGTCGTCACACTTGTTCAAGCAGATCCCACTGCACCTGGTGGAATGACTCGCCCAGTATTCACAGAACCCGAAGTGCGCACCATTGTTGATGACGTTGCTGATGATCCGTTCGCAGCTATTGACATCAATGACACTGTGCTTGCTGTTGACGCTGTCGACCCACTGCTCGCTGCTCTGCACGATACGTTCCCTGGTGGAAGCATCGTTGAAAAAACAGTCGAGGCTAATTCCAAGGCTGCAAAGTCGCCACGCGGAAAGAAGTAATTAGTGGCCTCGCCCTATACGCCACCTGTTCAATTACTTATCGACGAACTTGGTCGCTTACCTGGCATTGGTCCGCGCAGCGCACAACGTCTTGCGCTTCATCTCATCAAGGGTGACGTTGAAGATGTAACTCGCCTTGCGCGCGCACTTGTTGATGCAAAAGAACGAGTGCGTTTCTGTGGACAGTGCTTCAACTTGGCAGATGCAGAACTGTGCAACATCTGCGGTGACACAAAACGTGATTCCTCAATCGTGTGTGTTGTTGAAGACTCGCGTGATGTTGTTGCAATTGAACGCACCGGAGAATTTCGTGGCCGCTATCACGTGCTTCTCGGGCTGATTGACCCATTGCAAGGTGTAAGCCCGGAGCATTTGAAAGTTAGAGAACTTCTTACAAGAATCCGACCAGAGAACATTCAAGAAGTAGTCGTGTGCACCAGCAACAACACTGAAGGTGATGTAACAGCAATGTATTTGGCACGATTACTGAACCCACTGGGTATCAATGTGACTCGTTTAGCTAGTGGATTACCCGTTGGCGGCGACATTGAATTTGCCGATGAAGTCACTTTGGGTCGCGCCTTTGGCAATCGCCAAAAACTCGAAAGCTAAGCAATCGCTTCGCCTGATTTATGGGCAACAACTTTTTGAGCGTGGTAGATACCTGTATGGCCGCTTGTTGCGTATGCGACAACACAGGCAAGTGCAAAAAGAATTGCCCCGTTTCCACCGAACAGTTCAATACCAATAAAGGTGCATGCCAAAGGCGTGTTGGCTGCACCAGCCAAAACCGCGACTGATCCGACTATTGCAAACACTGCAACGTTTGCCCCGATGAGGTTTGCAAATGTCGCACCGGCCATAGCACCAGTTGCCAACAAGGGAATTACTTCTCCGCCAACAAACCCGGTGCCGACAGTAAGTGCGGTTAAAAATAACTTCACTTCGAAGTGACCTGACGTTGCGCCATTCATGGCCTCAAGCATCAGTGGGAAAGAGAAACCTTGGTAATCGCGCCAACCGCAGGCGCCTATAAGTATGGCAAGAAGAATTCCACCGATCAGTGGGCGAGCGGGATACCACGCAACGTATTTCTTCATTGCACCACGAATGAAGAGTGTTATGCGCACAAATACCAATGCAATAATTCCTGCTAACAAACCAAAAAGTGCAACTTGCCACGCGATAGTGGGTGACCATTTCACATCAATGATTTGCGGGTACTTGGTGTAATTAACTCCGAGACCACGAACAACTGCATTGCCAACAAAACTTGCAACGAGCGCTGGCACTAATGCTTCGTATCGCACACGACCAATGCGCTGCACTTCAAGAGCGAATATTGCTCCGGCAATTGGCACACCCGCGATAGAACCGAACCCTCCAGCGATTGCTGTGATCAACATGAGTGAGCGATCAGCAGGGTCTAGCCCGAGTCGCTTGCTAATCGGGTCTGTCGCGCCTGCGGCGATTTGCAACGCTGCACCTTCGCGTCCTGTTGATGCCCCAGCAAGATGTGACATGACGCTGGTAATAAAAACAAGAGGAGCTAAGCGAAGGGGAACCCATTCTGAATGCGAATGAATTTGATCAATCAGCATGTTGCTTCCACGTTCCAGCCCACGACCCAGGTAGTGATACGACAAGCCGACAAGTAGTCCGGCTAGTGGCAGCAACAAAAGAAGCCACGTATTGTCATCGCGGGTGTTGGTAGCCCATGTCAATGACTCAATGAATCCGGCAGAAAGTACGCCAGAGATAACGCCCACTACAACGGCAAGAGCCACCCAACGTGCAACGTGAATTGCACGATTGAGTGGCTCTTGCAGCATGTAGTTCTTAAACGGTGCGAACGATAATTGCGTCGCCTTGTCCGCCGCCACCACACAGTGCAGCTGCACCAACACCGCCACCACGGCGATTGAGTTCGTGCAAGATGGTGAGTGCAAGACGATTACCGCTCATTCCGATTGGGTGACCCAATGCAATAGCGCCACCGTTGACGTTCACGATTTCGTCTGTGATGCCAAGTTCACGCATTGATGCGATACCTACAGCAGCAAATGCTTCGTTGAGTTCGAATAAGTTGACATCGCCAATCTTCATGCCAGCACGATCAAGTGCCTTCATGATTGAACGGCTTGGCTGATGCAAGAGTGATGCGTTGTCTGGACCAGCAACCATGCCGTAGGAAACAACTTCACCAAGTGGCTTGATGCCGCGAGCTTCAGCAGCCTTTTTGCTCATCATGACAATGGCTGAACCACCGTCTGAGATTTGGCTTGCGTTTGCAGCTGTGATTGTTCCGTCTTTGTCGAATGCTGGCTTCAATCCACCAAGTGTGTCCATGGTGGTGTCTGCGCGAACACCTTCGTCGTTCTTCACCATTACAGGGTCACCCTTGCGCTGAGGAACAGCAACTTCAACAATTTCATCTGCAAGGCGACCAGCAGCGATTGCTGCAGCTGCACGTACGTTGCTCTTCATTGCAAGATCATCTTGATCCTGACGGCTGATTTTTCCGTCGGTGTAACGATCAGTTCCGAGTCCCATGAGGCACGCATCGAATGCACACCAGAGTCCGTCACGAATGATTGCGTCTTGAAGTTCAGTGTTGCCGTAGCGGAAACCACCACGTGCACCTTGTGCAAGGTATGGAGCATTGGTCATGCTTTCCATTCCGCCAGCGATGACAATGTCTGCTTCACCCGAAGCGATCATCTGGTCTGCCAAGTAAATGGAGTTGAGACCTGACAAGCAGACCTTGTTGATGTTGATGGAAGGAACATTCATTGGAATTCCACCCAACGATGCAGCCTGACGTGAAGGAACTTGTCCCTGACCTGCTGTAAGAACTTGACCCATGATGACGTGCTCGACGTCTTCTGGCTTAACGCCTGCGCGCTCGAGTGCTGCCTTGATGGCAAAGCCACCGAGCTGGGCAGCAGTAAAAGAGGACAACGCACCGCTCATTTTTCCGATGGGTGTGCGTGCTCCTGCGACGATGTATGAACCGGCCATGTGTGCCTCCAGATGTACTTGTATCCGACGTGGATACGAGATAAATCAGGCTAGGAGATGAAACCTCAGAATTCGCTATCGTCTGTGGCATGGAAAAGATCCTTCAGGCAATTCTCAATGGGGCAACGGGCGACGAAATCGCAGCCCTCCCACTTCCCGCTACATACCGCGCTGCGTATGTGCGTAAGGAAGACCAGACCATGTGGGAAGGGGTCCCCAGCAATGAAAAGGACCCTCGCAAGAGCATCCACATTGGTGAAGTGCCAATGCCTGAACTGGCGGCCGACGAAGTGGTCATCGCAGTCATGGCATCGTCCATCAACTTCAACACCGTCTGGACCAGCATTTTTGAGCCCATCAGCACGTTCGGTGCTTTGGCTCGCCTTGGCAAAGAGAGCAAGTGGGCAAAGCGCCACGATACCGACAAGCACATTCTTGGATCTGATGCGTCGGGCATTGTGTTGCGCGTCGGCAGTGCCGTGCGTTTGTGGAACCCTGGCGACAAGATCACCGTTCATTGCAACCATGTTGACGACCAAGATCCGTCATCACATAGCGATTCAATGATGGGTTCTAACCAGCGCATCTGGGGATACGAAACAAACTTCGGTGGACTTGCAGATGTTGCAATCGTTAAGGCAAACCAACTCATGCCAAAACCTGCGCACCTCACTTGGGAAGAAGCAGCAGTCAACGCACTGTGTAACTCAACTAGCTATCGCATGCTCGTTTCCAAAAACGGTGCGAATATGAAACAAGGCGATGTTGTACTTATCTGGGGTGCCTCGGGCGGTATTGGCTCATACGCAATTCAGTACGTATTGAACGGCGGCGGAATTCCTGTTGGTGTTGTGTCGTCTCCTGAAAAAGCAGCAATCCTTCGCGAGATGGGTTGCGAAGCAGTCATTGATCGCAAAGCAGCGAATTACCAATTCTGGAATGAAGATGGCACGCACAATGAAAAAGAATGGCGTCGCCTTGGCGGAGACATTCGTACGCTCGTTGGTGAAGATCCAGACATCGTGTTTGAACATCCTGGTCGCAGCACCTTTGCTGCATCGATGTACGTGGTGAAGCGCGGCGGAACAGTTGTTACGTGTGCGGCTACAAGTGGATTCATGCTTGAATTCGACAACCGTCACTTCTGGATGCGTTTGAAGAAGCTTGTCGGTTCCCACTTCGCGAACTACAAAGAGGCCTATGAGGCGAACCGTTTGATTTCAAAGGGAATGATTCATCCTGTGATGTCTCAAGTGTTCACCCTTGAACAAACTGGCGAAGCTGCGTATCAAGTTCATAACAACATGCACGAAGGAAAACTTGCCGTGTTGTGCTTGTCACCAGAAGAAGGCCTTGGCGTTGATGATCATGAGTTGCGTGCAAAAGTTGCAGACAAGCTCACTTGGTTCCGCCGATAGAAAGCAAAAGGACACACAATGATTCTCACTGAAATTGACCATATCGCAATTGCTGTTCGCGATTTAGAAGCAGCTATCAAGTATTACCAAGAAGCATTTGGTGCAACTGTTGATCACCGTGAAGTAGTGGAAAGCGATGGCGTTGAAGAGGCATTGTTGAAAGTTGCCGAAAGCTACATTCAATTGCTCACACCGACGAACCCAGACTCACCTGTTGCAAAAGCAATTGAAAAGCGCGGCGAAGGTCTTCATCACATCGGATACCGAGTCGAAAATTGTGCAGAAGCTCTTGCCAGCATGATTGCTGCTGGCGCTACACCAATTGACAAAGCCCCTCGTCCTGGAAGCCGCGGTACAACCGTTGCATTCATTCACCCAAAGGGCAGCTTCGGGACACTGATCGAGCTCGTTCAGGAATAGTTGTAAACATGTCATATGCGTGACGTGGTCTTTACTCTCATAGGTGCCGCTAGCGGATACAAAGCAATTGTGCGCGCACGTACTGATATTGCACGGTTTCGGATTGCCGGTGAAACGTTTGGCGAAAGCCACTTCACGAATGCAAAAGTCTCAACACCGATTGTTGTAGCAGTAACGAGCGCGCTGTATTTCCTGCTTGCTCAGCGATTCGAACACGACCTGACGGTCTTGGCATACGGCGTGTTGGTTGGCGCTGGTATGTGGTTGTCGCTCATAGACATCGACACGCACCTTCTTCCGCGGCGCATTGTGTATCGCACCATCGCAGTAGCAATGCCACTACTTGTTCTATCCGCGTTCTTTGACAACAGGGGCTCTATCGCTGGCATGTTTATTGGCGGCTTTGCCATGTGGTGCATGTTGCGCGTTCTCGAAGTGTTGTCACGAGGAGACTTAGGCGGAGGCGATGTTGGGCTCGGTGGCCTACTGGGCCTATATCTTGGCTGGCTTTCCTATGAGGCAATCTTGGTCGGGCTCTTTGCTTCTTTCCTAGTGGGTGGCTTCTTTGCAGTGGTGCTGCTGGTGACACGAAAGGCAAATAGGAACACGCATTTCGCGTTCGGCCCCTTTCTCATCGTCGGAACTCTCATTGCTGTTCTACGATGACCTCACACACGTAAGGGGTTTCACATGTCGGAATTATCAGGAATGGTTGCAATTGTCACCGGTTCATCAAGTGGTATCGGTGAGCGCACCGCACAACGCCTCGCCGAATTAGGCGCACACGTTGTAGTGAATTCTGCAAGTTCTGTTGAGGCAGGGGAGAAAGTGGCTGCATCGCTTCCGAATGGTGCCATTTATATACAAGCCGACATCAGTGACAAAGCTCAGTGCGAGAAACTCATCAACGGCACCATCGCAAAGTTTGGCAAGTTAGATCTTCTTGTAAACAATGCTGGTTGGACAACATTGGTTCCACACGGAGATCTTGAAGCACTCACAGATGAAATCTTTGAACGCACATTTGAAGTGAACGTATTCGGCACGTGGCAACTTACAAAAATGGCGATGCCACATTTGCTCAAGTCTGAAGATGGTCACGTTGTGAATATCACATCTGTTGCTGGTGTCCGTCCTGTGGGTTCTTCCATTGCGTATTCAATGACCAAGGCCGCACTGAACCAAATGACGCGCCTGATGGCAAAGAGCCACGGACCAGTTCGTCACAATGCAGTTGCACCTGGTTTGGTGGAAACACCATGGACCAAAGATTGGGCAATACAACATGCGGGCGTTGCTGCAATTGCGCCATTAAAGCGTTCAGCAACTGCAGATGATTGTGCAGAAGCTGTTCTTGCATTAGTGCGTAACAAATACGTCACAGGACAAATTTTCGTTGTGGATGGTGGGTTGACTCAAGTCAGCTAATTATTTGCGTGGGCCGCGATACGGCTGCACGCCACCAGAAGGAACCGTACCCAAACGTCCGCGTTGGTAATCATCCATCGCTTGCTGCAGTTCTGCGCGTGTGTTCATAACGAACGGGCCATATTGTTCCACTGGCTCACCAATTGGTTGACCACCAAGCAAGATCACATCAAGTGCTTCATGTGGTGACGCCGCCAACGTAATGGAATCACCAGTACCGAACACTGCTGTTTGTCCGACACTAAATGCATGGCGATCAATACTCACAAAGCCAGAACCTTTCACCACATGCGTAAGGGCGTTGAATGCAGGATTCCATGGAAGCACCATTTGTGAACCGGGAAGAATGGTTGCGTGTGCCATAACGATTGGTGTGCGAGTTGAACCTGGCCCTTGAATACCTGCAATGTCGCCAGCAATAAGTCGAATCAATGTTCCGGCGTCGGGAGTTGTAAACAACTTCACCTGATCAGCATCAAGGTTCTGGTACGCAGGTGAAACCATTTTCTGTGCTGCAGGTAAGTTCACCCACAACTGCAGGCCATGAAAGAGGCCTCCACTAATTACTAATTGTTCTGGTGGAGTTTCAATATGCAAGATGCCGCCACCGGCAGTCATCCATTGTGTTGAGCCATCTTTGATTATTCCGCCACCGCCATGTGAGTCTTGGTGAATGAACGCCCCATCCATGATGTACGTGACAGTTTCGAATCCGCGATG
>JBBANI010000032.1:14636-17050 GCA_040402015.1 Ilumatobacteraceae bacterium
CTTGGTGAATGAACGCCCCATCCATGATGTACGTGACAGTTTCGAATCCGCGATGCGGGTGCCAATCAGTTCCGCGCGCTTCATACGGCGGGTAATCAACCGAACCCATTTGATCCATCATGATGAACGGGTCGAGTACATCTTTTGGAATGCCGGCAAAAGCGCGACGCACAGGAAAGCCTTCGCCTTCAAAACCACTCGGGGCAGTGGTCAGTGAAATCAGGGGGCGATCCTGGGCAAGAACGGTTGGCGCTTCAATACGAGGAAGCGTGAGGGTATCGGCGGTAACTGCAGGCATATATGGACCTTTCGGATCAGTGGTATATAGTTGCGCACGCAACCATTTCCCATATCGGCAATGGTATTGGGTTTTGACGGCAACAACAACCAAGCCTGCGATACTGAAGAACCATGATTGTTCATCTCATCGACGGAACCTACGAGCTGTACCGCCAACACTTTGGCCAGGCCGTTCGTCATGCCACGCCTCCACCATTATCTGCAACTCGCGGTGTTGTCACGTCTACATTGCAGTTGCTCGTTGGCGGCGCAACACATGTCACAGTTGCTGTTGATCATGTGATTGAAAGTTTCCGCAACCAGATGTATGAGGGTTACAAAACCTCTGACGGAATGGAAGTCGAAATCCTCGACCAAATTCCTCTTATGGAAGATGCATTGCGCGCACTTGGTATTCCGGTGTGGCCAATGGTGAAGTACGAAGCAGATGATGGTCTCGCCGCTGGTGCGTTAATTGCATCGCTTGATGACCGCGTTGATCAGGTGCAAATGATTACACCTGACAAAGATCTTGGTCAATGTGTTGTCGGTAACCGCGTGGTGCAGTACGACCGTCGTAACGACATCATTGTTAACGAAACTGCAATCATCGAAAAGTTTGGTGTCGGCCCTGCAAGCATCGCCGACTGGCTCGGTCTCGTCGGCGACACAGCAGATGGTTTCCCCGGTTTGCCAGGGTGGGGTGCAAAGAGCGCTACATCAGTGCTGTCGCGTTACCTACATATTGATGACATTCCAGACAACGAAGCGCAATGGGCAACCGATGGTGTCGTTGTGCGCGGAGCAGCAAAGCTTGCAGCAACACTGCGCGACCAACGCCCGATGGCTGAACTGTTCAAGAAAGTTGCAACCGTTGTCACAGATGTTTCTGACGACGTCCCGCTTGGTTCAGTAGATGACTGGAAATGGCGCGGCCCAACAAAAGATCTAGGTGCAATTGCTAAACAGCTGAACATGACCGACTTGGTAGAACGCACGGAGCGCGCCATGGTCGGTCGTCGTAGTTAATTACTTAACAGCTGCTGGTTTGGCTTTCATTGTGTACTTCAAGGTACGCGGCTTGATTTTGGTTTTGTCCGGGCGTGCTTTCTTCGACGTTGTCAGCCATTGACGTGTCCACTTTCCTGAAGCAGAAAGTGTTGCAGTGTTTGCGCGAACCGCAGCAACAACTGGGGCAGGCAGAATGCATGCCTTCTTTGGTGTGTACCAACGCCACTTCGCTGTCTTAATCTTCTTTGCAGTTCCGAATGGGGCAAATGTGCACTTGTATTTCTTCGACTTGGCGCCAACTTTGTATGTTGCAGAAATAGTCATCTTGATCTTGCCCGCATAGTTCTTCATGCGAATCTTTGGCTTAATGCCGTTCTTCTTGTCAAGAGTGAAACCCATTTCATCGGTGATGATGATTACCCCAGGAGAAGTTGCTGGAAAGTAGCCGACTGTATTTGCATCCGTCTCGGAATCGGTCAGCGGTTCCTTATCCCACGACGGCGTATAACCAGCCGGGACAGTTGTCGTAGTCGTTACTGTTTTGGCGAGAACTGTGGTCGCTGCAGATGCAGTGCTAGCACTGGAATCACCAGTGCTCACTTTTGCGATGGTTGCGAATGTGTATGCAGTGCCTGCTGTTAAGCCAGAGATAGTGCATGATCCCGAAGCGCCTGTGACTGTGCATTTTGCTCCACCTGGTGTTGCTGTGACTTCGTATGACGTTGGAGTCAAACCGCCTGTTGGCGCAGTCACTGTGATTGTTGCGCTTTCTTCACCTGCAACAACTGTGGGAACTCCCGGCGTGTTCGGTGCAGACTTTGCAAGCACAGTTGTTGCTGCAGAGGCAGTACTCGCACTGGAATCACCAGTACTTACTTTTGCGATGGTTGTGAATGTGTATGCAGTGCCTGCTGTTAGGCCGGTGATTGTGCATGATCCTGATGCGCCGGTGACTGTGCATTTTGCTCCACCTGGTGTTGCTGTGACTTCGTATGACGTTGGAGTCAAACCGCCTGTTGGCGCAGTCACTGTGATTGTTGCGCTTTCTTCACCTGCAACAACTGTGGGAACTCCCGGAGTGTTCGGCGCAGTTGGTGCAGATACTCTATTTGTTACTGTTAGCG
>JBBANI010000033.1:0-6171 GCA_040402015.1 Ilumatobacteraceae bacterium
GAACCGTTGGCCAGCATTGGAAGAGGGCTACTGCGAAGTAGTGCTGTACTCCCCTCATCATGAATCCACGTTTGGGACGTTGACTAATGATGAGGCTTTGTCTGTTGTGAACCTGTGGGCGCAACGCACACAAGCACTACAAGAAATGCCAAACGGTGAATATGTGATTGTGTTTGAGAACCGTGGTGCAGAAATTGGTGCAACAATCTCGCACCCTCACGGACAGATCTACGCGTTTGATCATGTTCCGCCACGACCCGCGCGCATGATTGCGGCCGGGTGGGAGCCCGTTGTCGCATCTGGTGAACATGTAATTCTTGAAGTTGACGGGTGGCGCGTATTTAGCGAATACGCAGCTGTGTACCCAGTATCTATTCGCATTGCGCCGATACATCGCATTGCAGATCTTGCAAACATGAATGCCGTAGACCGTGCAATTCTTGCTGCAACGTTGGTGCGAGTATTCGCAGCACTTGATGCATTGTTTGACGCGCCACTTCCGTACATGATGTGGATTAACCAGGCACCACGCACTCGCGATGACTGGCCAGATGCATGGTTCAACATTGAAATTGTGTCTCCGTGGCGTGCACAAGGCCTACCACGATTTATTGCAGGCGTAGAAGTGGCAAGCGGCGAGTTCTTTAACCCTGTTGACCCTGCAGATGTTGCAGCACGTCTACGCGCTCTGCTGTGATGCGCGTTGTTGCGCCTGGGCGCGTAAACCTGATTGGTGAACACACCGACTACACAGGCGGACTTGTGTTTCCGATGGCGATTGACCGGTGGACCACCATTGATTACGAAACTGCGGGGTCAGGAATTGTTCTTGACTCTGCTGATGCAGATGGCACTGTGTCTCTTACATTGGGGCAACCATTTGATGCGTCAATGACACCATCGTGGGGCAGGTATATAGGTGCTGTTGCATCACTGATGGATTCACCGCGCGGTATTTCTGGACATGTCAGTACCACTATTCCTGTTGGTGCTGGTTTGTCGTCTAGCGCAGCCCTGGAAATTGCAGTTGCGTTGGCTCTTGACTGTGAATTGCCTGCAACAGAACTAGCGCAAATGACACAACGTGCTGAACACTTAGCCACTGGTGTTCCGACAGGCATCATGGATCAGCTGTGTATCACCAGTGCCCGCCAAGGCCACGGCGCATTGATTGACTGCACCACACTCGAGGTACGTCACATACCCATTCCATCTGATGTAAAGATTGTGGTGCGGTTTATAGCGCACCGCACCTTGGTGGGCACTGCATATGCAGACCGTGTCGCGCAATGTAAAGCAGCCGAATCAATCATCGGACCTTTACGAAATGCAGCAATGTCAGACATCGCCAAAATTGACAATAAAATAATTCGAGCACGTGCCAGTCATGTTGTCTCTGAAAACGAACGTGTTCTCGATTTTTCTTCGGCCTTAGAGGAAGGCGACTACCACACTGCTGGATTCGTCATGACCGATAGCCACACCAGTTTGGCTAATGACTTTGAAGTCTCAAACTCCCAAATGGACCAAGCAGTGCGCAATATGTGTGCGACACCAGGGGTATTTGGAGCGCGCATGACCGGTGGTGGCTTTGGAGGCTGCATCGTTGCACTGTGTGAACCAGATGCAGTTGTTGACGGTTGGCATGTGCAACCTGTTGGTGCAGCACACCACGTGTCTTAGCGGTACGACACCACGTAGGCAAATGTGTATTCGCCTGGTTCTATTCGGTACTTCGCCAAAGTGTCAGGTCCGCAGCTAGCAGTACCAACACCGCGATGAGCAATATCGAGATGCACGTTCAGCGCTGGCTGACGGACAAGTTCGGCGTGCTCACTAGCGACAAACAAATCATGTGCTGAATGATGCACAGCAGACATATGCAAGAGGCAATTATCAGCTTCTATTCGAAGCACGTGGCCTTTCTTGGTGTCTACGAATTCCATCCATCGACAATCAGTGCGCAAACCAAATTCCTGTGGAACTAAGTAGGGCAATTCATCTGGTGCACCTTCGTATATGCCCACCATTGCTGACGATTCACGGTCTGGGTAACACTCATGCGGGCCATTGCCATACCAACGCACACGAGTGAAGCGCGCAGGAATACTGAACATGGCACCGATGCGCGGCACGTCTGCCATATCTTCAGGAATCACAACAGTGTGTTGATACTTCACAGCACCACCTGAAAGCTCAGTAATGGTTGTTGTGCTTTCCACCATGTCAGCATCATCAGTAGCGATGCCCTGTTCTGACCAACGAGCAAGCGACTTGCCACCACCATGGTGCTGATCCATCAGTTTGAATCCGTCATTGTCAACTGGTGCACGCCACAACGTGACCTGCGGAGAAATGTCAATCGGCAAAATTGAAGCTTCAGGAATTGTCGCTTCAACCGGAGACGACTTACGTAATGTCACTTGATCCCATGACACCACATGGCCTTTCGAGGCCCATGCTGTATCACGAGCCAATGTCCAAGTCACAGAGAAGAACACTTCCGAAGCGTCGTGCGGAATGATGACTGGAATATCAACCTTGGCAGACGAGTCTGCAGCAATCTTTGGAACGGCGAGTTTGCCAGTCTTTGCAATAACACCATCAACAATAAGTTCCCATGTTGCTTTGTAGCCAGAGAGATCTGAAAACCACTGCCGATTACGAACCACCAACTGAGGATCTTTGTTCTTGCTTTTCAATTCAACAGAAATTGGACGATGCACCCATGCCAACTCGCGCATTACGGGGTGCGGAGTCATGTCCGCATGAATGAGGCCGTCTGCAACAAAATTTCCATCGTTCGGGGTGTCGCCGAATTGTCCGCCATATGCAAGACGAGTTGTGCCATTCGGCAAACACTGCGTAAGCCCGTGATCTTTCCATTCCCATACGAAACCGCCCTGTAAACCAGGCGTGTTTTCAAATGCTTCCCAGTAGTCAGCAAGTGAACCATTTGAGTTACCCATGGCGTGGCTGTACTCGCACATAATCAGAGGGCGTGTGCCCTTGCCTGATTTGCCATAGGCAACGATGTCGTCGATGGTGGAATACATCGGGCACACAATGTCTGAGGACATCAGACCGCCATCTACCCAGCCAGCATGAAAGATTGCGCCTTCATAATGAAGAGGCCGCGACGGGTCGTATGAACGGATCCATTGTGATGCTGCGTCATGCACAGCGCCATAACCTGCTTCGTTTCCGAGCGACCACATAATGATGCTCGGGTGGTTCTTGTCGCGCTCCACCATGCGGCTGATGCGTGACATCCACGTGGCTCTGTACGCAGGGTCATGACACAAGCTTGTATTCCAGGCATGACTTTCCGCATTGGCTTCGTCAATGACATAGAGACCCAATTCATCACACAGGTCAAGAAGACGCGAATCATTCGGATAATGCGAACAACGCACTGCATTTACGTTGTGCTGCTTCATCAACACAAGGTCTGCGCGCATGTCATCTACATCAACTGCCTTGCCCTTGTCGGGGTGGTGGTCATGACGGTTGACTCCGCGAATCATGACCCGCTCGCCGTTAATCAGCAATGAGCGCTTGCGTACTTCCACACTGCGAAACCCCGTGATGACCGGAACAACATCCACTACATCACCTGCTGGGTTCAACAGTTGAACAATTACGCGATATCGGGTTGGGTTCTCTGCAGACCACAGATGAATCTTCGGAATGTGCCATTCAAGGTCTGCAACATGGCCAGGAAAAACATACGGAACATCAAACCATGGCACTTCCACAGAATGCGCAGTACCGATTCTCTTGCCAGCCAAGGTTTCAAGATGAGCAATCGCTGTCCATCCGCGCTGCAACTTCTCATCGTTCGGAACATTGAGATGCACGTGAACACCAAGGGTTCCCACTGGTGTTGTACGTAATGACTTGCGCACCACGCCTGCGTCTACACGCACATCGTTAATGCCAATCATTGCTTGTGATGTAAGAAACACTTCACGATGCAACCCAGCCATCCACCACTGGTCTTGATCTTCCAAATGGCTTTGCGCTGAAAAGCGACACACCACGATTGCAAGTTCGTTCTTTCCACTGATTAATGCGGCAGAAATGTCGTATTCACTCGGAAGTCGACTGTCTGTTCCATACCCAACAAAGGCGCCGTTCACGTACACCATGTGCACGCTTTCTGCACCCCCGATGTGCAGAACAGTGCGACGGTCTTTCCAATTCTTTGCAACTGTAAATGTGGTGCGATGCACCGCAGTAGCAACCATTGGCGGTAATGCTGGCGGACGGCCCTTCCACGGCATTTGTACATTGGTGTAATGCGGTTGATCACCAAGACCTGCAAGAGTCCAGTTGCCTGGGACTGAAATAGATGTCCATGATTTTGTCTCGTCGGTGATTGCAGATGCCGGAACTTCATTCACATCTTCATAACGCTTGATCTTCCATTGCCCATTGAGTGATACAAACCACGGACTCTCTGTGCGGTCACCCTCTCGGGCCATTTCGATATCTGGGTATGTCGTATGAATAGAACGCATTGAACGACGATGCATCTGCACGATCTCGGGGTCAGCCCACGGATTGACAAAACTTGTATCAAAAATTGACATACCTACATCTTTCCACGCCACTCCCGGCATGGGAAACGGCGGTGGCGGGCACTAAATCGGGAATTAAGAAGTTCCGGAGGACTTGCGCTTAAAAAGACGCGTGTCCTTGACTTTGTTTGTCGCTTTCGAGGCCTGGAGTTTTGCCTTATCGAGAGTGCGTTCTGCCCACGTGAACTCCTTGGCCAAAATTGCTAGTCCAGCGATGATGACGAGAATGCCTGGCCCAGGTAACACCAACATTGCGACTCCTGCCAACAACACCACACCACCAACAATCAAAATCACAAGTCGGCGAATATTGGTGCGAATGAGACGAATCCATTCAAGGGGGTTGTGGAGTCCATTGGCCATGCCAAATAATAGTCCAACCTATGGCCGTCAAGAGTTCATGTCATAAGGTGTGAGCCATGAGTTCGGCCACCAATACAGCATTGGCAGAAGCATCGATACCCACACTGTTGATGTGCCTTGCCCAGATCACAGGTGATGAGAAATGGTTGCGCGAGCCGTACCTACCTCGACGAGATACCAACTTGTTTCACGATGAAACCGGTGGACTCCCCGATGATGTGCAGCAAGAAGTCCGCACAGCAATGTCTGCGATTCTTCAAGAGTTGACCGCAGGCACACGTACTGTTCCCACCGAAATTGACCCTGAACAATTCGTGACCATGATGCGCACCTGCGTGGCAGAACACGTTGCCCCCGAATATGCGCCAATGCTGCTTGAAGAATTGGGCTTTGTTGATCGTGACGTTCACTGGTCTAGCGCTGTACCGCCACAGTTGCCTGCTGGTTTCCGCGTATTGGTGATCGGTGCTGGGTTTGCCGGAATCTGTGCGGCTATCAAGCTTGGCCAACTTGGTATTACATATGTTGTCGTTGAGAAGAACTCAGATATTGGTGGAACGTGGTTTGATAACAACTACCCCGAAGCCGGTGTTGACACGCCCAATCATTTCTATTCGTATTCATTTGCACCCAACACACGCTGGAACAACTATTTCTCGAAGCGTGCAGAGATTTGGAAATACGCCCGTGATGTAGCAGAGCGTCACAACATCATTTCCAATATTCAGTTTTGCACCGAAGTGTCTTCGTTACATTGGAATAACGCCAACAAGACATGGAACGCTGACATCGTGTCAGACGGGACAACCCGTAACGAAGAATTTCCCATTGTCATCACAGCCGTTGGCCAATTAAACAGGCCCAATCTGGCGCCAGCTCGGGGCATTGAAAACTTCACAGGCTCGTGGTTCCATTCAGCACACTGGAACCACTCCGTTGACCTTACTGGCAAACGTGTTGCAGTGATCGGTACGGGTGCAAGCGCTATGCAGTTCATGCGCACTGTTGCAGCAAGTGCTGGCGACGTGACTATTTACCAGCGTTCACCGCAATGGATTCGCCCAAGTTCTGATTACCACCGCACAGTTTCCGACAACACCATGTGGCTATTTGAAAACATTCCGTTCTATGCACAGTGGTATCGCTTTGGTTTGTTTTGGCGATTCGGCGATGGCTTGTTGAATACATTGCGCCGCGACCCTGAATGGCCCTACCCCGAACGTTC
>JBBANI010000033.1:6271-15521 GCA_040402015.1 Ilumatobacteraceae bacterium
GATAATCCGAAGGCCTATTTAGGCATCACAGTTCCTGATTACCCGAACATGTTCATGTTGGTAGGTCCAAATACATTCGTCGCGCACGGGGGCAGCATTATTTTTCAGGCTGAGTGCGAGATGCGCTACATCTCTGACTGTCTCGTGACAATGTTGGAACAACACATTGCAAGTGTTGAAGTACGAAGCGGTGTTCATGATGAATACAACGAACGCGTTGATGCAGAACACAACGAACTTGTATGGGCACATTCTGGATTACATAGTTGGTACCGCAATGCACAGGGCAGAGTGTTTTCGCCCATGCCGTGGCGATTTGTTGATTACTGGGCCATGACCCATGATTTCAATCAGTCTGAATATGTGGTCACATCATGAGCCAACCGTTTAATACCAATGGTGGCATTCATGAAATTCCTCTCCCATCCGGTTCTGGCAGATTATGGCTGTGTGGCAAGCACTACATCGGCCCAAATGTGGAAGAAGTATTAGCGGAATGCGACGATGCAATCGCCGTGTGTCTCGTACAAGAACATGAATTAGTTGATCGGTACCCCTCGTATATCGAATGGCACGAAGCCCATGCAGGCACTCGCGGCGTGTGGAACCCCATCGATGATTTGTCGTACCCAGAATTTGATGAGATTTTTGAGTTTGTATCTATGTTGAGTGACCATCTCAATAACGGACAATCGCTCGTGGTGCATTGTGCAGCAGGAATTGGCAGAGCAGGTACAACCGCCACAGCCCTATTGATGATGTTGGGAATGAATTCTGGTGATGCACTAATTCATGTACGTGAACATCGACCCATGGCTGGCCCTGAAGCAGGCACGCAGCGTCAATTCATTGAAGACCTTGCTGTTCATCTTGGTGGCCAAAACTGATCAAGGGGCTGGGGTGACTCAAACCAATAAGATTGACCAATGGCCGTTCAAAAAATCATCTCCCCTATTGACGGCTCTGTTGTTGCAGAACGCGAACTTGCTTCTGACGCTGTAGTTGATGCGGTGTTGCACGCCGCACAGACCGCACAAATTGTCTGGCGTGCCACGCCTATTGCAGAACGTATTCGTTTATGTGAAGCAATGATTGTCCACCTTGAAACGTCTGTTGCTGACATCGCTACGGAAATCTCATGGCAGATGGGGCGCCCGGTGCGCTACACCCCAAATGAAATTTTGCGCGGAGCACAAGAACGTGCGCGTTACATGATGTCGATAGCTACTGAAGAACTTGCCGAAGTTTCAGTACCTCAAGTTGACGGGTTCACAAAATACATTCAGCGCACGCCAGTTGGCACCGTACTGATTGTGGCGCCTTGGAACTACCCATATCTCACTGCCATCAACTCACTAATTCCTGCTTTATTGTCTGGCAATACAGTCATCATGAAGCACGCATCACAAACGTTGTTGTGTGCAGAGCGATTCAGTGAGGCATGTGCCACTGCCGGTTTTCCTACTGGTGTTTTCCAACATGTTCATGCCAGCCATAGTGCAGTTGAACGAATGATTCAAGACCCACGCATCAACTTTGTTGTGTTCACCGGTTCTGTTCAAGGTGGTGCGGCCATGGAACGAGCCGCTGCTGGGCGATTCATTGGTATCGGCACCGAACTGGGTGGCAAAGACCCGTCTTATGTTCGGCATGATGCAGATATGGCTCTTGCAATCAGCGAGAACGTTGACGGTTCATTCTTCAACTCTGGTCAAAGCTGTTGCGGCATCGAGCGCATCTACGTACAGGACTCTGTGTATGACGCATTCGTAGAAGGCTTTGTTGATCTCACGAGGCAATACGTTCTTGGTAACCCCATGGATGCAGATACAACAATCGGACCGATGGTCAATGCAGCAGCTGCCTTATTCGTTCGCGGTCAAGTGTCTGCTGCCATCTTTAGTGGTGCACGAGCACTTGTTGATGAATCACACTTTGCAGCATCGGCTACCGGCACTGCCTATATGGGGCCGACTGTTCTTGTTGACGTAGACCATTCCATGAACATCATGCGCGAGGAATCATTTGGCCCAGTTATCGGCATCATGCGCGTACAGAATGATGATGAAGCGGTTGCGCTCATGAACGACTCCCCTTACGGACTCACTGCCTGCCTGTGGACACAAGACATCACTGCGGCACAGTCCATTGGTCGACAGATTGAAACAGGGACATTGTTTATGAATCGTTGTGACTATGTCGACCCCACATTGGTGTGGAGCGGTGTCAAAGACACAGGCTCTGGCATTGCGCTGTCACGACTTGGCTTCGGGCCATACACCCGACCTAAGTCATTTCACTTGAAGCACAACTAGTTACAGCGTTATTGCAATGCGATGCGCAATGTGTCGCGAGCTGGTACCAACACGTAGTTCTATATTGCCAGTCCACTGGGCCCACGCAGATGTTTTAGGGTCCCACATGCGATATGCATCAGGGTCAAAATCTATATGCAGCATCGTGGTGCCATTGGCAGCTACTTTCACTCGTGAATAGCCAACCAGTTTCTGATCTGGTTCATCACTAGGAAGTCCATCGCGTTCTTTGCGATGTGCATAGACCTGCACCACTTGCACACCAGCACGCGCTGATTCATTTCTGACCACTACATCAACGCCATGTGTGCCTGATTTCGACGCGTCAATTATCTTCACATCTGCGTATCCGAGACCAAACCCAAACGGAAACAATGGCTCACGCCCAACGGTATCGTACCAGCGGTAACCAATCAGACGACCCTCAAGATATTTCGCAACACCGTTACGACCGGGGTGGTGTTCGAACGCTGGAGTGTCTTCAAGGCGGCGAGGAAGCGTGACAGGAAGCCGACCAGACGGTTCAACATCGCCAACCAATATGTCAACTAACGCATCACCAAATTCTTGACCTGGGAACCATGCATAGATCACAGCTTCGACTTCATTGAGCCACGGCATTGATACAGGAGAGCCAGCGTTGACAATAACAATGGTGCGCTTACTGACCTTTGCGACTTCAGTGATGAGCGCATCTTGCTCGCCTGGCAACGCAATCGTCTCGCGGTCCCAGCCTTCACTCTCCCAATCATCATTGGTACCAACCACGACAATGCTGACATCAGATGTGGCTGCAAGAGTGACTGCTTCTTCCATCATGTTCTCGTTCTCTGGCGGTATTGCACCGATAGACAAACCACTCAGACCTGCACCTGTTGGTGTATGTCGCACTTCGACAACGAATGAATAGGAGCGGCCTGCTTCCAAATTGACAGTGACTACTGTTTCGGGCTTTCCCATTCCGAAGAATGACCCACCCGCCGGAACATGTGCGTTGTCAAGAACTACAGCACCGTCAATGATGACGCGTACTGGGGCAACTGACTCGATACCAAACGCCCACTCACCGGTCTGGTCTGGAGTCAACTGAGCTGCCATGCGTGCACCAAAGGCAAAGTTAGGTTCATGACGATTTAGCGGGTCACCTGCCCACAAAAGCCTAAATACTCCAGTGGTTCCGGACTCTGCCGGGACAGCATTTGCATCATCCAGTTCTGCTGGGTCGCGGTAATAGTCAAGCGAAACGTTTTGTAGAAGTCGTGCGTCAAGCTCTGGCAACTTCTTATTGATATTGCAACCAGCTGAATGTTCAATGCGAACGGACGAACCGAGGCGTTCTGTGATTGCATCAAGCGGGTGTGATACACGCGTAGGGGTGACATGAGCACTTCCGCCACCCTGCACCATGCCTCGTGAAGCGTTGGGGCCGAGAACTGCAATTGAAGTCAGGCCCCGCACGTCAAGCGGTAATACCGGGGCACCACCAATGCTCTCATTACGCAACAGCACCATTGCTGATGATGATGCACGACGCAGTGTCGCAATGTCATCAGCATCAGTGCGTGAAACTTCTGGTCTGGGTGGAACATCTGTACCGCCAGTGCGTTCCATCAGATTGAGAATGTTGCGAGCACAGTCACGCACAAGATCTGCAGACATGTCACCGCGTTCTACAGCTGCAACTAGCGCGTCTCCGCGCTGCAACGTTGGTCCAGGCATCTCAAGGTCTAGTCCAGCCACGACACCTTCCACTGTTGAGTGCAATCCGAACCAGTCGCTGACTACCATGCCATCAAATTTCCACTCTCCACGTAACACATCACGTAGTAACCATGTGGAGTCGGCAGCATATGGACCATTGATACGGTTATAGCTAGTCATGATTGACATCACGTGCGCATCACGCACTGCGTGTTCGAACGGCAACAAATACATTTCACGCAATGTGCGCTCATCAATTTGAGAATCAATGGTCATGCGTTCAAATTCGGTGTCGTTGCCCACAAAGTGTTTGATGCAGCTTGCAACGCCCTGCGACTGCACGCCCAATACATACTCACGCGCAGTAATCGCTGTGAGATACGGATCCTCGCTCATGCATTCAAAGTTGCGGCCTCCAACTGGTGTGCGATGCAGGTTGATAGTGGGAGCAAGATGCACACGCGCGCCCTTTGCCACCACTTCACGGCCAAGCAATTCACCGATGTCGCGCACAAGCGCGGTATCCCATGATGCTGCAATTGCAGTTCCGCACGGAACGTTCATTGAAGATGGGCCATCGAACTTGCTGCCGCGCACGCCACCTGGGCCATCACTGACACGCATCTTTTCTAGTCCGATGCGATCGTTTGGCACCGTGTTCCACATATTGCGACCAGCCAGCAGGGACACCTGCTCGACAAGTGACATTTGGTCAAGAAGTTGCTCTACGTGCTTGCTCATTACGCAAGATTAGCGGTGATGACTAAGAAAGGCCTTGGTGTGGTTTCGTCCTGAGTTCACCATGAAATCAAGATCATCCTGCGCTAAATCAAATGTTGTGGTTCCCACATAGTCAGTATCAATTGGCACGATGCGGTCGCGGTCGCCGAGACCCTGATTGGCACGCGTGAGGTCGCGGGTTACCGCTTCCAGCATGTTCAGGGCAAACTCCAACATGTTCTTCGGCGGACGTGCAGGGAATCCGACCAACTGTGTGGTGACATCAAGCCCGATGGACTCAAGGAACGCCAACACTTCGCCAAAATCAATGGCATCATCGCCTGCCACATTCATGCGATTAAAAATGTCATCGGGTGATGTTGTTCCAAAGATGGAGGTGAGTTCTTCAGTGCTGAGTCCCCCACTTGCAATTGCCGCGTGTAACTCGGCGCGGGTGATACGACCATCGGCATTGGTGTCGAACGCATCGAAATGGTCGAGCAATTTCTGCACTGGCGCTTGCATCTGATGGCCCTTTGCCTTTTCAATTTCCTTTTCGGTAAAAGCAAGCGCTGTCTTCGTGCTGGGGCGCGTAGGAGTTGTTGATTGCTCCATCCAGCCACGTGTGATGTCTGCTTCATCTGCCGATACCAATGTGAATCCGAGAGTGTGAGGATTGTTCGGACTAAATCGTGACGAGCGTGGGTAATGCTCGCTTGCATGTTCCAGCGGGCGCATACGGCGTAGGAACGAATCTTTCGGATCCATCGATAACCACCAGCCATCGAATACGTGAATCGGGTTGTTGCACAACAAACCACCATCGACATACACCTCAGGCTCATTATTGAGAACACGATCAAGCGCCGGGACAAGATTGATAGGTTGCAACATTACGGGAAGCGACATTGACATGCGCGTCGCAACTCGAACAGACATATTTGGTGTTGTCTTGACGTGGCAATACTCAGTCATCATGCGCGACACATTGGTAACCGGAATGCAGAGTTCCCGACCACAGCGCTCGAACAACTGCGCAAACGTGATGTCAGCACTTCCCGTTGTGTCTAGCAAGATTGAACCCAAGAAGTCGTACAACTTTTGACCCGGGTGCATTCCGCGCCGACGAGCCGCGCGAGCAAACGACCGGAACTGTCCACCAGAACCGTCTTTAGCAACAGCTTCAAAATCCGAAGGAACCTTTTCCAACATGTACTCAGTGGAACATCCCGTTGCAGCAAGCAATGCAAACATACTTCCGACACTGGTGCCGGCAACACGTTGAATGTTGTTGGGGTAGATGCCTTCTTCTTCCAACACTTGCAGTGCGCCGATGTAGCAGTATCCCTTTGCTCCCCCGCCTTCGAAAGTGAGGTTATGAATGCGTGATGTACGTTGTGCCTCGGGCAATGGCTTTTGTGTTTTGATACGAACCGAATCGATTGGCGGCAGCGGCTGAGGCGCCACACTTGCCTGCATCTGTACCGAAGTGTTCTTAGCCATAACTCAACTGTAGTGACCCGCAGATAGGGACTTTCCCAGCAGCCCCGTAGGCTCGTTGAGTGTCTGAATCCCCTGAAATCCTGAGCGAAGCGGCCACTCGGCGCACATTCGCCATTATTTCCCACCCCGACGCAGGTAAGACCACCCTTACCGAGAAGTTCCTTTTATATGCGGGGGCTATTCAGACCGGTGGCGCAGTGAAAGCCCGAGGCGATCGGCGTGCTGCAACCTCTGACTGGATGGCGATGGAACGTCAGCGCGGAATTTCAATTTCATCGACTGTGCTGCAGTTTCCGTATCGCGATTGTGTGTTTAATTTGCTCGATACTCCTGGTCACCGTGACTTCTCTGAAGACACGTACCGCGTGTTGTCCGCGGTTGATGCAGTCATCATGGTGCTCGACGTTGCAAAAGGTATTGAGCCGCAAACATTGAAATTGTTTGAAGTGTGTCGTGCACAAAATCTTCCAGTCATTACATTTTTCAATAAGTACGACAGGCCTGGTCGCGACCCGTTGGAACTGCTTGATGAAGTGGAGCAACAAATTGGTTTACGGCCTACTCCAGCTACCTGGCCAGTTGGCCAGTCTGGTGACTTCCGCGGTGTCATTGACAGGCGCACTGGAGACTTTGTTCGGTTCACTCGTGTTGCACGCGGTTCCTCTATTGCACCTGAAGAAATTGTGAGTCCAGAACAAGCAGCGATTGACGAAGGCCCTGCATGGAAGCAAGCGCTTGATGGTTGCGGACTTCTTGATGCAATCGGTGCCGATGTCGATATCGAAAGTTTCCTTGCTGGTAAAAGCACACCCGTATTTGTGGGTTCTGCAATCACCAACTTTGGTGTGCAAATGCTTCTTGACGCAGTTGTCGACCTTGTACCGGCGCCTGCACCGCGTAAAGACGTTGACGGTGACCCTCGTCCGCTTGAAGCAGAATTTGCTGCCTTTATTTTCAAGATTCAGGCGAACATGGACCCGAATCACCGTGACCGCATCGCCTTTGCTCGAATTTGTTCAGGCAAGTTTGAACGTGGCATGGATGTTGATTGCGCGCGCACTGCAAAGAACGTTGGAACGAAATATGCAACTACTGCATTCGGGTCTGAACGCGAAACAATTGAAGAGGCATTCCCTGGCGATGTGATCGGCCTTATCAACACATCTGGTTTGCAAATTGGCGACACACTACATGCAGGAAAAGCCGTGTCCTTCCCCGCACTGCCCCGATTTGCGCCTGAAGTATTCGCTACTGCTCGCCCGCTTGATTCTTCAAAGTTCAAACAGTTTCGACGCGGCATGCAACAGCTTGACGAAGAGGGCGTTGTACAGGTCTTGCGCGACCCAGACATGGGGGATGCTGATCCTGTGCTTGCCGCAGTTGGTCAACTGCAGTTTGAAGTATTGGCTCATCGTTTGCAGCATGAATTCAATGCACCAGCTGAAATTTTGAACGCCGACTATCAAGCAATTCGTATTACAGATAGAGAATCAATTCCTCGCTTACGTGAAATTGGTGGCATTCGTATCTTGCGCCGCAGCGATGGCGAACTAGTCGCATTGTTCCAAAGCAAATACAGGTTGCAACGTCTTGAAGCAGACGAACCAGCACTGACATTGATTCCCATTCTTGCGGGCAGTCGGGACTGACATGATTCTGATTGATGCTGAAGGGCTCAAGGCCTCTCGTCCTGGTCGCCCCTTGTTCGAAGATGTCTCTATTACGTTGAGCACTGGCGACCGCTTGGGCGTTGTTGGTCTTAACGGCTGCGGCAAGAGCACACTGTTTCGCATTTTGTCTGGCGAGCTTCGACCTGATGCTGGTGTTGTGCGCACTGGTCGTGGCGCACGCATTGGTGTGTTGCCACAGTTGCCAGTTTTGCCAAACGGCACCGTGCGCGATGCAGTGGGTGGCGGCTGGCAGGGCGAAGCAATGCTGGACAAATTGGGTATGGGCGACATGGTGGAAGCCGATACGCGTGAATTATCTGGTGGCCAACTCAAGCGTGTTGCATTGGCCCGACTTCTTGCTGGCGAGTGGGACTGTCTCATTCTTGATGAGCCAACGAACCATTTGGATCTTGATGCCATTGGATTTCTTGAAGAGACACTTGCCCGTTTCCCTGGTGGACTAGCCCTTGTCACGCACGACCGACATGTTCTAGACCGCGTGACTAACCGAGTGTTGGAAATAGACCGCGGACATGCGTACCTGCATATTCCTGCCGGCGAAAATGCAGGTTCTGGATACGCGGCATATTTGGCCGCTCGCGCCGAACGCGAAGAGAACTCCGCTACTGCAGAACAAGTTCGTAAGAACGCTGCGAAAAAAGAACTCGCATGGTTGCGCCGTGGTGCGCCTGCACGAACTGCAAAACCAAAAGCTCGTATCGCAGCTGCTGAAGCACTGATTGCAAATAAGCCAGACGGTCCGGCACGACAAGGCGAATTGGGATTAGATCTCGGTAGCAAGCGGCTTGGTTCAAAGGGAATCGAGATGCTTGGCGTGGGTTTCACATGGCCAGACGAACATGAAGTACTACACGCATTTGATCATGCACTGGAACCTGGCGATCGTTTGGGAATTGTTGGGCCCAACGGCGCAGGAAAGAGCACCTTGCTCGACATGATTGCAGGACGCCTCACACCTACCATTGGCACCATTGATATTGGCAAGACCGTATTGGTGGGCTACTACGATCAGTTAGGTAAAGAACTCGACCTGACAAAGCGCGTGCGTGATGTTGTTGCAGGCGACAAGGGCTCGCCTTCTGTTGAAGACCTCAACCTGATGAAGCGATTCTGGTTTGATGGCGATGCGCAGTTCGCGCCGTTAAGCACATTGTCTGGTGGCGAACGTCGTCGATTGCAATTGCTGCTCACACTGATTGAACAACCCAATGTGTTGTTACTGGACGAGCCAACGAACGACCTTGACCTTGATACTTTGCGCGCACTAGAGGATTACCTTGACGACTGGCCAGGCATTGTTGTGGTTGTCAGCCACGACCG
>JBBANI010000034.1:0-14218 GCA_040402015.1 Ilumatobacteraceae bacterium
CGTGGCCTCAAGATGCATGAAGGCAAGCATTCGCGCACTTGCATTGCTGGCGAAGGTAAGTACAAGTACTCCGAGAACTAAAAGACTCACAGTGGTGGCAAATAGTTGCCGTGCCGGCAGTCCAGCAATAAACATCATGACAAGCACAACGCCACCAAAGATCACACTTCCACCGAAGTCCTTCTGAAGGACGCACAACCCCGCACTGACCGCCAATGCAGCAATCATGGGCCACAACACAATGCTCGTGATTTGAACCGAGCGATGTCGATGCGACAATAAGTTTGCGCAAAAAAGAACAACAGCGATTTTCATAAATTCAGATGGCTGCATTCGGAATGGACCAATGTCTAGCCATGCACGCGCGCCATTTACCAAAGCGCCCCTCAGAATCACCACGATATTCAAGCCCACCACTGTGAGAACTACCGGCATTAGCAGACGAGAATTACGCCAAGTTTCGTACGGAAATGCATATGCAGCCCACATCGCAAATGTTCCAATGGCAGCCCAAACCATTTGGCGTTGAAACATTCCCCATGCTGACCCACCGGAATGCAAGTTAGTTACTGACGAGGATGACAACACCATGACAAGACCCAACATGACAAATGAAGAGACGATGATCAAAATCCAGAAGAATGCGGCAGATGGTTTCTCAAGTGCCACGCGATGACGGTCAGCAACACCGGTACGGCGCAGGGTCGCAAGTCGGCGTTCTTTGAGGGTTGGCGCGGTTCGTTTTTCTGTGACCATTATGAACTCGATTCTGTTCGGGCGAAGTACTTTCGTACCTTGTCTTGAAAGTCGTCGCCACGTTCGTTGTAATTGTTGTACCAGTCATAACTAGTGCACCCAGGTGATAGGAGAACCGTTTCGCCATTCTTTGCCATGCCGTGGGCAAGAGCAACCGCTTCATCCATCGACATGGCATCGCGCACGACGCACACTCCTTCAAAAGCACGACGAATTGCGTCAGCGTCATCCCCGATTGCGACGACTCCGACCATGCGCTTGGGTTCAGTGGCCATCTGTGCCAGATCTAGATCTTTATTGCGGCCTCCAGCTATCAACACGATGTCTTCAAAAGACCGTATGGCGGTGAGTGCTGCGTGAGGACTCGTTGCCTTGGAGTCGTCGTACCATGCCGACCCCTCGAAATGGCCGATGAGTTCGATGCGATGATGCGCTGATTCAAAATCATGCAGTGGTGCCGCCACTTCCCCCACGGCACTTAACCCAGATTCAATGACCAAAGCTGCTGCTGCCAGAGAGTTAGTGATGTCATGTGGAAGCGAACGCCACAATTCATCGACCGCGCAGATGACACCAAGCGGACTCACCAGAGACCCCGACGACACCGTGTAGTCACCAGCATCAAGACCAAACGTGACACAGCGTGCTGGCGTTGCCCGAGCTGATTCAAGAATCATTTCATTACTTACAGGAGCAATAACTACGTCGCTAGTTCTTGAATATGCCCATAGTCGACGTTTTGCCTCTGTGTAACTTTCAAGCGTCCCGTGCCAATCAAGATGGTCCGGAGCCAGATTGAGCCATACTGATGCATCACAGCGAAAAGTGTCCGTGAATTGCAATCGAAAACTTGAACACTCAACGACAAATGCATCGAATGATTGATCAAGAGCCGCCATAAACGGAAGGTCGGTGTTCCCTACCTCGCCAACCGAACGTCCACCGCCACGCAACAACGCTGCGGTAATCATCGTTGTTGTTGTCTTACCGTCTGTGCCTGTAACGCCGAGAATGGGTCGCGGTCCACCACTTCTCTGCTGTTCCCATTCATATGCAATATCAATTTCAGTACGAACAGATATGCCACGTGCAAGGGCTTCAACGATGACACGATGATGTGGTGCCACCCCCGGTGCAGGAATTAATACATCGACGCCGTCAAGAAATGTGGCAACGTCAGATTCAGTAACTGCCGGAACAATTGTGCAGTCAAGTTCACTTGCAAGATGACGCTGTTCATCTGTGATCGAATCATCTGACAGAACCAATTCGATACCCCGAACTGCCAAAGCGCGCGCAGCTGCAGCTCCGGTAATCGCTAGCCCAAAAACCGCTACTCGTTTCATGTCACCTCCCGGCAAAGGAATCGGCAATACGTGTGAAGTCTGCAATAAACATTCCTACTGCGATAGCGACGCAGATTCCGGACAAGATCCAAAATCGAATAATGACAGTAGTTTCGGGCCATCCGAGAAGTTCAAAGTGATGATGAATGGGCGACATACGGAACAATCGTTTCTTGCGACCTGAGGCCTTGAACACTCCCATCTGCAAAGCAACCGAACCCGCTTCCATCACATTGAGTGCACAAATTAGTGGAAGCAACATGTGCGTATTAGTAGTCACTGCCAACAAGCCCAATGCAGCACCAATTCCCAACGCTCCAACATCACCCATAAATATTCGTGCTGGTGCCGCATTCCACCACAGAAACCCACCGCATGCGCCTGCCATTGCAGCAGAGAACACCGCCAAGTCAAGAGGGTTGACTAAATGATAAATATCAGGATTTCGAAATGCCCAATATGCAATCACCGTAAAAGCAAGAAATCCGAACAATGCAGAACCAGCGGCCAGACCGTCGAGGCCGTCAGTCACATTGACAGCATTTGTTGTCGCCCACACCATCAGCGATGTCCATACAACCCACAGAACTGGTGACAAGTTCCATCCGGGGAAATCAAAGCGGGTGAATGACAACGTCTCACTAACACCTGTTCCCACAAGCAGCCACGTCATCATCACGAGTACAAGACCGAATGTGATGAAACCTTTTTTCTTCCAGAAGATTCCGCGATTATGGGCCCTTCGAACTTTGAGATAATCGTCGAGAAAGCCAATGACAGAAAGTACGCCGCAAATAATCCACATAATCATCGCTTGGTCAGACAGAGCAATCCCCCCGCGCAAGTGTGCTACCGCCCAACCAATGAATGCGGACACCATGATGGCTATTCCACCCATTGTGGCTGTCCCTTGCTTTTTCATGTGATGGACGGGACCATGGTCGTCAGAACCAAGAATTGGCTGACCTTTGCCAATGGAATCAAAAAAAGAAATCAATGCGCGGGTACCAAAGAGAGATAACACCATTGCCACTGCTCCAGAGATAAGAACTGCAATCATTTCGTTTTCTCCTCTCGTATCCGAAGCGCTCTGGCAGCGATTGTCACATCGCTGCTGGGTGTCATCACGCCATTTATTTCCTGAGTTGTTTCATGACCCTTGCCAGCGATAACCACCATGTCACCACGCTTTGCACCCAAGATGGCGGATTCAATTGCTTTTTCCCTATTCACGATGGAACTAACCAATGCATGATTGACTACAACGCCTGACATGACTTCGGCGACTATGCGCTCAGGGTCTTCACTTCGTGGATTATCAGAGGTGATAATCACGATGTCCGCACCGCGAGATGCAATGGCCCCCATCATTGGGCGCTTCGCATGATCCCTATCTCCGCCACATCCAAAGACCACTGTCAAACCTGCGCGGGTTATTTCTCGCGCACTAATCAATAATCCCTGCAACGCTTCAGGTGTGTGTGCAAAGTCGACCACAACATCGATGTCAACATCATTGGGGACCGATTCAAACCGACCGGGCACGGTCTGCACCGCGGCGCAACCACTGACGATAAGCCCATCTGGGACACCAAGTTCATGAGCCGCAGTTATTGCTGCAAGCGCATTCATCACTGCAAAAGAACCACCAATCGGAACTCGAACGTCAAGATTCTTCCATGTAAAGGAAACACGGGAAGCCCCGACCATCACATCGCTTACATTTGATAACGAATATCGGGATGTTGGAACAACAGCTTCCGTTTGTAACTGACGCCCATAGGAGTCATCTGCATTCACGACAGCTACTCTCGCACGTTCAGACGTGAACAATTTTCTTTTAGCTGCAAAGTAATTTTCCATGGTGCCGTGAAAATCAAGATGGTCGTGTCCGAGATTCGTAAAAACGGCCACATCAAAAACGATTCCATCTACACGGTGATGCTCCAACGCATGCGACGACACCTCCATCACAACGTGATCGATTCCCGCGTCAACGCACGAACGTAATTGGGCATGCAGATCTATTGATTCAGATGTCGTTCGTGCTCCCGTCAATGTTCCCATCACCTGCACCGAACCGCCATGAGCCGTCAACAACGACCCAAGAATCGACGCAGTTGTTGTTTTGCCATTTGTTCCCGTGATTCCCACCATCTTCAATGAGGATGCAGGGTGTCGAAACGCAGCCGACGCGACCCGACCAAGCACTGGCCGTACATCTGGCACGACAATTTGGACGACTGATGATTCAATCGAAGCGTCAAAATGATCAACGAGAACCGCAACAGCTCCACGCGTTACTGCTTCAGGAATGAACTGATGCCCATCGAACGACTCTCCCCGAATGCAACACAGAATGTCACCCGGTTCGACGTGTCGAGAATCTTGAGTAATCCCAGAAAATACTGCGTTCTTATTTCCAACGATTGAGGCAGCTATGTCGGCGTGCATGACAAGGCTGTCGACAGTCAATGGAGAAACTGAATAACGAGTCATGCTTCATGAGCCGTTCAGTGTCCAGCAGACTTGGCGCCCGCCTTGCAACCAGTACCTGAACCAGTTGCCCGAATACCCAATTCGTGCATTACTCCCGGAACCAAACGAGCGAAAACAGTAGCTGCAGCAGTTCCACCGAAACGGTCACGCGATGACGCATCGGGTTCGTCAATGCTGATCAACATCGTTACTTGAGGATTTGCTGCAGGAAAATACCCAACGAATGATGCAAAGTACTTTCGCCCGCCAGTATCCGTTGAATATGTACCATTTGCCTGAACCTTATAGCCTGTCCCCGTTTTGCCTGCGATTTCCATGCCCTTCACCTGAGCGAGTTCTCCGGTGCCTGTACAAATAACTTCTCGCAACATCTCGGTCATCACAGCAGCAGTCTCAGGCTTGAGAACAGTGCGAGTAGCGGATTCAGCCACAGGGTGACGCTTTCCATTCTTGTCGATGGTGGCACTCACCAACTGCGGAGCAACGTACGTGCCCTTGTTCGCCACCGTATTCACACCTGCGATCATTTGTAGAGCGGTTGACGCCATCCCATAACCGTACGACACAGTTACCTTCTCCGTGCCTCGCCACTTATTCGCGGCTCGCAAGGTTCCACGACTTTCACCTGGATATTCCAGACCCGTTTTCTGGCCGAAACCAAATGCATACAGATAGTCGTGCAAAGAATTTGAACTGATTTTCGCCGCTGTCATGAGGGTTCCGATGTTTGAACTCTCACTAACAATGGTTCGCACGTTCATGTCCATAGTTGGGTGGGGCCATGCATCGCGAATGGGGAATTTGTCAACAACAATTGCACCTGGAACCTGCAGGACTGTCTCTGGAGTCACGGCTCCTTCATTCAATGCTGCACTAATGGAGAACACTTTCGCCACAGATCCAGGCTCATACGCCTCGACAGCCGCAAAGTTTCCCGATGCAAGAACAGCAGAACCTGCTGCATTTCGGCGCACGTTCGACATGGCATACACCTGCCCTGTTGTTGTGTTCATCACAATTGCAGTGCCACCTTTTGCACTGAGTTGACCAACTCGATCAAGGAGAGCTGTGTCAGTTTGAAATTGAATGTTCTTGTCAAGCGTTAAAACAATGTCATCGCCAGGAACTGGTGCCGCTGTGGTGCTCTGCACTCCGGCAATTGAACGGCCATTCTTGTCAACTTCACGAATACCTTTGCCGTCAACTCCTGTGAGGATCTTGTCAAATTGCTTTTCAAGGCCAGAGGTTCCCAGTCCGTCGGGATCTGTTCTGCCAATGACGGCGCCTGCAACTCCACCTTCTACTTGTCGGGATGGTTCTGTATACGAGTACACACCAGGAAGTCCGAGACCAAGCAGAGTTTGAGCATTTTCTTTAGTCAAGCCTCGTGCGATATAACTAAATTTCGATCCTGGATTGCTGAGAGCTGCAAGCAGTCGGGCCTCTTGTTCTGGCGTGTGGGCCAATGCAACCGATAAAGCACGTGCAACACCAGGGATGTCAGTGATGTCACGGGGATCCGCATACACGGTTGTACTTGGGACCGACAGTGCCAATTCATTTCCGTTGCGATCAAAAATAACTCCACGAGCTGCACGCAGGATATTTACTCTGGTGCGCTGATCAACACTTGCTTCGAAGTACCCACCCCGTTGTACTGTTTGTAAAAGCACTACTCGGCCAAGTAGCAACGTTAGGGCAACGACAAAAAGTCCCACCATGACTCGCAAACGGTTTTTAACACGGTGGTGAGCTTCTGAAGATGGAATCTTGCTTGAGCGCATTGACGCTGGTACTTCCCCAGTGAAACTCATCTTGGTCCAATGCCATGCAGAGGTCACAAGAGATTCAAATGGCGACACAGTTGGTGCTGACCGGCGTGTTGCTGGCGAACTGCGAACTGGAGGCCGACTTGGCCTTTTAGCTACCGGTGGACGACTTGTCGAACGGGAACGAACAGACTGTGCACCACTGTTGCTCGACGGGCGAGATGTTGTTGAACGAGATGATGACGTGGTTCCATGTGAACGAGTCCCGCGATGTGAGCCTTCTGACCCACTCATGGCGATCCGACCACTACGGCTTTCATGCGACCGAATTCATCAAGTGGTGATTCAGAATGAGCAACAACGTCAGAATCGACTTTGCCTACTGTTGCAGCAACTTCGGCTGCAATGGCTGCCGGAATACCTACAACGCGAATTGGAAAACTTGGAACGAGTCCCATGAGACTAGCTTGATTCATCAACTGTCCTGGAGACTGAAGATTTGCACGTTCGGCACGCAAAGTTTCGAAATGTGCGCGCGCACGGGTGATGTTGTAGTTCAACTTGTCAAGTCGCATCTCTTGTTGAGCCATATGAGCGCGAAGCGACACAATGCTAAACATCACTGTTACAACGAGAGCCATAACTGTGAATACTCGGACATAACGCTGTTCAGTCTTAGGAACCAACACTAACGTGGGGCGATTATCTCGATCCTCGCGTGGCGCTAAAGCAGCAGGAAATTTAACAGCGACAGCCATGATCAGTTCTGACTCTCGAGAGCTATTTTCTCAACGACACGTAGACGCGCCGATGACGACCTAGGGTTCAGAGCCAACTCAGCCCTACTTGCGTCACGAGGTGCACGGACGCGGACAACCGAACGCACAGCACCGCATCCACAGGGAAGATTTGGCGGGCAATCGCAATCGCCCGTCTCGGCTGATCTCATCACAGACTTGACAATGCGGTCTTCGCCAGAGTGATACGAGAGAACTGCCAATCGAGCGCCAGGAGCTAAAAGCGAAATGACATTCCGTAAAGCGCCTGGAAGAATTTCAAGCTCTGCGTTTACTTCAATACGAATGGCTTGAAATGTCCTTTTGGCAGGATGTCCACCGCGACGGCGCGCTGGCGCGGGAATTGCTGAACTCACGACGTCTGATAAACGCACAGTGGAATGAACCGGACGCGCAGCGATGATCGCCTTCGCAATACGGTACGCGTGACGCTCGTCTGCGTTTCGACGCAACATACTCGTTAACGCATCTTCGTCGTATGTATTTACAATCACGTCTGCACTCAATGTTTGAGAGCGGTCCATTCGCATATCAAGTGGCGCATCAAATCGATATGAAAATCCGCGCTCAGCAACATCGAACTGTGGAGACGAGACACCGAGGTCGAAGAGAGCACCGGACAACGCGCCGATGCCCTCTTTCGCCGCGATTAGCGCCGCTGCATCGAAGCGGGCGCGCCGGAGGGCAACGCGTCCACTACAACCAGCGGCTGCAAGAACTTGTTCAGCTGATTCAAGAGCCATGTCGTCTTGGTCAATTCCGAGCAATGACACTTGAGGGTGTGCGGTCAAGATTGCCGTGCTGTGTCCAGCGCCGCCGAGAGTTGCATCGAGAAAAACGCCGTCATTCATGTCTGAAAAGACATCGGTAATCTGTTCCAACATCACTGGTACATGAGCAAAGACCGCGTTCACGTTGGTACCTGTGTCATGACGGACGGTCCCTGGCAGCCTCCCGGAAAGCAATTGCCACCCGGATGTATCCCCGGAATGTGCGCGATGGTAGCGGGCGGAGTTGGAGCTAACCACCGTGCCATCCGGGAGACTGCCAGAGACCGTCGGCCGCTGACTGATTGATAAGACTTGTAGAGCATCGGGAATCACGCGCCCGCTCCAGCTATTTGTTCGGTACCCGAACTGATGTTGCGATCGTGGCGATTTGGTTCCCAGATTTCGACGCGATCAAAGGAACCAGCGACAATCACTCGTGAGCCCAGTTGAACTCCTGCGTACTCGCGAAGTTTTTCATCAAGGTTCACGCGACCTTGAGCATCAATGGTGACCTCTATGGTGTTTGCGGCAAGTGCACGCTGTTCGTTGCGGTCCATTTCTCCGCTGCGCACTTTTTGCAGCATTTCCTCTGCGACTTGCTCGAAAGCTTCAGCCGTTAGGACATCTATGCACTTATCGCGACCAAAGGCTAGGTAACAGCGGGGCTCGAGACGGGGGCGAAATGCAGCAGGGAGCGCGAGTCGACCTTTTGGGTCGAGCTGTCGCTCGTGCACTCCAACAAACACAGTCTCTGCCTTCCTGGGTGAAGTTCTCCGCCTCTCCCCTGGTGCAGATTATCCCCACTATCCCCCACTGTCAACCATTTACCCCCAAATTTCACCACTATCTTCCCCACCCACGCCGGAGAGCTGCTCGAAGATGGCATTGACGCAAGTGAGACCCGAGATATCGAGGGTCGCCACTGCGATATCTGCAACCCGAGACCGCACGTCTGGGGAAGCGAGGATTGCTGACCACTCACCTGGTCGCCAGTGTCGATACAACACACACTGGAATCTGGCACCCTCTCGACCACGACGTTGACTAATGCCCACGAGTTTGTTTGATCCAACAAAAACTTCCCCGGGAGATGAACTCGCAAAGCACACAACGCGACCGTCAATTCCGGTTGAAAAAGTCTCGCGATACACCTCGGCTTTTACCCATGGTGACAGTGCTTCAACAAAGCATTCACCAAGCCACAGCATCGACTGTGCGACATCGTCTTTCCATAACGGATCATCTCTGCTGATTGTTATGTCAATCCATACAGAATCTGAAGGGTGAACAAACACTGCTCCCCCACCACTTCGACGCCGCGACACCAACACACCATTTTCGTCTGCAATGTTCTGATTCACATCATCAACTGATTGAGTTGATCCAAGAATTACAGTCGGTGTCTCAACGTGACACCACCACATTGCACGTTCTGCAGGTAATTCCATCGCATGAAAATCTGCAGCGGTACCCGTCCAGTCATGGTGGCCCCACTCCATAGAAGGGGTATTCATTGGGGAATTCGATTCGTGTTAACTGGCCACGGCCAAGTACGGCTTCCACTGATCGGGAACTCGCGGGACGGCATACATGATCCATGACATCTCCCGTGGCGCACGCGGAATGCTCGATAACTGCATGCCTGCTTCTTCCGGTGTGCGATCACGCTTTCGCAGATTGCATCCACGACATGCGGCAATGACATTTTCCCACACATTTTTTCCACCACGAGAGCGGGGCATGACATGGTCAATGCTGTCGGCGGTTCCGCCACAATAGCCACAACGATGATGATCGCGAGCAAACACGGCACGTCGCGACATGGTTGCATTGCGGTGATACGGAACTTTCACTACGTACCGCAAACGAATGACGATCGGCGATGCCAAAGTAAGCCGTTCAGAATGAACAACTGTTCCGTCATCTGCGATGACTTCAGCTTTATCGCACAGGACAAGACAGATCGCCCGTCGGGCCGACACAACACTGAGTGGTTCATATGTTGCATTCAGAACGAGTGCGCTTCTCATCAGTTGTCACTACTCCAGCGTCTGCACCACCGTAGGTAGGCGACAACATCTTGCGACCGAATGGGACCGCGGGCTGCACCGTGTCCACCACCATATTGAGTCACCAGGCGAAACTCCATGTAGTCCCGAGATGGAACGGGCAGGAATGGCGAAGTGCGCCACCAACCACGTGGCACTAACCGATAGGCCTGGGCAAGTGCAGTGATCCACAGCCGAGGCCGGACAATGACTGCTCCAAGAATAGACAGGAACGCAGAGTCACTTTTCGAAGAGGAACCTGCCTTTTGCATAGCGCCAACAGTAGTGGGCAAACCTCGATTAATTGTGAGGAAACTTGACGCGAGGCTTACGAATTGTTTGGGCAAGGTCTTGAACACCCGCGCGTCCAATCAACCGGACCTGCCGTTCAATGACCAAAGCAAAGCCCATCATCACCACAAAGGCTGCAAATGCAATCAAGAAATGAATCTGCAAGCTGGCAACGACTGCCACAAGCGACACAATGACGCCGACTAGGGCCCCATACACACGGCGGGCAGAATGGCGATACAACCCCGATGAGGACACAGCATTAGCGAATTTCTCATCAGTTTTGAGCTGAGCTTCTATCTCACGCAGGATTCTTTGTTCTTCGTCTGACAATGGCACATAATCATTGTCTCACCTCGCTGACCTAAACGCAATGCGCCTCGGTGTGTTCTATGTCAGGAGCCTTCGTCGAGGACGGGACCAGCAGGGCTCTGGCCAGGCTTTCGGGTGTTAAGTCCGCTGACGGGCCCGATCACCCCTGCTCCAAATCGATCGACGATGAGGTCGACTGCCTTGCTCGCTGGTTTCCATTGTTCTTCGATGTCTTCTGGAGTGTCTCTCCCATCGTCGAACAATCGCGGAATCGCTTCACTTTGTTCGGTCAATTTTTGAGCATGAACACCAAGCAAACGAACACCTTGTGCGTAATCCAACATCGCTAGCAACGGCTCAAGGGCTGCCACCATTGAGGGCCCTGTCGTCAGCGGCACCGACGGCGTGACTGAACGAGTGACGGACTCAAACGATGAAAATTTTACTTTCAACAACAAAGTGCCGGCAGCGACACCAGCATCACGAGTACGACGTGCCACCGCATCGCATAACCGCACCAATTGGACTCGCAGTTCTTCGTGCGTAGTGAGGTCTATAGAGAACGTCTCTTCATGCCCGATTGATTTGGCGATTCTTTCTGGTTCGACTATTCGTTCATCAATTCCTCGTGCAAGTGCGTGGAGGTGACGTCCATTCACATCACCAACTGCAGCACACACGATGTCAACATCAAGTTCGGCCAAATCAGCAACAAGACGCACGCCTATAGCTTCAAGTTTTGCCAGTGTTGCAGGCCCGACGCCCCACAGTGACTGCACCGGAAGCGGCAATAAGAACTCAGATTCGTGTCCTCGCTTCACTTCAAATACTTGATATCCGCGCTGTACTCCGCCGGCCTTTGCTCGAGGCTTGGCATGTTCTGATGCGAGCTTCGCAAGAAATTTGTTTGGTGCAACTCCGACACTGCATGTCAATTGAGTTTCAGACAGCACGCGCTTACGTAATGCCCACGCGATTGATACAGCATCCCCCATCAACAGCGATGCCCCGGTGACATCAAGAAATGCCTCATCGATCGAGATCTGCTCAACGAGCGGCGTGAATGATTCAAAGATGGTATGTAACTTTTGGCTGAATTCGACATAGTGAGAAATATCAGGCGCAATGAATACAGCATCGGGACATAACTTGCGCGCGACAGCTGAGGAAATAGCTGAACGGATCCCATACCGTCGAGCCTCATACGAAGCGGCGGCCACAACGCCACGACCTCCTGTTCCACCCACGACGACTGGCAGTCCGCGCAGTTCAGGATGACGCAACAACTCAACCGACACATAAAAGGCATCCATATCAATATGAAGAATCGAACGGTCAGTGGTCATTTCACGGGAACGCTACTGCACTCATGATGCCGCCACGCCTACGATGGTTAGGTGCCAGACTCCACCTCTTCTCTTTCTGCTCTGCCATCAGTCGCTGCACGAGTCATCGCCTTTTGCTCAATCCTGCTCGGTGGTCTCGCAGGCGGGCTGTTGGGTTACGGACTCATTGATGCACAATGCGATGGTGTCTGCACTGTGCCAACAGGTATGGGAATGCTGATGTGCAGCCTGATGGGCGCTGGTGGTACCGCCATCATCGCAGTCCTCGTTTTACGAGTTCACGGCGAATGGCGACAAATACAGGATCCATCATGAGCACATCAGGGTCTACCGGGTCTCAACTGCGACAGATCGCCGAATCGCTTGCTCGCGAGGCGGGAGACATGGCACTTCGCGGACGTAAAAGTGGGCCTCTCACTGCGACGACAAAGTCTTCACCAATTGACATGGTGACGAAGTTCGATAAAGCAAGTGAAGCCATGATTACCGAAGGCTTGGCGCAGGTTCGTCCTGATGATGCAATCGTCGGAGAAGAAGGCTCAGCAAAGCAAGGCACATCTGGAATTACCTGGCACATTGACCCCATTGATGGTACGACGAATTTCTATTTCGATCTTCCTATGTGGGCAGTCTCAATTGGTGCGGTTGACGAATATGGTCCACTTGCTGGGGCCGTTTATGTTCCTGCACTCGGTGAGATGTTTAGTGCCGCCCGCACAGAAGGAGCCACCCGCAACGGAATTGCCATCAGTGTTCGCGACAACAACAACATTGCAGATGCTCTCGTGTGCACCGGATACAGCTACCGCATCAGTGAACGTGAAGTACACGCCAAACGCGTTGCTGACATTGTGATGAAGGTGCGAGATATTCGTCGGCTTGGTGCAGCAGCTGTTGACTTATGTTTCGTCGCGTGTGGCCGCCTTGATGCCTATTTCGAAGAACATCTTCATTCATGGGACCTAGTCGCAGGCCAAGTCATAGCGTCCGAAGCCGGCGCAATATTTTCTGATTATGTTGGCAATCCTGTTACTCCAGCGCAAGTACTGGCTACAACTCCCGGAATACATGCAGACCTCATTCATCTCATTGCATCATCGGGGCACGGCCCTTCATGAGCGTGGTGCTCGCGATTGACGCAGGCACCACCGGAGTGCGCACGCGCGCAGTTTTCGATGACGGACAAGAATCATTTTCCGCATACCAAGAATTCACTCAATACTTTCCACAGCCAGGTTGGGTTGAACACGACGCACTTGAAATTTGGGATGCAATTGTGTCCACACTGCAGGAAGTATGTAAAAAACTCACTCAGCCTGCATCAGCCATTGGAATCACCAACCAGCGAGAGACAGTGTTGGCCTGGGACAAACGAACGGGGCAACCAACAGCACACGCAATTGTGTGGCAAGACCGTCGCACAGCAGAAAGGTGCGAAGAATTATTGCCACACCTTGATCGTGTTCGCGCAGTAACTGGTCTTGTTCTCGACCCGTATTTTTCCGGCACGAAGGCTGCTTGGCTACTGCAACACACTTCAGTTCCCCCGATTGAACATTTATGCATCGGAACAATTGACTCTTGGCTGGTGTGGAAACTGACTGCAGGGGCCGCGTTCGTCACAGACCCTTCCAATGCAAGTCGCACCATGTTGTTCGATATCAACACATTGCAATGGAGCGCAGAAATGTGTGATCTCCTCGGCGTTCCCATGTCCGTTCTGCCCACAGTGCAACCATCAAGTGGACGATTCGGTGTCACCACTGATGTTCTTGGCGTGCCGAACGGAATACCAATCTCTGGAATTGCCGGCGACCAACAAGCCGCATTGTTTGGTCAAGCCTGCACAAGTGTTGGCATGGCAAAGAACACATACGGAACGGGAAGTTTTATTCTTCTTAATATCGGCACAACATGTCCAGCTCCTGCAGACGGAATGCTCACCACAGTTGCGTGGGACCTTGGAGATGGTGCGCCCGTGTATGCACTTGAAGGAGCAATCTTTGTTACCGGGGCCGCCGTTCAATGGTTACGTGACGGACTTGGCATCATCAATGATTCCTCCGAGATTGGACCTTTGGCAGAGTCCGTGCCGGATTCAGGCGGGGTGTGTGTAGTGCCAGCCTTCACAGGCTTAGGAAGTCCATGGTGGGATCCGTACGCGCGCGGATCAATTATTGGCATTACTCGCGGCACCACTACGGCTCACATTGCTCGAGCCGTGATTGACGCAATGGTTCATCAAACTCGCGATGCAATTGATGCAATGACTCACGCTGGTGGA
>JBBANI010000035.1:0-14007 GCA_040402015.1 Ilumatobacteraceae bacterium
AGACGTACACACCACTTGCGAATGACGCATTCAGTTCACTTGCCCCTGTTTCAAAAATTACATTGAAATTGTGTGGCGTCGAACCAGTGCAGAAACCAAATGATTGCAACAAGTCCGCAGTGACGGTTCCGAAAGAGGGAACTTACACATTGAATGCAGATGGCACAGTCACGTTTGACCCGTTGCCAACTTTCTCTGGAACCGCAACACCAGTGGTGTATCAAGTAGCAGACAGTCTTGGCCGCTTTGTCAATGCGACAATTACGCCAACGGTGGCTGCTCCTCCTGTTCCTGCAGCCTCTCTTGATACTGGTAAGGCAAAACAAGGATCAAAAATTACGTTGTCTCCGTGGATGAACGACGATGGAGGAACTATTGATAGCACTGGCGAGAAGTTGAAGTTAGTGCCAACAAGTGTCCGTTTGTGCGGAACAGCGCCAGTGGAAAAGAAGGATGCACCGGGAACAACTGCTCCGGTCGTGACATGCACACTCACCACGCTGAAGACCGCTGATGGTACCTACACCGTTGACGTGAAGACAGGCAAAGTGTCGTTTGTTCATAAGAAGGGATTCTCGGGAACCGTGACGGAACCCGTGAAATATTCAATCGCTAACTCCTTCAAGGGAGCAGCTGGCCCTGGAATCGCAACTGGCGTCTTGATACCGACAATTATTCCGACATCAGTGCCATCGGTGACCCTGGGTGACAAGGTGTGGCGTGACCTTAACGGTGACGGATATCAGGGCCCTGGCGACGGCGGCATCGCCGGCGTCACGGTGAAGTTGTTGACGGTGAAGGGCAAACCAGTCAAGGACCTCTTCGGCAAGATGGTGAAGCCGGTCGTCTCAGACATAAATGGTGCGTTCCGATTCACTGGTTTACCGGGAGGTCGATACAAACTGATCGTGACCTATCCAGATAATTACCGACCCACCATTGCAGACCGTCCTGGTCGCGACAAGAACTCTTCAACGACACAGGCCATAACGAAGGTTCTGAAGATTGGTCAGTCTGACCTGTCACTTGACTTCGGAATGGTGCCAAAGATGAGCTCTGGACTAGCCCATACGACGTAAGCAGGCATTTCTGGGGCTTTTTGTGGGGCCAGAAGTGAATTCATCGGGGCACGAAGTGCTGCGTTGGGTAAGGTTTTCCTTGTGATTCTGTCTGACCGTGACCTCCGTACTGAACTGGCCGCTGGCCGCATCATCATCGAGCCGTTCGATGAGGCGTGCGTGCAGCCAAGCAGCATCGATATCAAGGTACACAACCTGTTCCGGGTGTTTCGTAATCACACAGCCGGCATCATCGACGTGAAGAAGGACATGACGGATCTCACCGAACTGGTGGACATTCCCCTTGATGGCGTCTTCATTTTGCACCCTGGCGAATTTGTCCTTGGGTCCACTCTCGAGCGCGTTGCAGTGCCGAATGACTTGGTGGCACGGGTTGAGGGCAAGAGCTCTCTTGGCCGACTTGGCCTTCTGATTCACTCCACCGCTGGTTTTATTGATGCTGGCTTCGATGGCCACGTCACTTTGGAACTAGCGAATGTGGCCAACCTTCCGATCACGTTGTACCCAGGCATGAAGATTGGTCAAATCAGTTTCATGAAGATGACATCGCCTGCTGAGAAGCCATACGGATCTGGTGCCAAGGGTTCGAAGTATCAGGGACAGCGCGGCCCAACCCCGTCGCGTTATTTTGAGAATTTTCAGCAATGACTCCGAATGACATCAAGCAGTCGGACAAGCTTGAACACGTTCTCTACGACATTCGTGGGCCTGTGCTGGAAGAAGCAAAGCGCCTAGAAGAACAAGGTCACCGAATTACCAAACTGAATATTGGTAACCCTGCGCCGTTTGGTTTTGAAGCACCCCCTGAAATTTTGGTTGACGTTATTCGTAACTTGCAGGAATCACAGGGATATTCCGATTCACAAGGTATTCGTTCTGCGCGCACTGCAGTTGTGCAGCATTACCAAACAAAAGGGATTGATATCACGGACCCTGATGATGTGTGGTTGGGTAATGGCGTTAGCGAACTTATTCAGTTGTCGCTTAATGCATTGCTTAATGGAGGCGATGAAGTTCTGATTCCTGCACCCGATTATCCGTTGTGGACTGCGTCAACAAGTCTGGCCGGTGGAACACCAGTGCATTACTTGTGTGACGAAGACAACGAGTGGAATCCGAATCTTGACGACATTCGTTCGAAGATTACGAAAAAGACTCGCGCCATTGTTGTTATCAACCCAAACAACCCAACGGGTGCTGTGTATAGCAAGAAGATCTTGCGTGATATTGCCGACTTGGCAATTGAACACAACCTCATTGTGTTTGCTGATGAAATTTACGACAAGATCCTGTACGGCGATGCTGTGCATCACACGTTTGCTGCGATTGCGCCCGACTGCCTTGTCTTTACTTTTAGCGGATTATCAAAGGCGTATCGCCTTGCTGGGTTTCGCTCTGGTTGGATGGTGCTCACTGGCCCGCGTAAGCATGCCGCTAGTTACATCGAAGGTATTCAGATGCTGACCAATATGCGTCTGTGCGCCAACGTGCCAGCACAACATGCAATTCAAACTGCATTGGGTGGCCGACAGAGTATTGAAGACTTATTGCTTCCGGGCGGACGTTTGCTTGCACAACGCGACGCTGCTGTTACTGCGCTACGGGCAATCCCTGGTGTCACTGTGGTTGAACCAAAAGGTGCGCTGTATGTGTTCCCGAAGATTGACCAAGAGATGTACCCCATCAAAGATGATCGCCAGTTCGTTCTTGATTTCTTGCGCGCCGAACATGTGTTAGTGGTGCAGGGCACAGGCTTCAATTGGCCGAGCACAGATCACGTACGCATTGTCACGTTGCCGTGGGCAAAAGATTTAACAGAGGCCATTGGCCGCCTAGGTAATTTCTTGTCGACCTACGTTCCCCCAAAATAGGGAAGTAGTTATTCGCCAGCGCTGGTAGCAAGTGGTGCATTCTGGTTTGCCAGATTGCGCTCACCATTTTCCAAAGCATCAAGTAAGTGGATTGCAATGTCAGCAACCTTCACATCTGATTCTTCCTTGCCGGCAGCCTTGACGCCGTCGTCCATCATGATGTAACAGAATGGGCACGCTGTAGCAACACGAGTTGCGCCAGTGCTGATTGCTTCTTGTGCACGTTCATCGTTCACCTTGGTGCCGATTGACTCTTCCATCCACATGCGAGCACCACCGGCGCCACAGCACATTCCTTGTGTGCCATTACGAGGCATCTCAACAATTTGTACGCCCTTGATAGAGCCAACAATTTTGCGGGGGGCCAAGTACACGTCGTTGTGACGACCGAGGTAACACGAGTCGTGATACGTGATGCGGTCTTCAAGAGATGCGTTACGGATATCAAGCTTGCCTGTATCAATGAGGTGTTCAAGGAATTCACTGTGGTGAACAACTTCGTAGTTGCCGCCCAATTGCGGATACTCGTTCTTCAATGTGTTGAAACAATGTGGGCACTGGGTGATGATTTTCTTCACGCCCATACCGTTCAACATTTCAATGTTTGGAAGCGCGAGCATCTGGAACAAGTACTCGTTACCTGAACGACGTGCAGAGTCGCCTGTGCACATTTCGCTTGGTCCGAGAATTGCGACATCAATGTCAGCACGCTCAAGCAACTTGGCCATTGCCTGCGTTACTTTTTTGTTCTTGTCGTCGAATGAACCGGCACAGCCAACCCAGTACAAGTACTCGTGGTTGAATGTAGCGCCTGGGTCGACAACGTCAACGTTGAGATCCTTGGCCCAATCTGCACGATCATCTTGGTTCATACCCCATGGATTGCCTTGATTTTCCATGGCGCGGTACGCGTTACCAAGTTCTGCAGGGAAATTACTTTCCATGAGTGTCAAGTAACGACGCATGTCGAGAATCTTGTCAAGAATTTCAATATTGACTGGGCAGATCTCGTCGCATGCGCGACATGTGGTGCATGCCCACACTTCTTCGGCAGTGATGCGCTCGAACAACGAGTTAGTACTGATTTTAATTTCAGAGTCAACAGACAATGGCGGGGTAACTGAACCATGTGCAGCAGAGGCAGCCATAACTTCACCAGTCTTCAAAACGATTTCGCGAGGGTCAAGTGACTTGCCGGTTGCATGTGCAGGGCACACACTGGTGCAACGACCGCACATGGTGCACGAGTCGGTGTCAAGAAGTTGCTTCCATGTGAAGTCTTCAACAACTGAAGCGCCAAAAGTCTCAAGAGATGTCTCGGTGAGGTTTGGCATGGCGCGCATTGCACCTTTTGGACGATCACGATCTTTGAGGTACATGTTCAGCGGTGATGTGAAGATGTGACGCAACATTGTGAGCGGCAGCAACGTAAGGAAGCCAATAAATGCAACAACGTGTAATACCCACATTGATTGGTGCCAGTTTTGCAGTGACTGCAAAGATCCGCCGTCAACAAGTTGCGACAGTGGGTACCCAATGAACGACCAACTCTCAAAGGACATGTCCTTGCCTTCAGCAGTGCTGACTGCGATGCGGAACATTTCTGCACCAAAGCCGGAGAGTCCGATGAGCAGCATGCAACCAAGAATGATGCCGTGCTCGGCCTTTGTCTTAATGCGAATGCGGTACGGCTGTTGTACGTAACGGCGAACAATTGCCCACACGACACCAGTTGTGAACACAAGACCTGCAAAGTCGCCGACCATGACATAGCCCTGGTACACGCCACCGTGAAGGAACTTCAGTGACTCTGGCAATTGGTGGTCAACTTCAAGAACCGTTGTGACGCCGAGAAGTACAAGGAAACCGAAATACATCATGGAGTGCATCAGGCCAGCTGCGCTGTCACGCAATAACGTACGCATGTACACACCAGCGCGGTAATCAGCGAGACGGCGCTTTGCATTTTTCGTAGTAGTGCGACGACGGTCTGGCGCGCCACGTTCCCAGTTACGCATGCGATCAGCAAACTTGAATGAACCCCAAATGATCATGGCGGGAAGAATTGTGTAGAACGCAGCTTGTATTGGTCCGGGGATTCCTTCGAACACTTCACGAGACATTTCAGAAGTTCCGTGCCACTTTGTCAACTGCGGGATGATGCCCGAGAACAAAGTGAATGTACCCATGCCAACGCCGATTGCGATGGACAGTTGGTACGGGTGAAAACGCTGTGGCGTCTTCTCGGTGGGGGAGGCAGCGTTGGTGCTCATAACAGAGTCAACGCTAGTGGGCAAAGGTCCGCAGAGTTCGATTCGTCGGGTAATTCACCCGGACGGATGAGTATCAGCCGTACTGTGCGCGGTCGAGTTCACGAACGCGCGTAGCAAGGGCCTTGAGCAACTTGCGTGAGATGGCGGGGATGTTGTCGATGGCGCCTTTGAGGGCACGCTCTGAGATAACCAACAATGTGACATCGGTATCAGCAATCACTGAAGCTGTGCGAGGACCGTTGTCAAGGAGTGACAATTCACCAATAACTGCGCCAGTTTTTGCAGTGCCAATCTTTTTGCCGTTGCGCTTGATGGTGGCAGAACCTTCGAGAATGACATATGCCTCACGACCAGTTTGACCCTGATCCATGATGATGGTTCCCGCTTTGAGTACACGCTCGGTGGAGTTTTTTACTACGAGTCCAAGTTCTTTTGCGGAACACTCAGAAAAAAGAGAGATGTTACGGAGGGTGTCGACGTTTGATTTTGTACTGGCCATGTCGCCCAGTGTACTTCCATCGGAAGTAATCAAATACCAGTGGAGTTACTTGGGTTTTGCTTGGTTCGCCACAGCGTCCGTTGCTGCTTTGATTTTCTCAGCATCGCCGAGGTAGGTGACTTCATTCACGGCGAGAGAATCCGACAATTTGTAGAGGCGGGGCACACCGGTAGGAAGGTTTAATTCGGCAATGTTCTCGGACGAAATGTTCTCAAGCGCCATGACTAAAGCACGCAATGAATTGCCGTGAGCCGCAACCAAGACGTTCATGCCCGCGCGCAATTGCGGCACAACCGCGGCGTGAAAATGTGGCACCACTCGGTCAACCACATCCTTCAGGCATTCTGTCGCCGGCAAATCTGCAGGGTCAACGAGGCGATACCGGGCGTCATTTGCTGGGTGTTCAGGGCTTGAAATATCGACCGGCGGTGGTGGTACGTCGTAGCTGCGGCGCCAGATCTTTGTTTGGGCTTCACCATGTTGGGCGCTGGTGGCGGCCTTGTCGAGTCCCTGCAATGCCCCGTAATGGCGTTCGTTCCATTTCCAATGCCGTTCCACCGGCAACCACACCTGGCCCATGCCAGAAAGTGCCAGGTGGCAGGTCATGACGGCGCGCGTTAATACAGATGTATGAGCCACGTCGAAAACAAGGCCGGCGGCCGCCATGGTGGGGCCAGCCTCGGTTGCTTCCCGTTCTCCTTGAGCAGAAAGGGGCACATCGTGCCAGCCCGTGAAGAGGTTTCGTTCATTCCACGTACTTTGACCGTGGCGCAGGAGGACGAGATTGCCGAGCACACCTTCATCGTAGGTCTGAGCCCGCGCCACTGGGGAAATCTGCACCGATTCCTTGGTAATTCGGGCAGATGAAAAATGTTGAGTCGCTTCGTATCAACTTTCCTATATCAGAGGTTGGTATCTCTTCAGAGACCCCTTATTGTGAAGCAACCCCACCCGTATCCGGCGTCTTGTCGGAACCAAGTACAGGAGACATAACCCCATGGCAAAAGCAGTCGGAATCGACCTCGGAACCACCAACTCAGTCGTTTCAGTTCTTGAGGCTGGCGAACCAGTCGTCATCCCCAACTCAGAAGGCGCTCGTACCACGCCGTCGATCGTTGCTTTTTCAAAGGCCGGTGAAGTTCTTGTTGGTGAAGTGGCAAAGCGCCAAGCCATCACTAACCCCGATCGCACATTTCGCAGCATCAAGCGCCAAATGGGAACTACCTGGACTTCAGAAGACATTGATGGCAAGAAGTACACACCGCAGGAAATCAGCGCACGCACACTGATGAAGTTGAAGCGTGATGCAGAGGCGTATCTCGGTGACACGGTCACAGATGCCGTCATCACTGTTCCTGCATATTTCGACGACGCGCAGCGCACCGCAACAAAAGAAGCAGGCGCTATCGCTGGTTTGAATGTTTTGCGCATTATCAACGAACCAACTGCAGCTGCACTCGCATACGGCTTAGACAAGTCATCACATGATGAGACCATTTTGGTATTCGACCTTGGTGGCGGAACGTTCGACGTTTCTGTTCTTGAAATTGGCGACGGTGTGTTTGAAGTAAAGAGCACGCACGGTGACACACACCTTGGTGGAGACGACTGGGACCAGCGCATCATTGACTGGTTGACACAACAGTTCAAGAGCGCGCACGGCATTGATCTTGCGCAAGACCGCATGGCTGTTCAGCGTTTGAAAGAAGCTGCTGAAAAAGCAAAAATAGAATTGTCACAAACACAACAGACCCAAATCAACTTGCCATTCATTACTGCAACAGCTGAAGGCCCATTGCACCTTGATGAATCGTTGACTCGTTCAAAATTTCAGGAAATGACTGCAGACCTTGTTGAGCGTTGCCGCGTGGCATTTGATCAGGCAATTAAAGATGCAGGTCTTACCAAGAGCCAAATTGACCACGTCATCTTGGTTGGTGGTTCAACACGTATGCCAGCAGTGCAAGAACTTGTGTTCAACATGACTGGCAAAGAGCCAAACAAGTCGGTGAACCCAGACGAAGTAGTTGCTATTGGTGCAGCTGTTCAAGCCGGAGTGTTGAAGGGCGATGTCAAGGACATCTTGCTGCTCGACGTCACACCGTTGTCTTTGGGAATTGAAACCAAGGGCGGCGTAATGACAAAACTCATCGAGCGCAACACAACAATTCCCACACGTCGTACCGAAGTGTTCACCACTGCAGATGACAATCAGCCATCAGTAGAGATCAACGTTCTCCAGGGTGAGCGTGAAATGGCTAGTTACAACCAGTCACTTGGCAAATTCAACTTGGTTGACCTTCCACCTGCTCAACGCGGAATGCCTCAAATTGAAGTCACATTCGATATCGACGCAAACGGAATTGTGCATGTATCGGCCAAGGACCGCGCCACAAGCAAAGAGCAGTCCATGACCATCACAAGTTCTTCATCACTCAGCAAAGATAAAATCGAAGAGATGATTCGCGATGCCGAGTCTCACGCCGAAGATGACAAGCGCCGTCGTGAAGAGGCAGAAGTACGTAACAACGCTGACTCACTTGTGTACCAAACCGAAAAAGTTCTGAAAGAACAGGGTGACAAAGTTACTGAAGAAGAGAAGGCAGCTGTTGAAGGCCCACTTGGAATTCTGAAGACAGCTATTGCTGGGAACAATGTAGATGACATCAAGGCCGCAACGGAAACTCTCATGGGTGCCAGCCAGGCATTCAGTCAGAAGCTGTACGAAACAGCAGCTCGTGACAGTGAGGCAGCAGGAACATCAGCATCTGGCGCACAAGGTGCACCGAACGACGATGACATCGTTGATGCCGAAATTGTAGATGAGCAGTAATTCATGTCTGAAGACAATGTTGATCAACCAGAAGACGCCATTGACGCCGAGATAATTGAAATAATCGAGCACGACGTTGATGCGCTTGTCCAAGAACGTAATGAGTTCAAAGACATAGCACTACGTCTGCAGGCCGATTTTGAAAACTACAAAAAGCGTGTCACGTCGAATATGTCTGACGAAGTAGACCGAGCTACCGGTCGTATCGCGGATTCGTTATTGCCAGTTCTTGATGCGTGCGAAGCAGCCTTTGCTCACGGTGCAGACGGTGTTGAACCTATTTGGTCGGCACTCATGGCTGCACTTGTGAAACAAGGTCTTGTAGCACTCGATCTTTTAGATAAGCCGTTTGACCCAACTACTTCAGAAGCTGTTGTTCATGAAGAAGGCGACGGTGGAGAACCAATCGTGGTTGAAGTGCTTCGCACTGGATACGAATGGAAGGGCCGCGTGTTGCGCGCTGCCATGGTGAAGGTGCGGGGATAAGTCATGTCAGGTCAGCGCGAATGGTACGAAAAGGACTATTACGCAGTGCTTGGCGTGTCGAAAGACGCAACTGTCAAAGACATCACGAAGGCGTACAGGCGACTTGCGCGCCAGTATCACCCTGATGCAAACCCCGACAACGCAGCAGCAGAAGAAAAGTTCAAAGACATTTCAGCTGCATACGACGTTGTGGGCGATGAAAAGAAACGCGCAGAGTACGACGAAGTACGACGTGTTGGTCCAATGGGCGGATTCGGTGGTGGCGCAGGCGGACAAAACATTCGCTTCGACATGGGCGGCGATGGTCTCGGTGACATCCTTGGTCAAATGTTTGGTCGTGGCGGTGGCGGACGTCGTGGTGGTGGCGGATCAACTGGTCCACAACGCGGGCAAGATATCGAAACCACATTGACGCTTGATTTTGTTGACGCAGCTCACGGCATCACAACGTCGTTGCATCTCACTGCAGATGCGCAATGTTCATCATGTACTGGTTCTGGTGCTCGCGCCGGTACAGCTCCGAAAACTTGTGCAGCCTGTGGTGGTCGCGGTTCTACTGCAGACAACCAGGGAATGTTTTCCTTCTCACAGCCCTGTCGTTCGTGTAGCGGCAACGGCATCATTATCGAGAACCCATGTTCAACATGTCGAGGTACGGGAATTGAACGTCGTCCGCGTGAAGTGAATGTGCGCATTCCAGCAGGTGTTGACAACGGCCAACGCATTCGTCTGAAAGGGCGAGGCAGTCCTGGTCGCAACGGTGGTCCTGCCGGCGACTTGTTTGTGGAATGCAATGTTGCACCGCATCCATTGTTTGCACGTGAAGGCCTGAACCTTTTGACACGTGTTCCTGTGTCATTTACTGAGGCAGTATTGGGTGCAACGATTGCAGTGTCTACACTTGATGGAAGTGAGGTGACATTGCGCCTAAAAGCGGGAACACAAAGCGGTTCGCGTCATCGTGTGAAGGGCAAAGGCATTGAATTGCCGAAGCAAGTCGGTGACCTTATTGTCACTGTTGATGTAAATGTGCCAACAAAACTCTCAGATGAAGAACGGGCAGCAATCGAAACGCTCAGCGAAGTCCTTTCCTCACCGCGTCAGACAGAAGCATCGTCATGACACATGATGATCGACGGGCCCTATACGTCATCTCGGTGGCAGCAGAACTTGCGGGTATGCACCCGCAAACCTTGCGCATCTACGAGCGCCGTGGCTTGTTAACCCCAGCCCGAACAACTGGCGGCAACCGCCGATACAGCGACGCAGATATTGCTCGACTCTTGCGCATCACAGAACTTGCAGCCACAGGCATGAACCTGGAAGGCATTCGCCATGTCATGACCTTGGAAGCAGAAGTAGTGCGCCTTCGCAGTGAAGTGGAACAACTGCGTCAAGGCCTGATGCACGCCATCACCGAAATTGAATCGCGCAGCCGTAGCAACCTTGTGCCGCTGCGACAAGCAATAGCCCGCTTCGGTGAGCGCCCCAGCATCTTTGACCCGGACCGATAAGGAAACACCACTATGGCTATCGACCCAAAGAAATGGACGACGAGGACTCAAGAAGCGATTGCGGGAGCAAGTGATTCTGCGCGCACACTCGGTAACCCCGAAGTCACAGTTGATCACGTACTTAGTGCAGTGGCTGGACAAACCGACACTATTGTTCCTGCGTTTTTACAGAAGCTAGGTATTGCGCCAGGAATGGTGCAATCGAAGGCAGATGCAGTTGTGGCCAAACTGCCACGGGCAACTGGTGGGGCTGAGCCACGCATGAATCGCGAACTTGCCAATGTGCTGACAAACGCAGACTCAAGTCGCAAAAACCTCAAAGATGATTATGTCTCTGTCGAGCACCTCGTCCTAGCGATGAATCAACGCATCGGCATTGGCAGCGAGGAAATGCTGCAGGCCTTAAAAGAGGTACGCGGTTCACACCGAGTCACGTCACCAGATCCTGAAGCACAGTTCGCAGCATTAGCGAAATACGGAATTGATCTCACAGCTCGAGCACGAGACGGAAAGATAGACCCAGTCATTGGTCGTGATGAAGAAATTCGTCGAGTGATCCAGGTGCTTTCCCGCCGTACGAAAAACAATCCTGTATTAATTGGTGAACCAGGTGTTGGCAAGACCGCCATTGTTGATGGGCTTGCGCGTCGTATTGCTGATGGCGATGTACCGGAAGGCCTGAAAGGGAAACGTTTGATTTCTCTCGATATCAGTTCGTTGGTAGCCGGTACAAAGTACCGCGGTGAATTCGAAGAGCGCTTCAAAGCAGTTCTCAAAGAAATAACTGATGCAGAAGGTGAAGTCATTACGTTCGTTGATGAATTGCACACAATGGTTGGTGCTGGCGGTGCCGAAGGCGCAATGGATGCTGGCAACATGATCAAGCCGATGCTTGCGCGTGGAGAACTGCGCATGATTGGCGCAACCACTCTTGATGAATACCGCAAGTATGTAGAGAAAGACCCAGCTCTCGAGCGTCGTTTTCAACAGGTCTATGTTGGCGAACCAACGGTTGCCGACACTATTGCAATCTTGCGCGGTTTGAAAGAACGCTATGAAGTGCATCACGGTGTGCGAATTCAAGACTCGGCACTAGTTAGTGCAGCCGTGTTGTCGAATCGGTACCTCACGAATCGGTTCCTGCCAGACAAAGCAATCGACCTAATGGACGAAGCAGCAAGCAAGCTGCGTATTGAGATTGATTCGCTACCAACAGAGATTGACATTGTGCAACGCCGTATTCTGCAATTAGAAATTGAGAAAGTCGCGCTTGAAAAGGAAACTGATTCTGCATCGCGTGATCGTTTGAGCACGTTGGTAGAAGAACTGACGTCATTGCAGGCCGAAGCAGATGTGATGAAGGGGCATTGGGATGCTGAGCGTTCAGCAATCTCAGCAATTCGCACACTGAAGGAAGAACTCGAGACACTGCGCTCTGTTGTAGAGAGGGAGACCGATCTCACAAAGGCCTCAGAAATTCAATACGGTCGCATCCCGGAACTTGAACGTCGCATTAATGATGCAACCGCGCATCTTGATCAACTGCAGGTCACACAACGGATGTTAAAAGAAGAAGTTGATGCAGAAGACATCGCCGAAGTTGTAGCGAAGTGGACCGGAGTTCCAGTCAGCAAATTGCTGGAAGGCGAGATGGCAAAACTGGTGCACCTTGAATATCAATTGCATAAGCGAGTTATTGGCCAAGACGCTGCAGTGACTGCAGTTGCTAACGCTATTCGCCGCAGCCGTGCTGGTTTGTCTGACCCAAACAAGCCCATTGGTTCGTTTATGTTTCTTGGCCCAACTGGGGTTGGTAAAACTGAACTTGCGCGTGCACTAGCTGAATACTTGTTCGACGATGAAAAGGCAATGGTGCGCATTGATATGGGTGAGTACACGGAAAAGCATTCCGTGTCGCGTCTCATTGGCGCACCCCCTGGTTATGTCGGGTACGACGAAGGTGGGCAACTCACTGAACTTGTTCGACGTCGTCCGTACAGCGTCGTGTTGTTAGACGAAGTGGAGAAAGCACATCCTGATGTGTTCAACATTTTGTTGCAGGTACTTGACGATGGTCGACTTACTGACGGCCAGGGCCGCACGGTTGACTTCACCAACGTCGTGCTGATCATGACAAGCAACTTGTCTGGCGAACCAATTGATTACTTCCGTCCCGAGTTCGTGAACCGTATTGACGAAATTGTGCAGTTCCGTTCCTTGACAGAAGACGACCTCAGCCACATCGTGGGTATTCAACTTGAGCATTTGGTGCAGCGCATGGCTGAGCGCAGATTGATTTTGGAAGTCTCACCCGCTGCTCGTATTTGGCTCGCCACTCGCGGATTTGATGCATCATTTGGTGCTCGGCCCTTGAAGCGCCTAATCCAGCGTGAGATTGCCGACAAAGCCGCCGTCATCATTTTGGAAGGCCGCGTCAGCGAAGACGGGGTCATTGCCGTCGACGTTGCTGACGGAGAACTCGTCGTTACAGGTCGTTAAAAATCATCTGAATGGTATGTGTTATCCCGCGGTGAATCGTCGTGTTGCAGGTGCTTCTACACTTCGGCAATGAGCTTGCCTGAACGTCGTATTGTCCCCACTGTTGGTGAAGTGGTGCGTACACCTGAATCCTGTTTTGAAAACGTCGTGGGGTATGACTGGCCTGTTCATGAGGTAACAGTGGTTGCTGGACTGCAAATGGCATATGTCGATGCTGGCCCTCGTGAAGCCAAAGAAACAATGTTGTTGTTACACGGTGAACCAATGTGGGGATACTTGTATCACAAGATGGTGACGCCACTTGTTGCTGCTGGATATCGCGTCATTGTCCCTGACCTCATCGGTTTTGGTCGTTCAGATAAACCGACTGATGAACTTGCATATACATATAGCAATCATGTTGCATGGGTGCGTGAGCTTGTCGAGAAGTTGAATCTTCAAAACGCCACCTTCTTTGGTCAGGACTGGGGCGGTCTCATTGGTGGTCGAGTCATTTCAGAAATTCCTGATCGTTTCGCTCGTGTTGTGTTTTCAAACACAGGCCTGCCTCGTTCAGGCCCAGCTGTTCCTTTTATTACTGCACAACAACCATTTGATCCTCAAATTATGAAGGACATGATGAACATGGATTGGCGTGCAACCGTAAATGATGATGACAGCATCAATGCTGACAAAGTTCATGCGCTTGTCGAAGCAGGCCCTGCGTTCTATTTCCTTGCATGGCGTATGTATGCCCAGGAAGTGAAAGAACTTATCCCGTCGAAGATTGTGCAGGGATGGTGCTTGTCGAAATTGTCGCCTGAATCACTCGCGGCCTATGATGCTCCTTTTCCCACACATGAGTTCTCTGCAGGGGCTCGTCGCTTTCCCATGTTGGTTCCGATTTCCGCTGATGACCCAGAACGCGAGAAGGGCGATGCTGCGTGGGATGTGTTCAACACATTTACGAAACC
>JBBANI010000036.1:0-12971 GCA_040402015.1 Ilumatobacteraceae bacterium
GGCTGTGACTGTTACCGCGGATAATCAGACGAAGCTAACCACGACTACTGCAGACCCCGCATTCACGTGGAAAACGTCGCCTGAATTGGTGTCTTCAGATTTGTCAGGAACTTTGACACGAGTCAACACTTCTAATGCTGCAGATGTGTACGCAATCACTCAGGGAACCTTGACGAATACAGCCAATCCGAACTACTCAATTACCTTCGTTGCGGGTTCACTAACGATCACTGCTCCCATACCACTCAGTGCGAGCGTAATTGCTCAGAACGGCTCGGTCACGGGAGGCCCTAATAGTTACACGGCATCAAATGGGGCAAAATTGACTGTTGCTGCAAGTGGTGGTGGAACGGGTGCTCTTACATGGACTGTCTCTGCTGGTACTTGCACCATCGACGAAGTTTACTCGAGCAACCCAGATTCGTCGCAGAAAGCGGTTTACAGAAATGGTAAAGGCTCCTGCACTGTAAGAATCTCGCGCGCAGCTGATTCCAGCTATTCAGCCTCATCCAAAAACCTGGCTTTTAGATGGGAGTAAACTTTGGAGATGGTTTTGTTCAATCCTTTTCAGAAACGAAATTCAATTCGGTCTGTCTTAGCAGTGGTCGCGGTGACGTCGATCTTTGTCGGACTTGCGAGTGGATGTACTAGCAATCCGCCCAAAAGTGCTGGTACTGAATTGAAAATTACACCGGGGCCATTGCCTGCGGTGGCAAAACAAATTCCACTGGCTTCTGACTTTAGTGAGATGCTCGCGGCCAGTTCTGTGGCAACTTCTGTGGGATCAAGTGCAAAGTTCACCTTCTTTGTGCCAACGAACCAGGCCGTCCAGGACTACCTCACTGCGATGAATACAACGAAAACAGCCCTGATTGCTGACGCAGTGAAGCTGAATGCATTTGTGGCAGCACACGTCTCAAGTGGCGAGATTTCGGCGACATCTCTCTTGAATAGGACTGGTGAGTCGCTCACTATGGTCGATGGATTATATGTAGTCATTGGAAAATCAAAAGACGGCCAAGTGTTTTTGACAACAAGTGGAAAGAATAAAGCAACGCTGATTGCGATTGATGTTGCCGCAACTAATGGACTTGTTCATCTTGTTGATCATGTTCTTGTTCCGTAAAACTTATTTCGTCACTAATTAATTTAGGTAATGACTAATTAGTCTCAGTCACTATGAAAAAGTTGAGGGATAACACTAGGAATTATCTTTGGACTAAACATCTAATAACTAGTAAAAATTCATGGTGAAGAAACTTCTTACTTTTATTTTTGTTGGCGCATTTGTAATGATCAGTGTGCAAGGGTCGACAAATGTCTCCGCAGTTGCACCGTCAGCGACAGTTGCAGTCTCCGATAAAGTCACAATCTGTCATCGCACTAGTTCGGTTACAAATCCATATGTTCAAATTACGATCGCGCAGAGCTCAATTGGGAGTAGTGCGAATAAGCACGGCGGATCAAAACATGATGATTGGCCGAACTCTCCCTCTGCAGCAAAACCAGTTCCGAACGTCTTTAATCCAGCGACTACCTATACATCATCACAAAAAAAGTGGGGTGACATCATTCCATTGGTTGACGTCAGCGGCAATCCACTAACTGGAACCGCAGCGGGCGCTGCTGGACTGAACTACACCGGAATGGGAATATCGATCTATAACGGCACAGGAATCTATGCCGGTTTGTGTGGGGATTTCAACCAAACTGCGTTCTGTAATGCCGAAAGTGAAGCAGGAATAACTGGCGCTGATCTTCAGGCAGATATCGATGCTCTTGAGATCCCAGAATTCACCAGCTGCGCTCTGTCTGTGACGACAACGACTGTTGCGGGTGCAACAACAACGACTGTTGCGGGTGCAACAACAACGACTGTTGCGGGTGCAACGACCACCACTGTTGCGGGTGCAACAACAACGACTGTTGCGGGTACTACGGCAACGACTGTTGCCCCCAAGCGCAAGCTGAAAGGCAGACTGTGGGTCGATGCAAATCGCGACGGGAAGAAAGATATAACCGAATTGGGTCTGACGAATTACACCGTGACGCTCAGTGCTGGACCTGGAAACTCAAGCACCCAGACATACACCGTAAAAACGGACGCAGATGGAAACTACGAGGTTGCAGATCTTCCAGCGGGAGAATGGATCGTTCGACCTGCTTCATTGCCGAGCAAAGATTACGACATGGTGTATGACTCAGATTCAAACATGACGCCAGTTGACTGGGCCGTGGCCGCTTCAGTGCCTACTTCAGGCGAAGCGACAGCTGACTTTGCTGCCGCACTGTCGGTTACGGCTGTCCTATCTGGATTTAAAGGTACATTGGATGCAGTTGCAGTAACTACCGCCTCTGTTCCGGCTATAGCTAGCGCTGCTAAAGCTGCGACCATCACGCCGACGGCTACCTCAACAAAAGATCTACCCATAACTGGGTCAAACAGTGCAGCATTATTGCTCTTAGCAGCTGCAATGGTGCTGATGGGCTGGTTCTTAGTGCGTCAGTCCCATAGCTAATAGGTCAATGTTCAAAGCACTGGAATGAGTTGTGACATTTCAACTAATCGACTGTCAAGCAATGCGGCGTGACGCACTTGTGCGATCTCGCGATACTTCGCGTTATCAACCTTGTCGATGAAATGTTGACGGGTGGGGTAGCGCACAAGAATCGCTAAGTCCCAGTCTTCGTCTCCGATGATGGTGTTCTTCGAAAGGCCCATCCAAATGGGCTCGCTTCCAAACTTCACGTCTTCTTCGTCATTGAGTTCGCCATAGCGACGGAATGCTTGCCCGCCGGTCATGCCGTCGACGCCGAAACCGGCGAGAGCCATGTCTCGAAACTTCAATAGGTTCAACATGACAATTGATTCGTTTGGGTCAAGTGCGCGCATTGCTTCAATAGCTGCGTCGTTTGCTTCAATATGTTGCATTTGGCAACTGTATAGCTAAAAGATCACTCCACGCACACACAGAATGCCCACAACAAGGACTGCAACTCCAAGGAGTTTTGATACGACCGTGGATTGCCAGTCTTTACTGTCACGTGCGAACCAATCGGCGACTCCCAATGCGATGCCAGGAATGCTCAACAAGACGAAGGCATACAAAATCACATTTGGTGATTCGCCATATCGATTGTTGACCAAGATTCCCCACCACAAAGAGATAAATAGCATTACAACAACTCGGAATAAGTTGCGAGGCAAATATCGATGTAAGTGAGCAAAATTCGGAAAGTGATCAGTGAACTGGCCGATAACTTTCGGAATGAAGTACATGGCGCCACCTACCCAGAGGGCCCAGTTGTTCCCAATAAAGGTCGCTGCTACAAATATGAACAGTGCGGTACGAATGACCATCGAAGCGAAGGGTTGCCCGTTTACTACCTCGCGGAATTCCTCAACCTCAACAGTACGTAATCGCTGTGGTGCGTAGGCACGGGCGACGTTTTCAAATATCCATCGTGATGCAATGGCAAGAAGAACAATTAGCTGTATGAGATCAGTTCGGTCTGAATGCAAGGGCTTGTATGTGGTCAATGATGGAAGTGCGCCGAACATGCCTCCAGTGGCCCATGCTCCGAAGAGAGCACTCAGCACGAAATCCACAAGTCGATTCCAACCGATCTGTTGTTCGCTTGAATCACGCCGGAACGGTCGTGTGGCCGCCGCTACGAGAGGTGGTGCGAATGAAAAGATTGCGATGCCAAGAAATCCTCGAACTGAATCGATTGAAGTGAATCCGCCACCGAGTAAGAGAGTTATGCCGAAGCTGAGTGCAAACAGCATTCCTGCAAACGCGTCGATTACTCCGAGAATGCAAATTGCGACTACTAATTCGTGAGAAGGAATCATAACGATGAAGTTCGTATTGAAAGCACTTGCGATTCCCATCGCAACAGCTGCCAGTGGCAGTAAGAGCCACATGAAGCCGAGCAACGTGCGCGCGTATGCGCCGTCGTCGGCGACACGAGCAATCATTGGTGAGATTCGATCAAAAGAAGAAGCGATCTTGTTGAGAAGTGTGTCAATCCATTCAAAACGAGGAGTTCGCAATCGGTCTTCGCGCACTTCATTTGAATGAATTCCATATTCCGCACCAACTGAGGATATTTCTCCTCCTGCTTCTTCGCGTTCAACACTGTCACCATTTGGTGAGTCATTAGTTGCCGAATCATTCGGGGTATTCGTTGGTGCTGCATCGTCTGAGTTCTTGCGAGAGACTGCCAAAAGCGCAAGAGCAGATGCCAACAGCGCAATCGTTGCTGAGTTACTCATTGGTGGTGCAGGTGGTGGAGTCTTGCTTGTTGATGATTGCGCGACTGCGGGCACGACCACTTCGGGTGTTGGAATTATTTCTACTGCAACTTCAACAACACGCAAGGTGCCATCAGGTGCAATGCCATTCAATTGTGCAGTGTGATCTCCGGGGGGTACTGCATCGCCAACGGAGTATTCCTCGGTGAAATTTCCATTGGCATCTACTTGCAACTCACCCAGTTTTGTCGGAGTTGAGAAGAGCCATGTCGACGCTGGTGTAAACGGTTTCAGTCCGCCACCAGCGATGGTGATGAAATCATTGGCCTCAAAGATTGGCATGTTGCGAGAATTCAAGCGCAAAGTGACTGAGGATTTAACTTTTGCGCCGATCTTGATAACCAGGCCTTCACTCGTAGTGATGGTGAGCGATGTATCTCCCTTGTCAACTTTGACCCAACCATCTTTGGGCATGCCTGCAATTGCTGCAACACCTTCAACCTTTTTCTCTATCCCAGACGTGTCGTTGGGAACAAGGGAGTTAGGGAGCGTGTTAGTTGTCGTTGGTGCGACAGTTGTTGTGGTTGTCGGCGCGATTGTAGTGATTGGTGCGATTGCGATGGTCGTAGTTGTTGGTGCAACTGTTGTAGTCGTAGTCGTTGGTGCGACGGTCGTGGTGGTTGGTGCAACTGTTGTCGTTGTCGTTGTAGTCGTTGGCGCGACAGTTGTAGAAGTGGTCGAAGTAGTTGTCGTTGTCGGAATTGTTGTATCAATAGTTAGTGTCAGTGCGGTGCTTTGCAGTGAATCATTGGCGGCACTGTCGGTAACTACTGCTGTCACAGACCATGTGCCGTCGGTCAGAGTCGCCAATTCGCATGTAGTGGCCATGGCTGTGTCATAGGTACAGGTGATGGTTGTTGAACCATTTACTGCAGTCATCGTGACTATGTCACCCGTTTGTACTCCAGAGACACCGACGTCGGGTGTTGTATCAGACGTGGTGTTATCGGTTGACGATGATCCGGTATCTGATGCTGCATCAAGGTCTGGAAGTGAAGCCCTGCTGGGTGCCGTTGTATCTATGACAATGCTGAGAGGTGCAGATGCCCCAGAAGCATTGTTCTGACTGTCAACTCGACTTGAGGTTACGGACCATGTGCCGTCAGCCAATGCTGGTAGGTCACACGTTGTCACACTGGACGATGCAACGTAAGTACAGGTGACGGTTGCTGCACCCTTAGTTGCGGTCATCGTGACGGTGTCGCCATCAGTGGCCCCGCTTGCTCCCACAGTCGGAGTTGCATCTTTTGTTTCGTTGTCACTTGTGGAACTTCCAGTGTCCGAAGAAGTGTCGAGATCGGGTGTGTTCGGTGCTGAGATTGCAGCAACGGTGATACTCAGGGTTGACGTTGTTGCTCTACTCAAAACGTCTGTTACCGAATAGGAAAGTGGTGTGACTGTCCCCGTAAAACCGCTTGATGGTGTGAAAGTCACGATGCCTGTCGACGTGTTTACAGCCCACTCTCCTTGGCCGTTGATTGTGACACTCTGCTCAGTGCAGGCCGGCGGTGTGTCGCTTGTTCCGCATAGCAGTAATGAACTCGGAGTAATTCCCGTCCCGGTGTCATTGTCAAGTGGCGACAAAGTGATGGCGCTAGTTACTACGCCAGATGCTGAATCTGTTCGTGCTGAAGGTAGGGCAGGTGGCTGAATGGTCGCACTAATGGTTGATGAAAATGCGGTTCCTACAACATCAGTACCTGTGTACGTGATTGGCGTTGCATCACCGTTGAACAACGCAAGGGGCACAAAAGTGACAAGTCCGGTTGTGGTGTTCAGTGTCCATGTTCCTTGGTTTGCAATGACAACAGAAGTCGAAAGACAGTTCGGCGCAGTTTCGGTTGCGTCGCATAGGTTCATGCGTGCTGAAGAGAGTGAACTACCTGAGTCATTTGTGAGAGGAAGAAACGTCAACATGTCTCCTAGTTGTCCGGTCTGTGAATCAGCGCTAGGCACTGGAGCAGTTGGCGCACTGACGGTGACTCTCAAGGTGGATGATCCGCATGACGATGGTGGAGTAGCCGGTGCCCATGACCCACTAATTGTGTTGCAGATTGCATACGAAACTGGAGTAGCAATTCCCGAGAATGAAACTAACGGGACAAATGTGACAGTTGTACCAGTGAGTGTCCATGTGCCTTGACCTGTGACATCAATGGAATTTCTTGTGCAACCAGTTGAGATTGTTTCAGTTGATGCGCACAGTTTCAATGTTGATGTATTGAACGCAACTGTTCCTTGTGTTGTGTAATCAGATGGGGTGACACCTGGAGAGTCATTGGAGAGTGGCGTAAAGCTCGCAGTAATTGTGTGAGCAACTGTTCGTAAGTCTGCGGTGGCAGATACTGCAGGGGGTGGTAATGCTGTAAAACTAATTGTGCTTGCTGCAATTTGCGTGTTGGAATCTTGCACGATGTAGGGCAGTACTCGAGTTCCTGTGTAACTGGAATCAGCAGTAAATGTGACCACGCCTGAAGAGACGTCGTAACGCCCTTCGTTGGCAACGATGACGGTTGTCTTGGTGCATGCTGGTGACGTTTCGCTTACATCACACAGAAGTAATGATGAAGTATTCAGTGTTGCTGACCCTGCTGCAGAGTCATTTGCAAGAGGGGAGACGGATTGGTTGTCACCTTTGGCAGCTGCTGATTCATCAGGACGCGCTGTTGGTGGTGCAAGCGTGGTGAAAGAAATAGTGCTGCTTGCTTTTGTGCCACGCGTGTCGGCCACTGAATACGTGACTGTTGAGGTGCCAATAAACCCTGCTTCACCAGTAAACGTGACAACACCAGTTGACGTGTTCACTGAATACGTTCCTTCACCACTGGCAGTCAACGAGGTGGCCGTGCAATTTGGAGCTGTGTCACTAGAGCCACACAAACGAACTGATGATGCTGCGATTGTTGCTCCTGATGCTCCGGTGTCGTTAGTTGCAGGGTTCTTTGTAATAGCCATTGCGGTACCACCAGATGCAGTGTCGGCTCGTGCTGTTGGTGGAACTGCCCACTGCACAACGATCATGCCGTTGCCACCAATTGCTTGTGCAAGAGTTCCGCCGGCCCGTCCGCCAACTCCAATTGGTGTTACCCATTGGTTGCTTGTATTCAATGGATTCGCAACGTTTTGCAGAACGCCGTTAGCGCCTCTCTGTTGTGTCACAGATGTTGCGCGAGATGTGTTGAGATATCCAGAACCACCGCCGCCTGTTCCGTTGCTCTCAGTTGCTGAAACACCACCCCATCGACCGCCGCCGCCACCGAAGTAGCCGCCACCGCCACCGCCACCACCATCGCGCGAAGTTGCTAATCCGCAACCATTTCCACCTTGCAAAGATGTACCTGCAGTGGGAATACATGATGCGCTTTGACTTGTTGCGGCAGCTCCGCCTGCAGTTGTTGTTCCTGCACGACCAGATGATGCTGTATCTGTGCCTGCTCCACCATCACCAGTTCCGCCTCCGCCACCTGCTGCGCCAGCAGCAAGTAAATGAGTAATTGGAGTTGCGCCACCACCAGCACCTGCAATGACAAGTGGAGTACTTGTGCCAGAGCCCGCAAAAATTCCTGAATATCCGCCGCCACTAGAACCGCCAGCAGAACCCGCCCCTCCTGCGCCACCGCCACCGTATTGAGGTGTTGTATCTCTAGGTGCACCACCTTGTCCGACGACTAAGGAAAATGACTCTGCAACAGACGTAATCGAAATGGTTGCTTTTGAATATCCACCTGCTCCGCCACCATGGTCATATGCATACAAATTTTCAACACCTCCACCGCCGGCGCCCCACACTTCAACAGTGAATGTGCTGCCGATGGGCAAGTCACTAGGTGCGGTGAAAGTTTGTGCTGCGCCGTAATAGTTAAATCGTTTGCAGTTTGTAAATACGCCAGAGGCTTGTGTGCAGTCAACAATGACTGGATCTAATACGCGAATCACATTTGATGTTGCACTGACTGTGCTGAGTAGATTGCTTTCTGTTTCTACGGCTCGGTAATAGCCAGTTTGAGTATTCACATACGTTGAAGAAGTTGCGTTAGAAATATTTGTGTACGTCACGCCATCTGTTGAGAATTGCCATGTCCATGTTTTTGCACCCGATGTTGCCCACGTTCCACCGGTAGCAGTCAATGTTGCTCCCACTGCAGCGGCGCCTGCGATTGTTGGTGCAGTGTTGTTAGATGGCGCAATTAACCCCGGAGTAATTCCGCTGCCCGCGGTAGTGGAACCACTAGTGAGAAGCGCGATGTAACTAGAGCCACCGCCACCACCGGTGTTGTTGCCGCCGCCGCCGCCGCCGTACCAACCGCCACCGCCACCGCCGCCTTCACTTCCTGCAACGCCTGTTGCTGCGGTGCCTGCATAGCCACCTGCGTACTTAATGCCGGGAGTTCCATCCTCCCCATTTCCAGCAGTGCCGCCGGCAATTTGAGTACCGCCTCCACCACCGGTATTTCCAAGAAGAACTCCAGCAACTCCAGTGGTTCCGCCGCCTGCACCACCTGCAGTGGAGTAACCACCACCACCACCACCACCTGCAGTAAAAATGTCGTCGGTTCCAGACGCCAATCGAATCGCTGATCGCCCGCCGCCTGAGGCCCAAGTTTGGTCGTAAGCAGACAGCCCCATTCCAGTGGCGCCACCACCAAAACTTGCATTACGACGTGCGGTTGCTCCAGAGAGTGCAATCGACTCGGCGTATGTTTGTCGTTTGCCGCCTTGACCAACAATGACTGAGTAAGTAGTTCCTGCAGTAACTGAGTATTGGCCAGTTGCGTAGCCACCGCCACCACCATCTCCTGTGGTTCCGCTTCGACCGCCACCGCCACCTGCACCCAGTGCGTGAAAAATTACGGATGTAACACCAGTTGGAACTGACCACATTTGGTTAAAGCCTGTGTAATTGAAAGTGTCGTAATAGGTTGTCCCATTTATGAAATATTGAATGACAAGACAACCGTTACCACCGCGACTAGCAGCACTTGATGTGGTCAGGCCGCCAATGCCGACACCAGTTGCACACATCACAGAAGTTGAAGTTGATGGCGACAATGCGATGGAGTTAATTGCTGCACCGGGTTGAGTGCCCTCACCGGCAACCGTGGATCCGTTAGTCAGCACTGACACACAACTTGAACCACCTGCACCACCCTGAACCCAGTACCCGCCACCGCCGCCAAAACATCCGCCGCCTCCGCCACCACCTTGGTGGTATCCGTTTCCGCCTAGGTAGGCCGCGCCGTTAGTTGCAGGGGAAGTTGTGACACCGCCAGCAGTTTGTGTTCCACCAGTCACGATTGATGAAACAGAAAGGCCAGCGATTCCGCCGCCTGCAGCGCCGTCGCCTGTCCAGCCACCGCCACCTCCGCCACCAGCCGTCACTAGATCAGTTGTTGCACTGGGAAGACGAATGGCTGAGCGCCCACCGCCAGAACTACCGCGGTTGTTGTATGCCAGGCCCGATCCGTAACACGAACCAGAACGTCCACCACCGCCGTAGGTGGCAACTGTGCGATAACAGTTTGCAGAAACAAGAACACCAAGAACGCCACCGCCAGCTTCACCAACGACGACTGTTAATACTTGTGCTGGAGTAACTGCATACGAGCCAGTTGCAAAACCACCACCGGCACCAGACCCGTACGTTGTTCCTAGCGGTACACCGCCACCACCGGCACCAAGCAAGTAGAACGTTGCGTTTGTTACGCCGGTTGGCACTGTCCATGTTTGATCCGCACCGGTGTAGTTAAACGTTTCAAATAATGTTGAACCACTGACGGAATACTTGATGACAACACATCCGTTGCCACCGCGTGTTGTTGCAAGGGTCGCACTGCCTGGACCACCGACACCAACGCCGGTGGCACACGAAGGTGATGATGCCGGAGCAGCAAAACTTTCCGATGGTGCAATAGAAATCACAGAGACAAAAAGGATTACTAGGCACGCGAAAAAGCGCAGTGCAATCCCTGCGCTTTTCTTACGTACGAAGGGCAGCACGCCCGATATGGCTCCGCCAGCGTTCATCTATACGAATTATAGGTACTGCCTAGAAATCACTGCCAAAACGAGGCGAGAACTAGGAGACTTTGATTCGGGAACCTCGTTCAAAACCCTCAACCTCAGCAAGAGGGTCATGTGACGATACGCAAGCAGTGCAAGGCAAAGGGATCCAGCCAGTAACTATGAGCGATCCCTTGTGACTTAGGCTTGGGACAACAAGAGGAGCACGATGAACGGCGATCAAATGATGAGGGCGCATTCTGCCACTCTTCCTGCACCACAGTTTGACAATCCAGCATGGGTAACCCCTGTTGCGTTAGCTAACGCGCGGGTTGCCATTGTTACGTCGGCAGCGTTGTACGCAGTTGGTGACGAAGCATTCTCGGCAGGTGACACCGGTTACCGATTGATTGATCGTGATCGTCGTGATCTTGTTCTCGGACACTGGAGTCCCAACTTCGATCAGATGGGCGTGAAGATGGATCTCAATGTGGTGTATCCGATTGATCGCCTTGAAGAATTGGCAGCACGAGGAATCATTGGTTCCGTTGCACCGCGACACATTTCTTTTGCTGGAAACCAACCAGACGATGTTTCGACAATTCGTTTGGATACCGGCCCGTCTGCAGCTGCACAACTTCGTCAAGATGGCGTTGATGTTGTCATCCTGACTCCTGTTTGACCTCTTTGTACGCGCACCGTGAGTGTGCTTGCGCATATTTTTGAAGCTGCAGGAATTGCAACTGTTGTGTTGTCTTCCGTACGTGAAGTTGCACAAAAAGTTGCTCCACCGCGAGCCTTGCATTGTGAGTTTCCACTCGGCCGGCCATTAGGAATTCCGAATGATGTTGAGTTTCAGATGGACGTAATTAGTCGAGCTTTTGCCCTTCTGAATGAGCCGTCTGGCCCGGTCCTGGTCGACCATCCGGTGGTGATCGAGGCAGATGAACAGCCAGTTTCTTGCGCCATTCCACCGCGCTTTGATGCAACCCTTCCTCCAAGTGTTGATGAGGCCCGTGGATTGAAAAGGGCCTATAGCCGGGCGCTAGAGCGCAGAGGAGTCACCTCAGTCGGCCGTGCTATCACTGCAGATGAAGTGCCGAATGCATTGGCAGTTCTTCATGCGATTGCGAACGGGCAAGATTGGACTACTGCAGAGATTCCTGGCGGAAACGTAATGGCGATGTGTCATGACATACGTACGTATTACGAAGAAGCCGCACTTGAATTGATTGATGGTCCAGCACCTGGTGGAAGAGCAATGGAGGATTGGTTTTTTGAAACGACCGAAGCAGGAACAACTGTTTTAGGTGCGCGCACAGCAATGAAAGATGCTGGTGCGAAGTTTCCTCACTGGTTCTACATGGCCCCCGGTAATCGCTGAGCGTTGATTATGCGGGGCGCGGATCGCGCCACATGGTCCACAACGTCGGACAACCATCGTCAGTGATTTCCTCAAGAACTGAGAATCCAAACCGTTCATAAAACGGAAGGTTCTCGGGCTTTTGAGTTTCTAGATATGCCGGCATGTGGGTCGAGTCGCATACTTCTAGGCGATGAGCGAGTAGCGCACCACCAAGACCTTTGCCTTGAAACGCTGGGTCAACACCCAATAGTCCTAAATACCAATGCGGTTCCGTCGGGTGCTTCTTTGCCATTGCATCAAGAAGCTTGAGTCCCTTTATACGATTACGTCCTTTGAGCAGACCACGTGCAGACCGAATCGAGACGCGAAGTTCTTGTAGCCATGGGCGAGGTGCATCACCAGGTGCAAGCTACGACGCAGAAGCAACGACACGACCATTGCGGATGATGACTTCAACAATGCCGTGTTGTACGGCATCACGCATTACAGCCGTTGCATAATTTGGAAGCATCAGATGTTCGTGCACAGCATTTCGTGCAAAGAAGCCGAACATCGGATCTGGCCAGAACGCTCGGCTAGTCGAGGCAACAGAAGTATGAAAATCTTCCGGTTTTAGAATCGTGATGTCGGTGTTTGTCATTTCATACCCCCAAAGCAGAAGTGAGATGTTTGAATAGATCGTCGTAGGTTTCCAGCGCGGGGAATTGAGGAAACTCTTTTTTGATGTTGTCGGGTGCGTGGAAAAGAAATCCGGCATCTGCTGCAGCCAGCATTGCGGTGTCGTTATAAGAGTCGCCAGCTGCGACCACGCGATAGTTCAGGCCCTTGAAAGCTTCGACTGCAAGTCGCTTCTGGTCTGTTTGGCGCAGTTCAAAATCCACAATGCGGTCGTTCTCGACGATTAATCGATGGCAGAACAGTGTTGGCCAATGAAGTTGGCGCATGAATGGGCGACCAAATTGTTCAAAGGTGTCAGACAGGATGATGACTTGTGTGCGTTCACGTAATGCATCAAGAAAATCAATTGCGCCGTCCATGGGGGAGAGTTCTGCAATGACTGACTCGATGCGACTCATAGTGAGGCCATGCTTATTCAGAATCTCAATACGTGACTTCATCAGAAGGTCGTAATTGGGTTCGTCACGTGTGGTGCGGCGAAGTTCTGGAATTCCAGTGCTTTCAGCAACTGCAATCCAGATTTCAGGAATCAGGACTCCTTCAAGATCAAGCGTGACGATTCCTTGGTGGGGTGAGGTTGCAACAGCCATTTCACCATTCTCGCATGTG
>JBBANI010000037.1:0-2574 GCA_040402015.1 Ilumatobacteraceae bacterium
ACTCGCTCGATGCACTGCACGCGCAATGGGTTGCTTAAACCAACGATGGCGTGCCCCCCTTTGGTCACAGCACACAACTGCGTGTTTTCGTAGACCCCGACTTGTTGCAGTACGACGAGGTGTGGGCGGCTGCTGGAACGTGGAACGACGTGTTTGGTGCTTCGCCTGCAGACATCGTGCGTGTGAGCGGCGGTATTGTCACCGACCTGAAGCGTGCCGTAAGTTGACCCTGTATTCCCACCTTGTTCCGTAGCGTGCGCAGACTTCAAGTCCGGCGCTTTGTGCCAAATGAATTAGTTCTCGCTGCGGAATGAAATCGCTATCACGTCGAGTTTCAACAACAGTCACCTTGCCTGATGGTGAAAGGACTCGCGCGCACTCCTTAAGACAACGATTTTTGTCCGGCAGCTCGCCGAGGACAGATGAGAGAAGTATCGCGTCAAACTGATCATCACCGAAGGGCATTGAACATGCATCTGCCTGCACAACTGTGAAGTTCCCAAAGTTGTTCAGTCGAACGGATGCGATTTCAAGCATTCCCTGCTGAAGATCACTGATTGTCAGGTGGCCCTGGGGTACAGCTGCGGCGAGCTCCTTGCTGAACCAACCAGGTCCGCATCCGACTTCCAGGACCTGATGATCCGGAGAGAGATCCATCTGGCGAATCACACGCCTCGGTGGTTGGACGAGAAAACGAAGGGGGTTAAGTAGGTGTGATGCGGCATGAGCGGGGTAAATCTTTCCCTTGCCCATTCCAAACGAATCACTTGTCAACATGGCCCGACGTTACACGCAGTCGCGGAAACAAATTGCAGAACGACGGGTGTGAGCTGACTATATGGAACGACAACTTCGGTACTCCCTCAGCTGACATTGTTCATGTCGCTGGTGGCGTGGTCACTGACTTGAAGCGCGGTTAAGTGCTAATTCTGTGTACCTGGCAGGTTGTAATACGGATTACGATTCGTAGATGTCAAAGACCGTTGTCTATCAGGCCAAGCGCATCATCACAATGAACGACGATTGCCCGTCGGCGCAGGCAGTGGCAATTAGAGACGGTCGGTTTATCGCCGTCGGATCACTTGAAGAAGTTCTGACCACAGTTGGCTCCGATTATGAAGTGTCAAATGAGTTCGCTGATCGTGTTCTTGTTCCGGGACTCATTGATCAACACCTGCACCCGATGCTTGGGGCAACCACGTTGACAACCGAAGTCATCGCACCAGAAGACTGGATCTTGCCTCGACGGACGTTTGCTGCCGCTGTGAATGAAACCGATTACAGCGATCGTCTACTTGCTGCGCACGAATCTTTGCCAGAAGGTGAGTGGCTCTTTTCATGGGGATGGCACGCGTTGTGGCATGGTCCGCTCAGTCGCGAACGCCTTGACATGTTGGTTGGAGATCGCCCGACTGCAATATGGCAAAGATCCTGTCATGAATGGATTCTCAATTCGGCAGCTCTCGGCGCAATTGGGCTGACCCACGAGTTGACCCAGGGTTTTGGACTCGCTAGTGAGCAGATCGATTGGGAGCGTGGACATTTTTATGAAAACGGATTCATGATTGTTCTCGCCAAGTATCTACTGCCACATTTCATGACCCGAGAACGATTTCATCTCGGATTAGAACAATTAGTTGAGTATCTGCATATGAACGGCGTAACTGCAATCAACGAACCCGGTATCTGGTGGACAAGTGAGCCCTGGGATCTGTATCAAGAAATTCTCGGTCATGAGGACGTGCCGTTCGAAAGTACTTTCATGGTTGAAGCACGCACCCAACCATTACGGCAATTATCACCTGAGCAGTTTGTGGCTGATGCTCGCAGCCAGGTCGAATTTGGAAAAGGAACCAAGGTCAGAGTGATCGACCGTCATGTCAAACTTTTTGCCGATGGTGCAATCATTTCGCAATTGATGCAGATGAAGGATCCATATCTTGACCACGAGGGCAAACCAGATGCCCATCATCACGGCCAATGGATGATGGAGCCTGATCAACTAAAACTTGTTTTCGACACCTATTGGGATGCCGAATGGCAGATACATATTCATGTCAATGGAGACCTTGGTCTTGAAGTTCTTCTCAACATCATTGACGAGGCACAACGTCGTAAGCCAAGGAATGATCACCGCACAGTCATCGTGCACTTTGCAAACTCAACAGAGGAGCAAGTGGAGAGAATTGCGAGCCTTGGCGCGATCGTGTCGGCGAATCCGTACTATCCCGTTGGATTTGCCGACAAGTACAGCGCGTGGGGTCTCGGCCCAGAGCGGGCTGATGCGATGGTGCGCTCTGCATCGGTACTACGACGAGGTATTCCACTTTCGTTTCATTCTGATCTCCCGATGTGTGCAAGCGACCCAATGTTGATGGCGTCATTTGCCGTGAATCGAACCACACCATCTGGACGCGTTGCAGGCCCCGACCAAAGAATTGGAGTGCACGACGCACTGCGAGCGGTGACGATTGAGGCCGCTTATTCGTGGCGTCGCGAACATGAACTCGGAAGTATTGAAGTAGGCAAGATTGCAAATTTGACGGCACTCGACTCAGACCCATACGAATGCGA
>JBBANI010000037.1:2674-12417 GCA_040402015.1 Ilumatobacteraceae bacterium
GTGGGAGTGGTCTAACCTTTGTTGTCTCTAAAGAAGGACATAGGTCATGAGTGCACCAACTGATTACATCGAAGTAGAAATAGCCGTTGCCGCGGATGTGGCAAAGGTGTGGTCGTTTGTCAGCGACATCAATGTTCCTGCGCAGTTCTCCCGGGAATTTCAGGGAGCCGAATGGCTCGACACACCCGGTCTTGGCGGCACGTTTCGTGGTGACAACGCCGTTGGCGATTTCAAATGGTCAACCACGTCGGTCGTTACCGACTTCACTGAAAACAAATCATTTGCATGGACTGTTGGTTCGGTGGAAGAGCCGGTCGCAGTGTGGGGCTTTACGCTCTCTGGCAGCGACGGTGATGTGCTGTTGAAGATGCATGCAATGATGGGGCCCGCGATGAGCCCTCCACGTGCATCTGCTGCAAAGGACCCAGAGAACGCAGAGATGATTATCTCGAAGCGTCTTCACCAATGGTCGAAGAACATGACAGCCACGGTCGAGGGCATCAAGTCGCTCAGCGAGCAATAGACAATTAATGGGTGCTATTCCGCCTGAGTAGCAGGGCGGTTTCGTGGAGAGTTATTGTTTCTTTATGAGCATGACCTTCCCCGAACCCGATCATTTGGATGACTACCTGTTGGATCCGACTCACGAAGCTGAGTTGAGTCAAGTACAGGCTCGACGTGACTCTGTGAAAGCTGAAGGAGTGATCGCTTCCAAATATTGGGGCGGCATTCAATGGCGCATCGTGGTGACGTTCAGTGTCTACGCAGTGTTGTGGTCGAGCGTTCTTGTTCTTGGTATGAATGGAACGATTCCTCTGTGGATCGGAATTATCCTCAACACTTTTTTCGCGGCAACGTTTTACATGCCGATGCACGAAGCGGTTCACAAGAACATTTGGGGCAAAGTGACTAGCGGACGAGTGGTGGAAGAAATCATCGGCACCTTGTGCAGCATTCCACTCTTGATTCCATTCCGTCTCCATCGCGCATCACACATGCGCCACCATGCATTCACGAATGACCCTGACCGAGATTCTGACTACTTCTCACAAGGAGAACTTCGTGAATTGCCACTGAAAGTTCTCTCGCTTACTTCCGTCAATGCGTTGTTGCCACTCTTTGCATTCATCCCGCCGATGCGAAAACTGTTGCATCCAGCGCTGGCGCGTTCGACAAAGGGGGGTGCCAACAAGGCTGAGGGTTTGATGCAGTTGCGCTTCTGGCTCGTCACTCATGGTGTGCTTTTAGTTGCTGTTCTTACTGGTTTCGGATGGCCTGCATTCTTGTTGTGGTATCTCCCAGCGAGACTGCAGACGGGCTGGCTTTTGCTTGTTTTTGCTTGGTATCCGCATCATCGCGGTGAGAAGCAGGGTCGATATGTCGATACACGCGTCGCAGTGTTCCCAGGATCAACGTTGTTGATTCGCGGACATGATCATCATGCTTTGCATCACTTGTTCCCTCGCGTAGCGCATTACCGCTTACCCGCAATGTGGCAAGAGATGGCTCCAGATCTTGTCGCTAAGGGTGTTCGTGCCGAAGGACGTGCTCTCCAGGCAACCGGCCCTATCGTTTGGTAACAGCACTCAGCTTTGAGTGATCTCGGTCATCAGATCGAAATAGACCGTCACGATGAGAGTGTTGTCAGTAACTGTTTCGCCAACACGGGTCCAATATGCAAGATGGCTTGCACGAAAATCCGCAGCATTCATGTCGCCTTCTGCTTCTGCAAGAGCTAACTCGTCGGGGACATCTGCGAATCGCAGAACCTCCACACGAGTAACTTTCATAGTGCCAACATGCTTTCCGTGGTTATCAACAATTGCTAACAATTCACCGACATGTTCAATAGGTTCACCTTCCATCTCGTAGTCACCGATGAGGAGACCAGCAGTTGCGCGCTTCTGGCCATGAAGGATGAGGTTGACCAGTTTCTCGCGTGAGGGGCCAGGCGTTCCAAACTCAATTGTGCGCATTCCGTCTATTCGCTCAAACATCAGTGCATCTTAGGCAAGTGTGTGTTAGCGAGGGAATGGGGACTGGACAAAACCCGTTTATCAAGGTAACTTGATGGATGTGGATCCGGTCATCCTTGAAAGTGCTCGCAAGCACGGCATTGCAAATGAAGACATGATTCACGCTTATCACCACCCAATTCGGGTGTTTCAGTTAGACGACCTGACAATGTTGATTGGACCTGACCGGTCAACACGGCTCTTGGAAATCGGCTTAAGCACTGGAGAAGGTGTTGACTTCATCGTTCATGCCATGTTGGCTCGACCAAAATATTTAAGGTGATTCGTATGCCCCGTTCAATTCAAGACATTCTCGATCATGCAAATGAACTTGCACAGCGATTTGAAGATTTCGATGCTGATGAAGCCGAAGAAATTTCTGTAGAAGAGTATCTTCTCGAGCGAGCAGTGGTGGCACGGGCACGATGCGAACAACAAATCCTTGATGCCATTGCAAAGGCACGTGCAGCTGAACTTTCTTGGCAGAAAATTGGGGAACTGTTAGGGACATCCGCACAAGCAGCTCACCAGCGTTACGGAGTCTTCTTGGAATCTGCGTAGCAGATTGTCTCGCTAATATTTTGCGATGCTGAAGGCCGATCACGAGATGGGCCACGGTCATGCCAATGCAATCGTTGCTCACTTCCGTGCAGAAGAGGGCCTGTAGCTCACGCTTTTAAGTTCGTACGTTCCAGTTATTCGGCGAGGCGAGCCTTCACCATTGCGCGCAAGAGAGCGGCATCGACTTTCCAGTCGACTGGAACAATGAACGTCGTTTTGTTGACCTTGTAGCCGGCCAATTTCGATTCCATTGACTCAAGCACGTCGGAACTAAACGGATTCAGTGTGAGGTGATTCTTAGAAGCAGATAGCCCAAAGACGTACTTACCGTCGATGCGCAACATTGGGTGATTCCATGCGATTACCAGTTCCAGTTTTGGATACTTCTCCATGATGGTTGAGAAAATCAGTTCTGCGGTCTTCTTCTTTTGTGGATCGAGTTGCGCGAAGAATTGTTTCGGAGTTGAGAAACGTTTCGATGTTGTGGAACCCCGAAAATGCATCACAACAGCATTTGCATGCGCCTGACTGAAACCATGATTTTCGCGGAGGTACGCAATCTGCTCGGGATACTTGGCATCCGTGAGTTCACCAAGTTCATTGAGAAAGTGGGAAACAGGTTGTCCGTGTTTCTTTTCGATCGCTGGAAAGAACTTCGAACGGTCACCGCTTGCGTCGTTCATTGCTGGAGTGATTTAGAGACCGAGGTGCTCTTTAACTCGCGCTACCGATGGGTTTGTCATTGACGTTCCATCATTAAATACAAGAGTAGGAACCGTGCGATTGCCATTGTTGATGGACTCGATCAATGCAGCTGCATTCTCATCTGACTCGATGTCGATCTGAGTGAAGGGGATACCAGACTTTTCAAGGTCTGACTTCAGACGCTTGCAAGGGCCGCACCAAGTGGTGCTGTACATGGTGAGAACTGGTGTCGACATAAGAGTCAGTGTAGGACTATTTTTCGATGGTTTTGTTGCCTATGAGGCAAGTGCGCCAGAGAAGACTTGCCATGCCAGCAATGACTTGGCGACCAGGCTGAGCACGATATAGATGCGCTCGCCATGGAGGTAGTTGGCCCATTTGCCCTTTGCCTTGTATTGCTTCCACTGCACAATTGCGAAGCAGTTAAACAAGACAAACAGTGAGACAACGATGCCGATCACCCAGGCCGGAGCAGAAGCTTCTGATGGGCCTTTGGGGTGAAGAAGGTTGAATACCACCACAATCCACGGAACGATGCCAGCGATACAACCGAACCAGAAGGGGAGAAGATCGCCATTACCAGGGGTTGTGTATTTCTCTTGCAGCCATCCGAACAGAATCATTGACACGTTGACACCAAAAACAGCAATCAGTGTGGAGATTTGGGTAACGCCGTTGAGTTGCAGAATCACGATGATCATGATTGATGACGACAGCGAGTATTCCACCCAGCGATACACATTGATGTGTTTGCTTAGTCCGTCTGTGTAGCGAGCAAAGTTTCCGCCCGACGTAATGAAGAAGTGAAAGAAGGCCGACAAGAAAAGAAATGCTGCGACCATGTAGCTGATGTTGAGGTTGAACAACTGAACCGGTGATGAGAAGCTGCCAGTGCCAGGTGCTTCTGTCATGTATGTCGCGTTCACAGGCAGGGAAGCATCATTGGCAAGCAGGATGATTGCAATGAAAGAAGCCAAATGCAAGAGGCCTGCTGTGCGGTTCAGTGTTCGTAGTTTGTTAATTGATGTATCCATGAGGGTTCCTCGCAAAGATGTGGTGCTTGAATCTTGTCACAAGTAGAGACTTACACTGGGTGGGAACTAGGGTTCAGAGCCATGAATGTTGTTGATGCAGTAAATGCCCGCTTGTCGGTGCGCCAGTTTCTTCCCACTGCGGTCTCTGATGACCAATTGCGGTCCTTATTATCTGATGCCTCACGTTCACCTAGTGGCGGCAATGTGCAACCGTGGCGTATCTATGTGGTGAACGGCGATTCGTTGACACGTATGCGTGAGTTCTTGACCACACAGCCACCGCTTGAAACACCTGAGTACGACGTCTACCCGAAAAGCATTACAGAGCCGTACCGCACAAACCGCTTCACCATTGGTGAGCAGATGTATGCGACTCTTGGCATCGCACGCGAGGACAAGCCGGGCAGATTACGCCAGTTCGCACACAACAATGATTTCTTCAGCGCGCCAGCAGCGATGTTTTGTTTCATTGATCGCCAGATGGGCCCACCACAGTGGTCAGACCTTGGCATGTTCTTGCAGACATTTATGTTGTTGGCCGTAGAAAATGGTCTTGCAACATGTGCACAGGAATATTGGTCGTCTCGCCATCAGGCTGTATCAACATTTGTTGGTGCACCAGAAAACGAGATGTTGTTCTGCGGTATGGCAATCGGATATGCCGATACTTCAGCGCCTATTAACTCGCTGCGTGCAGAGCGCATGCCAGTTGACGAGTGGGCTCGCTTTATCTAACTGCTTTAGGTTGCGAGGTCGCTCACTATGCGGCCTGCTTCAAGCGTGACAGTGCGTGTGATGCGTACTGAATCAAGAAGTGATCTGTCGTGAGTGACAAGAAGGACTGTGCCGCCAAAGGTCTCGAGTGCTTGTTCCAATTGTTCGATAGCTGGCAGGTCGAGATGGTTGGTTGGTTCATCAAGCACTAAGCAGTTAGCGCCATTAGCCATGAGCAGCGCCAACACGCCTCGAGTGCGTTCGCCAGGGGACAGGGAAGCTGCAGGGCGATTCACATGGTCTGCCGCAAGGTTGAACTTGGCAAGAAGTGTGCGTGCGTCAGGAACTAATAGCCCAGTTGCAGCCATGAATACTTCTAACAATGTTGCATCTGAAAATGTGCCGTCTTCGTTGCGACCAGCAAGTTGATTACGTGCTTGTTCCAGTTCGCCAATGACCACGCCAGGTCCCATCCATTGCGAGCCGCTTGCTAATGGAATGCGGCCGAGTAGGGAACCAATGAGTGTGCTTTTGCCACTTCCGTTGTGGCCAACGATTGCGATGCGATCACCGAATGACACTTGAAGTTCGATTGGTCCGAGATGAAATGAGTCGTAATCAACTTCTGCGCCGGCAAGACGAGCCACCACATCGCCACCGCGGGCGGCGAGTGGTATTTCAAGTCGCAACTGCCATGCTTCGCGTGGTTTTTCAACTTTAACTAAGCGTTCCATCTGCTTGTCGGTGCGCGCCGCTTTACCAGCAAGTTGTTCAGACGAATTCATCTTGAGGTTGCGCTGAATCTTGTCGCCGTCGTTTGGTTTCTTCTTTGCTTTGCTGACGCCTTGCGTTGCCCATTCGCGTTCACGCTGCGAACGGCCCGCAAGATCAGACCGTTTTGAGTCGTACTCTTCAAAATCTGTCCACGCTTGTTTGCGTGCAACTTCACGCTCTGTGAGATACGCAGTCCAGCCACCAGCAAATGTGGAAGCAGTGTGTTTGAACTCATCAAGTTCCACCACATGAGTAATAGTGCGTTCAAGGAATGTGCGGTCATGGCTAACCAGAACAACGCTGCCGGAAATTGAGGTTACGAAGTTCTCTAGGCGTGAGAGCCCGTCAAGGTCGAGGTCGTTCGTTGGCTCATCAAGTAGATACACATCGAACCGAGAAAGAATTAGGGCTGCAAGTCCGGCTCGGGCCGCTTCGCCACCGCTAAGAACCGACATCGGGCGTTCAAGAAGTGAGACATTGAGGCCGAGTTCATCCCATGCTTTGCCGATGCGTGAATCAAGGTCTGCACCACCTAGGGCTAGCCACGTGTCGAGTGCGACTGAATACGCATCGCCTGCGTCGTCTTCGCCAGCTGCCATGGCAGCCGTAGTGGCGTCGAGTGCATCAGAGGCAGCAGTAACACCGGTGCGACGCGCAAGATACGCGCGAACTGTTTCGTCTGCCCTGCGTTCTGGTTCTTGCGATAGGTAACCCACCATTGCGCCGTGCGGGGTGACGATGATTTGCCCAGAGTCTGGCGCAATGAGACCGGCCAAAGTGCGAAGAAGTGTGCTTTTGCCAACGCCATTTGGGCCAACAACACCCCAGCGCTCGCCAGGTTCAACTGTGAGAGAAATATGGTCCAGCATTACTGCAGGACCAAAGCTCACGGTGATGTCGCTTGCGCGAAGTGAAGTACTCATGACGAGTATCCACCTTATGCGAGAGGCGGGTGCATCAACGCAAAAGGAGCGGCATCACCGAAGTGACACCGCTCCTTTTGGAACAAGTATTGCTAGTTGTTACTTAGCGATTGAGAAAAGGCTCTCGGTAAGTGCTGGACCATATGAAGATCCGGCCTGTGCTGCGATTGCAAAAATGAACAATGCTCCACCGGCCATTGAGATGTTCTTCAAGAAGCCGATCATCTCTGTTTGCTTTGAAGCAGCATCTGCTGCCCAGAAGTCGTGCATCTTCACTGCCATGATGACAAGGAGAGCTGCGATGACAATTGCGCCAAGGTCTGCATAGACACCCAAGATGATGGAAAGTCCACCAAGGGCAAGCAGGAGACCAGAGAGCTGTACGGACAACTTCGGTGCTGGAACCTTCTTGAATTGGGCATAACCAGTCATGGCGTCTGCTTTGGTGAGGTGGTTGATACCACTCATGATGAACATGCCAGCGAACAGGATTCGGGCAATCAATAGGACGATGTCCATAGTTGACTCACTTTCGTTGGTAGAAAATAGTTGAGAGCGCAATTATATGCACAAAATGGTTGCGGACGCAACTATCTTCGAGATTCCTGTATATTCCATGTATGGCAACGAACTGGCTATCTCCAGCGGAAATGACGGCGTGGCGTTCATTCATCACGACCACCGGCGATCTATTGCGTGCGATTGAACATGAATTAGAACCGTTCGACCTTGATATGGGTGATTATCAATTACTTGCCATGTTGTCTGAAGCTCCGGAACAGCAGTTACGTATGTCTGATCTTGCAGATGCATTGCGACTTACGCGCGGTGGTTTAACTCGCCGTATGGAAGGCGTTGTGAAGAAGAAGTTGGTGACGCGTGTGCAATCATCGGAAGATGGTCGTGTTGCTTTTGCGCAGATGACTACAAAAGGTACATCGACATTGGCCGCAGTTGCGCCAGAACATGTTCAGACAGTGCGTCGTTTGATGATCGACTTGCTCACACCTGCAGAGGTGAAAGCAGTTGGAACTGCGTTTAGCAAGATTCGAAAAAACCTTGCTAAAGAACTGAAGTAGTTAGCCCTGGAGGGCTGCCTTCATTGCAGCCACGCCGTTAGCAAGAGTGGTTCGCTCGGCTTCGCTTAACACGGCGAATGCAGGTGCGCAGAGTGCATCAGTCAGTTTTTCTGCAGCGGCCATTTGAGTATGCGTGGCATCAGTGATTGTCGGTGCATCTTCTGGTGTGTAACCGAATGCCTGCACCATGTCTGGGCGCTTGATGTGGTGAGCGGTCTTTGTATCCAACCCTGCTGCACGTAATGCAATGAGGTGAGCTGCTCCGCGGAATTCACGAATCAGAGCCACCAACTGCATTGCACGACCAGGTGCATCAGTTGCAAGAGTCTCGGTGCGCATAGCTGCGTACAGCGAAAGGCCATCAGGGTCTGCTGCATTGTTTACTGCGTCGAGCGTTGCAACGATTGCATCAAGATTTGTCAAGCCTGTGAACTTTGCGCGTCCAAGAGCAGCTGCACATTCAAGATGCGCGCGCCCTGCTTTACGAGGATCACACTTTGCTTTTGCGTCTTCCCAGATGCCACCGATCATTGCGGGCTTGAAATAGCCGAAGGCTGCGGCAAGGGCCGCGCCGTCACAATCGCCAAGCGGGCCACCACGTCCGAGAACGTAAAACTCCATGCCACGTAAGTTGAGTTCTTTGCCAACTGCTGCGGTCTCTGGGATGAAATAAAAGGCCGAACCAATTTCGTTGATGATGGGGCAGGCGGTTGCGAGAAGTTCTTCATTCGTCATATGAGCGACTGTAGTGAAGGCGGCGCCACCTACGCTCATTGGGTGGATAAACGACTGCTTGAACGCATGGCGCCAGGGCTTTTTGTTCTGCTGTGGAGCACTGGCTTCATTGTTGCCCGCTATGGCACAAAAGATGCTGGCCCACTGACGTTCCTGACAATTCGTACCGCCATTGCTGCGGTGATCCTGTTCGTGGTGTCACGGATTATTCGCGAGGCTCGAGTGAGCCGCAAGCAAGTGCCCGTTCAACTAGCTGTGGGCATTGGAATTCATGCCATGTATTTGGGTGGCGTTTTTGTAGCCATTAATCATGGTCTTCCATCTGGCATTAGCGCTCTTATTGCCGCGCTTCACCCTGTTGTCACCACCACGTTGAGTCGTGTGTTGCTGAATGAGAAGTTGTCGTCTCGACAAGCTTTTGGTGTTGTGCTTGGTTGTGCCGGAGTTGTTGCCGTAGTTTTCGAGCACGGCGGTGCTGGAGGTGGTGTTACATCGTTCGCGTTGTTATCAATGGCTGTTGCTGTGATCGGAATGTCTGCTGGCACATTGATACAGCGCAAATACGCACAGGGCACTCCGCTTTTAGCTGGGACAGCAATTCAGTATTTTGTCACCGCTGTTGTTCTTGGAATTTGTGCCATCACCAGTGAAGGGTGGCAATTCACAGTGACAACACGCAGTGTTTTGTCACTTGCGTGGGCTGTTGGTGTGTTGTCAATTGCAGCAATCTTGATCATGCTGTGGTTGTTGCACAGACAAGCAGCAGCACAAGTCAGCAGTTTGTTTTTCTTAACGCCAGCTTTATCGACGATTGAAGGCGCAGTGCTGTTTGGCGAGCGACTCGGTCTACTTGCAATTGCCGGACTGGCTGTTGCAGTTGTCGGAGTGCGTTTCGCTACTTCTCAACAAAAGTGAGGTCTGGTCCGATGATGATTTCACCGGAGAAGAACTCAGCAGCCATTGCGTGCCACTCGGCTTCGCCGCCTGGCTGAATTGCTGGAACGAAGTGAGTGAGAACCAAAGTTTTAACGCCACACTTTGTTGCTGTTTGCGCAGCTTGTTGCACCGTTGAGTGGTAATCGATGATGTCAAGAAAACGCTCGCCGGTTGGAACCAATGGAGCTAACGCACGAACCTGATCTTCACGGATCACTGTTTGAACGTAGAAGTCGGCGTCCTTGCACATGCCGTAGAGGCCTTCGC
>JBBANI010000038.1:0-12064 GCA_040402015.1 Ilumatobacteraceae bacterium
GACCGGCCATTGATCACTGACTTGTCGCTGGTGGCTGAACCGGGCACAACGGTTGCAATTGTGGGCCCAACGGGTGCGGGTAAAACCACTTTGGTGAACCTGATCATGCGGTTCTACGAATTGAACGGTGGTCGCATCACTCTTGATGGTCGAGATATCTCTCTGATGCCGCGTAGTGAATTACGTTCAAACATTGGCATGGTGTTGCAAGATACATGGCTCTTTGGTGGCACCATTCGCGAAAACATTGCATACGGAAAGCCCTCTGCGACAGAAGAACAAATACGTGTCGCTGCAAAGGCTGCATATGTCGACCGCTTTGTTCACTCATTGCCAATGGGCTACGACACCATCTTGGATAACGAAGGTGGAGCTGTAAGCGCTGGAGAAAAGCAACTACTCACTATCGCTCGTGCATTCCTGGCTGACCCAACCATCCTGATTCTGGACGAAGCGACAAGCTCGGTAGACACTCGAACTGAAGTACTTATTCAGCGCGCAATGGTGGCGTTGCGAAGCCAGCGCACAAGTTTCGTCATCGCACACAGACTGTCCACCATTCGTGACGCAAACATCATTCTGGTGATGGAAGAGGGACGCATTGTGGAACAAGGTTCTCATGAAGAACTGCTTGCTTCACGCGGCGCGTATTTCCGTCTGTACCAGTCGCAGTTCTCTGGCGCTGCAACTGACGTTGACTAGTTAATTGACTTTGCTAATGACGTCTTCGCCGTATTGAGCGAGAGCATCTGCTGTGCCGCGGTAGAACAGGAACGCAGGGAGAATCACTCGTTCAACGCCAAGAGTCTCAAGCGCACTGATTTCTTGTAGCGCGTTCGGGCCAAAAATATTGCCGCCTGTTGTGATTTCAATGTCAGCCGGATTGCGACCATGCTTGATAGCTGATTCCCGAGTGATGCCAATGAGGCGAGCAAGTTCCTCATGTGATCCACCCGCAGGAAAGAAGCCATCGCCGAGGCGACCAGCTCGCTTCGCTGCAATGTCAGTGCTGCCGCCGATGTGAATAGGAATGGAGCCCTTGACTGGTTGTGGTCGCAAGATGCAGTTATCGAAGTTGACGAATTCGCCGTGGTATGACGCCTTTTCTTCTGACCACAATGCGCGCATCGCGGCGAGGTTTTCATCGTTGCGTTTTCCACGTTCATTGAATGGCACACCGATTGCATCAAACTCTTCTTTCATCCAGCCAACACCAGTACCAAGCAGCATGCGACCATTCGACATGAAGTCAAGTGTTGCCAATTCCTTTGCAAGCACAACGGGGTTTCGCTGCGGCAAGATGAGAATTCCTGTAGCTAAGTTGATTGCTTGTGTTGCTGCAGCAATGTACGTAAGCCAGATCAGCGGGTCAGGAATAGGGGAATCATCACCGCCAGGCATTTTGCCTGTGTCGCTATATGGGTATGGAGATTGGTAATCGGCAGGGACAACAACATGTTCCACTGTCCACAATGATTCAAATCCGGCAGCTTCAGCTGCCTGTGCCATGGCAACAGCCTTGTCGGGGTTGATGAATGGGCCGGTATTGGCGAAGGCAATTGCAAATTTCATGATGTGTTTTCTTTGTGGTGGAAGTTCTTACAGTACCTTGCGGAACAACTTCAGCTTGCGCTCTGTGTATGGCGGGTAGGTGATCTTCGGATCAATCTTTGTGCCGCGCTTCAAAACTGGCTTCATGTGTTGAAAGATGCGTACTCCGGATTTGCCGTGGTATCCGCCCATACCGCTCTCGCCAACGCCTCCAAAGGGCAGGTGTGGGCTGGTGAGGTGAAGCAAGGTGCCGTTCACTGTGACACCGCCTGCAGTGGTTCGCTCCAGCACGTCGTCCACGACAGCACTGTTTTCTGCAAATACATACAACGCCAATGGATGATCACGACTTGTGATGAATTCAATGGCTTCATTCGTATCTTTCACGCTGATGATGGGAAGAAGTGGCCCGAAGATTTCTTCTTGCATGATTGGTGCATTGAGGTTCACGTTGCCAAGAACGGTCGGTGCGACATACCGATCAGCTGCTGCTGACTCTCCACCAATGATTGGAGTTCCACCTGTCATGAGTGAGACAAGTCGGTCAAAGTGACGTGGCGACACAATGCGACCATAACTATCGCTGGTGTGTGGATTCTCACCGTAGAAGTCAGTGATTGAGGTGCGTAGCGCGTCAACAAAATTTGCTTCAACAGATGAATCAACAAGTACGTAGTCGGGGGCTACACATGTTTGGCCTGCATTCAGCCACTTGCCCCACGCAACACGACGAGCAGCGACTTTGATGTTTGCGCTCTTATCAATGATGACTGGGCTCTTGCCGCCGAGCTCCAAAGTGACAGGCGTGAGGTTCACAGCCGCAGCAGCCATAACTACGCGACCAATTTTTCCATTGCCCGTGTAGAAAATATGGTCAAACTTTTGTGCCAACAATTCGGTGGTCTCTGGTACGCCACCTTCAATCAGTGACACGGCTGTGGTATCTAGGTACTGCGGAACCAAACGGGCAAGTACTGCAGACACCGTTGGGGATACCTCTGATGGCTTCATGATGACTGTGTTGCCACCTGCAATCGCGCCAGCTGCAGGAACCAATAGCAACTGCACTGGATAGTTCCACGGAGCGATAACGCACACAACACCAAGGGGCTCTGGAATCAGAACTGATTTGGCTGGCATTGCTACTAATGGGGTAGGAACCTTTTCCACACTGTTCCACTTCGACAAATTTTTGATCATCAACTTGATCTCGCCAGTAACGAAAGCGAGGTCAGTAATGAAGCCTTCGGCCATTGGTTTTCCAAGATCTACTTTTAATGCGTCGAGCAATTCAGCCTCATTGTTCTCGAGCATGTTGATCATGTTCTGAAGTTGTTGACGACGCCACGCCAGTGGTCGCGTAACGCGAGAGTTGAAAGTGTTGCGAAGTGTTTTCACCGTGCCTGCGATTGAGGCGATATCGGTGTGCGGGTCTAGTTGCATAGTCATATGCCCATTCTTGTACAGTTTGTATTCAGTCGGGAAGTGGGAACCATATGAGCGTCACAGTGTTCACGGCACGATCTGTTGTCACCCTTGATTCAGCAGTGTCTCAGGCCAATGCCGTGGCTGTACAAGACGGCAGAGTCCTTCATACGGGGATGCTGGAACTGGTTCTGGTAGACCTTGAAGGCCATGACATCACTATTGATACTCAGTTCGCAGAATCAGTCATCGTGCCAGGCTTTATCGAAGCTCACTGCCACATTATTCGCGAGGGTTCATTGTCTCGGTACCCATGGGTTGGTTCATATCCACGGCAGCGAGTGGATGGCACATATCAGCCTGGATGCCCAACTGTCGAGGCCGTCATTGAAAGGCTTCACGAAGCACATGCGGAAATGAAGGACGCATCTGAATCTCTCATTGCGGTTGGCTTCGATGTATCAATGGTTGGTTCTCGCACGCTTACTTTAGAAATGTTGGATTCTGTTTCCGAAACTCGCCCTATCTGGGTGATGCAAAGCAACGGACATGTCGGTCATGCAAACTCGGCAATGTTGGCGCGCGCGGGAGTGGACAACTCAACGACAGACGAAGGTGTGCATCGCGATGAGAACGGAAATATCACTGGCGAGATACGCGAACTTGCGCTCGCCATGTTCTTGGGCGTGCACGTGAATCTTGATGCAGGTGGTGAAAGCGCAATCTGGGATGGCGGCCATCTTGCTCGTCAAGCAGGCTGCACCATGGTGACAGATCTTGCAAACATTGCGACAAAGAAATCCATTGAAGGTTTCGCCAATGTTGTTAATCACCCAGGTTTTCCTACTCGTGTTCGGTATGCGCCGCTTGCAACGTTCATGTCGTTGCGCCTCAGCCCCGATGAAATTGCGAATCTTTTAGTTGACCTTCAGCAATTCAATTCTGAAAAGTTTGCAATGGGTCCGTTGAAGTTCATTGCTGATGGTTCTATTCAGGGTCGTACTGCACGAATGAATTGGCCTGGCTATTGCTGTGGTTCTCCGAATGGTTTGTGGCTAGGCAATCCAGAAGATCTCTTTAAATTGATGCTTCCATTCCACAAAGCTGGCTATCAATTAGCAATGCACACCAACGGAGACGAAGCAATCGAGGTTGGCGTTGACATTTATCGTCGACTGCTTGAAGCACACCCACGTTTTGACCATCGCCACCGTTTAGAGCATGTACAAATGGCTACAGATGCCATGTTTCGCAAAATCAAGACTCTTGGTATTTGTGTGAACCTGTTTGCAAATCATTTGTACTTCTGGGGCGACACACATCGTCACGACACCATGGGGCCTGCGAAAGCTCGACACCTGGATGCTGTTGGTACTGCTGTTCGAATGGATATTCCACATTCCATTCATAGCGACGCACCAGTGACGCCATTGGCTCCGTTGTTCACCATGTGGTGTGCAGTGAATCGTGTGACATCTACCGGTCATGTACTGGGTGAAGCAGAAAGAATCTCTGCGCTTGATGCATTGAAGGCAATGACTATTGGTTCTGCATATCTGCTTCATTGTGACGATGAATACGGGTCAATTGAAGTAGGCAAGTTTGCAGACTTCGCAGTGCTTGATGCTGACCCGTGCGCGGTTGACCCAATGGAGATCAAAGACATCTCAGTACTCGCCACTGTTGTTGGCGGCGTTGTGCATTCAAACTCTGGGAATTAGCAACTACGCCTTCAGTGTGATGGTGATGCCACACAACTGAAATGTTTCACCATCGCGTGATGAGTCAACACATTTCATAGTTACTTCAGTGAGGCCTTCTGGCTCGTTACTGCACGGCACAAAACGAACTGCTTCATTGATGCCGAGTCGTGTCCAATGCGTACGAGTGAAATCCGCATCGGGCACTGACACAGTGAATGAATCAATTGCTGAAACAACTGATGATGCACGACGAGATTTCCATTGCGGTCCGCCCCAAGCCCATTCACCTGCAATGTCTGGTTGATCTAACGACACCAATGTGCCGCCGGTATCACGCGGATGTAAGTGGCGCCCACGTATTGCATCGCCAGTGCCTTCCCACACAGTACGAATACCAAGCGACTTCACGTGGTCGATGCGCGTATCTAAGTCATCCACTTCATACAGAGCCATGTACCCGCCATCGCCACCCAACTTCTCGAGCAACCGGCCAGCAGTGGTTCCTTCCTGAATGGGGGAGACCACCTCTAGGAATTGGTCTCCGATACAGAAGAGCGCATTGTGGAGTCCAAAGAACCCCACCCCAGGGTCTCGGTAGATCACTTCAAGGTCGAGGGCTGCAGAGATGTCTGCCGTGGTCTGGTCAAGGCTGTGGGCAACGAGGGCTATCTGTCGTAGGCGAATCATGAATGAACCATAGACCGCCTTGAAACCCTGTCCAGACAAGGGTTCTCCACACCCTGTGGATATCCACCACTAATGGTGTGACATTGGTTACATTCTTGGTAGGCGGAGACTGACTCGAAAGAGGCATCTCATGTACACCCTTGGATCACTAATCCTTTTATCCATACTTCTCGGAGCGGTTATGCCAGTGTTTCACTCGCTCACCCGCACGTTGAAGATCGACAGCATCATCAGCCGAATTCCAGTTCTGAGTGACCACGTCACTTTGGCTGTCAGTATCGGACTTGTATGGGCACTCAACCTCAGCATTGTTACTGCAATGACCGGCGACATGCGTGAATCGTGGATGACAATCTGCGTTGACGGATGCATTGTCTACGGAATGATTCCAGTCAAGGACGCCATTGTGTCGTTCATTAGTAAAGGACTCACGGGCCTTCGCGCCGCGTAGTTCACTACTTCTTAGTTCCTCCACTGAAGGGTCACTGTTTCGGCAGTGGCCCTTTTGTGTGTGTGGATTTAACTACGTGGAACTTTGCTCCACGAAATGTCTTTGTCAACGCGTGGCTCGCCTGGAAGGCCAAGCACTTGTTCACCAAGAATGTTGCGCATGATTTCGCTTGTTCCACCTTCAATGGAGTTTGCACGAACACGCAAGAAGGAATGGCGAGGTCCGCCAAATGAACCGTCTACTGACAAAGTGTCAGGACGACGGAACGTGAAGTCGTAATCCACCATTGCGTCAGCGCCCATGAGGTTCAATGTGAACTCGGTGACCTTTTTGTTGAAATCTGCTGACATGAGTTTGGAAATCGAGCCCTCTGGTCCGGGGTTGCCAGCCTTTGCAGCTTGTGCACCGCGCATCACTGTGAAACGCAAAGCCTCGCTTGCACAGTACAAATGCATCATCTTGTCTTTGTCGGCGTTGTTGCGCTGGTCTGCAGGCTTTTCTTTCCAAATCTTGATTGTCTCGTCAATTGGGCCGCGTCGCTTTGCGTTGCCACCGCCACCGCCGCCAATTGCGCTGCGCTCGTTCATAAGAGTGGTGAGGGCTGCACGCCATCCTTCGCCAACTTCACCAACGCGATGTGCGTCAGCTACACGCACATCAGTCATGTAGACCTCATTAAATTCAGCTTCACCAGTGATCTGACGAAGTGGACGTACTTCAACACCAGGTGCATGCATGTCAAGAGCAAAGTAAGTCATGCCTTTGTGCTTCGGAGCATCTGGGTCTGTACGAGTAACGAGCATTCCCCAGTCGGCAAGGTGAGCAAGCGTGTTCCACACCTTTTGTCCGTTGATGATCCACTCATCTCCGTCACGAATTGCTTTTGTACCAAGACCAGCGAAGTCGCTTCCGGCGCCCGGCTCTGAAAACAACTGACACCATTTTTCTTCACCCGTAAACATTGGGCGAAGGAAACGCTTCTTTACTTCTTCACTTCCATGTGTTGCAATGGTCGGACCCGCAAGAGCAATAAAGAACGTTGCAGGGTCTTGCGCTGCTGCGCCAGCCGCGCGAAGACGTTCTTCGACGTGACGGTTGAGGTCGGGACGCATGTCAAGACCGCCGTGACCTGTGGGGAAATGAACCCAAGCAAGACCAGCGTCAAAGCGCGCACCACGAAATGTGACGTTGTCAACTTTCTTTGGGTCGAACTCTGCAAGAAGTGCGTCTAGAGCCTCATCGAGGCGGGTGGTATCTGTGATGGAAGGTGCGCTCATTCCTCCAGTCTTGCGGTTCCATCGAGCAATCGCAAGACAATCAGCTAGCTGATTACTCCACCAAAGAAATCTCCGACGGCCATGGTGATTCCCATAGCGACGAGACCGCCTATGACGACACGGAATATTGGTTTTCCTGTGCTGGCCTTACCAAAGCGAGCGCTGACAAAGCCAAGGCCAATCAGGGAGATGGTAACCACAGTCAGCGTCAGGGCAATTCGCGATGTGGCGGATCCGACTGCAATTGCAATCAGTGGGATTGCTGCCCCAAGGGTGAAAGCGCCGGCGGACCCAACAGCTGCTTCAACTGGTTTGGCGAGGTTTGCGCCGGTGATTCCCAGTTCTTCTCTCAAGTGAGTAGCAAGAGCATTGTTCTTGGTGAGTTCTACTGCAACGTCGCGAGCCAAGGCCTGCGGTAGTCCCTTGTTTGCATAGATCATGGTGAGTTCGTCAAGCTCATGTTCTGGCATTGTTTCCAGTTCCCATTTTTCTTTGGCTATGTCTGCTTGTTCTGAGTCGCGTTGTGAACTGACTGATACGTATTCACCGAGTGCCATAGATACTGCTCCGGCAACGAGACCAGCCATGCCGGCAGTAAGAATTGCGGTGCGACTTGAATCCGCTGCCGCAACTCCAAGCACCAAACAAGCAGTCGAGATGAGTCCATCGTTTGCGCCAAGGACCATTGCCCGTAGTAATCCGATGCGATGTGATGCATGTTTTTCAAGATGTGCCATCTCCCTATCATGCCATCTTGAGACGGAAAATAGGGAGTGGATAGTTGTTAGTTAGGCCAAACGGTAAATGTCATAGTCGACGACATTTTCTCCTGGGGCGCCAATGGCAATGCCCTGCATCTGGGTGAGCCATGTGTAACGTTCGTCACCAGTTTCGAAAAGAGGAGCAGTAACGATGCGCGGCTTGCCGTCGGCACCAGGCGCCATGATGCCCTTGTATGACATATGAATGGCCGCGCCGTCATCGGTGTTGAGGACAATTCGTACGTCAAGTTGTGCCGTGCCATCGGCACGCATGGTGAGCCAATCAGCACCTAGGTCAACAATTGTTCCATTGAGTTTCGGACCCTTCACAGTTCCGCCGGTGACGCGAACAATGACACGTGTGCCGTTCGGACCATTCGGAACCACGATGGGTGGGTTCAGTGTTGCACTGATGTGAAAAAGGAATTCGGCTGGAAGTGATGTGATGTCGCTCATGGTGCGACTGTAGACGGTTTTTTACAGCGGTCCGTGATTGAGGTGCGGCAGAACAAGGTCAGCAAATCGTTGTGCCTCACTCTTATGCGGGTAGCCCGAAAAAATAAAGGCAGCAATGCCCATGTCCTCGTACTGGTGGATTTTGTCAATCACTTGCTGCGGGGTGCCCACAATGGCCGCGCCGCAACCGCTGCGGGCTTTGCCGATTCCGGTCCAGAGGTGCGGTTCGACAAAGCCATCAGAACCAGAAGATTCACGCAGTTCAGCTTGACGGCGAACGCCAACGCTGGTGCTGTCGAGTGATCGGGAACGAATTGCATCGCCAGTAGCGGCATCGACTGCGGAAATCAGATGAGCAGCAGCGTTTCGTGCTTCGTCTTCTGACTCGCGAACAATGACATGTACTCGGTATCCAAACTTCAATGTTCTGTTGTAGGTTGCGGCACGTGAACGAAGATCTGCAATGGTTGCAGCGATTGCATCTTTAGTATCCGGCCACATGAGGTACACGTCTGCTGCGGCGGCTGCGACATCACGTGCTTCGTCACTTAAGCCGCCGAAGTAAAACTGTGGTGCTTGTGGCGATTCACGACAAATGCGTGGGGCATCAAGATGAAGCTGAATGAATTCACCATCAATGTCGAGGCGTTCACCATTGAGCAATGTGCGGAGTGCTGTCATTGTTTCTATGGTGCGTGAATAACGGTGAGGGCCATCAAGAGATTCGCCTGGCATTTCTGAAGAAATGATGTTGATGGAAAGTCTGCCATTAAGAATTTGATTGAGAGTCGCGAGTTGACGCGTCAACTGTGGAACCCATACTTCGCCGCATCGAATAGCGGTAAGCAGTTTCATGTTTGTAATGTTCGGCGCCATAGCGGAGGCGAATGCAAGTGTGTCAATGCCGAGGTCATAGCCAGAGGGAAGCAACACATTGTCAAAGCCAACATCATGAACTGTGCGAACAATGTCGGAACAGTGGTTCCAACTGCTCTGCAGATTGGTGTCGACGATTCCCAATTGTTCGTAGTCGTCATCGCATAACGCGCTGAACCAACTGATTTCACTCATGGCAAGGGTGTTCCATCACTCGCTTGGATGATTGCGTAGACATCCGTACGGGTGAGTGATACAGATGTTGCTAGGGCCAATTCAGAAATACGAGAAGGTGTCTGGGTGCCAATGATTGCAACAGGGCGCGATGGGTGAGCGAGAACAAAAGCGATGGCTATTGCTGAGCGCGTCACGTTTTCTGTAGCAGCGAGTTCGTCAAGCACTGCAAGCAATGCGGGCGCAACGCCTTGGCCGGTGGCAAGTGCACCGCCAGCAAGTGCACTCCATGCAAGGGGAGTGATGCCTGATTCCATGCATAAGTCCAGAGTGCCGTCTCGCAGTGGTTCAAGGTGGGCAGCTGACAATTGGGGCTGCGTTGTTGCGAGGCCGTTATCAACGAATGCATTAAGGGCGAGAGTTTGGGCAACTGTGTAGTTTGATACTCCGAATTCGCGAACAAGACCGCGTGATTTTAAAGAGTTGAATGCTTGAGCAATTTCTTCTGGGTGTGTGAAGTTGTCGGGGCGATGTATTTGATATAGGTCGACATGATCAACACCCATGCGAGACAAAGAGGCTTCGCATGCGCTGGTGATGTATTCGGCTGAAGAGTTGTACGGAACACCCGGGATGATTCCACCCTTGGTTGCGAGAATGATTCTGTCGCGCAGACCAGGAATAGCTGTGAAAATTCTTCCGAGGGCTTCCTCGCATGCACCAAAGTGAGTGCCACCCCAGTCAAGGCCGTATACATCGGCATTTTCTATCAGTGTCATGCCCGCATCAACGGCTGTCGCGATCAGCGAGATGTTGTTGGCATCGGGTCCGGTGAGACGCCAGCAGCCGAGAGACAGTGGGCCAACGTCTCCGAGTTCTCCAATAGTGCGTGCTGACGAGACGTCGAGAAGTTCACTCATTTTTCTATTCTTTCAAATCGGGTGACGCGATGAATGCCAAAATGCGAATCTTCGTGTGGGGCGGCAATTAGTTCGACTGGATGTGGGAATCGGGAATCAAATTCGGCTTGAAGTTTCTTCTGATACTCGGTATTTCCCACGATGTCCCACGCTTCTTGCGTGTCCCACACAAACACAATGGTGACTTCTCCCGGTTTACTGCTGTCGAGCCAGACCTCCTTTGACAGGAATGGAATATCCGTGAGGCCTTCCATGTGTGCCTCGCCAAGTGTCCACACTTCGTGGTCTAGTCGTATGAATTCATCCACAACGGCCGGGTCCATTCGGAATATAAGAACTTCGACGGGGCGTTCTTCGCCCGTGATGTATAAGTACTCACTCACTAGATGCGCCCGGCCGGAACTAGAGACAAAAGTTCTGGTGTGATCTCAGAAATAGTGCGAACCCCACATAACGACATTGTGCGCGTCATGTCGTCTGTCAGCATGGAAAGCACACGTTCGATTCCTGGCTCGCCAGCTGCGCCAAGTCCATAGAGGTAGCTGCGTCCCAGCGTGCACGCGGAGGCTCCAAGAGCGATTGCCTTCACAATGTCACTGCCGCGACGAATGCCACCATCACAAATCAGGGGCAAGGTGCCGCCTGTTGCTTGAGCAACGGGTGCAAGCAAATCAAGTGGCGCTGGTGCTGAATCAAGTTGGCGGCCTCCGTGATTAGATAACGCAACGGCATCAATGCCATATTTTTGCGCAAGGACTGCATCCGCAACTGATTGCACGCCTTTGAGAATGATGGGGCCGTTCCAGTTGGCGCGAAACCATTCAAGATCGTCCCATGACAATGCAGGTTCAAATTGGTCAGAGATGAAGTCAGACAAAGTGACAGCGGTTCCCGTGTTTCCTCGTGATGCTGCGATATTTGAGAATGTGATTGGTTCATTGCGGATGAAGTCCCAGGTCCACGCAGGGTGAGTGATGCCATCGATGATGGTGCCGGGGCCAAGTGTGGGCGGAAGAGTAAAGCCGCGACGCACATCACGCTCACGCCGGCCGAGTACTGCAGTGTCTACTGTGATCATGATTGCCTCGTACCCGCTTGCCTGCGCGCGCGCCAACATGTCTTTTACTAGCGCACGGTCACGCCATACGTACACCTGAAACCATTTTGGTCCGTTGCTGACAGCTGCTACTTCCTCAATGGAACGAGTGGACAGCGTGGACAAGCAATAGGGAAGTCCATGTCGTGCGGCTACACGGGCAACGGATAGTTCGCCTTGCGAATGCGCGATACGTGTGAATCCGGTGGGAGAAAATAGAAGTGGTGATTCGAGTGTGCGTCCGAGTAATGAGGTGCTGATGTCAATGTCAGAAACATTGCGTAGAACACGGGGAACGAATTCGTACTGCTGGAATGCTGCGGTATTACGACGCATTGTGATTTCATCTTCTGCGCCACCATCGATGTAGTCAAAGATGCCGTGCGGTAGTCGACTTTTGGCAATCAAGCGAAGGTCGGCGATATTGGCAGCGCGTTCAAAGCGACGCTTTTGCCGAGACAGTGTGGGGACCGAGAATGTTGCCACCGACCGCAATGTTCGAATTAGTCCCATGCCTGCCTTTCGATGGTGATGCAAGGATACGACACGGGGGCTTCGAGTGCGGAAAGCCTCTTCGCTTTGGCGTGAGTGTGGCAGTTGGGTGAGACTTCATGCGTGTCATTTCCTTCCGACCTTGAGATAGCCCAGGCTGCGACTATTGCGCCACTCGCTGACATAGCGGGACAA
>JBBANI010000039.1:0-1450 GCA_040402015.1 Ilumatobacteraceae bacterium
GCCTTCATGGGGTGAAGGGTGTTTCGCACTGTCCCTGCATGACATTTGCAATACATCCCTACTACCGACAAACACAGACAGATTCCGACTCTGACCAACCACTCCCCACCGCCCTCGTGTGGTCCACCGTTACCTCTGGCCCTGCCAGACAATTCATTGACGAATGGGCTCGCCTATCCCATCGCCCCAGTGTTCTGCGCCGTGTCAACGCGTGGGACTTCTTGCCCCGCCCTGTGGCAGACCTTGATGACTTACTGACCGTGTGTGGCTTTGGTACACCGTACGACGACGAAGCCGGTGACCTCGTGTTGTGGCACATCACGCGACTTGCTGCACATGATGATCTTGCTGCGCGTGTATGCCTTCACCGCATCATGCCGGCTGTCATGTCAGTCGCTCGCAGACGAGGACGAATAACTCCAGGCGGGGTGGAAATCGCTATTGGTGATGCAATTTCAACAGCGTGGATGGTGATTCGTGAATTCCCATACGAACGCCGCCACGTAAAGATCGCGGCGAACCTTGTACGTGATGTCGAGTACTACGGATTTGTACGTGACCAGCGGCTGCGCAGGGTCTCTGAAACACAAGTCGGATTTGAAGTGCTTCAACAAATAGAGGAAGCCCAATTTGTAAAGACGGTCGACCAAGAACTTGATGATGTTCTGTCGTATGCCTCTGAGATGGGCGTAAGTTCACCTCAGATTGAATTGTTGCGAACACTTGGTGAAGGAAGACACGCAGACGACATTGCTACAGACCAAGGCGTTTCACCGCGAACAGTTCGCAATCATAAATACACCGCCATCAAACGTGTGCAGCATGTTCTTGCTAAGAACGAAACAACCAGTTGACGTTAACGATGCAACTTCACGCGGCGCAAGCGCAAACTGTTTGTCACCACGAACACAGATGAAGACGCCATAGCTAGGCCTGCCCACATTGGGTTCAATCTGCCAGATGCAGCTAATGGAATTGCAGCCACGTTGTATGCAAATGCCCAAAACACATTGGTGCGGATAGTGCGAAGAGTTGCTCGTGACAAACGAATCGCATCAGGAACTGACCGCAGGTCACCGTTCACAATTGTGAGGTCACTTGCTTGCATGGCAACGTCAGTACCGCCGCCCATTGCAATACCAACATCTGCTTGCGTCAACGCCGCAGCGTCATTCACACCGTCACCCACCATCGCAACTGCATAGCCGCGTTCTTGCAAATCACGAACTACCGCAACTTTGTCTTCTGGCATCACGCCTGCATACAAATGATGTTCATCGGTTTCAATGCCAACAGATTCTGCGATTGCACGTGCAGTTGTCACATTGTCACCTGTCAACAAGATGGGTGCAAGACCCATAAGACGCAACGAAGCGATTGCCTCAGCACTAGTCGGTTTGGGCTGATCAGCCAATGAAATCACGGCTTTTGCTTGCCCTCCCCATGTCAC
>JBBANI010000039.1:1550-11690 GCA_040402015.1 Ilumatobacteraceae bacterium
CCGTCGAAATACAACCAACCAGCCAAAGTCAGCCCGCTGATAATGAATACGGTCGGAACAAAAATACTGCTGACTTTGTCTGCAAACTTCTGCACGGGCGCCTTTGTGGCTTGTGCCTCACGTACAAGCTTTGCCATTCGCGCAAACGTTGTTTCGGCACCCACTCGAGTAGCGCGCACCACAATGCGGCCATTCATGTTCACGGTTGCTGATGTCACAGAATCGCCGACAACAACATCAACCGGCACGCTCTCGCCTGTCACCATGCTCATGTCAATACTGGAAGCACCTTCGGCTACAACACCATCCGCTGCAATCTTTTCGCCAGGTCGCACAACAATCATGTCGCCTTCGCGCACAACAGATGCAGGTATTGACACCTCAACACCATCGCGAAGAACCGTGGCGTACTTGGCACCCAACGCCAACAATGACCGCAATGCATCACCTGCTGAATGCTTTGCCCGCATTTCCAAATACCGACCAACCAAAATGAATGAGGTAACAGTCGCCCCGACTTCGAAATACACGTGCGACGAACTGGACTGTGTCATTGTCATTCCGGAATGCCCCATTGACGAAATGGCCTCGCCCCACACCACAGCCCAAATGCTCCAGGCCGTCGCGGCAATCACGCCCACACTGATCAGAGTGTCCATGGTGGAAGAACCATGCATTGCATTGCGGAATGCGGTCTTATGGAAGGGCCATGCGCCCCATGTAACAACAGGAGCCGACAAACCCATCGCCCACCATTGCCAGTTATGAAACTGCCACGCCATCACCATCGACAACAGAACCACAGGAATTGTGAACGCAACCGACACACCTAAACGAATCGCAGCCGCGCGAAGCCGTGCCTCAAGATCATCATCAAACGGCTGATCATCCATCACACGCGCCGAATACCCGGCATGTTCAATTGCTTTGATGACAGTTGCCTCGGAAACCGAATCTCCGTCGAAAGCCACCATTGCTGATTCGGTTGCGTAGTTGACGGCGGCTTCAACGCCAGTTATTTCGTTGAGTTCTTTCTGAATCTTGGCAGCACACGCACCACAGGTCATTCCCTGAACTGCAAGTTCCACTTCAATAATGGAAGCGGGGGGCAATACGAGACTCATACCTATTACCTACCACCAAAATCAGGTGAGCGCTTCGCCAGGAATGCATCAATGCCTTCTTGGGCAACTTCTGATACCACAGCATCTGCCATCACAGCTGACGCAAACGAATATGCCTGATCTTCTGGCAACACAATTTGGTCGTAGTAGGCGCGCTTTCCAATCGCTTTAGATTCACGTGACCCACGAGTCGCACGTGCCATCAGTTCACTCACTGCTGCATCAAGTTCGTCATCTGCAACAACTGCATTCACAAAGCCCCACTCCAAAGCAGTCGCAGCACTAATGACGTCTCCGGTCATTGCCATCTCTAATGCACGCTTTGGTGACAGGTTGCGGGCAACCGCAACTAACGGCGTGTGACAGAACAATCCACCCTTGCCACCCGGAATCGCAAACCCTGCGGACTCGGAGGCAACTGCAAGATCACACGTAGCTACAAGTTGGCATCCAGCAGCTGTTGCCAATGCATGCACCCGAGCAATTACAACTTGCGGGATCCGATGCATCAACTGCATCAAGTTCGAACACACAGTAAACAGCTCGAACGCATCATCTCGTGATGTCCCCGCCATCTCCCCGAAATTATGCCCGGCAGAAAAAACAGGGCCTTCAGCCGCCAACACAACACCCACAGCATCAGAGCCAGCTACCTCTTCGAAGGCAGCGGTGAGTTCCTTCAGAACATCTAGCGATAGCGCATTGCGCTTGGCTGGGTTACACAGCGTGACCGTGACAATGTCAGCCTCACGCGATAGTCGAACTTTTTGGCCCATAACAAACCTCCATGGTCACCATATATATGAAAACCAGTTGGTGCGCCCTCTGGGGCTCGAACCCAGGACCTGCGGATTAAAAGTCCGTTGCTCTACCAGCTGAGCTAAAGGCGCGGAGGCGGAACGGAATTCGGAGCGAAACTCACCCCAGACCCCGAATACATCCACTTTTCATGATAGTTCCCCTGAACCGGAAACATTCATTCCCTTTATGGGGTCGCAGGCTTTTAGCCCACTTCAGTGAGATTTATCTGAAATGTGAACCAGTCAGCACACAGCACTGAACCTTGACTCTCGAGACTGGGGAGCGGCGACTGTCTAGGCCGCGGGTGGCGAGGCTGCTCGCGCCAGTTGTGTGCGGCGTCGATACAACACCAAAGACTGGTCATTGCGCATGAGCAACATGACCATCAGGTCAATCCATTGGTGGTTGAGATTTAGCGAGCGTGCACGTTCGCCACGCCCAAGGTCGTTTTTAAGAACCGAGTTCAGGGACTCCGCAAGGCTGCGGTTGCCGTAGAGATTTTTCCAGTCGGCTGACCCTGGGGCATGAGCGCGGATGTGTTCACCGAAAGTGAAATCAGCCTTCTCGGGCGAGTTGATACGCTGCGTGATTTTGCCATTCCATAAGCGGACATCACAGTTGCTTCCCTCGGGCACTATGTAATCGCAGTACACACGGCAAGTTGATTTTGCATTGTGTTGATACACCAACTTTGAAGCGCGCAAAGGAATGAACGAGCCATCGATTGCCTTGATAGACACTGCACCCCGACACGCAAATATCGCCGTGTCAATGCCATGGATTTTTTTCTTGCCAAGAGAAACTTGTTCGGTTGTACGACCACTCTTGTCATACACACCAATTATGGGCATCATCTCCATGTCCCAGATTTCTTCCACCGTCTTACCACGTAGTGCTTTGTCCCAATGCAACATCGCCATCCCAGGCAGTTCCTTCTTTATTGCTTCTGCAAATCCAAGAGCAATCTGTGCCTCCGTGATGTGTCCCCCTTTTCGAATGGGGCGAATGCCAAATGTGACGTGTTCGGATGGAACACCAGTCCATGCAGACATGTGTGCAAAAACATTTCCATAGACACGCCGGTTTAATCCGTCGTAGTGGTACGCCGCATCAGGGTCATGACGCCGTTCCTGTAGACAACCCTCGCGCTCATTGAAACCCATGTCACCTTTTTTATATTTGGTCATGGGTCGGACTACTACACCATCGCCGTACATGCCTGCTTCAAGACTTGGGTTCAGCATTGTTCCGTGGTTAATACCGATACCCATTTCCTTCGCGTGCAAGAGAGCTGCCGCATGAAGAATGCCTGCAATCTTTTCTGCCTCGTTCTCGCCGAGATGATGCTTGATGTGACGAATCACCGACTTTGTTGGCGACGGAGCACCATGAGCCAACAAATGGTCATCAGGAAACTCCAATGCCAGAAGACGTCGGTATCCATTCCAGTTCGTCCCATAACGGAGATACTCCTCAGCTTCTGCCTGAGAGCTCATCGACATTGACAACAAGTAGATGAATGCTCCCGCCGCTACTGAGTGTGTTCGTGGACGGCCAGTACGTTGCACCGGCATTGCATCATCAATGACCGCAACAAACTCCTTGAACCAAGCCTGTCGAATGCTGAAGCGCATCCGTTCATGCAGGTCGACTCGCCTATCGCGTCCGCGTCGTGTGCGACGGTCGGAAATGTACAGAGGGTTCCAAGTCATGCGGTCTGACGCCACTCCAGTCCCATCAACGAAACAGCTGCATCAAGAGATCGGTTACCAAGAAAGAGTGCCGCATCTTGAATACGACCACTCTCCACATATATGGCTCGCGCACGCCATGCCCGTACGGAATTGATGTTGAAACCGTTTCGACCAACATTCCCGTAGGACGCGATATGGCGAAACATCTGGCTCACAGATGCTTCTGACGCCTGAGTGCCATTGCTATTTACAACAACGAAGTCATCACCACTGATGTGGGCAAATCGTTCTTGCAGAACGATCACTCCCCAGTCAGACAACTCATTGATTCGTTCGTCAACTCGAGCGTTCCCTGGCAACCGCACTACACGATCCTCAAGATTCACGTCACTCGCACGAACCTCTTTGACCTCACCATTGGTTGCCCCTGCTTCAGCCAAAGCCAGCAGTGCTGCATTACAAGAATCAAAGAGCCCGATTGGAGCACCTTCTCGCAACTTTTCGATGTCGCTATCGCTACATACATTTGCATCAAATGTTCGGTCAAGTAACGCAACGACATCAATGGTGGGGTCGGGCATTTCGTACCCCATTTGACGTAACGACTTGAAAGCACGGCGCAATCCACTCAGACGATTTCGCTTTGTGGAAGAGCCAGGTGTTCGTGCTCGTCCACCCATCATTGTTGGCCAATTCACGAAGGCCTCCACCTCTTCACGTTTTACCAATGTGATGTCAGAGATGTCATTCACCCGACACCACTTCACAAATCGTTTGATATGGCTCACTGCTTCACGGCGTGTTGAAATTTCCCCATCGGGAGTATTCAAGATGTATTCAACAACGACAGATTCGAAAGCATCTATGTGTGTTGGGAAGTCGTCATTGATCACGCGTGTAACCAATCTCAACAGCACGCAAGCAAGACACGCACACATGTTGAACAGGTCGACCTGTTCGTTGTGTTGATGTCTGACTACTTGCATGTACACCATTATGATTGCGAACACTTGTTTGCCAGTGCAACTCTTGGAAATTCTTTGAAAATTTCTTTGTGCAATAACCCTTGACAACATTGACTATTTGCAGTGTGTTACTCACAATCATCAGAACTGTTGACGCATTAGAACGGATAGTCATCAGCCTCACTTACATCACAGCTGTCATTAAATGGACACTGCACGCAATGTTCTCCACCCGCGACCACTACACCACGGTCATTACGTATGTCAGCTATTGCTTCCACTGCAGCCATTACTCCGCCAATACCCATCTCTAACCATTCGCGTTCAACGTCCATGCCGATTCCCTTGCCTGATCCAAGACCAAAGACAACGAGGCGTTGTGGAGGACAGCCGGTAACAAGCGCGTGCACCACTGCACCTAACTGCATCTCTTCCAACTCTTGAGGGCTGGGAGTTCCAGAAACTAATCGCACCAAGACGGCACCAGGCCACATGGCTTCCACTCCAAGGCGGTGGTCTCCGAAAGTGACATCAATGTGTTTGGCCTCGAGCAGTACGCCACCAACACTCAAACTTTGAAGCACAGGTCCGAAGGTCACTTGAGAGGCATCAGTTATCTGGGGCCACGCCTCCAAAAGGTATGCAATGGCCATCGCTAGTTCATTGGCTAGTTCAGTTCGCTCAAACTCATTCTGAAGAAAGAGCCATGTTGCCGTTAATGGGTCGAAGTTCACTTCTGTTGTCAAGTATTCATGGACAAATTCGATTGGCTTCTGTGGGCCCCACACCATCGCATGCTCTAGGTATTCCATGGTGATGTTGTGAACCAACTTGCGACGTAGCCAAAACACATGGTCAGGGGTTTCCGTCGCTGCTTCTTTGCCTTGCCACAGTCCGCCACAAGTGAGCACATCTGTAATCACTGTGGAGTTCAGCACCAACTGCCCACAGTCCGCCGGTACGGCATCTTGTATGCGCTTTGCCGCCTCCCCTGCCCACCCGTGGGGATATCCCAACGGCTCCATCACTGGAATTACCAGTCCTTCAAGTTTTCCTGTCATTTTCATCTCCTTTGTGAGTATGTTCGTACTCACAAGATAGGGGTGAGTACGAACATCCACAACCTTGTGACAGGGATTTCCTAGAATGATCCCGTGGGGAAAAAAATTGACATCAACGATCTAGTGGGTGCTCATGAGATCGCCCAACGCCTTGGAGTCGCTCGACCACAAGTTGTTCACGAATGGCGCAAAAGGCATGCTGATTTTCCTCAGCCGGTAGCAACCTTAAAAACAGCCCTCATTTGGGACTGGAAAGAAGTTCAACGCTGGGCTAGAGAATCAGGCCGTATCTAAGCCAAAACAACGCCAACAAGATCAGCAGAGGCATTCATCATCAAGTCGCTCTGTTCACGCAATAATCTCTCAAGGCAAATGCACAGTTCACGCTGAGATTCACTTTCTCGCAGGGGTGTTTCACTGATGCCCGATCTGTGTCCGTTACCTGTGATGTGGACCAGGAATGGCAACTTTTGGCACAATTTCAGCCCTTTACGGCAGTTCGAGGCCTTCTCTAGAGTGGGCTATTGTTTGGAAAGAAAGCTGTGCAGAGAATTCCACTCCACCCTCATCGAATTAGGAAACATTATGAACAAAAGAAGAATCCTCATCCCGTTATCTGCGGTCGGGCGGTCGTTAATGGCAGCTGCGCCTTCAATGGCCTTCACATGGTCGTCGGGAAATTTTTCCACAATCAACGGTTGGAAGAAGCAAAGTAACGTTCAGGCAGACGGATCCGACCAGTCAGCTTCGGGCCGACTGGTCACTGGGTGTGGAACTTTCCAAACGCGATTTCGCCATGAGAAGGGTTTCGGGAGCGACACAACTCTTGCATCAACGAGCGGCACCGGATGCATCGTCAAGACCACAGGCACGGTTGGTACGACCAATGGCTGGAACGTATACACCGATTTCTATTACACCCAATCAGGCCAAACAGCACGAACATCAATTCAACCGTGACCTCAACGGCGGTTGTCATCGTCTCGAACCTCCATGCTGTTTATGGCAAAAACGAAGTGCTCCATGGCCTGTCATTGACAATTAATCAGGGCGAGTTCGTTGGGGTTCATGGGCCTAGTGGATGTGGCAAGTCCACGTTGCTCCATGTCATTGGCGGATTACATCATTCATTTAGTGGGAGTCTCGCAGTTGCTGGAATGGATCTCTCATTGGTTGACCAAGGTGACATTCTGCGCCTGAGAAGAGAGTCCATCGGCTTTGTCTTCCAGGATGCTTTTCTCATCAACGAGTTCTCGTTGCGCGACAATGTGGAACTTCCCCTAGTGCTACAAGGTGTCAACACAAGCGAGCGCCGCCAGATTGTCGATAATACGCTCTCTGAGTTCGGCCTGTTAGACCAAGCGAAGAAGTTTCCGCATGAGTTGTCAGGAGGTCAAGTGCAAAGGGGTGCAGTAGCGCGTGCCCTCGTTAATAATCCCAGTTTGGTTCTCGCTGACGAGCCGACCGGTTCACTCGACCGCGAGAACGGCCGGATAGTCATGACTTCGCTGAGCAGAGCCGCTCGAGATCGCAATGCAACAGTCATACTCGTGAGCCATGACGAAGAGGCGCTGAGTTATTGTGATCGGACAATCGAACTCCTTGACGGAGTAATTATCGAATGAGGCCCCGTGCATTGCTGTTGGGGCGGATGGTTACTATCGGCCTGGGTCGGTGGCGTCGGTGGTTGCCACTTCATATATTGATAGCAGTCGGGCTGGCAGCGTCCTTCTCCCTTTTACTTATTGCGATGTCCTTACCTGGAGCAATAACGAAGAAGAACACATCGATCGATTCTCGTTCGTTATATGTCAGCTCGGCTCCTGGTGTTCCCAATGATTTTTTCGGCGCGTCATACGTTGAACATTGGGGGGACAAATCGATTGTGGTAACCGCAATCGATGTTGAGACTTCACCAGTCCGAGTACCCACTGGTCAAACACTTCGGGTTCATGGTGAAACGATCATCTCCTCGGCGCTTCAAACACTCATTAGAGAACCCGACGGCGCGCGCCTCCTAAGCCGCCTCCTCGCAAAAAATGTCATAGATGTTGTCCCGCTGAGCATGGACGCCGAAAGAAATGAACTAGTCGCATACGTAGGTATTTCACGAGCTCAACTTGAAACCCTCTGCGCATGTAGCGAACAAAAACTCGGTCGATCCCAATGGGGAAGTGGCACGCCCGTTACAACTGGCCATCTCTCGTTCGGATTTATTTTTCTTATCGCCATGGGAGCAGCCCTTATAGCGGCCTTAATTTACACATCTGCGTCTCTTGCCACATCAATGCTGGCCGAACGCGAGCGACGACTGTTCGCCGAGATGTCACTTTTGGGGGTGCCGACATTATTATCGGGAACGGTCCTGGGTGTGGGTTTGATGATCGACGCCACGATTGCAAGCGGGTTCGCGCATCTGCTGGCACGACATGGAGGACGAGCTCTTTCCAAATTGCCTCCATCTGGCTATCGGCTCCCCTCGGGCACTCTTGGACATCCTTCATTGAGTATTTCGATCATCGCTGAAATCTGCCTTCTCGGGCTGTGCATCCTCGCGGTTGCACGAGCAGGAAATGGTCTCGGCTCACAAGCAATCCGAACAGTACGCACATTCGGACAGCGTGACAGTCACCCATCCCGTGGCGTCATATATGGCATTGCAGGTATCGGAACTTTGTGGGCACTAGCAATCTGGAGCGAGTGGGCAGAGGACAACCAGTTCCTCACGCTGGTTGGCCTTGTCTTCGGAGTGCTCGCAACGGCGCGAGGCGTGATGGATGCACCCTTCCTTGCCCAACTCCTGCGTCGATTCCCATGGCGACGATCGAACCCAACGACATTCATCGTGGATCGACTCATTAACTCAAGCGAGAGTAGCCATGCCATGAACGGAGTCGTGGCTGCTCTGGTTATCGCCGCTGGAATTTTCACTAGTTACGCTACGACCGGCCGGGGTGGCGATGCCGTCACTTTGGGCGCCAGCTACGAGAACCTGCGACCTGAGGTAGTCGTCGTCACAGGCGCAACTTCACTTCAGGCTGCGAAGTTGAAAAAACTCAAGGTCGACACCAGCGTTGAGTTGCAACTTGTTACAACGCAAAACTTCGATGGTCAAACCCTGATATTTGTCGTTGGTGATTGTGACAAGCTTCGCGATGTTGTCTCTCATCCCGAGAAGTTTGAGTGCAGCGGCGATGCCGTGGCGATTGACCAAAGCCTGTTCACGGCAGCGACCGGCCTTCGTGCGCGTTCAATCCCGCGTTCAGGCTCGAAGTTCATGGGGCTCGACCCAAATGGTCAACCTGTGGGACGAATAGAAGTAGGCCAATATGGTAAAGGGCAGGTGGCGCTTCCCGGAGATGTGTGGCTGAATGGAGCAACGGTGCTGCTCGACTCATCTGCCATCGACTTTCAGCCGGCATCAACGGACACTAGATGGGTCTATCTGAAAGGCGGAAATAACACCCTGGAAGCCGCCAGAGACACCCTGGCACCCGCATTCGGAACTGACACGCAATTGGCTCGACAACTTGCCATTGAGGGCAACCGCCGCCAGATCCGCTTCTTCCTGCAAATCGCAACGATTGCTGGTTTGCTCATGTCACTGCTCGCAGGTCTCGCTCTCGGACTGAACTCAATCGCAGAATTCCCCAATATTCAACGACAGGCCATGGCCCTGATGTTGCTCGGGGCGCCCAGAGCGGCAATCAGCGCGGCAATTCGACGTGTCGCTAGGCAACGCATGTTCGCACTCCTCACCGCAAGTGTTATCGCAGCGACGGCAGCTGGGTTTTGCTTTCTCGGCCTCGTACGGGCAAGCGAATATGGCCTAACGCCACCACTTTTTGGGTTCAACTGGTGGCTGATCCTTGGTGTGAGTTCGATGGTATTTCTCATAACCAATGTCCTACACAGGGCTGTCGTGCGTGCCGCTACTAGGAGCACAACTCTCACCACGCTCCGTTAGGCATCTTGTGGCATATTTTCAGCCCTTTACAGCTGATCGAGTCCTTTTAGGCACTGCAATCGGCAGAACCCGTAATAGATGGTGCCACCTACACTGCGGACAGGCTTCCACTACATAGGCGGTGTATTCGTGGCCGGTGCGCTGCAATTTTACAATGTCACTGCGGTCGGTGACACACTTGCCATTCTTTGGCAGGCCGTGTCCGAATACATAGGTCACGAGAGCCACGTTGATTTCTTCACAAATGGGGAGGTGCTACTTGTGTCATGCATCTCGTTTCAAAAGACAACGGCTTATTCAGTGAAAACAGTTGAGGCATAAGACTCAGGGTTAGAGAGAACCCACCATTGGGTACTTATTCCTGCCCGTAACTGAAATGACATAAACGCGTAACTGGCTCAGTTCACAAGTGAAACCCACCAAGGGCTGGAGACTTTCGCTCCGCCTCCTAAAGGCGCGGAGGCGGAACGGAATTCGGAGCGAAACTCGCCCAGAACGCCGAATACATCCGTTTTCCATACTAGTTCG
>JBBANI010000040.1:0-11135 GCA_040402015.1 Ilumatobacteraceae bacterium
TTCGCGCCAACGACAGCATGAAAAGGACATTGGGAAGTGGATGCGGTGCTCATGTGTACTCCTGTGAAGAAAAATTAATTTGATCGAAAAGTCTTGGTCATTGCGGCAAAGGCTCAGTCTAGGGCGTTTGTGCGATCTAGCGCTGCGCTTTTCATCATGATGAACCTCTGCGACAACAATGGCCTCTCATTCTAAGAAGATCAAGTCGCTCTGACCAGTAGATTAAATCTATCTATCTAATAGCCTGTGTCTTCAAAATTGGCCCCCCATGTTGGTAGGCAAATAATGATGTGATGACAGGATTGGGGAGGGCGAGATCCTGATCGATTTTTGCCACTTGCTTTTCGCCTTCGACCGTGCAAAAACGAGTCATAGCTGATAAAAAATAGTCATACACTTGACCTACGTTTATCCACAGAGCCCCTGATTAACAGAAATCCAGGTTCCTCAAAAAACCATATAAATCAACGACTTGCAGGCAAAAATAGCCAACGTGTAATATTTCGTGTAATTGAACGAAAACTGTAAATTACAGTTTGGCCAGCAATTTCGTAGATTTTGCACTCAGCGCTGTCACTTTGCACGCGAAAAAGTTAGACGCTACATGCGGGGCTCGAACGGGTGATGGCGAAAGTTCGGACCTACCTTCGGGGCTCGAACCAGTTATGGCCATTTATATGCCCGAGATATTTTTGACTTTCTGAGTCATGCGAATCCTAGGCGAACACAATTTTTTCACTTGCCGGCGGCCTGCCTCTTGAGTGCTACATCGCGAATGGCTGACAAGGTTGCGCGGGTCGTCAGGGCTTCAGGGTCGATGATGACATCGATCACAGTTCCTTCGCGCCTTGCAATCGCTGCCACGAACGCGGCCTCAAATTCATCCGTCTTTTCGACGCGCTCGCCGGCGTAGCCATACGACCTGGCGAGAGCGGCAAAGTCGGGATTGACCAGCCTAGTGCTAGTTTCGTGTGTAGGGAATTCTCGCTCCTGATGCATGCGTATTGTCCCGAGCATGCTGTTATTCACGATGACCACAATGGTCTTCCCACCGAACTGAATCGCGGTGGCAAGCTCTTGTCCGTTCATCATGAAGTCGCCGTCCCCTGCCAAGGTAAAGGCTACTCGCCCGGTGACAATGCTGGCTGCAACCGCCGACGGTACACCGTAGCCCATGGCGCCTGAGGCTGGAGCTAGCTGAGTTTTGAAGCCTTTGGCCAGGCCGTGGTAACGGTGATAACGGTGCAACCAGGTTGCAAAGTTACCCGCACCATTCGTGAGCACAGCTTCGACCGGCAGGTGTTTGCTAATTATGGTGAGCACCTCATGCATGTCCACTTGACCCGGCAGGCTGTGTCGCTCGAAGTTCGCCTGATACTCTTTGTGTGCCGCCTTCGTCGAATCTTGCCACGTGCAGTTTGCAGGTGCCTGCATAGCCTCCAAGGCCATACAGGCTGCATCTACAGTTGCCAAGATCGCCAGATCCGCCTGAAAGACACGGTTCAGCTCTTCAGCGCCAGGATAAATATGAATCAGTCGCTGATGGGGCTTGGCCGCCTCCAGCAGGCTGTAGCCGCTCGACATCATCTCCCCAAGCCGCGTACCTAGCGCGAGTACAAGATCGCTGTCACGAATTCGTTGTGCCAGTTTGGGGTTTATTGCAATTCCCGCATCCCCTGCGTACAGAAAATGGTGATTGTCGAAAACGTCTTGGCAGCGGAAGTCATTGATGACTGGCAGGGACCAATTTTCAGCGAAGCGCTGCAAAGCCTTCGCACTTGCAACCGACCATCCAGAACCGCCAGCGATGACCAAGGGCCGTTTCGCGTCCACCAGCAATTCTCGCAAGCGCACAAGGTCATTTGGAGCCACCGCGGCCGCTACGGGTTCAACTCGGGACAGCGGTCGAATATTCACAATTTGTATGAGCATGTCCTCGGGCAATACCAAGACCACAGGCCCCGGGCGTCCGTTCATAGCGGTGGCGAAGGCGCGGGCAATGTATTCAGGTAAACGCTCAGGCGAGTCAATACGCTCTACACGTTTGGCCATGCCTCCTGTACTGGGGCCGAAGAAGGTTCTAAAGTCGAGTTCCTGAAAGGCCTCACGGTCTCGAAACTCGCTTCCCACGTCACCCACAAAAAGCACCAATGGCGTACTGTCTTGGTAGGCGGTATGAATACCGATCGATGCGTTGGTAGCGCCAGGCCCACGCGTCACAAAGCAAACGCCAGGGCGTCCTGTCAGCTTTCCTGCCGCCTCGGCCATGAAGCAGGCTCCGCCTTCATGACGCGCTGTAATGAAACTAATACGGTCACGGTATGCGTGAAATCCATCCAGCACCGCCAGAAAGCTCTCGCCCGGAACACCAAACGCATGAGTCACCCCTTGCGCCGCGAGACACTCCACCAGCAGGTGGCCAGCGATCTGACCATTCGTCGAATCCACGTGATTAGGGTCTCACTAACTTAGCGCCAGGCCAAAGTGAGTGGTGAGCTCGCGCGTACTGGGGCGGCAGGTCTACCTTTACGCCGAGTTTTTCAGCGGCATGCCAACCCCACCGAGGGTCGTCAAGAAAAGCACGCGCCATCGCTACTTGATCCGCCTGCCCGGAGCTGATCACTTGCTCCGCTTGTAAGGGCTCAGCGATCAAGCCAACACAGCGCACTGCCATCTTGGATACCACCTTTTTTACGGCAGAGGCAAACGCGACTTGGTACCCAGGCGCAATTTTTATAGGGGCAGTCAAGATCAGGCCACCTGACGTCACGCAGACATAGTCTGTACCCAGCGCTTCGAGCTCGCGCGCAAAAACAGCACAGTCGGCCTCCTGAATCCCGTCAGGCATCCAGTCTGTGGCAGTGATGCGAGCGCCGAGTGCGTGTGTGCTGGGTACGATGGTACGAAGCTCAGCGATAACTTCAAGTGGCAAACGCATGCGGTTTTCTCTAGATCCTCCGTACTGGTCGTTGCGGCGATTGGTCAGAGGCGACATGAATTGATGCAACAAATAGCCATGGGCAGCATGCAGCTCAATGACCTGAACGCCAGCGGCGAGCGCACGACGCGTTGCAGCAATACAGTCCAGCTTGAACTGGGCAATGTCCGCAAGGGTCATCTCCTTAGGCGTTGCCCAGCCTTCAGCCAAAGGGATGGGAGAGGGCGCCATCGCCTCCCATGCCTGGTCGGGCGCCAAAGGTTTACCGCCTTGCCAAGGAATTTGTGTTGGACCTTTTCGGCCTGCATGGCCGATCTGAATACCGAAATTGACATTACCTGCGACCTTGCGAGCGCCCGCCAAGACGTCTGCCAGCGAGCGACCGTGTTCATCGCTCCAAAGACCCGTGCATCCTTCGCAGATACGACCGTCGGCACTTACGTTTGTCGCCTCAATCATCACCAAGGCTGCCCCCGACATTGCCAGCGATGAAAGGTGCTGCAAATGCCAAGTTGAAAAAAGACCATCCTGCGCTGAATACTGGCACATGGGCGAAACGGCAATCCTATTGGAGAGGGTGAGCCCGCCAAGTTGAAGGGGAGAAAAAAGCTGAGACATCAAGTGCTCCTAGTGGTTGATTAAAAATTTGGGCGTGTGGCAAGGGTTAAAAAAGCTGGTCTAACCAACTTTGCATCGCCGCGTTGACAGCATTAGGCGATTCAAGCATTACGGTGTGACCACTTTCGGCGATTTCGTGGACGGTATGGACACCACATGACTGAACCATCTTGTGTTGATTGCTCGGTGGGACTAGTGCATCCTGCAAAGGGATCACTGCCAGTGTTGGGCATCGAAGGTCTCTTAACGCTTGGCTGCAGTCTGTTCGAGTTCGAATCGCTTCTTGCTCTGAGCAAAAAGCCTCGACGGAATGCCGCGTAATCATGGAGTGCAATGACTGTTTATGCATTTCGCTGGCTAGGTAGTGCGAGCTTGCGTATTTGTCTAAAAAAATAGGCGCCATTGCGGCCATTCCCTCTCGACGCGCTTGTCGGACCCAGCCTGCACGGACTTCAGCCATCGCTGGGGGATCAGTGCCCGTCTGTGTGGATATCAAGGCTACCCCCAAGATACGCTCAGGTGCCTGTCTGGTCATCTCTTGTGCAACATAGCCGCCAAGAGAAAAACCGGCAACGGCGACCTGACCGGAATACCTCTTAAGAAGAGCACGCGCCATCGCCTCAGTCGAGTCATGAGTACCGAGATCTGCGACTTCGGCAGCGATGTAATTTTGCTTTGCAAAGTAAGACAGCTGGGGTTCCCAGACGGTCTCATCGCAGGCCAGCCCCGGGATCATTAGCAGCTTGAGTTGAGTTGGGGTCATGACTCTATAGGTCCTTTATGCGCCCCGTTTCGAATCTGGTCGATCACGACGGCAGCCAGCAGCAAAGCACCATTGGCGATGATTTGGTAGAAGCTGGGAACAGACGTCAGCACCATGCCGTTATTGAGAACGCCAATGATTAAAACACCCAGCAATGTGCGTACGACGGAGCCTTCGCCCCCATGTAGGCTCGTACCACCAAGCAAAACCGCGGTGATTACCATGAGCTCATAACCCATGCCACTGCCTGGTATAGCAGTGCCGGACTGACCGATTAAAAGAACGCCGGCTAAGCCTGCCGAGACACCGCTTGCAACGAACAAACCAAAGCGCAACTGAAGTACGCGTAGACCACTTATCCAAGCTGCTTTTGGACTTGCCCCCATAGCGTAGATACTACGTCCGGTCTTAAAGTGAGCTGAAAAAAACCAAACCACAGCAAACACAATTGCAAAAATCCAAACTGAGACGGTCAAGCCAAAAAATCGTAAAGAACCCAAAGAGAGGATTGCTGACGATTCCACTAAGAGGCTTTGACCGTCTTTAATAAGATAAGCCAGACCGCGAAAAACCGCAAGACTGCCGACTGTGACGATGATCGAATTGATCCTTAGCCCCGCTATTAGCACACCATTGAGTGCGCCACACAAGGCGCCTACCAACAGTCCCACTGCGATCCCCAGTGGCCACGGCCAATGCCATTGTTCGACGGTGAGCGCAGTCAGCATTCCGCACAAAGCCACCATCGAACCCAGTGATAGATCGAGTCCGCGGCTGATGATGAGTAAAGTGGATACTGCGGCCATGCACCCGATTACCGAAACTGAAAGCAGGACGTTCGACAAGTTGGCGGTTGTCAAGAAGTACGGCGAATAAATAGAGAAGCCGACGGCCAATGCCAAAAGCACGAGCACCAAGCCTGTGTCTTGTGACAAGAGTCGCCGTTTCGAGATCGGTTCCAATCGGCGGTCGTGTGGGGATGCAGCTTCTTCAGTCATTGGAGTATCTTAAATATGTTACGGGTCATAGCGCTGTGGGGCTAAAGCGCGGCAGCCATCAAGCTCGCCTCGGTAATATCGGGCCGTCTTAATTGGCTCACAGCACGTCCATTTCGCATCACAATCACCCGGTCGGCCAGGCTGGCAATTTCTCCAGGGTCGCTTGAGGTCAAAATACAATAACCTCCACGATCAGCGTGTTGGCGAAGTGCAGCATAAATCTCTGGACGTGCGCCCACATCGACGCCGCGCGTAGGCTCTTCGACCAGCAAGCCACTCAGCGGTAACTCAGACCACTTGGAGATTGCGATTTTCTGCTGGTTACCGCCTGATAGCTGGGCGACTTTCTGACCTGAGTCTGAGCACTTGACCCGATAGCGCTCAATCACACGTTCGGCTAAATCGCGCACCGCACGCCATTCAATTCGGCTACCGCTGCCCAGTGATCTCCAATTTGGCATGGCAATGTTCTCCATAACGGACAAAGAAAGTGCTAGGCCGCTGACTTTTCTGTCTATCGGCACAAATCCGAGGCCTGCATCGATGGCCTCACTTGGGTTTGCAGGCAGCGTGGTACGCGATCCCATCAATACCGCGCTGGAAGTCGCGTGGCGCACGCCAGCAAGAGCTGGTGCGACACATGCCTGTCCTGCCCCAAGAAGTCCAAAAAATCCAAGTACCTCGCCTGCCTTGGCTTCGAAGGAGAGATCTTGCAACTCAGAGTCGCAGGCCAAGTGCTCCACTTTCAGCAGAATCTCGCCCGCTGCAAGGGAGTCGCAGCTGGTCGCGGTTTCTAAATCACGACCAATGATGTGCCGCACCAGCGTTGATCGATTCAGTTCGTCCCTAGTGCAATCGGCCACCTTACGTCCATCGCGCAGTACGATCGCTCGATCTGCAATCTGCAATACCTCGTTTAGGCGATGAGTCACGTAAATAATAGTCATGCCCGCGTTACGAAGCCGCAATACCGTATCGAGCAGGCGCTTAACCTCCGCAGGTGGCAGTGCAGCGGTCGGTTCGTCGAGAATCAAGATCTTTCCGCCGCGAACAAGTGCACGGGCAATTTCTACCAGCTGCTGGTCACTTACTCCGAGTTGACCAACGAGGATGTCTGCGGAGAACTTAGCGCCAATTTGCAAAAGTGCTTGTTCCGACTCCCATCGCAATCGTGGCCAGTCCACTCGTCCCGCGACCAGTGGCAAGCGACCCATAAATAGGTTTTCTTCGACCGAAAGTACTGGTGCAAGTTCAAGTTCCTGATGAACCGTCTGAATTCCTGCCGTCTGTGCCCCGACCACGGACGATGGCTCTAAGACAGCACCGTCAATCAAAATTCGTCCTGTATCCGCGGTGTAAAGGCCGGATAGGATCTTAATTAACGTTGACTTTCCAGCGCCGTTCTCGCCGAGCAGGGCGCAGATCTCCCCAGCGCGAAACGCCATCGTCACATCGTCTAGGGCCTGAACGCCAGAAAAGCGTTTGGATACCCCGATAACTTCAAGCGCCAATCTTAGCGCTCCGGGTAATGCTGGTTGATGTTACTGGCCGTGATCAGGAGTTGTTTGCTGGGACGAATCGTCTCGGGCAGTGTTTCCTTGGCGCCCATTCGTGCTGCTAGGGCCAAGAGCTCGCTACCCCAAGACTCGGGGAAGAAAGAGAATGTACCGAAGAAGCCACCGTTCAGCTTACGAATCTCTGGAAAGACAACAGTCTCGCCGCCGGTCGAGGCGATCAACACGTCGGCTTCGCGATTGGCGTTTCGAGCTGCTGTCAGCGCAGCCATACTCATGCCATCAACGTGAGACCAAACTATCACTTTGCGGCCAGGGAATTTGGTGAGGAAGTCGGTCATCACAGCGCGCGAGTTAATCGGATCTCCTTTGGTGGATTGCTCCTCAACCCTAATCCCGGGAAATACTTCTTCAAAACCTTTGCGCGCAGCAGCAGCTCGCTCTAGGATCACAGGCCCGGCTTCTGGCCAACTGAGTACTAGGGCGACGGGCGTTTGGCCAGGCCAGCGCTTTTTCGCTTCTTCAGAAAGTGGCTTAGAGCCGCCATATCCCGCCAAGGGGTTATCCACAGCAAATAGCGGCGCGTTGCCTATTCGTTGTTGCACAGCAATGACCGAAACGCCAGCTTCGGACATGATGCGTGCAACCTGCGGGTTGGCAGTGGGGGTGAAGCTATATTCGATGAACACATCTGGCTTTTGCAAGGCGACAGTACGAGCAATCTCCACGGTGCGAGCACCATCTTGTTTGTTGTCGAAAAAGCTAACATCCATATCAGTGCGGGCGCGTGCCGCCGCCTGCATCCCTCGCAACACGGAGGCTCCAAAAGAGGCTTCGTCGTTAAAGTTTGCAAACGCGACTTTGAGTTTGCGGCCCTGAGCAAAAACGGGCAAAGTCGATGCGGCTGCCGCAGCGGCAGAGCCGGCTAACAGGGTGCGTCTTTTCATGAGTGTCTCCTTTTATATTGAAAAAATGAACTTAATTTTTTTCTGCAATCACTAAATTACCATCAGCGGCGATCTCCCAGCCACGAGATTTTGCGTCAGCAATCAATTTTTCGCCCCAGCGAAGGCGACCTGCATCGGTGCCGCCCAAAATGGTTAGTAGGTGAGCCGTGCTACTGCCTACGTTGGTGAACGACCGCAAGATTCCGACGGGTACTGAGATGAAGTCGAACTTTTCCAATACAACACAGTTCTCACCTTCTTCGCCCCACAAGATTTTGAATGTGCCGTCCATGGGCATGAAAACCTCGACGGTTGTGTGTGAATGCAAGCCACCGCCTGTACCTGGCTCGCACTTTGCAATAGCGACGTTGAAACCCTCGGGGTCCTTAATTTCAGCCGTCGCGTCCTTGTTTTCTTGTACTCCTCGTCCGATAACGTTGAATATTTCGCGCTTGTATTCTGGTAATGCGTTATCTAAATAGGAGGCTCCGTGTGGCTTGAATTTTTTGAAGCGCGCAATACGCCTGCTTTCCATGTACTCAACGCTGTAATCGGGTAATTTATCGCTCATTGTTGATATTCCTCAGAAAGTTAAAAAGCAGTTCAATGATGAATGAAGTTGAGACCCGCTTGGTGCTGCCGACGGTACTCTCCGGGCGTTTTCCCGATCGCTTGTTTAAAGCGGCGTGAGAAGTAACCGATGTCATCGAAGCCACAGCTGTAAGCGATTTCTGAAATCCGTGAATCAGTTAGTACTAGGAGTTCTTTTGACCGACCGAGCCGTATCTCATTTTGTAGTTCGCCAAGTGACTTGCCAGTTACGCGTCTCAACCTTGCTGCCAGGCAACTGGGAGACAAACTCATGAATTGAGCAGCCTCCTCGGTCGTCACTCTTTGGTGAATTCTGCTGCGTAGAAAATCAAGTAGTTCATCCACTCGCTCGTTCTTACCGGATGTGTTAACCCCTTGGGTCAAGCTGTCAACTACGGACGACTCGCGCGCTTTGAGAATCTCAAGTAGAAACAGGCTCAATCGCGCCCGGGCGACGGACATCACGCCGATCCCTTGCGCTGTGGAGCACGCAGACAGTTGCATGACCTGCTCAAATATCTGTTTCTGGAGGTCGCCATCTGATTCAAATTCAATATGGGCTTGCGCCGCAAAGAGCATAAGTTCAGGTGCGGCTTCAAGCGACGCAGGCGAAGCCCATGTATTGACAGCCGAACGTAGAAACTGTGGGTGCAAAAATTCCAACTGAAACCCGATGATGAGGGTTGTACTGGGCTCCAAGATCTGTGCGCGATGCGTCATGCCAGGAGCGATGAAAAAGATGCAACCCTGTTCCCCATGCAAAAGCCGATCCCCGATAAATTGGCGGCGACTTCCCGAGGTGATTACGTAGACTGTAAAGAAGTCATTTTTCTGAAGCTCGGTTGTGCCAGCAAGGTTGTGTTCAGACTTCACAAAGAAAGTTGATATCGGTTTTATGCCAGCAGAAACATTAATGTCATTCATCAGAATCGCACAAGCCTAAAAAAACAGGTTTAACGACAGTCTCACTAAAAGACTGATTCAGATAAATTATAGGTACCGTCGCTTGACTTCAACAGTAGAAACCGCTTGTTCGTTTGGATGTTTTCAAAACCTAGGGTTTTCTCTTAGTTAGTTCGCGTGTGACGCTTTTCCCATGACGATGCGGGTCGATAGCGACGCGCCAAGGGGTGAGAAAGGACAAGTCGTTTTTTGGGCAATTTTTCGGAATCGTCAAGGTGCCCAAACAGGTTTGGCTATTCATCGCGCGTACAAAAGTGACCCGTTATTTTTTACATTAACTCAATCCAACACTGAGTTAACAACAGTAATGGGAGGGCGTTCGTGGTCATGGCACGTAGTTGGCATCACAAAGGTTGCGCTCATAAGATATAAAGAATTAGATTTCAGACATGTTGCGAGGTCCAGGATAACGCGTGCTCACTTAATTCCAAGATTTTTTACAACTAAAAAACTTTTAGCAGAATCTAAGCCATTTTCAATAAATGAGTTTTTCTCAATTTGGTCTGATGCTGATAAAACTGTGATCTGCGGCCCTGGGGAAAACACAAGGGAATTTACAGCAGATTATCTAGAAATTGATAACGATGACTATCGCTTGTTCAACAGCAGAACGATTGGTTGGAGATTTAGAGTTGATGTGGAGGGTGCGTTTCTTAGGTCCTTGTATCAGCAGCATTTTGGATAAACAGACGAACTTTTCATTCAGATCTGTCAACCGATAGCTTGAGTCCCGTCAATTCGTCGGGTTTCAGTTGATTCCGGTTGCTCAGCGCCGTGGTTCGACAATAAATTAGCTATTCCTGCAACACAAAAGGAGTAGTTATGTCAGGTTTAAACGCGTTGAAATTAGTCCAAGCCAAGCGTGAAAAGGGCTCGAGCCCACAGCACGCAAGGCGTCAAAAACTCAGTACCAAGTTGGCTGAGCAAATCCAGTTAGCAAAGGCGCAGCAGTCAGGCACTGAGTTTTCTCCAGTAAGAGTTCGCACAGTCAAGGACGAGTCAACAGGACAGAGCCGCAAAGTTGAAGTACCCAAGAAGTTAAAGCCTTGGTGGTGGACAGATGACACAGGCAAGCTTTGCATCACCGTCCGCTATGGGGCACGCACATTGGAAATAGTCGAAGGTAAGAACGCCATCGAAACTGACAGCATTGCTGATGTCATTGCGTCCTTGCAAGTGATCCGCTCAGCTGTTGACTCTGGTGAATTGGACAAACGTATTGATGCAGTAATGGGGCAGGTCAAAGCAGGATTTGCCAAAGACTCTGCAGCCGGTAGTCGTCCTACATTGAAGTTGCCTGCCAAGTCTTAATCCAGTGCCAATTAAGAGCCAGCAGGCTAATAGCTTGCTGGCTTTCTTTTGACTAAACAGTTTTAATCGTTTTGATACTTGAGTTCTTAGGTTTAGTCGGCATTCGCAGCTTTTGCAGGGCCTGCTGAGCACGTTGAGCCTTTTGTCTGTCACGTTCCGATTTGAGCGCATCACTGGCGCGTTTGCTGTTTACACGTAATAGATCTAGTCTCAATTGCTCTGGCGTTTTTGGTTTATTAAGCTCAAATATTCGCATGCATTTATTTATGACAACGAATAAATAAATGTAGGAAAAGGAGACCAAAGATGAGATTTATGGAAATCGCAAACCCTGAGGATCAGCTAGCACTTTGGAGGCTGATATCTGACAACGTATGGTCTGCTGTAATGACCCAGGCCAAACAAGCTGCAGCTCAAAAAGCTCAGGCCGCAGCTAGCCCCAAGCCAAAAAAGTTCAAGCCCAAGAAGGCCATACCTAAACCACCCCCAGCC
>JBBANI010000041.1:0-10992 GCA_040402015.1 Ilumatobacteraceae bacterium
CGACTTACAATTTCCCATGTTTTACCTTGATCTGTGCTTCGTTGAATGTTGCCCTGAAACGAGCCGTACATGAGACTGGGATTTACACGACTGAGTGCCATCGAGTGAAAGTCCACCGGACCGTCTACACCGTTTGAAATTTTCTTCCACGTGAAGCCGCCATCTGCTGACTTCATAAAACCGATGTTGCCGCCGAGCGAAGGATGTCCGCTTGAAAAGAATACGTTTGCCTCAGTCGGATGCACGGAAAATCCCATGTAATCATCCGTGCTGGCCCCGACACGGAAGAGGTCCTTATCGTTTTGCAGAACCAGGAGACCATGATGGGTCGCGATGTAGACCTTGCTCGAATCAATCGGGTCAACTGCCAGCCCGTGTCCGTGAGAGATCTCGTTTTCAGGAATCAACTGGTTTGGAATCATGCTCTCGGATGTACCAGTGCTGCGACTCCAAACAAACATACCCAGACCGACGACTGCCACGAGCATCACAACCGCTAGGTATTTCTTTTGATTCATGTGCACATTCTAGGATCGCGCATTAAATCCCCAAGCAAGATCCGACCACATTGCGAAGATCGTCTTGATTGGCCAACCAGCATGAAAGTCACCGACGGCGAACGCTAACTTGACTCGCACAACCCCTGCCTTCGTGAGGCTGGTGCGTAATTCCAAACCCCAGTATTAACGAACTGGTGGTGCGGGTTTGCGGACGGGCTGAGGTGGGCCGTCGGGTATAATCAATGAGATGAATTCCATGCAGAAGGTCGTGACACGAAAGCATAAAGGTGACGACGATTCTGCATGGAAATATTGGGCAACGCGCCCCGTAACTGAGCGGCTCGCAATGGTTGAAGAGTTGCGCGCCGAGTACCACGGATGGACCAATGAACCTGAACCAAGACTTTCAAGAATTTGTCGAATTATTCGTCGCGCATGAGGTCGAATTCCTCATTGTCGGCGGATACGCACTAGCAGCGCACGGTCATCCCAGATACACCAAAGATCTAGACGTTTGGGTGTGGCTTGGTGCAGAAAATGCACAGCGAATCATTGCAGCGATAGAAGCATTCGGCTTCGGTGATCTTGGTCTCACAGCTACTGATTTTCAAGATCCAGACGTTGTGGTGCAACTAGGTCACGAACCTCAACGTATCGACATCTTGACTTTTGCATCCGGACTTCACTTCTCTGATGCGTATGAGAATCGCGTCTACGTAACGATCGGAAATGTCCAGGTGCCATTCATTTCCGTCGACGATCTTCGAACCAACAAATTGGCAACCGGTCGTCCACGAGACATTGCAGACGTCGCCGACTTACCAAAGGGTGAGTAACTTCTATATAGATGACGCAAGGTGTGGCGGCGAATAACGCTCCACATTTCGCACCATCCCCCGCCTTCGTGAGGCTGGTGCGTAATTCCAAACCCAGTATTGATGGGGTAGTGGTTGGGGCGTCACGGAATCGATGGTTTGATGATTACGTCGATCAGACCATCGAGCGTGACCTGCTTGAGTTGGTACACAACGTTGCCGCTCGGTCGACTATGGACGCCAAGTTCTGCGCTGCGATAGCAATCGTATTTTCTGCACCGCGGCAGTCGGATGCCTGTGGAGTACTGATTGGGTAATTGATGGACAAGTAGCCGGACAAAAGACTGGACAAGTCATCCACTGAAAGTCAATTATATCCTTGAAATATATGCCTTCTAGGTGGACAGATCTAGGGACAAGTTAGAGTCATTTGGATGGACACACCATGGATTAACTTCCGCTTCGACGCCGGGGCATTTGGCAACGAGATTTGGATGCTCTTGGGAGAGGCCAGGTCTAAGTGTGATCACCTAGCGAGTGTTCCATTGCCGCCCGATGAACACAGAGAGTTACACCTAATCAGTCTTGCGCGAGGCGTGCAAGCAACAACAGCAATCGAAGGAAACACTAAGTCAATCGACGAAATCCAGGCGATCATTCATCAGCCATTACCAGAGGGTCAAACGAGTGATTATCAGGAACAAGAAGTTCAAAATGTAATTAATGCATATAACGACGTGTTGGCTCAAATTCAGTCTGGCAATGTGCCGCAGTTGACTCCAGAAGTGATCATGCAATTCAATTTGCAAGTGCTTAGTTATCTTGACAACCCTGAGCATGCGGTGCCAGGAGAGATACGGCGCGAGTCTGTGGTGGTTGGGAACGTATACAAAGCACCAGATGCATCTGACTGCGAAAGACTGTTGACAGAGATGTGCGCATGGTTGAATGGCCCGCCATTCAATGAAGGCAAGGAAATGAGAATTCCGGCGGCGATTCTCAAAGCTTCCCTGGCGCATCTATATATTGCCTGGATTCATCCCTTTGGTGATGGAAACGGACGCACAGCGCGTCTGTGTGAATATCTCGTGCTTGTAACAAATGGAGTTCCGACAAGTGCTGCCCATCTTATTTCTAACCATTGCAATGAGACACGAGACGAGTACTACCGACAACTCAATCACGCGAGCAAGTCGGGTGGAGACATACGCAGGTTCTTGCACTACTGCGTGAGTGGATTTGTAAGAGGATTGACCGCCCAGCTTGATGTGCTTTATGAGCATCAATTCAAAGCTGAGTGGCGGGATTATGTTGCAGCCATGGTGACTGGACGTGACCAAGGAATGCGTGAGCGCCGATCTGCAATCGCAGAGTCATTGCTATTTCATACACCAGTTACTCGAAGGGAGATACCTCTTTTGACGACAGGCTTGGCAGAGATCTATGCGATCTTCGGTCCAAAGACATTGGCTCGTGACCTCAAAGCGCTTGAAAGTGTTGGTTTGATTCGACATGAGGACGGCACTTATGGCGCATGTGACGATGTCTTGCGTCGGCGTCTTCCTTTCAGGTTGTAACCGTAAACGCAACTCTTTGACAATCTCCACCGAGGATGAGGTCGGCAGTCAACTTGACCAAGGAGAGGCTGGTACAAAATTCCAAACCCCAGTCGTGATGGGGTAGTGGTCGGGGTTTCAGTACATGTTTGGAACGCGAAGCAGTGTTTTTTGGAACGCGACCATAACAAGAAATTGTTGTCGATTAGTCGGCAGTTTCTGGTCCACCAGCATCCTTTTGGACATTGGCGGTTTGGACTGCGGCGCCGTTGGCGCTGACGGTGACTGTGACTTTCAAAGCGTTGGTGTCGGTGTAGTACTGGCTGAATTGGCTCACCGGGAAGTGGTCAACTATGCCTGTTCTGTCGAAGTGGGCGATTCGCTTGCCTCCCGCTGGGATGGAAAAGCTGGTGGGGAGTTTGGCGTAGTAGTTCTCGGTGACGCTCGTGGTCGGGTCGGTGAACGTGTAGTACACCTCGAACGCAGTGAGCTCGGCGGTACCGGTATTGCTGAGCGCGATTTCCAGGTGGTCGCTAGCGGCTTTGCCTGTGGCATCGACGTTGTTCTCGACAATGACGGAGTCGATCGACAGGGCTTGAACTGTGGATTTGTTGGTGATTGGGTTGTCTGCGACTGGGAGCACCGGTTCGTTGTTGCCGGCGGTCTTGACAACTGTGGTGTCGCTGGCAGCACCGCCTGTGGCGACCGTAGTTGATGGCAGTGTCGTCGAACTGGAACTTGTACTGCAGGCCGCAAGAGTGGTTCCGGCGGCGAACAGCGCTGTTGCTAAAAGCCCGGCGCGAACGCGCTTGCTTAGGTGGATGATGGTGTTCATTGTGTTCCTCCGTGGGGGATAGTTGGTTGTCGTTTGAAGGTGCGGCGAAGGCCGGCGTAGAGGACTGCTGCGTAGGCGATGAGCCAACCGATGTCATTACGAGTTTGCCCAAGGAGCCATGGCAGATTGAAGGGGCGGTAGCGCTCTTTGACGTCGCTCATCGCAAACGAGAAACGCTCGAAGTGTTTGGCGAGCGATGCCTCTTCTGTCCAGGTGCGGATCCGCTCGTAGGTGGTGAAGTGCGTGAGGATCTGTACTTCACCGTTGTGGCCCAGGCCAAGTGCTTTGAACAGCCCACCGGGGATTTGATTGTCGGCGTCCATGGTGTCGCCGATCTGAGGCAGGACGAGTACGACGAGGAGCCAGATGCCAAGGGCGATCATCAATCCGTTAGCTGCGACTCGTGACTTTGCAGTTGCTATTGCACCGAGACAGTAAAAGGCGCACATGTACACAATTGAGGCGATGTAGGCGAGGAACAATTGGAGGGCCTGGGAAAGGTTGATCCAGTCGTGGCCAATGACTCCGACGCCAACCACACCGACGACGGCAGAGACCCCGACGAGGGTGGTGATCACGCCAACTGCTCCGAGGAGGCTGCCCGTTGCGAGCTCGCCAGATGTGACGGGTCGTGACCGGATGAGTGGCAGGGTCCGGTTCGCTCTTTCCCGAGAGACGGTGAGGTAGCCGAGAGCAATCGCGATGACGGCGCCGATGATCTCTAAGTATTCGAATGCGCCGCGTAGCAGTGAGAGCGATGCGAGCGGAGATGGTGCGATACGAGAAAGCCCGCTAGTTTTCGCGGCGTCGACATATGCCTGGTAGTCGGCGAGTTTGCTGGCGTAGTCAACCGACGCGATATACACCGAGACGGTAGTAACGGCGATAAGGATGCCGAGCAGGACGATCAGAATCTTGCTACGCACGGCGGAGCGGTATTCGTGGTGGGCGAGGGCGATGATCCGGTTGGTCGAGTCACTCACTGTTGGCGGCCCTAGAGAAGTCGTGGTGTTGCACGAGGCGAATGGTGAGTAGTGCAAGCATGACGGCGAGTCCGGCGATCGGCAAGATTCGTTGGATAGTCTGGCCCACCGACTCGCCAGACGTGGTGTGAAGTATCCGGCCACTTACCTCCTTGTACTGCTCGACGATCGAGTATGAGCGGAACTTGGAGGTGATCTTGAAGAAGGTCTGGGATGTGCTGGCAGGGTCGGTGATGGGGTTGAGCGACTGGGTGGGGCGCAACCCGGAGGTGAACTGAGGGACCACGAACGTGATGAACAACCAGGCCCCCATTGCCGAGAGCAGGGCGATGGATCGCTGTCGGGTGATCAACACGGCGACCATGCCGATCAGTGCGAATACCATGAGGTACAGCCACGACAGTCCGAAGAACATCAACAGCCTGCCCAAGTCGGCGCCGGCAATCGTTCGATTGACTACAAGAAGTGAAATGATGCTGACCAGAAAACTGGCAGTTAGTACTACGGCAAGGACAACGGCGGCGCTGGCGATTTTGCCGAGCACGTAACTGGTACGGCTGATTTGACGAGAGAACACCAATCTGCCCGTCCCATTGCTTTCATCATCAACGATGCTCAAGTGCCCGACGATCAGGGCAAGCAGTGCGCCGATCAGGGGGATATAGACGACCATGTTTGATAGCAGCGACAAGGTTGGCTTGAGCAGAAATGGGTTCGGCGGTGCCGGTTGACCGTTTGCGGCGAGCATCTTGACGGCCTCGTCATAGACATGCACGATGGTTTGGTGGCTGGACCAGCCGAGCACCCCGGCTAGGGCGGTCATCGTTAGCAGTGTGGTGAGCAGTGCGAGAAACACGCGTTGGCGCCATAGTGACAGCAGTTGATGTGAGGCGACGGTGGCGATCACATCGACATACCTTCCATGCGGACGTAAATATCCTCGAGTGAGGCTTCGTTTGGGAAGCGACGTGTGGTCTCTTCGATTGTATCTTTGTAAATCAGTTCTCCATGGTTGAGTACTCCGATGGTGGTGCAGACCTTGGCGACCTCACCAAGTAGGTGGGTGTTCATGAATACCGTCATCCCGAGATCGTGGTTGAGGCGCAGGATTGTGTCTCGAAGTTGTCGCACGCCAAGTGGATCAAGCCCGGCGGTGGGTTCGTCAAGAAACAGCACCTTTGGGCGGTGCACGATTGCCTGTGCGATGCCGATCCGTTGGCGCATTCCAGTTGAGAAGGACCCGACTCGCTTATTGGCGAGGTGAGCGCAGTCGAGGTAGTCGAGCGTTTCGGCGACGGCCTTGCGCGGCTCGGTTACACCGGAGAGTTTGGCGAAGAAGATGAGGTTCTCCGCGGCTGTCATGTGGCCGTACATTCGGACCTCGGCGGGCAGATATCCGATACAGCGAGTCACGTCACGTCGTTGGGTGATGACGTCGTACCCGCATACCTTCGCCGTGCCCGATGATGGCTCGATCAAAGTGGTCAGGATGTTGATCGCGGTGGTCTTACCTGCACCGTTATGGCCAAGGAATCCGAAGATCTCTCCGGCCTCAATCGTGAGATTGAGGCCGGAGAGAACCAAGTCGCTGTCGTAGCGGTGGTTCAACTCCTGTAACTCGATGACTGTATTGCTTGGAACGACAGTCACTTGGTTGAGGGGTTGATCATCGGAATGATTCATGGATTATTCCGCAGAACCATCGGTTTGGTTTGCAGCAGGGCCACCATCACAGTCGACACCAGTTTTTGCATCAATGCCGTCTTCGCAATCAACGCCATCGACTTCGTCGTTGGCATCTTTTACTTCGTTGGCATCGTCTGTTTCAACGCCATCGACTTCGTCGTTGGCATCTTTTACTTCGTTGGCATCGGGTGCTTCATTTGCTGCTGGTGTAGGTACTGAAGGTGTAACTACTGTTGCAACTACCGGCGGTTGTACTGGAGTTGGGCTGGACGCAGCAGACGCAATGCCTACTCCTCCCAGCAGTAGTCCAATAGCTGCCATGGATGTCAGCAATAGGCGACGGTTACGGGAACCGTTATTTTTGGATGTGTTCATTATTTTCTCTTTCGTTGAATAATTGTGCGAGTTGCACGGACTAAGAATGCATGAAGTGACCTTGATGCTTGCTGACAAAAAGGGGTAATCCTCGTATCATTCAGCAAGCGTTCAGTTTCGTTTGAGAGCATCTATAGCTAGAAGTTCAAGTCGAATTGGAAGGAAACCTGAGTGAGAATACTCGTAGTAGAAGATGAAAAAAAGATTGCTTTGGCCCTGAAACGAGGCTTAACTGCCGAGGGATTCACGGTCGACGTTGCCAATGATGGGATTGATGGATTATCCAAGGCAACCGAGAACGAATATGACGTGATTGTTCTCGACATTCTTCTGCCTCTGATGAATGGATTTGTGGTATGCGCCAAACTACGGGAACGAGGAATATGGACTCCGATTTTGATGCTGACTGCCAAATTAGGTGAATATGACGAAGCAGAAGCACTCGACACGGGTGCAGATGACTACCTCACGAAGCCCTTCTCTTTTATAGTTCTCGTCGCACACATTCGCGCCTTGCTGCGCAGAAATGTTCATGCCGATCCAACAATTTCATACAATGTTGGAACTCTTGTTCTTGATCCTCGTCTGCACCAGGTAAGCCGAGATGGCACTCTTGTGTATCTGACTACTCGAGAGTTTTCGGTGTTGGAGTATCTGATGCGCTTCTCCGACCGCGTAGTTACAAAGAGAGAAATACTCGACAACATTTGGGATATTGACTACGACGGTGATCCAAATATAGTTGAGGTTTTTATACGCAGAATTCGTATGAAAATTGATGATCCATTCTCTTGCAAATCAATTGAGACCATCCGAGGAGTTGGTTATCACCTAGTGATTCAGGTGTTGACAGAGTGAGTCACTTTCGTTTTTCTATGAGTTCTGTTCGATTTAAAACTACGGTCGCCTCTGTCGTGGTGGTTGGCGTGGCGCTCTTTGGTGCTTCGCTGTGGCTGATTGCGCATCAAAGAAGTTCACTGACTGCAGGTTTTCAATCGACTGCTTTATTGCGAGCACAAGACTTGTCTTCAGCGCTCAAAGAAGGGACATTGCCAACAAATCTTGCCGTGCAATATGAAGATTCAAGCTTCCTTCAAGTCATAAACGAAAAGGGAGACGTGGTGGCATCATCCGTGAATATCACTGGAGAGAAGTCTATTAAATTACCGATTCCTGCATCACAAACTTCTGCGTTCTACACAATTAGTAATTTGCCTGCAGGAGATTCAGATTTTCGCGTGGTTGGACTGAGAGTTCAAACAGCAGCTGGAAATTTTATCATTATCTCCGGCGTGAGCCTTGAACAAGTAACAGATGGCGTTAGTTCCCTCACTTATTCACTACTTGTAGCAATGCCAGTCTTACTATTTTTAATAGGACTGTTGACTTGGATCGTAGTAGGTCTGGCTTTTCGACCTGTTGAAGATATCACCCGAATGGTATTTGAAATTACTGCACACGATTTGCATCGCCGAGTACCCCAGCCGCGTTCAGATGATGAAATCAGCTATTTGGCTCAAACAATGAACAAGATGTTGGAGCGTCTAGAAAAGTCAGATCAACAACAGCGTGCATTTATCGGTGATGTCAGTCATGAACTACGCAGCCCCTTAGCAAGTGTGCAGGCTCAATTAGAAGTGCACAAAATGCATCCAGAAACAGCACCGTCTGGTCAAGTTGTCAATGATGTTCTTGAAGAAGTTTCACGTATGAATCAATTAATTAATGACATGTTGTTGTTAGCGACAGTAGAAGAACAAAAAATTTCTACATCATTCGAGTTTTTTTCTCTTGATGAAGTTGTCTTGCGTGAAGTTGAAAAAATTGAGGGATTCACACCTCTTACAATCAATATTTCAAATGTTCATCCGGTCGAAGTATTCGGAAGTGAACGTCATCTTGCCAGACTCCTGCGTAACTTGTTAGAAAATGCAACGCGATTTGCAACGGCCAATATCCGCGTTTCATTGTCTATGACTGCTTCAGGAGCTCAGTTAAGAATTGATGATGATGGTCCCGGGATACCAATAGAAGAACGGGAATCTGTTTTTCATAGGTTCGCAAGATTAGACGAATCACGAACGCGTACAGATGGTGGTATTGGACTCGGTCTTGCTATTGTTCGCAAGATTGCCGACGTTCATCATGCCACCGTGCGCATAGAAGATAACGATCCTGGAGCAGCATTCATAGTCAATTTTAAACTGCAGGATCACACAGACTGACGTCTACTGACAATCAGTGTTTTGTGGTGGCAAAGACACCGAGTCGGAGCACAACAACATGAAACAGAAATGGTTTAGCCGCCTCAGGTCGGGGAATTTCGCACCATCCCCCGCCTTCGTGAGGCTGGTGCGTAATTCACACGCTCTGACCCAGTAGGAGTTTGGCGGGGTAGCAGTACACGGTTTGGAGCGGGAAAGTGCGTTTTTTGGAACGTCAACTCTGTGATCATCTTGGTTTACCGAAGAATCTTGAGTGTTGAGATGATCTGAAGACAGCATCTGAGACTATTATCATATATATACTTAAGTGATAATAGGAGACGATGACGATGTCTGAAAATCATGTGGGGAAGTGGCCTTCAATCCAATACGAGAAATGCATTTGGCATCCATCAGTCCAACAACAGGTTCCTCGGAGAGTGATGAAGTTGCATCAGGGGCCGTATCTAGCTGCAATTCCACTTGAAATTTCGAACCGCGCTTGTAACTTGCCGCCCGAGACGAATGCGCTTGTCGCGGAAGCTGGCGCAGTGATCGCACGTTTTGATGCCGAAATTGGGTTTGACATCCAGCCGTTTAGTGCAGTGTTGCTGCGAAGCGAATCTGCAGCTTCGTCAAAAATCGAGAACCTCACCGCTTCAGCCAGGGCTATCGCGCAAGCAGAGCTCGGACCAACGCGAAATAACGCGAGTCAAATAGTTGCAAATACGCGTGCAATGAACGCCGCGGTCTCTTTGGCAAAAAATATCAATGCAGATTCAATTCTAGAGATGCACCACGCGTTGTTGTCCCAGAGCCACCCAAAGATTGCGGGAAAGTGGCGAGAAGAACAAGTGTGGGTTGGTGGTAGCGATTATGGTCCACACGAAGCGTCGTTTATTCCACCTCAACACAGTCGAGTGCAGAAAACCATAGAAGATTTGATTCGATTTATAGATCGAGATGACATTCCAGTGCTCGCACACGTCGCACTCGCTCACGCTCAATTCGAAACAATTCACCCATTTCCAGATGGCAATGGAAGAACCGGGCGAGCACTGATTCACGCTCACTTGCGCAGTAAGGAATTGACAAAAAATACTACTGTTCCCGTGTCAGCAGGACTTTTAGTCGACACCGGAAAATACTTTGATGCGCTGACCGCATACCGAATTGGAGACCTTGTACCAATTGTAGAGCAATTGTCGCATGCCACGTTTTCTGCTGTTGCCAACTCACGGCAACTTGTGGAAGAACTTCGTGAAGTTCGTGCTCAATGGAAAGAACGAATAGTTGCGCGAAAGGACTCACGGTCATGGAAAATTGTTGAGTTGTTGTTTCAACACCCAGTAATAAATGCTGCTCTCATTTCACACACACTTGGAATTCACGGTGCCAATACATACAGAGTTATTGAACCGCTTATCAGAGCAGGAGTGCTCGTCGAATTTACGGATAAGAAACGTAACATGATGTGGCGCGCCGACGATGTCCTCTTTGCGCTTGACGAGTTTGCGGTTCGTGCTGGTCGTCGCGTTCGAGGTTAAAAGTAGCGCACACGTTCGATACGAGTCATCTTGGCCAACGACCTTGATTTTAATCGACTGTATGGGTGCGTGAAGACACCTAGTCGATGCACAACAAGATGAAAGAAAAATGGTTTGGTCGTGGTGTGCGTGCAGTGGGTCTGGAACGACGCGAGTTACTACTGCGTGGCTATCAAATACATCAGGGCATCACGGCGCTATTGGCATGGCATTACCGAACCGGAAGAGACGTGTCTCGCTACTTCGGTGAATGAAAACCACCCGACCGAAACCCCAAACCTCGCTCCTAACTAATAGTCGCGAATCTCGTGCGTCCTAGCGCTGATATTGCGCTGGAAATGCCCGCTAGCAGGGATGTTTCCCTGTTTCTTTCCACCCTGAGCGCACTCCACTAACCTCTATACAGATGACGCAAGATGTGTCGGCGAATTTCGCTCCACATTTCGCACCATCCCCGCCTTCGTAGCTCAGTGGATAGAGCAACGGTTTCC
>JBBANI010000042.1:0-10487 GCA_040402015.1 Ilumatobacteraceae bacterium
TAGAGCAGGGGACTCATAATCCCTTGGTCGCAGGTTCGAGTCCTGCTGGGCCCACCATTGTCCGTAACAGGACCTTCGGCTATTCGGCTTTCTCACGCGCAGCAGCAGGTGAGAATTTTCCGAAAATGAAGCGGATTCCAAAAATGGCTGCACAGACCATGGAAATCGCCACAGTGATGCCGGAGTACCAAGCTTTGCCAACGTCACTGCCGCTAGTCAATGTGTGAGCCATCACAAGTACGAACTGGACGTACGACAGTAGGTGAATGCGTCGCCAATTTTTTCTGCTCATCTTTCGCATCATCAGCGATGTGATTTGCACTGCAGCCAAAATGTAGAAACCAAGAATTCCCAAACTGACGGGAAGTGGTTTCCATGAACTTGCGTATGGCACCAAGACGGAGACAAATGTAAATGAGATGTACGAGTCCGCAATCAGGGTCAACATGTGAATGATCGTGAAGATGAGCGCAAGTCCACCCATCCATGTGTGGATATCGCGAAGCCATGCAGGTCTATCGTTTGGCTTCAGAACGCGAGTCGCTAGCAGGACGCCCCAAAAGACAGTGAGCAAAATGAGCACCATTGCGATGTTTGCTGAGGCTCGTGTGACGTTCCACCAGATTTGATTAGTCATGAGTAAAGGTCTTCCAAGATTCGGTTCGTGTGGTGTGTCCGTCTGCAGAGACAAGCAGTGCTGCTAATCCTGTACTGGTCAGCATGTCAATTGCGTGGACAGGATTGCTAAGGATTGCATACTTCGTCCATGCCTCAGACCATGCAGCTGAATTTGCAATAACTGTGGCACCAACAGTGTGTTGGGTGTCGTGTGCTGATGAATCGGAGAACAAATGTGAAGCGATGCCAGCACTATGTCGCTGTCGTGCAAATAGCGAAGAAGTGGCAACCCCGCCAACAGCAATGCGAATTGTGTCGAGAATGACCTCAGGATCAACAGGAGAGAGAATTTCGACATCCCATCCAACGGAATCGCCAGTGTTGATGGCCATGTCGCTACCAAGGTTGATGCACACTGCTTCTGCACCCTGTTCCTGAGCGAATTGGAGAATGAGATCGGCTGCTAGCCCTTTACCGATTCCACCTGCATCGAGTGTCATGCCGCGTGGAAGTGAAACTTTTCCGTCGTGAAATATCTGAATACCCGACAATTGCGAAAAGACAGTCGCAGTGGCTGCGAGTGTGGTGTTTCTGTCATTGATGAGGGATTGTGCGTCTCCTGCCGCAATCTGCAAGGGCAGACGTGTGGGGTTGTATGCGCCTTTAGTCGCCTGGTGAGCAGCAATCATGTGATGAATCAGTGTCAGGGTCTTTTCGTCTACCGAAGTGGGTTGCCCATTGGCAGTATTGAGACGTGAGATATCACTTGTTGGAATGAACCGGCTCCACAGTGATTCAATCTCTTCTACAAGATCAAGGCAATGTAGTGCTAGGTCGTTTGAATCAATACCGACAACCGTTACCACGCAAGTGACTCCCATTGCAATGCGTTCCACACGTGCTGTGGTGGCTGATGCAGTTGTCATAACATTGCTTTAGTTTGAACCGCTGCTCTTTTGCGTTGTTGCGGCTGGCGTTGGTGCCTGTACAGATGGAGTGCCGGCTGTTGCTGCTGAAGCCCCTGGCACTGGTACATAGACAACTTGAGGCGTTTCAGTAATGACACCTGCATCGATGGGTGATTTCTGCGCAACGTTTGAGACGATGCTTTCAGGGATCGCAGTGTGAGTAGCTGACACCTTCTGAGAAAGTGTGTAACCAGTTGTCAGACCGATCAAGGCAGTTACCGAGAGACCTGTAGCCAGAATGCGGGCCGAGATCGCTGGATGCTTTTTGCGGCCACTTGTTCGAGTAGTGCGCGATACAGATGGTGCTGGTGGCACGTCTGTGGCGGTGTTGTTTAGTAGTGGGTCGTTAATCATTAGTCGTCGTCCTCGTCCTCATCGTCGTGTTCGCGATCCTTTTTACGTTCGTCGTCATGTTCTTCTTTGTCGTCCTCATCGTCCTCATCGTCATCGGAGTAGGTTGGCTTTGCGGGCTTCATAGAGGGTGGCGGAGCGATTGGCTGCGATGTCACGTTGGCTGTTACTTTCCCCTCCACCAATTGAGCAAGGAATTCGATCCGTGTGCTTGACGAAATGAACGGGATCTTTACATCACCTTTCGGCTGAACTTGTGCTGGTTCAGATGACCAACCAGCAGCAGGCAGAACGTTGCTGACAGCTATTGCTCCCGAACTCATATCGATGACAACTGAACCGGCCGTTCCAACTTGATATGTCGTGGTGGTGTTGTTTAATACAGATGATTGAACCTTTGTGGACTGGGCGGCAACTTGGGCAGAGACTGGAGTGCCAGAATCGACTGCTGGTGTGTCCGAAGCGGTTACTGAGACCGAAGGGGAAGTGCTGAGAACGCTTGAGTTAACCGCGTACGCAGCTGCCCCTGCGGCTAATACTCCTGCGATAGAGAGGGTGGTGGCTATTCCTACCTTCATGATGTGCTCCTTTGTGGGCCGGTGGCCCTTGTTCATCACAGTACGGGGCACTTGTAAAGGGAATGGTGTGGTCTTATCCAAGATTCATCCAATTCCGAAGTCGGGCGTTAGGTCATCAGCTGGGAAAGAGGCACAATGGGGTTGTGAAGGTCCTGCTGGTTGAAGACGATCCTGCAATTGCAGGATCCGTTACAACGTCGCTTTCGAATGCAGGCATGACCGTGCATCACTGCATAACTGGCGCTGATGCCATTGCGGCTGTAAAAGAATTTGCACCTGAAGTGATTCTGATGGACCTTGGTTTGCCTGACATGGATGGCCTTGATGTCTCAAAGAGCATTCGTGAATTTTCAACAGTTCCCATCATCATTGTCAGCGCACGTGGTGATGAATTAGATCGTGTGCTCGGACTAGAACTGGGCGCAGATGATTATGTTGTCAAACCTTTTAGCCAACGTGAACTACTAGCCAGAATTAGGGCTGTCACGCGTCGTGGGCATGACCAATCGCCACAAGAGCCAAGCGGAACATCGTTGCGAGTCGTCGTAGATGAAAGAACTCATAGCGCCACCCTTGATGGTGAAGAAGTTGGGCTCACGGCCAAAGAATTCGACTTACTAGCGTTCTTGTCGAGTGAACCTGGAGTTGTGTTTCGGCGAAACGACATTTTGGAACATGTGTGGGATACCAATTGGTATGGCACGACAAAGACACTAGATGCACATATTGCATCGATCCGAAAGAAACTGGGAAGCCCCGATTGGATTCAGTCAGTACGTGGAGTTGGCTTCAAGTTTGTAGAGATTCCACAGTGAAGCTTCGACTCATTGGTGCCCTGGTCACCGTTGCAGTTCTTATTCTGCTTGTGTTCAGTATTCCTCTCGCATCTTTTGTTGCACAAGTAGAGCGTGAACGACTGGTAACTGCCCTTGAACGCGACGCCTTTGTCTTAGCGGGTCATGCGAAGGAAACACTGAACTCAACTGCAGGGTCAGTGCTTCCCTCATTGCAGCCGTATGTTGATAGCTACAGCAAATCAAGCGATGCACGCATTGTTGTCACTAATGCTTCAGGATTGGTTGTAGCCACAAGTGATTCGACAATTGCTTTTGGTACTGATTTCTCAAACCGACTTGAAGTGGCTGGCGCGCTCAAGGGTTTGCCTGCAGTAGGTGAGCGAGATTCCGCAACACTTGGCGAGCGATTGCTCTTTGTCGCGGTGCCGGTTTTACTTGGCGACACAGTGCTTGGCGTAGTTCGGTTCTCGAATCCGAAATCAGTTGTAGATGAAGAAGTACAACGTCACGTCAGGGGCATAGCATTTGCTGGCCTCATTACGTTGCTGGCCGCAGCTCTTGTGGCAATTCCACTTGCGTTGACTATCGCAAGACCAATCAGTCGATTAAAGACCAGCACCGAGCGTCTTGCCGATGGGGACTTCTCCGTTCAAGCTGACGACTCAAAGGGCCCACCTGAGGTGCGAGAACTATCGCGTTCCTTTAATGCAATGGCCGGGCGAATTGGACTCATGCTTGAAAATCAGCAACATTTTTCCGGCGCAGTGTCTCATCAGTTGCGCACGCCACTCACTGCACTCCGTTTACGCCTTGACCAAGCTCAGGATGCTGTAGGTGACGGCACCTCGCCCGTGGCCATGGCGCTAGAGGCGTCACGAGTAGAGATTGATCGCTTACAAGAGATGATTGAACAATTGTTGGCTTTGTCTCGTTTGGAAGGCGGATCGGCGGCAACCGTAACGGTCAATGCTTCGGTCATTGTGCGCAGCCGAATTGAAGTGTGGGAATCACTCGCAGCAGAACGACACATAACGTTCACAATGCGTGGACTTGATTCTTCGCCATGCGTTGCTCTTGAAGGTGCATTAGAGCAGATTGTGGATAATTACATTGACAATGCCCTAACCGCTGCGCCTGATAATTCCACCATCGCTATTGAGGTGCAACGCGTTCAACGACACATTCATGTTGATGTCATTGATGAAGGTTCGGGATTGTCTGAAGAGAAACAAGCGCTTGCATTTGAACGCTTCTGGCGCGGCGCAACTACGGAGAATGCACCAGGTACTGGGCTCGGTCTGGCGATTGTTCGCCAGTTGGCTGTCGCAAGCGGAGGCGTGGCCGAATTGTTGCCTCGTGCTGATGGTAAACGCGGATTAATAGCTCGAATTTCTCTTCTGGCGCGCTAACACGCTTTAGTGAATGTCGCCAATCCAAAAGGGCGCGCGTTCTAACAAATTCAGGCTGACAGTGCGACATGTATCAAGAACGGCACACACAGGGTCATTGTCGCCTTTATAAACATTTGCTAGCGATACTGGCACGCGACTGACCACAGTGAGACTTCGCTCTGGTGCATCAGTCACTTGGTGAAATGAATCAATTGCCGAAACCTCAAGAGGCAGTTCAACACCACCAATCCCTGCAACTTCAGTCGCGAGCACCAACAAGTCAGGCGGGTGCACAAGCGGTGGAAATGTCCACGTAAAAACAAGTGGGAAGGTAAAGCCTTCTGGCGGATCGTCGTCAGGGTCATCCATGGCTAGAACCACATCTTCAAAACTCAGAAGGGTGCGCGGGTCGATTTCCAGGCTGACATGTAGGTCGATGGGGCCATTGCAGGCCTCTTCAGGGTGAAGGTCTACTTCCCACAGTTGGCGCAGCGAATAGGTCTCCACAAAGTGACGCTCGTCGTGTACATGGAATCCATGGTCGACGGCATGGCTCTTTAAATCGGTGACAAATCCGGCAATGTCGATAACGGCCACGTAATGGACACTACCGTTCAGATGTGCCCCATTTCGATTACAACTCAGCAGACCGAGATATTTTGGGGTTTCTGCACGACGTGGCTGATGCCGCTGCCGACACCCTGGACGAAATTGCCGATTGGTCGTTGTCGGGTGAGCGTGAGGGTCAGTACTCAGCAGATGTCGTGATTGATGATGTCATCGTTGATGTGTTGCAGGCATCTGGTTTTGAAGTTCTGTCAGAAGAGAGTGGCATCGCTGACATTGTGTGGCCTATTACTGATGACAGATTGCTCGTTGTTGTTGATCCGCTTGATGGTTCAACAAATGCCAGTAAAGGTCTTCCTTGGTTTGCGACTTCGTTGTGTGTTGTGGACAGGCACGGTTTACGTGCTGCGTTAGTGGCAGAACAGTCGGGAACCGAAACTCGGTACGGTGCATCGCGCGGCGGCGGCGCAAATCGCGACGGAGTCCCAGTGCGTGTGAACCCTCTTGCTGATGTCTCGCAAGCAGTTGTTGGCACCAATGGCGCACCGCCATATCCACATGGGTGGTGGCAGTTCCGCACTCTCGGTGCAGCAGCACTTGATATCTCATTGGTCGCAACAGGCGGTCTCGACGGCTATGTCGACTTCCACGACCATGGAGTGTGGGATTACTTGGCAGCGGTGCTGATTTGTCAGGAAGCGGGAGCCATTGTTGGCGAAGTAGATGGCAAAGACCTGCTCACTATTGACCCTCTTGCTCGCCGCAGCCCTGTGGTCGCTTCCTCGCAAGCGCTTTTTGACTCTCTGATTGACACTGCTCGCGCCAATCGCCACTAGGCCATTACGGGCGTATCACGTGGCGCCCCTATTGTGAAGGTATGAATCACATCTCACATTGGATCAACGGAGCCCTTGTTGCCGGCACATCTGGCCGAAGCGGCGCAGTCTTCAACCCGGCCACTGGTGTACACGCGTCAAATGTTGATTTTGCATCTGTGCAAGAAATCGATTCTGCAATTGCCGCTGCAACCGCAGCACTGCCAGCGTGGCGAGCAACGAACTTGTCTCGTCGTGCTGAGATCATGTTCAACATTCGTAATTTGGTGCAGAGCAATCGAAATGAAATTGCTGCCCTTTTGAGCGCCGAGCACGGCAAAGTTATTACGGATGCTCTTGGGGAAATTGCGCGGGGGCTTGAGAATATTGAATTTGCGTGCGGTATTCCGCATTTGCTGAAGGGTAGCTATAGCGAACAAGCTGCCACTGGCGTTGATGTCTATAGCATTCGGCAACCGCTCGGTGTTGTTGCTGGCATTACGCCATTCAACTTTCCGGCAATGGTTCCAATGTGGATGTTTGCAAGCGCTATTGCGTGCGGTAACACGTTCATCTTGAAGCCAAGCGAAAAGGATCCATCGGTCGCATTGTTCCTTGCTGAATTACTCAAGCAAGCCGGTGTTCCTGATGGCGTGTTCAATGTCATCAACGGCGACAAAGTGGCGGTTGACCGTTTGCTTGAACACCCTGATGTTGCGGCTGTGTCTTTTGTTGGCTCTACGCCAATTGCAAAGTACATCTACGAGACAGGCACACGAAACGGAAAGCGCGTACAGGCACTTGGCGGAGCAAAGAACCACATGTTGGTATTGCCTGATGCTGATCTTGACATGGCTGCCGATGCAGCCGTTAGCGCTGCGTACGGTTCAGCAGGCGAGCGTTGCATGGCGATCTCTGTGTTAATTGCGGTTGATTCTGTGGCAGATGCATTAATCAAAAAAGTGCAAGAGAGAATTCCAGCAATCATCGTGGGGCCGGCTAGCGACTCGAAGAATGAAATGGGACCACTGATTACGGCTGAACATCGCGACAAAGTGGCTGGCTTTTTGGCAGGTGCAGCAGCAGAAGGTGCAACTGTTGTTGTTGATGGCCGTACCAATGTGCCAGCAGATGGGTTTTTTATTCGTCCCAGCATCATTGATGGGGTCAAGCCCGGCATGCGTTGCTACGACGAAGAAATTTTTGGTCCTGTACTAAACGTTGTGCGCGTGAAGTCGTATGCCGAAGGCGTGGCACTGATTAACGACAACCAGTTTGGTAACGGAGTTGCATTATTCACTCGTGATGGTGGAGTAGCTCGCGAGTTTCAATTTGATGTCAGTGTGGGAATGGTTGGCATCAACGTGCCCATTCCTGTTCCTGTGTCGTACTACTCATTTGGCGGCTGGAAGAACAGTCTGTTCGGAGACCACCACATGTACGGCCCTGAAGGCATCAACTTCTTTACGCGCAGCAAAGTAGTTACGTCGCGCTGGCCAGACCCACGCACATCAAGTGTTGATCTTGGGTTCCCGCAGAACCGCTAATACTTATTTGCCGGTGTAATACGTATCGGCGATATCAAGAACTTCGTCGATAATGGCAAGTCCCTCAGCGATTTCAGCATCACTGGTGGTAAGCGGCGGAGTTACATGAATACGGTTGAAGTGAGTGAACGGCCACAAACCTTTGGCTTTTGCTGCTGCTAGTACTTCGCCCATTGGCTTTGCATCTGCACCCGTTGCGTTGAACGGCACAAACGGCTCACGTGTGTCGCGGTCACGCACCAATTCAATAGCCCAGAAGCATCCGAGGCCTCGCACATCACCAACACTTGGGTGTTTGGCTTGAATTGCTGCCAAACCCGGAGCAATCACATCACAGCCAAGTCGGCGGGCCTTTTCAATGATCTTTTCTTCCTTGTAGATATTGATGGACGCAACGGCAGACGCACATGCAAGTGGGTGACCTGAATATGTAAGTCCACCAGGGAACTGACGTTCACGGAATGAATCGGCAATACGGTCAGAAATGATTACTCCACCAAGTGGCACGTAGCCAGAGTTGACACCCTTTGCGAAACAGATGAGGTCTGGAGTGACATTCCAATGATCAACGGCAAACCATTCGCCACATCGGCCAAAGCCAGCCATGACTTCGTCACAAATCATGACGATTCCCTGTTCGTCGCAGATATCACGTACACCTTGCAGATAACCAGGAGGCGGTACCAAGATGCCGTTAGTTCCAACGACTGGTTCCAAGATGATTGCAGCGATGTAATTGCCACCTTCAACCATAATGGTGTCGCGCAAATGTTGCAGTGCGCGTTCGCATTCCTGTGTTTCGCTATCAGAGTGAAATGCAGAGCGGTATGTATACGGGCCCCAAAACTTGATGATGCCTGGCATTGCGGGTTCTGCTGGCCAACGACGCGGGTCGCCCGTTAGCTGAATAGCGCCACCTGTTGCACCGTGGTAACTGCGGTATGTAGACATAACTTTATTGCGACCTGTATGTAGACGCGCCATACGTATTGCATTCTCGGTCGCTTCAGCACCACCATTTGTGAAGAACACCATATTCAAATCACCAGGTGCAAGTTCAGCGATCAGACGTGCTGCTTCACTGCGTTCTTCGTTTGCATGAAACGGTGCAACAGTGCACATCTTGTCAACCTGTGCCTTGATGGCCGCAAGCATCTTTGGGTGCTGATGTCCGATGTTTACGTTTATCAACTGGCTCGAGAAGTCCAGGTAACGCTTTCCGTCTTCATCCCAAAAGCACGACCCTTCGGTCCGGGCTACGACGAGAGGGGAAATAAGGGACTGTGCTGACCACGAATGAAAAACATGCTTACGGTCATTTGTAAATGCTTGAGAAGCCATGACTAACTCTAACTGAGCGCTCCCCACGAGCCCCATAGGTGCAGGGAATTGCCAAGGTGACGGTGAAGGAGAAAATAGGGCAAGTACGGTGGGCACATGCACTTTCCCAAGCGCGCACTGGCAATTGCTGCGGTACTCCTTACAGGGGCAGTGACTTCTTCATCGGCAAATGCAATCAGTGTGTCTGCCCCATGGAAGCAAGCCCCGATCAAGGTCGCATATGGCGGCACCGTGTGGTCTACGTCTACTACTGGCGCCGCGTTAACCTTTACGGTCAAAGGCAAGTCGTTCGCAATGTGGTTCACAGCAGGTCCAAAGAACGGCAAAGTTGCTGTGTACGTGAACGGCAAACGCTCTCGCATCGTTGATCAGTATTCGCCTAAAACCATTCGTCGCGCAGTTGTCCTGGCTCGAGCAAAAACAGTCAACACCGTCATGGTTGTTGCATTGTCAACAAAGAACAAGAAGTCACAAGGTACGAAAGTTACTGTCGACGCTTTTTCTCCTAACGCACTGCGTTGCGCAAAGGGATGTGTGAAGTCACCTGTTCCGCATTCTGTTCCAGGAAGTGTAGAAATCTCGGGCACTGATCAAGTGTGGTATCCCAGCACCGTTCCAGATTCAACATCACGCGAATGGGTCGTAGCAATCGGAAGTTATGTACGTGGGCAAGACGTGTCGCCCATTGAAACGGCGGTCCCAGTTATTCGTGCAGCTGCGTGTGACCAAGCAAAGAAGGTTCCTCGCGGAGTTGTCATGTTGTCTTTCGGTTCGCAAAACGCCACGGGCACAACTGGTTTCGGCAAGACAATAACGAAAGAGCAAATAGTTGCTACAACTTCGGCGTGGGCAACTGGCCTTGCAGAATGCGGGACAGGGCCATGGGAAGTATCAATCGGCACAAGCAACTCAGGTGCTGTATCTCGCTTCAATGGCTACATGGGCGGAATGGCGTGGGCACAGACTGTCGCAGCAGCCCAAACTGAATCAGACCCGCGAACAGTGGTGTCAGGCTCTGTTGACTTAGAACCGGGTTGGGGGCCACCAGGCCAGGCTCGCGGGTGGGTCGACGGATATGTCCGAACAACAAATGCACGTTTATGGAACTTCGGATCTGCTGACGGATGCCCGCAATCAATCGGTAATGACCTCACTTGTAACAACGGATGGACAATTGATGACGTTTTGTGGGTGTCAGCACATGCAGGGCCAAACATTTATGCAATGCCCCAAATTCACACGAAGAGTGGCGCGCTTTCTAAGCAGTGGGCAGTTCTCGCTGCTCGTGCACTTGAAATGAAAATGCCTCTACGTCTTGCTGCGCTCACAGTGCAAACTGCAGCGTGCACACAAGTAAAGGGTGGTTGCCCCACAACAGGAATCTCAGCATGGGATGCATGGGCGCAATTGCGTCGCGCACTTGATGCAATTCCAGCCACCGCTGGCATGCCCCTCGGAGCACCGATGGATATTCGCTGGGGCTGGGCAAACGGATTCGTAATCCCTCCTCCGAC
>JBBANI010000043.1:0-10283 GCA_040402015.1 Ilumatobacteraceae bacterium
AGGCTTGCTTCAAAGGCATTGCCGCGCTCGAGAGCAAAGACAGATTGAGCATCGCGCGGGGCATTGTGGTTCTCCCGCCTTGCCGCAGCACCCATTTTCACGTTATGAACAGCTGATGTGACGTTCGAATGGCATTCAGGATTACGCGCCCATTGTTCAAACCTGCGACGGGTCTCGCGGCGTGCACGCTCTCTCTTGCTATCTGCCACTAGACCTCCTGGGACTTACAAACACTACTAAAGGGGTGTAGTGAGGAGTTTTTAGGCTTGACGGTTCATCTATTCGCTTAGGGCTTGGGATGTGCCGCGAAAAATTCCCATATTTTGGTCGCAAAAGTGGAACTGAGCGTAGGAATGTGAGTGGCATTTTCCACCGTCCATAGTTCTACCTCTGAAGAGTTTTGACAATTGGTCCAGGCTTTTATTGAAGTTTCATCTCCTGCGATGTTGCCCTCAAGATCAAGTTTTGTAGATCGGGAGACGGCATTTTGTGTGCATTGATTGACAGTTGCCCATTGACTTGCAGAAGCAAACGCACTTGGGTATGAGTTACCAAGAATCTGGCCACCCTCATAGAGAATCGTTTCATCTTTTGTTCCATGAACCTGAAGAACGCTGACAGAACTTTTAGCTCCACAATCCGTTTCCTTAAAAAAGGACGCGCCAGCAAGACTGGCGATGGCCGCAATACGATCAGGGTGTCTACATGCCATTCGATATGACATGAAACCACCATTAGAGTGACCGACAAAATAAATGCGCTTAGCGTCAATGGAATAAATAGATTCCATCTCTTTAAGAATTGATAACAAGTACGCATCGTCATCTACTACAGAAAAAAAACTGCAACATGCATCTGTCGCATTCCAAAATCGTCTTCCAATTGAATCAATAGTGCCGTCTGGATACACCAATATAAATTTGTTCTTTTCTGCAACAGACTCAAATTTCATGTAACTCTCTTGTTGCGCTCCGGTGGAGCCGTAACCATGCAAAAGTACAACCAGTGGGACGCTTGAATTTTTAGAATACGAGGAGGGAACAAACTTGCTATAAGCCCTTGCCATTGAAACAATTGTTGTAGAGGTACTAGTTGGCTGTGTGGTTGAAGGCGCAATTGACCATCGAGCCGAACCAACGGTGTAACGGACTGGAGAACTAGATATCCCGGTTCCATTTTTATTTCGTGATTTTGCACGGATGGTCACTTGGGTCCTAATTGGCATTCCGGTTATCGTGCAAGATTGTTTTCCACTAGGTATGTTGCAGCTTTTATTTGTGGCAGTGATGAGGGTAGAAATAATCGGTAATTTGCTACTTCCCTTATTAACGGAAACACTGATACGAAGGTCATAGGTTTTGTTGGACTTCTTAACCGACTCAACAGTTGTAATTTTTGGTGCTAGTGGAGTCGGCAATGGCGCGGCCCGTGAGTACGAGTGGTTGCTAAATACCGAGGCGACCAAGACAAGAGCAGCAACACCGGCAAGTGGAAAAATCTTCTGATTCATCACGTAACTTTTCTACTACAACGTTGGCTGCAATAGAGCACCTTTTCCCAGTCGCGAGCCCACTTCTTTCTCCACTCAAAGGGCTTTCCACACGTCACGCAGATTCGTGGGGCAAATCCATTTTTTGTCTGTGACTCGCGACTCATATTCAGAACACTATTCGCTTATTGCCGAACACCGAATATCATGGGCTCGTGAATAAGAGCACGGTCTGGGTCTTTGGAGACCAACTGAATCAGCAAATCGGTGCATTGCGTGATGCCAAGCCGAAAACTCATCGCATTTTGATAATCGAGTCTCATTCCAAAATTGCATCTCGCCGTTGGCATGTTCAGCGCGCTCACTTCATCGTCACTTCCATGAGGCGCTTCGCTGCCGAACTTCGTGAAGCAGGATTCGAAGTCGACTATCGCTTTGCGGAATCAATGCAACAGGGCGTGCAACTACACATAGATGAGTTTGCTCCTTCAAAAATTGTTGTGACAGAGCCGAACAGTTTTGTGGCCCGCACACTTGTCTCGAAGTTAGGCATTGAGTCTGTTCAATCGAATCAGTTTCTTTGTCATCCGGATGTCTTTAAGGATTTTCAGAAGGGCCGCAAGTCTCTGAAGATGGAAGATTTCTATCGCTTTCAACGCAAGAGACTGAACGTGTTGATGGATGGCGATAATCCTGTAGGAGATCGCTGGAACTTTGATGAAGAGAATCGCTCTGGCCCTCCAAAGAAAGACCAAGACCGATGGCCAAAACCAGAAGTGGTTGCACTTGATGAACTCGATGCGGAAGTTCTCAAAGATGTTTCACAATTCAGTTGGGGAGTAGAGCCAACAGGACAATGGGCCACCTCACGTGCCGGTGCCCTGCAACGCCTGAACTATTTCGTCAAAAACATTTTGCCTGTGTTTGGTGAACATGAAGATGCGATGCTTGCATCAAATTGGCATCTGGCACATTCGTTGCTTTCCCCGTATCTCAATCTCGGTTTGCTATTGCCAGAAGAAGTAGTGACAGCTGCGTGTAAGGAATTTGAATCTGGACGAGTGCCGATTAGTAGTGCAGAGGGGTTCATTCGCCAAATCATTGGTTGGCGTGAATTCATTTGGAATTGCTACTGGCAATGGATGCCTGAATACGCAGAGATGAACTCACTCAATGCAACGCGTGATTTACCGCAACTGTTTACTAACCCAAAGAAAACTTCGATGGCATGTATGAAGTCAGTTCTTCAGGGTGTGAATGAACGTTCGTACTCTCATCACATCGAACGCTTAATGATTCTCGGAAACTTCTCACTGATCGCAGGCATTAATCCACAACAGTTAACGCGTTGGATGTGGAACAGTTACATTGACGCAGCCGAATGGGTAATGGTGCCAAACGTTATTGGAATGTCTCAATATGCAGATGGCGGCATATTGTCTACAAAGCCATACGCAAGTGGCGGTGCGTACGTAGATCGCATGAGCGACCATTGCAAAGGTTGCGCATATGACCGCAAGAAACGTGTCGGCGAAGATGCCTGCCCATTCACTGTTCTGTATTGGGACTTTTTCCTTCGTCACCAAGATCGCTTCGTTCGAAATCCCCGCGTAGCCCGACAAGTACGTGCAGCTCAACAACTTGCCGACCGAGACGACCTGCAAACGACTGCAGTGTCTATCTTTTCTCGCCTAGACCGCGGAGAACTTTAAACCTCTAAGGCAACGCTGGATTGACATTTAGCGTTAATTGCCAAATATTCCCTGAGGCGACGGGTCTCACGGCAGGCTTCTTGACGGCTGACTGGTAAATCTTTCTTTCCTTTCATATGTTGTCCGTCCACACATCACTCGCGACGGCAGTTGTCGTTTATATCTTGAGGGAGAAATTGATGTCAGAAGCATCCAGCAACTTTGGAGCCCCAGGCATTGCCGAACGGTTGTCAGTACTCCGAACGCCGCAACCAGGCACAGCTCCTCTAAAAGCAAGTGAACCGAAACGCATGCGACTGGAAGTACTTATTGGTGTAGTTGTTGTTCTGGCTGGAATAACAATGGCCCTCTTTCTTAGTGGTGGAAGTTCAGCTCCAGCAACTAAAGGCGAGCCTGCGACAATTTCTCCCAAAACTGACGTACCAAATTCTCGGCTAATGGCGGGTGAAGCCTTCATTGCAATTGCTGTTGAGCCTGGAAACTTCCCGCCGTCATTAGTAGTCGGCGACACGGTTCGTGTGGTGGTTACTCCTAGCAACGACGGCAGTGGAAGTGTCCGCAGTCTGAAGGAAACAACAGTTGTGCAGTCGGTGACGCCGCCCGCAGATATGGGAACACAGTTTGTTGTGACAGTCCGTGCCCCAGAAAGTCTTGCTACTGCCATCGCCGCTTCCGGACCACTCCACCTTTCAATTGTGAAGGGAAATAGCTAATGAGTGGCCCTTCTCCAACAATTCCAGATGTTGCGCGTGCAATTGCAACAGCATTGGCAGATGATCGAGTGCGTCGTCACAACGAGGATCAGTTGCCCCCGTCAATAGACGAGGAACGACACATGGCGCGGTTAACGGCCGCAGGTGTTCTAGCCCGAACCAAACCTCTAGATGCTTGGGGGTTTGATGCAATTCCCGATCCTGATGACCGTCGAGTTATCGACGAAGCAATTGCTCAAGTCTTGGGACTTGGTCGACTGGAACCACTTCTCGAGGATGATGACATTTCCGATATTCACATTCGTGGCAACTTTCCAGTGTGGGTAAAGACTCGCAATGGTGAACGACGTGAACATCCGCCAATAGTTCAAACTGACGCTGAATTAGTTGATCTGATTCGTCGCATAGCTTCACGAATGGGACACAGAGAACAACGTTTTGATCCTGCGCATCCTGAACTCAACTTGCAATTGCCCGATGGCTCGCGACTGTTTGCAGCAATGGAAATCTCAGCTCATCCCACACTCATTATCAGGCGACACCGTTTTGAATTTTCAGCCATCTCACAACTTGTCGAGCGGCAAATGATGGAACCAGAAGTTGGCAGTTTCCTTGCTGCAGCCGTTCGCAGCCGAAAAAACATAATTGTTGCTGGTGGGACTGGGTCGGGTAAAACCACTTTGCTTCGTGCGCTCATCAATGAAATCGGCCCACTGGAACGGATAGTCACGATAGAAGATGCTTATGAATTAGGCATTGATCATTTTCAGAGTGCTCATCCCGACCATGATGCGTTACAAGCGCGCACAGCAAATATTGAGGGTCAAGGCAAAATCACCATGGCCGACCTCACTCGGATGGCTTTACGAATGGATCCAGATCGTGTGGTGGTGGGAGAAGTACGGGGAGGAGAAGCTTTCCCTATGTTGTTGGCGATGAGCCAAGGGAACAACGGATCAATGTGCACATTGCACGCAGATAGTGCTCGATCAGTATTTCCAAAACTGTTGGCGTATGTATCTATGGCTTCAACCGGAGTACCAACGGAAACAGTGAATCTTCTCATTGCGAGCGCAATTCATTTTGTGGTTCATGTCGAAATCAGAGACAACGTTCGGCGAATAACTTCAATTCATGAAGTAGTTGACGCTGATGGAACTGCAATTGTCTCAAACGAGGTCTATTCAATTAATAGCAGTACGCCACAATTTGTGGCATTGCGTGGACCAACTGCTACACAATTGGAAAGGCATGGCTTTCCCAGGGCACGGGAACTGTCATGGAGCTAATTCTTTGGATCATTAGTGGCTTGGTTATTGCTGGAGGCGCACTCACAGCAGTACGTGGATCTGGAGGTGTGATTGCGGTTGGTGTTGTCTTGCGTGATCATTCTGTTCGAAGGCGCCAAGCAGACGATCAGCGGGCGTTAGTGGAAGCCGTAGCAACCTGGACCGAGAACTTGCGAGACACAATTTCTGCATCATCAGGTCTTGAGCAAGCGATTATTGCAACAGAACTTCACACTCCTCGCGCTATCTCTGCTCCCGCCCGTCGACTTGTTGCATCTCTCCGGTACGGATCATTAGAAGATGGCTTGCGACGTTTTGCAGATGATGTGGCACATCCCACATGCGACTTTGTGGTGGCAGCACTCATTACAACTGCGCAGCATCAGACAAGAGATCTCGGTCAGTTACTCGGCCACTTGAGTGACTGCGCGCGAGCAGAATGCCATTTGTATTTACGTATATGGGTTTCACGTGCTCGGTCACGTTCTGCAGTGCGAATCATTACAGGCACAGTTGGAACATTCATCGCAGGCCTGGTTTTGTTCAACCGCCCGTACTTGGCGCCTTTTGCCTCAGTAGAGGGCATTGGTGTCGCGATATGTATTTCATTGTCGTTTGGTTTTGCTATTTGGTGGTTGCAACGAATTGCTCAAATTCGAACGCCAGCGCGGTTCTTGTCGGGTCGTAATGTGGCGGTTCCATCATGAGGGGCCTGCTGCCAGCAGTTGCTGATTTGGAACTGCTGGGAATCACCGAGGTTGATTTCATTCGCCGATCAATCCAACGGAGCATCTTTGTAACGGTGTGCGGCCTATTGTCAACCATCCTGTGGATTTTTCTTTGGAATCAACCACCACTCATTGTCGTCCTGTTTTTGTGCATTGCAGTTCCATTTCTTTCATGGCACGTACCGGTGAAACAAGTCGCCACTGCGAGCCGAATTCGCCGGTCTGACATGGACCTTGCAGTTGCTGTTTATTTGGATCTTGTGAATGTTCTGTTGGCGGGAGGTGCGGGAGTCGAAACAGCAATGCTTGCCGCAGCAGGTGCTGGTGATGGATTTAGCTTTGAACAAATACGTCTCGCACTTGTGCGTGCCCAGAGTTCTCGCGGGTCGTATTGGGACTCTCTGAGAGAACTTGGTGAACGGACTGGAGTTGAATCTCTTGAGGACGTTGCTCACAGCGTGCAATTGGCCGGAGAACATGGCGCGCGTATTCGCCAGTCCTTAGCCGCAAAGGCCACAGCATTGCGCGGCAGAAACCTGGCGCGTATCGAACACGAAGCTGAACAACGCACTGAACACATGGGTTTGCCAATCGTGCTTCTATTTCTCGGCTTTATATTGCTCGTCGGATATCCGGCCTTTGTCGGAACCGTGGGTGCGCTGTAGCGCACTTTTTAGATCTCAAAAATAAGGAGAAAAAATATGTCAATTTCACGACAGCTATATCAGTACTACCGCATTCGGTTTGATGCTTCTCACGAGCGAGACATTGAACGAGGAGAAGTGAGTGCAACAACTGTCGTTATGGCAGCAGCACTGATTGCCCTCGCTATCACCGTGGGCGGAATTATCAGTTCGCGTGTGCGCGACAAGGCAAATTCGCTCAACCTCGGATGATGCTGCCCTCTGAGGCGAGGCGTAGCCGGGGCGAGGCCAGCATCCAAGCGGTGCTACTTGTCCCGGCGATTCTCGGGATCTTCTTTCTCGGTGTTCACGCAACCGCGCTAGCCCGTGGTGCCCATGTTGCGAATGCTGCAGCCATTCGTGGGGCTCAGATTGCTGCATTTTCCAATAGCGAAGGAAATGACGTTGTGCGGGCACTGAATGAAATAGAACAAGTGGTTTCTGACTTAGGTTCTCATATGTATTCCGCACCATCGTTAGAAATTGGTAGCAAGTCCGTCCGTGTCACAGTAATAGTGGCGGTTCAGTCAGTAGTTCCATTTCTTCCTACATCGGTGACAAGGTCAGCAACTGTTAGTCGCGAACAGTTCCTCATGAAGCAGGACAGATGAAGAAAAACATTTCGCAGGGATCACTAACTGTAGAAGCTCTCATTTTGGTTCCTTCATTGATGATGTTGTTTCTTCTCATCGTGCACGTCGGACGATTAACTGATGCCTCTTTTCGAGTACACCGGGCAGCTGATGTAAGTGCACGAATCGCATCTCAATCGAATTCCAATTCAATGATCTCGCGTGGAGTCGCGGCTGCCCATAACGACTTAGTGGGGAGTGCCTCTATATGTGAACGAGCAAATGTTTTGGTAACAAGGGGCTACATCGGACGCATCCAAACAGTGACAACTTCCATCACGTGTGTTGTTTCATCGTCGGGACTTGGGCTTTTGTCATTGCCCCAACGAACCGTACGAGCTACATCCACCGAGGTAGTGGATTACTTCTCAGGTCGATGATGAACAGAAAGAATCAAGGATCGCTTTCAGCCATGATGGTATGTCTCGTAATGGCAACTATGTCATTGGCAGGTTTGGCATACGACGGGGGACACGTTGTCTCGACGTATATGGAAATGTCGGATGCGGCACAAAACACCGCCAGATTGGGAGGACAACAACTCGTTGGTATTCGTAGCGGGCATCCTCACATTGACGAAGGCTTAGCCACCACTGCGATGCGCGCGTACCTGGTGGCTCGTGGACTCACGGGCAATTTCGATATTCAGGGAACAAAAGCAACAGTGGAAGTTTCTCAAAAAGTACCAATGCGGATACTTGGAATCATCGGTATCGGAGACCGCACGATTCGGGTGATTCGAACTGCGGATGTGGTGGATGGCTAATGAATCGCATCCGGTATGTCATAACTTTTTGTGGGCTTAGTGCAATTCCAATCTGGTCGCTCCATCAGATTATTTTTATGGTCTGTCAAGGTCGCATTAATGGTGGCTTGCTCGATGCAACTATCAATCTATTTGAATTACTTCTCTTGCTGCATGTACTTGTACTTGCAACGTCTCTTCTGATTTTTCATTTACTAATTGTTGGTCGCTCTCGCCCAGCACTTCGAACTGTTCTGCGAGTGTTCCACCAGCCCATCACTTGGATTGGTGCATCATTGGTGTTTGCTCCGTCCTCGCATCATTCGTCAGCTGTAGTAGCTGATCAATCTGAAGGCGTCCCTGCGACAGGAGTTTTATCGCCAATAATTGCAGCTGGAGCACTGGCACATGTTTTACGACGACGCAGAGAACAGATTCAGCAAATGACTTCACCAGACCGCTTGACGGAGAGCGAACTTCAAACAATGGAACAGATTCAACGGTGTGCTCAAAATCACAAAACTAATACTGCTGAGATCATTGATCTGGTGAGCAATTCTGATGTAGTTCAGATTGTGAGAGCGTTAGAGCGACCCTTGCCGGAACAAACGACTCAAGATACGGCTGTAAAAGAATGGGTATTAGTTGTCAAACTTTTCGGATATCCAGTCGTTGAGAATGAAGCTGGAGAAATCGCACTGTTTCGGAAACGTCGCGCTTTGGAGCTGCTGACTTGGCTTGCACTGAACCGAGATAGATCACGACGGTCAGCTGCCCGCACTGCAATGTGGGATTTAGATATCGCTGACTCAACTTTTTCGACGATTGTGTCCGACATGAGAAGGGGTCTTGCAGAAATAGATCAACAATCCTCACGATCTGACTGGGCACCGACGACATTTTCTGATGAGATACCACTAAGTATGCGAGTCATTACGGACGATGTTTTGATGGTAAACGCCTTGGAGGGGTTTCGAAAGGACTCAGAAAATTCTTCTGAAATAGTCAGAGCTCTTTCTTATGTTCGTGACGTGCCCTTTGCTGGCACTTCGTATTCCTGGGCAGATCTTGACGGCACAACAACACGTTTGGTGATCTTGGCGATTACAGCCGCAATGGAAGTTGCAACCTGGGCTCTAGCCATAGGGGATATGGCTGCATTTGAAGTTGCCGTAACTGCTGGGCTGCGGGTGTTCCCGGGACATGAGGAACTGATAGCCCTTCAGGAAGAAGCAAAGCTGCGGTGTCATAACTCAGGGTTTCATTCAGTAGCGTGACCAGCATGTTCGGACGAAAGACTCCAGGGATGATTACACCAGCACAAGCCTTGCCGGGGCGCACAGATCAGACGATGCCAGTGCCAGAGGCACATTTTGAAAAGGGCACGTCGCTGACGGGGCCGTGGGCAGAAAACATGCAGACACTTGTTGTGGGCATGGGTTGCTTCTGGGGAGCAGAGCGTATTTTTTGGCAGCAGCCTGGCGTGCATTCAACGAGTGTTGGATACGCAGGTGGCTACACACCGAACCCAACATATGAAGAAGTGTGTTCAGGACTTACTGGTCATACCGAAGCGTTGATGGCTGTGTATGACTCGTCGAACTTGTCACTGATGGACATGTTGCGTGTGTTCTGGGAAAACCACAACCCAACGCAAGGAATGCGCCAAGGCAATGACATGGGCACGCAGTATCGCAGCGCCATTTATTACGCGAATGATGAACAACGCATTGCCGCTGAAGAGTCACGTTCTGCTTACCAAGTGTTATTAACAGATGCGGGCTATGGCGCGATTACAACAGAGATTGCTCCGCTGACTGACTACTACTTTGCAGAGCCGTATCACCAGCAGTATCTCGGAAAGAACCCGAATGGTTACTGCGGTATTGGTGGTACTGGCGTTAGTTGTTCAATCGGGATTCTTTAATCCACGAACTCGACAGCACCAGCTTCAATCATCTGTTGCTCGGTTGGCTTCTTGTACAGAGCAACCATGACGATGCCGGCGAAGAGATAAATCGCGCCCATCACACGCCATGCATTGAGGTATGGCAACAGGTCTGACGATGATGGCAAACGCGGTGGGTTGTTTGAGTACCCAGCCATTAGTTTGCCAATTGTCGGAGCAGTGAGAGACAAGGCCAATGCAGCACCAAGGGCTGAACCAATTTGTCTGCCAGTGGTGTTCAGCGCTGAGCCCATTGCAAATTTGCCAGGTGGCAAGAATGCAGTTGCGCTACTGGACAGGACGGACATGCTGCAACCAACGCCGGAACCACAGATAATCATGAG
>JBBANI010000044.1:0-2142 GCA_040402015.1 Ilumatobacteraceae bacterium
GAGGTCATGCGGGACATGACTGCTTCCAGCTGTTCGGGGCGGACTTTGGATGGTCCACACCCAAATCGGCCGTCTAGAGGAAGAAGTTGCGGGGGAATTTTAAAATCGAGTTGGTTCTTATCGCTCATCGTGTAATCCTTTCACTTATGCCTGCTCCACAAGAATTGCGACGTGTTTCTGCTCGTCTCGGCGCCATTGCCGAGTCAGCCACTTTGGCGGTTGACGCCAAGGCCAAGGCCCTGAAAGCCCAAGGTCTGAATGTCATCGGTTTCGGAGCCGGCGAGCCCGACTTTGCCACCCCCGAACACATCGTGGAAGCTGCCGTGAAGGCATGTCGCGAAGTGAAATACCAGCGCTACACACCAGCTGCAGGTTTGCCTGAATTACGCGAAGCAGTAGCCGTGAAAACAATGCGTGACAGTGGCTTTGCATGCACAGCAGATCAAGTGCTCATTACGAACGGCGGCAAGCACGCCGTGTTCACCGCATTTGCAGCGCTGTGTGATCCGGGCGATGAAGTTATTTGCCCTGCACCGTTCTGGACCACATACCCAGAGGCCGTCACATTGGCTGGGGGAGTGCCTGTCATTATCGACACGGAAGAAAAAAATGGATTCCGTGTCACTGTTGAACAACTAGACAAAGCCCTTACGCCACGAACAAAAGTGTTGCTGTTCGTCTCGCCCGATAACCCAAGTGGTTCGGTGTATCCCGAAGCCGAAGTGCGCGCTATAGGTGAATGGGCTGTGAAGAACAAGGTGTGGGTAGTTACAGACGAGATCTATGAACACCTCACATACGGTGACCACAAATTCACGTCAATGCCGACTCTTGTTCCTGAACTAGCAAACCAGTGCGTCATCGTGAACGGTGTTGCAAAAACGTATGCAATGACTGGTTGGCGTGTTGGCTGGATGATTGGTCCGAAGGATGTCATGAAGGCTTCAACAAACTTCCAATCGCATGCCACGTCAAACGTTGCCAACGTCTCACAGGTTGCAGCACTTGCCGCAGTCAGTGGTGATTTGTCAGCAGTGCACATGATGCGTGAAGCGTTTGCGCGTCGTGGCGCACTGATGCACCAAATGTTGTCCACTATTCCTGGCGTTACATGTATGGAACCACAAGGTGCTTTTTATTGCTTCCCTAACTTTTCAGGTTTGTTGAACCGTGACATCAAGGGCAAGTCTGCAAAGAACACAATTGAATTAGCAGACATGATTCTGACTGATGTCAACGTGGCCATCGTGCCAGGTGAAGCGTTCGGCGCTCCTGGCTTTGCGCGATTCTCTTTCGCGCTTGGTGATGACGACCTAGTCGACGGCATTCAGCGCATTATTGACTACGTGGCATAAACGCCAGCACACGATTGTGTGCCCCCGTATCAGCATCTGCTACGGTGACAATTAGCGCATCAGTGAAATGATGTGCAGTACTCAATCCAGCGAAGTCCGGCGAAACTCCGGCACTGTCTCGCAACGGTGATGCTGGTCGGAGAAATCCGATCCAGACAAGTCCGGTCGCCTGTTTGTGTATGCGAAAACCGAACCTCGAAGGAAGGGCGGCCCGCGGAGAGTGCAGCGTCAGCTGTTTTCAATGTGACCCACTCTTCTTTCTCCAATTCCCTGGAGGAAGAACCATGTCAGTTATCAGAATGTCTCGCATGCGAGCACTTACCGCAGCACTCGCTGCAACTCTTGTCCTAGCGGCCTGTGGAAGTAGTGGCTCAACGCCAGACACCACAGTTCCCGAAGTCAGTGTCCGCATTGTCAGCTTGTCGCCAACAGCAACAGAGATGTTGTACGCAATTGGTGCAGGTGACCAAGTGGTAGCTGTTGACTCGCTCAGCACATACCCAACTGAAGTAGCGGACAAAGTGACGAAGATTTCAGCGTATGAACCAAGTGCAGAAGCAATTCTTGGTTACACACCTGATGTTGTGTTGATTTCAAACGACATGAACAAGATCACTGAGCAACTGCAGTCAGTTTCTAGTCAGAAAATCACCGTGTGGACTGGCGCTGCCGCAACAACACTGGATGATGTCTATAAGCAAATTACAGAACTTGGTGTATTGACTGGCCATGAAGATGATGCTGCAACATTGATTGATTCAATGAAGTCACGCATTGCAAAGGCAAC
>JBBANI010000044.1:2242-9111 GCA_040402015.1 Ilumatobacteraceae bacterium
GGCTGGGCAGGTATTGATGCCGTGAAGAACAACCAAGTTGTTGAACTTGATGATGACGTTGCCTCTCGCTGGGGACCACGCGTTGTTGATTTGGTTGAGCAGTTTGCAGCAGCTATTACAGCAGCAAATAAGTAGTAATTACTGGTGTCGACTTCAATGAGTATGCGAGCGACGCGTCAGTGGTGGATTCCTGCTGCTGTCGTTGCACTCGCATGCTCATTGTTGCTTGGCTTAATGATTGGACCAGCTGGCCCAACATGGTGGCGTGTGCCACTTGAGCTAGTGAACCGCTTGCCATTTTTCTCAGTTGACAGTGGCTTGTCTGCTACCGATTGGTCCATCGTGTGGCAAATACGTGCGCCACGTGTAGTGCTCGCTGCCATTGTTGGCTCAACATTGTCAATTGCTGGTGCCAGTTACCAAGGCGTGTTTCGCAATCCCTTGGTTGATCCTTACTTATTAGGTGTCGCTGCTGGTGCAGGACTTGGCGCAACGATTGTTATAACTGTTAATCGGTCTGGCACGAGTAACTGGATTATTGACCCATTACCGATGATCGCATTCGGTGGCGGACTGATTGCTGTTCTTGTCACGTATCTCTTGGGCACAACATCTAAGGGTGAAAGAAGTTCCATAAGTCTTGTACTTGCCGGAGTTGCAGTCACATCCTTAGCGACTGCTGCTCAGACATTCCTTTTACAACGCAACTCTGATGTTGTGCGGCAGGTGTATTCGTGGATTCTTGGTCGACTCTCTAGCGCAACATGGGGAGACGTTCGTTTGGTGTTGCCGTATGTTGTGTTCTCCACTGTCGTGTTATTGCTACATCGCCGTTTACTTGATGTATTACGAGTGGGTGACGAGGAAGCAACCGCGCTTGGTGTCAACGTGCCACGCGTTCGACTTGCGGTTGTCATCGCAGCAACTCTCGGCACGGCATCTGTTGTAGCCGTAAGCGGTCTCATCGGTTTTGTTGGCATCATCGTGCCCCATGCGGTTCGATTAGTCGTTGGTACGTCATATCGACTCGTGTTGCCGATTTCTTTGCTTTTTGGCGCTGCATTTTTGATACTCGCTGATATCCCTGGGCGAGTGTTAGACAACCCAGCAGAAACTCCAATTGGTGTTGTCACTGCGTTTCTCGGAGCCCCATTTTTCTTGCTTATTTTGCGTACACGAAAGAATGAACGATGACATCTTTAGCGTTTGATCAGGTCAGAGTTGATTATGCCAAGCGCACTGCGGTGGCTGCATTTACTGACACAGTGAAACCAGGTGAATGGTTGTGCATCATCGGGCCGAACGGCGCTGGTAAATCCTCGTTGTTGCGAGCCATTGCCGGTGTTGTCCCGCATTCGGGTCGAATCTTGGTTGATGGCTCACCACTTACAGCACGTTCGTCGCGTCGACGTGCGCAACTAATCGCCTACGTGCCGCAATCACCCGTATTGCCCCCTGGCATGACAGGCGCTGAGTATGTATTGCTTGGTCGTAACCCATTTGTTACACATTTTGGTCGCGAATCAGAACTTGATCATTCGATGGTTGACGATGTGATTGATCGGCTCGACTTAGCTGACCTTGCAACACGTGATGTCGACACGTTGTCGGGAGGCGAGCGTCAGCGGTTAGTTATTGCTCGTGCCATCGCGCAAGAAGCTCCCATCTTGTTGCTCGATGAACCAACCGCAGCTCTTGATATCGGACATCAGCAACAAGCGTTGGAGTTGGTGGACAAGTTGCGCCGTGAGCACGGTCTGACAGTTGTCTCTGCAATGCATGACCTCACGTTGGCTGGCATTTACTCAGATCGATTGATTCTCATGCACGCTGGTCATGTGGTTGCTCAAGGCCCGGCACAAGATGTTCTTCGCCCAGAGACTTTGGGCGAGTTCTACGGCGTCTCCGTGCGTGTGCACCGAGAAGATGACGGCACCATCATTGTTGTGCCAAACCGTACGACCTCGTTCTGATTGAGGCACAAACTGTTGCCGTAGTACGGTCATGTTGTGCCTCGCCCCTTAGATCCACGTCTGCTTGATTCATGTGTTGAAGGCGTGGCGGCTACTCATCAACGTCTGTTGGAAGTGGTTGACACTCTGACTGCAGAACAGTTCGCAGCGCCGACGTCATTGCCTGGCTGGAACAGAACAACTCTTATTGGTCATCTCACCATGAATGCACACAGTTACTTGCATCTCCTTACCTGTGCAGGCAGGGGTGAAGAAGGCGAGCAATATCCCGGTGGAGTTAATGCTCGTAATGCAGGTATCGATGAAGCGTCTCAGTGGAGCCCAGACCAGGCAACTAAAGAATTACGCAAAGCCGTGTACATGCTGGAAGGCGCATGGGCTGGTGCAACAAATGCCATGTGGAATGGAACTGGAACGGTTGTTTCAGGGTCTGTAATAGCAATGCATGATGTGCCGTTTCTTCGTTGGCGTGAATGCGTCATCCACCTCACTGACCTTGATGTTGATATTGGGTATGACCAGTGGCCAGATTTCTATGTGCGGCTCGAACTCGAACGACAGAAAATGGCATGGGCTGCAAGTCACCCAATGGGTTTGACGCAAATTCCCCAAGTAGCATTGAAACTAAATGAGAAGCATCGCCTTGCATGGTTGCTACAACGTGCAGATGTTGAAGGCCTGCCAAAGGGTCCAGGGTTGTGACGCTTCAGACACTTTTGTCTGTAACCATCGTGCCGATGAAGGGCTAGAGCGTTCGCACCACGATGTGGTGTGGCATTGCAGTGGGGCCATCCATGAATCCAGCACCAGTTGACGCAAACCCAAGACGTTCATAGAAACCCATTGCACTATCGCGAGCTCGAGCCCAAGCAATTGTTGCTCCGCGCTCGTTCGCTAGTGCCATGCCGGCATCAATCAGTAACGCACCAAGCCCAGCACCCTGAAGTTCATCTGCAACAGCCATTCCTTTTAGTTGCATTGCAGTTATGCCTAACTTTTCTGGACATTCTTTCATAAACCACGACGACGTTGCTATGGCATTGCCTTCGTGAATGATTCCGAAATGGACAACGTCGGGGTAATTGTCTTCTGGGTAGTTGCAATCTGTTGCGGGGGTCCCTTGACGCAATACTGCAACGCGTAGTTGCATGATGTCGGTCAACTCAACAGATGTAACGGTGTAAGTCACGGTTGAACTGAAGCAACGCGTACGGCATTGCCATTATCTCGTGCGCTGCGGTACATGGCTTCCACAATGCGGTGTGCCTCTAATGCAATGGAGAAATCGGGAAAGCCTGGCGTGCCGTCTACTACTGCTTTAACGAATGCACCATCAGGGTTCGCATCACCAATTGCTAATGGCGACGTCTTTTCTAGAAGTTCCATGCCTTCCAATGATCCGGTAGTTCCATCAGCGTCGCTCCAAGTAACTGGACCAAACCAGTCGTCTCCAGCGATTACAACTGTTCGGTTCTCACAGAAAACTTCAACATTGCGCAGGCTGGGGCGTGACAAATTGTCATGCCAAATTGTTGTCAACGTTCCGACAGCCCCGTTTGCAAAACCAACTGACGCTGCAACAACATCTTCGATTCCTTCAATGCCGTGCCGATACGTGGCCCGTGCACTGACAGACTCGACATCGCCAATGAGGAATCGCAACATGTCAACGTCGTGAATGCTGTGCTCTAGCAACGTGCCAGCACCAGCTTTCGTTACGTCGCCACGCCATGTTGATTTGTAATGGCCTTGCACCGGAATGAACTGATCATCACGGAACACCACGGCCATTGGCGCACCTGCTGCCGGATCAGAAATAAGTTCGCGTGCCCACAAATACGCAGGTGAACGTCGAAGAATCAGGCCGCATTGATGAGTTAATCCACTCGCCACTGCAGCCGAATGCATTTCATTAGCTTCACGCAAACCGATACTCAATGGCTTTTCACAGAAGAACGGTTTCCCTGCTGCAATGCACTTTTCTACAAGGTGTTGATGCTCGCTAGTCCATGTGCAGATGTACACCATGTCACTTGAAGCGATCACTTCATCTGCCGAAGCCATCACTGTGCTGCCAGATGCCTGTGCAAAAACAGCAGCACGTTCAAGGTCGATATCGAAACATCCGCCACGTGTCATGGGGACTCCGCTGATCTTCAGCATCTTTGAATGAAACGTGGCGATATGACCAGTTCCGACAAAACCAACGATGGGGAGATCTGTTGACGACGCCACGAAATGAATTCTAGTTACGGGATCAGTAATACGCGACCGAATGCCTTACGGCTTTCGATATGGCGGTGAGCGCCCTCTGCATCAGACAGCGGGAACGTCGAGTCAATAACAACTTTCAGTTCCTTCTTTGCGATGCGAGCAATAAGGCTCTCAATCATTGGGTGCGTACGTGTGGGATTCATGGCCATTTCGGCACCTAGGAATACGCCAGTAATTGATGCGTTCTTGCCCATGATTGCGCCAATCTCTGGCGGACGTGGTTCGCGACCTGCGCGGCCAACCCAACTGATGCGACCGCGATACGCCAACATGGCAACGCTGCCTTCCAAAGTGGAACCACCAACAGAGTCAACAACTAAGTTCACGCCTGCACCGTTTGTGTATTCCAATACCTCTTTTGCTGCATCTACTGTTGTGTAGTTGATGCCATGGTCAAGTCCGTATTCCTTCAAACGCTCAAGGCGCTCATCACTTGATGCAGTTGCAAGCACAGTTGCACCAGCAGCCTTTGCCAACTGAATACCTGCAAGGCCAACACCACTTGCGCCAGCTTGAATAAGAACAGTTTCTCCGGCCTTCAAACGACCGAATTCAAACAAACAATCGTCTGCTGTACCGAATTCGATTGGTATTCCTGCAGCCTCTTGCAATGACAAGCCTGCTGGTACTGCCCACACGGCAGCGGCCGGAACACTGATGACCTCAGCGTGAGATCCGAATCCCATAGTGGCAACTACTTGTTGTCCCTTTGTAAACGCTGTGACACCTTCGCCCACTTCGCGCACAATGCCTGCTGCTTGATATCCAACGATGTGAGGCTTGGTCGCTAATGCTCCGCCAGTTCTATTGAGCGTGTCGCCACCTTGAATTGCAATTGCAGCAACATCAATCAGTACGCCGCCTCGGCGCAATAGTGGCTCGGCCACGTCTTCGTACTTCAGGACCTCAGGTCCGCCAGTCTGGTAATAAACAGCAGCTTTCATGTTTGTGACGCTACTTGTAGTTGCGACGAACGGGGTTACTGGGCAATGACTTAGACAGTAAGAGGCTTTGCAAGGCGCAACGTTGCAAGTTCTGCAGGAGCAGACAGTCCAGCCAATGCAATGTCGTAATCAGGCAACTCGTACACGTCACCGTCATCGGTAATCATGATGAACCTGTCGAAGTTCGCAAGGAATGTGCGGTCATGGCTTACTGCAATCACAGTGCCTTCAAAACCTTCAATTGCGCGCTCGAGTGCTTCAGATGAATCAATGTCAAGGTTGTCTGTTGGCTCATCAAGCAATAACACATTGTGACCAGCAAGCTCAAGGCTCAAAATTTCTAGACGTGCTTTTTGTCCGCCTGACAATGTTTGGAATTCCTGGCGAGCATTGTTGCGCAATCCGTAGCGAGCAAGTGCACCCATGGATTTTTGCTCGTCGGTCAATTTGTCGCGAACAATCTCAATACATTCGCGGCCATGAAACTCTGGTCTGTCGTTTACTTGGTTGAACATGCCGACCGAAGTACGCGGCCCGAACGTTATTGCACCCATAAGGCCTTCTGCTTTGCCATTGAGCGCGTTGAGTAAGTGGGTCTTCCCGGTTCCGTTCGGGCCAATCAGTCCGACACGCTCGCCAAAATGCACTTCATCAGAAAAGGGCATGAATAATTCACCAATAGCAACTGCTTCGAACTTCACAACGCGACGAGCAGAGTCTGCACCACGGAAGCGAACATAGATCTGTTGGTCGGCAACTGGCGGTGGAGGCGGCCCGGCTTTTACGAATTTTTCCCAACGCGTTTCTGCGCCGTTTGCTTTTGTTGCATTCTTAAAGTTCTGTGCCGCACGTTGCTTCATGATCTTCATGTGATGAAACAGTCGACGCTCTTCATCGTTCCAGCGTTTCAAGTCGTCGCCCAATAGTTCTTGACGCTTCTGTCGTGCTTCGGGGAACGTGACATACGAACCGCCGTGCACCCACGCACCAGATCCTTCAACAGCAATAATCTTTGTTGCTACGCGCTCTAACAATGTGCGGTCGTGGCTCACCATCAAGATCGTGCTCTTGCACGCCTTGATTTGTTCTTCCAACCAACCACGTGTCGGAATGTCGAGGTAGTTATCTGGTTCATCCAGGAACAACACGTCAGCACCTGATGTCAACAACAAGTCAAGAACAAGACGTTTGCGTTCGCCACCAGATAGCTGACTCACTAAACGAGTGGCGAAGTTGTCAACGGGTGTCTTCACACTGCGTTGCGCTGATGCTGCCCACTGGGTCTCAAGGTCATACCCACCAAGGTCGCCCCAGTCGCCAAGTGCTTCGGCGTATTTCATACCGTCGTCTTCGCCGCTCATCATTGCTTTCTCAGCAGCGAATAGTTTCTTTCCGGCTTCACGCAGGGCAATCGGTGCAACTTCAATCAACATGTCGCGCAAACTGTCATCGGGCTTGCTCATGCCAACGTCCTGAGTCATCTGCAAGAACGTGCCGCCAATACTGAACTCACCGTCATCGGCTTCTATTTGTGCGGTCAGAATGCGCAGGATTGTTGATTTACCAACACCATTAGGTCCAACGATTGCAGCGTGCTCACCAGGGGAGACGCCAAAGCTGACATCGAAGAACAGTTGGTCTGCACCAGGAGGTGAATATGCCAATTCAGATACAACAA
>JBBANI010000045.1:0-2684 GCA_040402015.1 Ilumatobacteraceae bacterium
ATGCGGTAACTGAAGAAATGATTGGTACCGCCCGCAACGCCAACGATGCAGATTCGTTAGTAATTGCGACGTACGATGCTGAAAGTCGAGCAGCAAGCGCTGCGTATTTGAAATCAAAGAACAAAGGATAAAAACATGAGCACAACAACAAAGGTTTTCGTTCACGGCAATCCAGAAACATCAGCAGTGTGGTCATTGCTGGTCGCAGAATTAAAGAAGCGCGGAGTTGACAATATTGTGCTTCTGACGCCACCAGGTTTCGGTGCTCCAACTCCTGCAGGCTGGGGTGGCACCATGCGCGAGTATCGCGATTGGCTGATTGCGGAACTTGATGCTATTGGTGGCGAGATTGATCTTGTGGGTCATGACTGGGGTGCCGGCCATGTGTTTGGCGTTTTATCTGAACGTCCAGACATTGCCCGAACATGGGCAGCTGATTGCGCAGGCCTCATGCATGCTGATTATCAATGGCATGACGCGGCGCAAGGATGGCAAGCTCCTGAACTTGGTGAACAGATGGTTGCGGGCATGGTCGCAATGCCTGATGATCAGTTTGTTGATGCGTTCAGCGGCTTAGGCATGACACGCGAAATTGCAGCAGATGTGAAATCACATATCAATGATGAAATGGCTCGGTGCATCCTTGCGTTGTATCGCGATGCTGCTCAACCAGCATTGGTTCCTATCGGTAAGCAGTTTGCAACTGCACAACCAAAGAATGGCTTGGTCATAATTGCTGAAGAGGATCATTACGCAGGATCTTTAGAAACCATGACGTCAGTCGCCAACAGTGTGGGCGCTGAGGTGGCTGTATTGCCAGGTGTCGGGCATTGGTGGATGTGTCAACGTCCAGACATGGGTGCCGACATGTTGATGGCCCATTGGGCCAGCCTGTAAATCTGTTACAACTGGAGTTCAGAAATTGCAGTATCTCGTATCTGGCGCCTAAATATTTTTCCAGAATCAGTACGTGGTAGCGGTACAGGACTCATCCGAATGTATCGAGGAATTTCAAACCGCGAGAGATGACCTGACAAATACGTGCGAAGGTCTTCCTCCTCGATAGGGGACTCAATGTAAATGGTGGCTGCCACCTCTTCTCCTAAACGGTCATCGGGGACTGCGTATGCGATTGCTTCGATGATTAAGGGATGAGACATCAATGCTGCCTCAACAGTTCCACATCCAATATTTTCGCCACCACGAATAATCAGGTCTTTGATTCGATCAACGATGTACATAAAACCGTCTTTGTCGATGTATGAGACGTCTCCTGTACGAAACCAATCACCGTCAAAGACTTCTGCGTCCACTTCCGGGCGATTCCAATATCCGATAAACATTTGAGGCCCACGAATTTGTAGTTCGCCACGTTCGCCAGCAGGAACTGGAGCACCTGAGTCATTGACAACTCGTAATTGGATACAGGGAAGAGCCCGCCCTGCGCTCATTGCGTGTTCTAAATACTCGTGTCCGTTAATACTGGTTCCGATTGCATTCGTTTCTGTCATGCCCCACCCAGTATTCGGCGCTGCTTGTGAAAAAGAGTCGTCTATTTGTTTCACTTGTTCCGGAGCACGAGATGCGCCTCCTCCGCCGACAGCCAGAAGTGAACTGAGGTCGCAACTCGAGCGGAGAGCCTCGCGGGCGAGGTCGCCTGTCATGGCAGGAGGGCCACTAAAAGTGGTGATGCGCTCTGATTCAATGAGTTCAGCTGCGTGTGCAGGATCCCATTTATACATGCTGACCAATTTTCGTTTACTGCGATACGAGGACAAAAAGACAACATGCATTCCCAAAACGTGGAACAGGGGTACTCCAAGAAGTGCCGCGGCTGGGTACGGAGTATCAGAGTGAGGGGAATCCTGTTGAGATCGAATCGTCATGGCCTGTGCGACGGCTGCAAACTCCCAGGAAATAATTGCGGTCAGAATATTTCGTTGGCTTGACAGCACACCCTTTGGGCGACCTGTAGAACCCGATGTATACAAAATGAGTGCTGGATCATTTGCGACTATTTCGACATCGGGCATTGATGCTGTTGGGACATCTTGAAGAAGTGTCTCGAGTTGAAATACTGGTCTATTGATCTGTCGTGTTGTGCGCACGGAAATGACATGCAATGCCAAGTTTCCTGACAGTTGACTTAACCGTTCAAGACGTTCCTCGTCTGCGAATATCAACCTGGCTCCACTATCTGTGAGGCCATATTCCATCTCGTCTGGCAACCACAGAGAGTTCATTCCTACTGCGATGGCTCCAATCGCGGTGATTGCTGTGAAGGCAAGAATCCACTCTGGATAATTACGCATAGATATGGCAACCCTGTCGCCTTTTTGAATATCAAACCGATGACGTAGAACGTGAGCTATTTGCGAAGCCTTCGCATATGCCTCGGTAAACGAAAGACGTTCGTCTTCGTATACAAGAAAGGTGTCGTCACTAAGGTTCTGTTCGTATAAATCGCGGAGGGTTTGTGGGCCATTAACAAATCCGGGCACTGCGCCACGGATACATTCCACAATTCCCATTTCGTATGGCTGTCCAGCAGCCGAGATGACGGCACGTGCTTCGTCGATATTCATCGGGTCAGCCTTACATATTTTGTGAGGCCATCTCTAGATGGAAACTTATTTCTGTCAGGCGTAGGCGGTCAGAATTGGAGCAAGTTCTGTCGGTGTTGC
>JBBANI010000045.1:2784-8013 GCA_040402015.1 Ilumatobacteraceae bacterium
GCAAAGCATGACCACACTTTTACGGAAGCTGGGTCACGACCAGCTTTTTCAGCAGAACGCTTCACTGTCTGTACCGCATGCTGAGTTGTTTCGTCTGTGAAGAAGGTGTGCAAGATCACATTGTCATAGGCGCGGCCCGCCATCTCGAGAGTCTGTGGACCAAACACGGTGATGCTGAGCGGAATATCTAAATCAAATGCTGGGTCAAGCCGAAGCACTGGGTACTTACCAGTGATGTCTTCGTAGTTCATCACTGTCTCGCCATGCCACAACTGACGCATCACCTGTGCGAACTTCTCCATTGAGTCTGTGGTTGCAAGGGGCATGCCGTACGCCTTGAACATGGCATCGATACCGCGGCCGAGGCCAAGACTGAAACGTCCCTGCGACAACAGGTGCAACGTGCTTGCCCATGAAGCAGTTACTAGTGGGTGACGCGTGGTGTGGTTAGTGGCCGCAGTGATGATGTTGATGGAGTTGGTGACAGCAACGGCTGCGCCAGTGAGAGCGCCAGCTTCCTTGATATTGAAACGTTCGGAAATGAACGCAGTGCCAAGGCCCATGGCTTCGGCGTCTGACAATTCACCCAGCATGTCACGCGGCGAGTTCGGAGCTCCTGCGAGTGTGTAAAAGCCAAGTTCAGGGTGGGCAGGAAGTGAAGCCATGTCTGTGACAGTACCTGTATGGCGTGCCTCATGACAGAATTGGCGTAAACAATTCTTTAGGAGAATCATGAATCGCATTGAAATTGAAAAGAAACTGAATGAAGACAGGGCGTGGCTGTTGGAGACCTACTCGCATCTCACCGACGATCAGTTGTTCGGTGACCTCACACCTAGCGAACACGACCCTTCGAATTTCTGGTCAGCGCTCGACCATCTTGCGCACTTGGCGCTGATTGAGCGCAACTTTGCAGCCATGATTCGCCGCCACATCAGTGGCCATAAGAATCCGGTCGGGTTGACAGCGGATGATTCAGGCGCTCCCCGTACACGCGATCAGATCATGGCGTCAGTACATGCCATGACGGAAGAATGGCAGAAGCAGCATCACGGCAAGTCTCTGCATGAAGTGGTGGCACTCGGTGCAAGTGCGCGTGCAGTGTCGTTAGAGCTTCTTAGTGAACTGACTGATGAACAGTTGGAAGAGGTATTGCCAGGGGCGCCGTGGGCTGACGGAACAGTAGGCGGTGTGATTGGTGCAAATGCAGATCATGGTCGCATGCACTGGAAATGGGCAAAGGACGCGGGCGTCCTTGACCACCACTAATACGATCAATGGTTGATAAGAACACCCCTGTTGCCCCTGACATCGTTGGGTTGCTTGAAGGCATCAGCACAACGCGTGCGATTCGTCGATATCTCGATGAGCCAATTCCAGACGAAGTCTTGCGCGACATCATGTTTGCTGCCACACGTGCACCAAGCGGAAGCAACCGTCAACCTTTTCGGTTCATTGTTCTTGCTGATTCCGACATCGCACAACAAGCAAAAACATTGATTGCTACCGGTGCTCAGAAGGTGTGGAACCACAAACGAACAGATGATGGCTACGAAAAGGGCTCAGGTGTAGTTGAAGATTCACCTAAAACTCGTATGGCGAACACTATGCAGCAATACGTCGACAATTTCGCACAGATTCCTGTGTTGGTACTTGCCGTGCTGGTGAGATATCGTGAACAAAACCCCACTGAAGGTGCGTCTGTGTATCCGGCGTGCCAAAACTTGCTGTTGGCTGCACGTGGCTTGGGGTACGGGGGAGTCATTACTGGGTTTCATGGTTTTGTAGAACCCGAGTTACGAGCACTGCTTGGTATTCCAGATGACACCCTGATTGCTGCATCTATTTCACTTGGTAAACCTGCGGGGAATCATGGCCCTGTACGACGTGTACCAATGGCCGGGCTTGTGTACGGAGATGTATGGGGTGAATCGCCTGCGTGGGCAATTGATCCGCCCGGGACTGCATTTACAAAAGGCGGTCCGCCTACTTGATTGCCTGATTCGCAATTCCTGCAGGAGTGATGCCAAGTTTCTTTCGAACTTCTGCGAGTGGTTGGTCGAGCATGTCTTCCCATTTCACACACTGAATATTTGGCGAGCGTCGTCCGAGTTCCCATCCGTCAGCAATGGCATCCATGAATTCAGTGATGCGGTGTGGTGAGAGAAAAGTCATACGTGTCATTGACACAGACATCCACATTCCGAAATATGGAAACCGCACTTGACCAAAGCCGAATGATTGCAACGCAATTTCGCCAGCAGGGCTTGAGTCATATCCAGTGACAACGTGTTGAAAGTCATGAGTTTGATAGGAGCGAAGAACGGCTGCTTCCATCTCTGGTGGCATTCCTTCAAGAATCCCCTCTGACTTAAATTTTTCGTGCATTGCCTTGTAGTTCGTCGCAAGCCCAATGGTGAGTTTGTTGCTGATGATCCAATCGTGGAATGCACGACCAAGGCTTCCAGCGGGAAGCCGTTCGAGTGCTTTTATTGTCAACGGAGTGTCGTTGTACAAGCTGCCGCTAGTCAGACTTTCGAATTCACCTGTTTCGGTCATTTGTGCCACATATGAATCTTTTGTTGATTCATCTGCATATTGCCACCACTCGTTGAAGAGAATATGAACGCCGTTTTTGTAAGGGTCGTCAAAAGTCTTTAGTAAGGACTCTGCGAAGTCACGGTCGATCATTTTCTCGCGAATTGCCATTGTGTCCTTTACGCGCGAGCAAACTCGCGAATAACGCGACCCGGACGAGCACCTGTGTGGTTTCCTTGTTCAGTCACAACTTGACCGTTCACAATTGTTGCTGCGTAGCCGCGTGACTTAATGAGCAGTCGTCCTGTCTGATTAGGAAAGTCGTTGACATATGTTGGTTGACCAGATGACACAGTTTGTGGATCAAAGATGTTGATGTCTGCAAAGTTGCCGACTTCGAGAGTGCCGCGCTTCTTTAAGCCCAACACTTCTGCTGGCATTTTGGTGAGTTTGCGAATGGCCTGAGGCAATGTGACAACGCCACGTGTTCGGTACCAGTACTGCAAGTAATGCGTGGTGGCATCTGCATCACAGATCTGACCGATATGGGCTCCGGTATCTGCAAGTCCTGGATACACGTGATCAAGTGCGAGAAAATCTTCAAGGTCAGATGTATTGCGGTTAAAGAACCAGGTATTGAACAACTCAAGGCCATTGCTTTCAATGAGTCGATCAATGACGAGTTCAACTGGGTGAACACCAGCGGCTTCAGCAAGTTGCGCAATTGATACGCCATTTTGTTCGTTGTAGTCTGGCGAAAATTCTGTTCCTAATGGGTAGATGTGATTCGGGTCGTACCACATGCCTTTCTCTTTGCCTTCCGCAACAAGTTCTGCGCGCGTTGCTGCGTTACGTAGGGCCGCTACGCGATCTTCGATAGTAGGAAGATCCATGAGGGCGCGCCATTTCTTTCCTTTCACAGGAGAGATTTGCGCAAGCCCGCACAGTGAACCGCTCGGGCGAGTCATGCCGGCTGATGTGATTCGGCCAGAGTTCGCGCGGGTGTTGTTGAGGAAATTTCCGAACCCTTCGGCTGAACGCTTGTCGCCATTGCCGACACCGCCAGAGAACAGAACATCTCCGCATGCTTCTGACATTGACTGCAACAGATCAAATTCGTGAGCTGCTTTTGTTGCGAAGTCATTGACCGCTTGGAAAATTCCACCACCGCCGGCATTCAAGCCATCAGCAATGGCGAGGTACTCATCTTTGGGTGCAAGAGTGCCCGGCACGTAACGGCCATCTGGAACAACATGCAACAAAATGCGCGATGTTGAGAAACCAACTGCACCACCTGCAACTGATTCAGCAACAATGTCACTCATGCGTTGTAGTTCTTGTGCGGTTGCAGGCTCGTCACTAAGTGACCGTTCGCCCATCACGTTGTAACGCACTGCACAATGCCCAACCATGCCAACAATGTTGAGAGCTGGATTCAGTTTTTCAACTGAATCTAAGTACTCGGGGTATGTCTCCCAGTCCCATGCAAGTCCATTCAAGATTGCATCGCGCGGAATGTCTTCGACGCTCTCCATCATCTCAGCGAGGAATTGTTCGTCACCTTTTGCAACAGGAGCAAATGTGACGCCGCAGTTCCCCATCAAAACCGTGGTGACGCCATGCCATGAACTGGAAGTCATCAGTGGGTCCCAGCCCACTTGTGCGTCAAGGTGGGTGTGAAGGTCAATAAACCCAGGAGTCACGGCAAGACCTTTGGCGTCTATTTCTCTCGCGCCAATTTCGCCGGTGAGGTCACCAATGAATGTGACGGTGTCTCCATCGATTGCGATGTCGGCTGTGTAGCCATCGCGGCCTGTGCCGTCGACAATGAGTCCATTACGGATAATAAGGTCATGTGCCACGAGAGCCCCCCAAGTGTGCGGTTTCTAGAACGATACACACTGCGTTCGGGGTCTGTGTAGGTGGATGTCCTAGTCTTAGCCCTTACCTAAATCGATGGAGGAATCACATGTCAGACATGAGCGTGCAGTCACTGTTTTCAGTGAAAGGGAAAGTTGCCCTAGTGACCGGAGGGTCGCGTGGAATCGGAGAAATGATTTCTGCCGGACTTTTGGCCAATGGTGCCAAGGTCTATATCTCGGCTCGTAAGGCGCAAGCGTGCGATGAGGCAGCAAAGCGCCTGATGGACACGTACGGCGGAGAGTGCATTTCTCTTCCTGCCAACGTGGCAGAGATTGAAGGAATCGAAGCCTTGGTTGCAGAGATCACCAAGCGCGAAAAGTATGTCGACATTCTGATCAACAACGCTGGTGTGTCATGGGGTGCACCAATTGAAGAATTCCCTGAAATTGGTTGGGACAAAGTCATGGACACCAATGTGAAGGGTGTCTTCTTTCTTACTCAGAAACTGCTTCCGTTGTTGCAGGCTCGCGCCACAAAAGACAACACGTCACGCATCGTGAACATTGGCTCAATTGACGGCATTGGTACACCAAGTTTCGAGACCTACTCGTACGGTCCATCGAAAGCTGCAGTGCATTCTCTAACAAAAGTTCTTGCAGGTCGTTTGGCTTCGCGCCACATCATTGTTAACGCAATTGCACCAGGACCATTTCCAACATGGATGTTGTCAACTGGTGTCGGTGGCGGCGGAGACGTTGATAACACGGACTGGGAAACAGTTGGTCGCATGAACCCAAGTGGTCGTGTTGGCACACCAGAAGACATCGC
>JBBANI010000046.1:0-6224 GCA_040402015.1 Ilumatobacteraceae bacterium
GCCGCCCAGCGCCTGTGGAGACAGCTGACAAAACGGCATTGAGTTCTCTGGGCCGAAGTACAGGTCTTTGAAGAAGTTGGGCTTGGGGGTTGACGAATGGCATGGGAAGGCGCAAGACTGTGCCCATGTCAATCGCCAGCACTTCTCGTCGCCCTATGGGCACCGCTGTCGCGATCATCATTATTCGTTAGCGCACGCCGGTTTCCGACGTGCGCGTTTCAGCCGCCTGAAGGGCGGCTTTTTCATTCCCAAAATTTCGAACCAGACGACCCCAAAGAAGAGCACTCACATGAACACACAAAACACAAAAGAACTAGTCGAAGCATTTGACACCACCTTGCGCGACGGCATGCAAGTAGAAGGTGTCTCTGCAACTGTTGAAGACAAACTTCGTATTGCTGAACAGCTTGATTACCTCGGTGTGCAATTCATTGAAGGTGGATGGCCAGGGGCGAATCCGAAAGACATCGAATTCTTTGCGCGCGCAGCCACCGAACTGAAGTTGAAGCATTCAACCTTGGTGGCATTTGGTTCAACACGCCGCCCGAAGGGCAAAGTGGACGACGACGCAACATTGCGCAACTTAATTGACGCCAATACGTCTGCCGTGTGCATCGTGGCGAAATCGTGGGACTATCACGTCACAGAAGCGTTGCAGACAACTCTTGATGAAGGCGAACTTATGGTTGCTGATTCTGTTGAGTTCTTGACTGGGAATGGCCGTCAAGTAATGGTTGACCTTGAACACTTCTTTGACGGATACAAGAACAACCCAGAATTTGCAATGCGGGTTGTAAGCGCTGCAGTAATGAAGGGTGCTACTCACTTGGTAATGTGCGACACAAATGGTGGCTCTTTGCCTCATGAAATCAGTGAGATTGTCACAAAAGTAAAAGCGTTCGTTGGTAACGACGCAACATTGGGAATTCATTGTCACGATGACACTGGTTGTGCTGTTGCAAACTCAATGGCTGCTGTAGTAGCGGGTGTTCGCCACGTACAAGGCACGTTGAACGGGTTGGGGGAGCGCACAGGCAACACCAACCTCACAACTGTTATCCCGAACCTTGAATTGAAGATGGGTTTTCGTTGTTTGCCAGAAGGCAACCTTGATCGCCTGACCGCGGTCAGCAATCATGTTGCTGAAGTTTTGAATCGACCACTTAATCCTCAGGCTCCGTACGTTGGTTCTTCGGCATTCGCACATAAGGCCGGGTTACACGTGTCAGCTATCAAGCGCGCGAAAGATGCATACGAGCACATCGACCCAGTTGTTGTTGGAAACGGCACTCGCTTTGTAGTTAGTGAAATGGCCGGCCGTGCAACTATTGAAGTGAAGGCTGAAGAACTTGGTCTGCAGTTGGATGGAGCCGCAATCGGTTCGGTCATTGAAGATCTGAAGCGCCTTGAGCACGAGGGTTACCACTTCGAAGCCGCTGACGCATCGTTGGAATTGCTGATGCGTCGCGCAAGTGGATTGAAGCACGATGCATTTCATGTGGAATCAATGCGTGTCGTTACCGACGAAGCAGAAGATGGTGAATTCACAACCGAAGCCACTGTCAAAGTGCGTATCGCGGATCAGAGTTACGTACACACCGCAGCGGGCAATGGCCCAGTGAACGCAATCGACGCTGCGCTGCGCGCATCGTTATTGCCTCACTATCCAGTCCTAGCCAAAGTGCACCTGACTGACTACAAGGTGCGCATCTTGGACGGCGCAACCGCCACTGGAGCAATTACTCGCGTGCTACTTGATGCCACAAACGGTGATCGGTCATGGACCACCATTGGAGTGTCGGCAAATATCATCGAGGCCTCCTGGAATGCCCTGGAAGAGTCATTGATCTATGGACTACTCCACGCTTCGGCGTAGAGTTTTAGTTCATGTCGGCTCCCCGCTTTTCTCCAGTTCCTCCGGTTGAACCGGTTCGCTACTACGAGTCTCCCGATTCGGTTCCTGAATCGTGGTCGCCTGGTCGTCCCGGAGAAATACAAGGACGCCAGCCAGAAGGTGAGCGCCTCGGATATCAAGGTCCTGATCAGGGGTACATCATTGGTTTAGCTAAACGTGCGCGTGCTCGCGTTCGTGTCACTGCGGGCGAAGACATGGATGATGTGTTGCGCGGCTGTTCACTTATTGCCTTGCGACGTGCATCTCTGTTTGGCCGTGCGCCAGTGGTGCATGACTTGAATGTTGCATTGGGTATGTGGGGCTACTTGTCTGACGCGCCTCCAGCAGACTTGGTCTCAGTACGCCGCGAATTGTTTGTTGGTGTTGGCAATGATGCTCATCATTACAAAGAGGGCCGCGCAATTGCTGACATGGCCCCAAATGAAACCTTAAAGATGTCGCCATCAGAAGTGGTGACTCAATTTTCCACGAATTGGCGTACGCTCACAGGTTTTTCTGTATGACCAACTACTCGGCTCCACTGTCTGACATCGAGTTTTCACTCAACTCTTTCGTTGACCTTCCCTCCATCATGAAGTACGACTACTTTGATGATGCAGACCACAGCATGGTTTCAGACTTACTTGCTGAAGCAGGGCGCTTTATGGCTGACATCTTTGCTCCACTGAACAAATCGGGGGACAAGGAAGGCGCGAAGCGAAATGCTGACGGGACTGTGTCAACGCCAGAAGGTTTTATCGAGGCATATCACGCATATGTCGAAGCCGGATGGGGTGCTGTTTCCTTTGATACAGGTTTTGGCGGCGGGGGATTTCCTTTTGTTGTCGGTATCGCGATTCAAGAAATGATGAACTCGGCAAACATGGCGCTCAGCATGGCGCCTCTGTTGACTCAAGGTGCAATTGATGCCATTCGTCATCACGGTGACGAGATTCAAAAAATGACCTACCTGCCAAAGATGATTACAGGCGAATGGACAGGCACCATGAACCTCACAGAACCTGATGCTGGTAGCGACGTTGGCTCTGTACGCACGAAGGCTGTTCCGCAGTCAGATGGCACGTATCGCATTCACGGCACAAAGATCTACATCACTTTTGGTGAACACGATATGGCAGACAACATCATTCACTTGGTTTTGGCGCGTACGCCAGATGCTCCAGCCGGAACAAAAGGCATCTCATGCTTCATTGTTCCGAAATACCTTGTGGGCGCAGATGGTTCCCTCGGTGCAAAGAATGATGTCTCGTGTATTTCTATTGAGCACAAACTAGGTATTAAGGCCAGTCCCACTTGCGTGTTGTCGTTTGGCGACAATGACGGAGCCATCGGTTATCTCATCGGTGAAGAAAACCATGGCATGCAGTACATGTTCACCATGATGAACCAAGCGCGACTATCAGTGGGCCTTGAAGGACTATCACTTGCAGAGCGTGCATATCAACAGTCGCTTGAGTATTCAGTGCTTCGTCACCAAGGTCGCGCACCTGGGGCGCCTGCTGGTGAAGCATCGTCCATCATTGATCACCCCGATGTGAAGCGAATGCTTGTCACTATGAAGTCAACCATTGAAGCACTTCGCCGTTTGTTGTACTGGAACGCGGCATGCATTGATATTGCGGCACATCACCCCGATGCAACGGAACGTGAGAAGGCAGAAGATTTGGCAGCGCTGCTAACTCCGCTGTCAAAGGGGTGGGGCACCGACATGGGCGTCGCGCTCACAGGCATCGCTATTCAAATTCATGGCGGCATGGGATTCATTGAAGAGACCGGCGTGGCACAGCATTATCGTGATGCGCGCATCACCACTATCTATGAAGGCACAAATGGCATTCAGGCGATGGACTTGGTTGGTCGCAAGATGGGATTGAAGGGTGGCGCAGTTCTTGGCGGACTACTTGATGACATTGATGCATTAGACGCCCAACTCATTAAGCACCCAGAACTTGTCTCTCTTGCATCTGAATTGCAGTCAGCATTGAAGTCGGTACGCGGCACCACGCAATGGTTACAGCAGAACGGCACTAACCAAGTCGCTGTGTTGTCTGGCGCAACGCCGTATCTCACACAACTATCGACATTGGTTGGTGGCTATGTCATGGCGCGATCAGCTCACTTGGCCGTTCATTCAGCAATGTCATCTGATGACATTGCTGCAAAAGTTGCTACAGCACGATTCTTTTGTGAACAACTTCTTCCCGTTGTTCATGGTTTGAGTTCATCAATCACTGGCGACGGTGATTTGTTGATGAGCTTTACTCACGACACGTTGTCGCGCTAAAGATCAATCGCGTGGGCGCGAAGCCCTTCGACATCGCAAAATTCTGTGGCCGCGATATGTGTTGAATGGAGTTTCACTTGTGGCGCCTTGCCTTCTTCGAAAGCTTCTTGCCAACGTGGTGCGCACAAGCACCACTGGTCGCCAGCCTTCAGGCCAGCAAAGCCGTGTTGAGGCATTGGGGTGGAGAGGTCATTGCCCGCAGCCTTCGAGAACTCAAGGAACTCATCGGTCATGATTGCGCACACGGCATGAACCCCAACATCGTCACCGCCGACTTCACAGCAGCCAGTTCTGTAAAAACCTGTGACGGGTGAAGTGCAGCACGTGCGTAGGCGCTCTCCGAGCACATTGAGTTGTTCTGTCTCTGTAAAGCCATCCATCTCTTCAAACTACCGTTGACTATCGTTCAATCGCTGTGCCACTAACCTTGCACAGACATGTCTGATTCTCCTCGCTATCGCTTCGCCCCCTCACCAACTGGTTTTTTCCACGTTGGGGGCGCCCGCACCGCTCTCTATAACTGGGCACTTGCCTTACGTACTGGCGGCACGTTTGTTCTACGAATTGAAGACACTGACGAATCTCGTAACAGCCCTGAATGGACTCAAGGCATCATCGACGCTCTGTCATGGCTGGGAATTGATTCACAGTCACCACGATTCGAAGGGCCGTACTTTCAGTCGCAGAATGCAGAACTACATATTGCTGCTGCCATGAAATTGCACACTGCGGGTCAGGCGTATTGGTGTGACCTTACGGCTGACCAGATTCAGGAACGGGCAAAGTCTTCAGGCAAGCAGGGCTACGACGGTTACTCGCGTGACCGTGGACTTGCCGGGGGCCCAGGGCATGTATTGCGGTTCCGTGTGCCAGAAGGCGCAACCAGCGTGTCTGACCTTGTTCGAGGTGAAGTGGAATTTGCCAACGAGACCATTGAAGATTTCGTGCTGTTGCGCAGTAATGGCAGCCCCATGTTCTTGCTGGCCAACGTGGTTGATGACATTGAGATGCGCATCACACATGTAGTGCGGGCAGAAGAGCATCTACCGAATACTCCGAAGCAGCAGATGTTGTGGGAAGCATTGGGTGCAACGCCACCAATTTGGGCGCACGTTCCTGTGTTGGTGAACGAACAGCGTAAGAAGTTGTCAAAGCGTCGCGACAAGGTGGCACTTGAGCAGTATCGCGAAGAGGGAATTCTTCCTGATGCAATGATCAACTACCTCATGACACTTGGGTGGGCTCCGGCTGGCGACACTGAAATAGTTCCGTGGTCTTCAATGGTGGAAGAGTTCCGTTTGGAAGACGTCAACCACTCACCAGCATTCTTTGACATCAAGAAATTGGCTTCGTTCAATGGTGATTACATTCGTGCCATGTCACATGATGCATTCATTAATGCAGCATCTCCAGTGCTTGCATCCACTGATGCATGGCCAGCAGATCGATTTAGCGCAGACGTCTTTGCTCAAGCAGCACCTCTCGTACAAACTCGAGTGGTCACCTTGTCAGAGATACCGGCGATGGTTGATTTCTTGTTCCTAGAGAACCCTGCAATTGATGACGATGCATGGAATAAAACAATGAGTGCAGATTTTGCTCGCGAAGTGCTTGCAGACTTCACCTCAGCGATTGCAACTGCCGAATGGAACCACGACAGTTTGAAGGGCATTCTTGAAACATGGACAGAAGCCCATGGCTTGAAGTTGGGCAAAACCCAGGCGCCGATTCGCGTAGCCATCACTGGGCGAACAGTCGGTCCTCCTTTGTTTGAGAGTCTTGAAATTCTTGGTCGCGAGGAAACTATTCGTCGCCTTGCTGCCGGCATTGCACGGCTGGGATAATTTCTGATATGCGCGCTTTTGTGCGTTCTGCATTTGTCCTCACGATTGGTGTATGTCTAGCTCTCGCCTCATATGTGGGAATTGCCGCAGTATCACTGAGGTGGGCGGGTACTCACCACGACTCAAGGGTTGTTGACGCAATTGTGGTCATGGGTGCAGCGCAATATGACGGCGTGCCATC
>JBBANI010000046.1:6324-7506 GCA_040402015.1 Ilumatobacteraceae bacterium
GACCACGGTGGTGGTCACGGCGACTCACCGCTAAACTGGTGCACGCACTGGGGAATGGTGTAATTGGCAACACAGCAGTTTCTGGAACTGTTATTCAGGGTTCGAGTCCTTGTTCCCCAACCACATGGACGTTGACATCAACTCCCTTGAAACGGTCTCGTACCGAGTTCATCAGCCAGGCGATCAGGGCATCGCCGTTATTTCGCTGAATCGTGACAGCAAGCGCAATGCGCAGAACAATCAGATGACCTATGAACTCAACGCGTGTTACGACGCAGCAGCTCGTGATTCAAATGTCAAAGTCATCGTTCTTCGTGCCGAAGGGAAACACTTCTCGGCCGGGCATGACCTGCGAGACCGTTCGAGCCATCTTGATTTCCCACAAGTGTTTCCTCAATCAGGTTTCACGGGTGAGGGCCAAGAAGGAATGATGGCTCATGAAGAAGAGGTGTACTTCAACATGTGTTGGCGTTGGCGCAATATTCCAAAGCCAGTGATTGCAGCTGCACAGGGAATGACAATTGCTGGTGGTCTCATGTTGCTCTGGGTTGCAGACATCATCATTGCTGCAGACGATGCCACCTTTTCTGATCCTGTTGTTGCCTTTGGAGTCAATGGTGTTGAGTATTTTGCCCACCCGTGGGAATTCGGTGCACGTAAAGCAAAAGAACTGCTCTTCACAGGCGACACGTTCACTGCGCAGGAAGCGATGGATGCGGGCATGATCAACAGAGTCGTGCCAGCAGCAGACCTAGAGTCAGCCACAATGGCTATGGCTGCAAAAATTGCAACCAAACCTGGTTTTGCCCTGAAACTTGCTAAAGAATCTGTGAATCAGACACTTGAAGCACAAGGGCAATACAACGCATTCCGTGCAGCATTTTCTTTGCAACATCTCGGACACGCCAATAACAAATTACGTTTTGGCATGGCAATTGATCCATCAGGCCTGTAATTCTCAACATGTCAACTGCGCTTACTCCTGAAGCGGTGCACGACGAATGCACTGCTTGGCTAACCGAGAATTGGAATCAGGAACTGTCACTACTCGAATGGCGCGAGCGCCTTGTTGATTCGGGGTGGGCTGTTCCACATTGGCCAACGCAATGGATGGGCAAAGGTCTTCCCGCATGGAGCGAACGCACCGTGTCGCTTGCTCTAAATGCAATCGGCGCACCTGGC
>JBBANI010000047.1:0-5664 GCA_040402015.1 Ilumatobacteraceae bacterium
GGCACGCCATCGTTGGTTTAAGCAACCCATTGCGCGTGCAGTGCATCGAGCGAGTCGTGGTGCCAACTCAACCAGTGGCCCCGTCATTGACAGACGAATGGAGCCTTGACTTTGTTGGTTCGCTTGAACTCGACGTTGTTGTCCCGTCCGCTGCTGTACACCGCTGTGAAATCGTCCAACACGACTAGCTCACCTGCGTTGTAGGGATTGCCCCAACCCGAAGGTGGATTGCCGTTCCCGTCATCGTTGGGCTCGGTGTGCCACCAGACTCCGTCGATACGAGCCCACTCGATCCCGCAGTGGGTGTAGAGCACATAGTCGTAAGACTTTCCGACCTCGACGCCAGGCCCGTACGGAGGTTTGTTGTCAATGTCGGCCATCGGGGGACCCGTCACTCCGTGGTCACCACCGCATGCTGCAAGCATCAGCGCAACAGAGGCAACAAGAACAACTACTGCACGGCTTCTCATCACCAGTTAAGACTAACCATGCCAACCGTAGGGGTTTACCCGCGCTTTAGGTCGGTGACTACTCCACCAGCAACGCGCACAATGTCTGCAGGCGCTGCACCGAAGTTGTCATTCCACGTTCCTGCCGCAGCCCACACCTCGTCGTACTGCAACAAGTCCGGATCAACAAACACACGCAGTTGTGTGCTGTGACCAAAGGGTGGCACGCCACCGATGGCGTAACCCGTTGCTTCACGCACTGCATCAGCGTCAACACGTTTGCATTTCGCACCGCCGGCAGCGGCCGCGAGTTTCTTTTCGTCGAGCTGGTTCAGGCCGCTCACGAGAGCCATCACGATTTCGTCGTCGACGCTAAACACCAGGCTCTTCACAATCTGGCCAACAGTGACACCAATGGCGTCGGCTGCGTCTTGTGCGGTCTTTGTGCCTTCGGGGAACTTGCGCACTTCAATCTCTAAGCCAGCGTCTTTGGCTGCCTGCGTAACTCGAGCAACGTTGGGTTGAATCTTTTCGTCCGACATAAATGCAAGCCTACGACCGTCTACATTGTGCTCACCATGTTTAAAAACACGTTTAAGACAACAATCCTTCTCGCCTCAATGGGTGGGCTCATCGTGGCTATCGCCGGAATTCTGGGCGGTGGAAGTTCTGGCTCGGTGATGATCGGACTCATGATGGCCCTAGTCATGGTGGGTGGGTCGTACTGGTTTAGCGATTCATTGGCATTGAAATCTGCAAAGGCTCAAGTGATTACCGAGGCTGATCACCCAGAGTTCTACGGAATGATTCGTGACTTGTCACAGCGTGCTGGTTTGCCGATGCCTCGCGTTGCAGTCTCCCCCGCTGATCAACCGAATGCATTTGCAACAGGACGCGGACCCAACAAAGCAGTGGTGTGTGCGACTACAGGGCTATTGCAATCCATGACACGTGAAGAAGTTGAAGGCGTGATGGCACATGAACTGATGCATGTGCGGAACAGAGACATTCTCATTGGTTCAGTTGCTGCTGCAATTGCAACTGCAATCTCCTCAATCGCACAGATGGCCATGTTTGCCAGCATGTTTAGTGGTGGAGGTGGTCGCAATGACGAAGATAGGGCTAATCCATTGGCAATTCTTCTCATTTCACTTGTAGCCCCAATGGCGGCCGGGTTGATGCAAATGGCTATTTCTCGTAGTCGTGAATTCGAAGCAGACCGTGGTGCTGCAGAACTTCTGGGCACAGGACAAACACTTGCTACTGCATTAGAAAAGATTGAAGTACTAGCAAAGTCGTCTCCGATGGCTGTCGCCCCAGCACAAGCACAGGCATACATTCACAACCCACTTGCTGAAATGCATGCTCGTCGTGGAAGCGGAGTGAATGTGTCTCGCTTGTTTTCTACTCACCCCGCAACAGATGAACGCATTCGTCGCTTGCGGGCAATGACTTTCTAGTCAATTACTTCAGCTGGGCCACTGGTTGTAAAGATCAGCGCGCCAACTAGTGAAATACAGCCGGCCACCAGATACGGCACGGTGTAGCCACCCGATGAGTCGCGAATTGTGCCAATGAGAATGGGCCCAATTGCAGTGCCTGAGAGAGACACCAAACCTGAACGCGCGGAGATGCGTGGGTAATCCTTAACGCCAAAACGTTGAGCAATAAGTAACGACTGCATCATGAGGACATTGCCAACCATCGCGCCAAAGAGACCGATTGCGAGCATCAGCGGGATTGTGCTCTCCATCTGACCAATGAGAATGATGGCAATACCTTGCATGACAGCAATGAACACCATGAACTTTGCTAACGGAAATTTCGGAATTATGCGGCCACCAACAAGTCGGAACACAACGCTTGCACCAGAAAGAACTGACGTTGCAAGAGCAGCGGTGCCTGGAGACGTGCGTTCTTCTACGAGTTTTACTATCTGTTGAATTGCTCCGACTTGGCTGCCCATAACCAAGACATAGCCAATAGTGACAACCCAAAAGAACTTGGTGCGTGTTGCGTCAGCAAGAGACACGCCCGGCATATCAACGATGTGGTTCTCTGGCTTTGGTTGACCGTCTGGCATCCAGTTCAACGCCAATGGGTCAGGGCGAATCAGTAGGTACGCAGGTACACACATACCGACAAACCAAATGAGCGCAAGGTACGGGCTTGCGCCACTCATCTCTTTAGCGTCAATCAACTTCTTGATGATCGGTGTCAGGACAACGCCACCCATTGAAAGCCCGGAAGACGCTGCTGCGATACCAGGCGCACGTTTTGTGTGGAACCAGCGCGTGACAACAGTGGTGGCTGTTGTTAAACCACTGCACGACCACGCAACTGCGAACACTCCGTACACCACGAAGAGATGCCACTTTTCTGAGACATGACCCAACATGTACAACGAGCCAGCGCCGACAACTGCTCCGATATAAATGAGAATTCGGACATCGAATTTTGCAATCAGGCGCGCGACCAACATATTGGTGATGCCGCCGACTAAGAAGAAGAACGTTGTTGCGATGGAGAGAGATGAAATCTTCCAGCCAAGTTCTTTCGAAAACGCATTGAGGTAGACGGACATTCCGTAGAACCCAAGAGCCGAGCTAAAGAAAAGAACAGTGAAGCAACCGCCAACGACCCACCAGCCAGGAAAGGCGTCTTTCTTCCCCAGATATACGCGTGTTGCAGTCTGCGACATGGAGCCCCCGTTCCGAAAGCAACCTTAGACGAGGGTATTGATCTGCTCTGCTAGTGAAGAATCACGCTGTGTGACACAACCTTTGTCGTGTGATGTAAGCGCAATGGCAACTCTGTTGTAGCTATTCGACCAATCGGGGTGGTGATCAGCTACTTCTGCCATATCCGCAACAGAAGTCATGAAAGCAAACGCCTCAGCGAAATTGGCGAATGTGAATTCACGACGCAATGCATTGTCCTCGTGGCGCCAGCCATTCGGAATGTTTACATCACTCATACGAAGGCTGCGTAGCCGTCAATTTCTAGTTGGTCGGCAAGTTCTGCACCACCGCTAGCAACAATGCGGCCCGCAACCATGATGTGAACCACGTCTGGCTTTAGCTCTTCAAACAAACGAACGTAGTGAGTAATGGCAAGAACGCCAAGATTGCTTTCGTGTGTTGCTGCTTCAACGCGACGTGCGCAATCACGCAGAGCGTCAATGTCGAGACCAGAGTCAAGTTCGTCGAGAATTGCAAACTTTGGCTCGAGTACTCCGAGTTGCATTGTCTCGTTGCGCTTCTTCTCGCCACCGGAAAGGTCAACGTTCAGTGCGCGTGTAACAAGTTCAGGGTCCATGTTGATGCGTAGTGCTTCTTGCGTAATACGAGCAGCCATACCTTCAGTGCCGCGGTGACGAGCAGTAAGTGCTTCAGCCATTACTTGGTCAGCGTGAACTCCTGGCACTTCTGTTGGGTACTGCATGACTAGGTGCATGCCAGCAATGGCACGTTCCCATGTTGGCAATGCAAGCATGTCGACGCCGTCGAGAGTGACTGAGCCTGCAAGCACTTTGTATCCAGGCTTACCCATGATGACTGCAGACAGTGTGGACTTGCCAGCACCGTTTGGCCCCATGATGGCGTGTACTTCGCCAGACTTCACAACAAGGTCAATGCCTTGCAAGATTTCTTTGCCAGCGACTTCGGCACGAAGGCCTTTTATTTCAAGAGTGCTCATGACTTCGCCTTTGCTGATTCAACAATGACTTCGTCATTGACAACTGATGCTGAATACACAGCGACTGGTTGAGTGGCGGGAAACGTATCGGGCTGGCCGGTAACAAGGTTGAAGGCGCTTCCGTGCTTGATGCATTCGATTTGTTTGGTTTCACACCACACCATGCCAAGCGACAATGAAATGTCAGCGTGACTGCATGTGTCAGCAATGGCGAACACTTCGTCTTCAATGCGGACAACTGCTATGGCGACTCCGTCAACCATGACCTTGTGGGCAGTGCCTGATTCGAGTTCAGAAAATTTTGCAACAACGGTCATGATGCCACTTCGTTTTCTGGGTTCAGTTTGTGGTTGACAGCAGAGCGCAACATTTCAACGTCTGCGAACTTTGGCAAACGATCAATTACTTCGTTGAAAAACCCAAACACAATGAGGCGTTCTGCAATTTCTGGCGGCACTCCGCGGCTTTCCAAGTAGAACTTCTGCTCTTGGTCTACTGAACCAACGGTGCTTGCATGACTGCACTTCACTTCATTGGTTTCGATTTCAAGGTTCGGCACGCTTTCGGCCCACGCGCCTTCACTCAGCGTGAGGTTGCGGTTCGTTTGGAAAGCCTGAGAGTGAGCAGCGTTTGGCTTGATATGAATAAGGCCGGTGTACACGCTGCGTGCGGTGTCACGCACGGCGCCTTTGAACAACAAGTCACTATGGGTGCGAGGTGCTTCATGAATCTGCAAGGTGCGGAAGTCATGCATTTGTGTTCCGCCTGCGAAATACAGTGCCACTTGCTGTGCTGATGCACCTTGTTCGACAAGACGCACTTCGGTACGCATACGTGCATAGTCACCACCGAGGGCAACTGTTGCAAGACGGGTTGTTGAGTCACGATGACCAGCTGATTGCTGATGGCCAATTTGCCATGTGCTGAGACCGAGTTGGTTAATGGTGAGGTAGTTCACGCGAGCCGCTTTACCCGTGCGCACTTCGAGAACTGGCACTACGAGCGAATGAATGTTGTCGTTCGAGATGAATGTTTCGATAACCGTGACTTCAGAGTTCTCTTCAGCATCAATAACGAGGCGCGGATATGCCACGACACCGTCTGCTTCAAGGTGGTGCACGATATGAATTGCACCTTCGACTACGACACCCTTAGGAATACGTAGCGAAATCACGTCAGCATTAGTGCCGTTGAGTTCAGCGAAAATGTCTGGGTTTGATGTCATGGCGATACCAGCCAATGACTCTGTGACGCGAACTGAATCTGCACCAACGGTCTCGGTGCGCAAATGTCCGTGCTTGTATGCAGACATATCTATTTCAGCGATGCGGCTGTAGCGCCAGATTTCTTCGTCAGTGCTTGGCATGACTATTGCGGGGGTTGCGTTCATATGATTTTTCTCTTAGGACTTTTTGCGACGCCACCATCGGGGCTTGGCATTTTTTTCTTTGTCTACTTCTTCCAAGATCGAAGCGCCCATGGCGTTAATGATCTCTTCTGCTGCGTCAAGTACGGC
>JBBANI010000047.1:5764-7250 GCA_040402015.1 Ilumatobacteraceae bacterium
GGCAATGTGCGGGTAACGGGCTCAATGAATCCGTTCACCACCATGCTCATGGCTGCTTCTTGCGTGAGTCCACGACTCATGAGATAGAACAACTGCTCATCAGCAATCTTTGACACTGTTGCTTCGTGACCGATCTCTGCGTCTTTTGCGCCCACTTCCATGTACGGGAATGTGCGACTTTCGCTTTTGTCGTCAAGAATCAATGCATCACACTGCACGTGGCTCTTGCAGCCATATGCACCTTCATCAATGCGAACAAGTCCGCGGTATGCAGTGATGCCGCCGTCTTTGCTGATTGATTTCGACACGATCTTTGATGTGGTCTCTGGAGCAGCATGCACCATCTTTGCGCCAGCATCTTGATGCTGACCAGCACCTGCATACGCAACAGACAACACTTCACCGGTTGCTTTTGGCCCCATCAAATACACGCTTGGGTATTTCATGGTGAGCTTTGAACCGATGTTTCCATCAATCCATTCCATGTGGCCTTCTGCTTCAACGCGCGCGCGCTTTGTAACAAGGTTGTACACGTTTGGTGACCAGTTCTGAATGGTTGTGTAGGTCACGTGTGCACTTGGCTTCACGATGATTTCAACAACAGCTGAGTGCAAAGAATCTTTTGTCCATACAGGCGCTGAACAGCCTTCGATGTAATGCACTTTCGAACCTTCGTCAGCAATGATCAGTGTGCGCTCGAATTGACCGGCGCTCTCTGAGTTAATGCGGAAGTACGCCTGCAATGGCATTTCACATTCCACGCCAGGTGGGACATAAATGAATGATCCACCGGACCATACAGATGTATTGAGTGCAGAGAACTTGTTGTCGCCGGGAGGAATAACAGTGCCGAAGTACTGCTTCACAAGGTCTGGGTATTCGCGCAATGCGGTATCCATGTCGCAGAACAAGATTCCCTGTTCCTCAAGTTCGTCACGGTTTCTGTGGAATACAACTTCAGATTCATATTGCGCAGTAACACCAGCGAGGTATTTGCGCTCAGCTTCAGGAATTCCCAACTTTTCATATGTGAGTTTCATTTGCTCTGGCAAGTCATCCCACTCATCAACTTGTTCCGTTGCTGGCTTCAAGTAATAAAAGATGTCTTGGAAATCAATATCAGGCATGTTTGCGGCAAACCATGCAACCATCGGCTTGCGATCAAAAATTCCGAGGCTGCGAATACGCAAATCTGTCATCCACTTCGGCTCGCCCTTCCACCATGAGATCTGCTCTACGACGCGTTGGTTAAGGCCTTTGACAGGCTCAAAGGCATATTCGATTTCGTCGCTCCAGCCGAGGCTGTACTTACTGAGATCAAGGTCGAATGAGGTCATGTGGGGTTTCCTTCGCTTACTAACCACGGGATTTCCCGAGGCAATTAACACTACGGCCATAGTAACAATCCCCAGGCGGTAACCCACGCAGATAGCGTCAATCCCTTCATGGAATGTTTCGGTCTCGTCGGTCTCCCCAATGCGGGCAA
>JBBANI010000048.1:0-5666 GCA_040402015.1 Ilumatobacteraceae bacterium
TTATCGGATTTCCCGATGAAGACAAGGGCAATGTGATTCACGCGATTGTGGAAGCAGACCCATCTGAAGTCAGCGAAGCAGACTTAAAGACGTTCCTCGGCGAACGATTGGTCATTTACAAGGTGCCTCGCACTTTCGAATACGTGGATTTCGCACTACGAGATGATGCCGGCAAGGTGCGCAGGTCAGCACTGCGGGCCGAACGCCTCCCGCCGCAGTAGTTGCCCTCGCTATAGGCGTATGCTCGGATTCCATGAGTGAGCCGAAGCGAAAGAGAAGCGATGGTCTTGAAACCATTGATCGCATCGTTTCATTTGCTGCGGTCGAATTAGATGAAGTTGGTCCCGTCCAATTCAACGTAATTCGCGTCTTGGAAAAAGCTGGCGTCTCCCGCAGTTCCGTGTATCACCATTTTCATAATCGTGAAGGGTTGATTGCAGCTGTTGAAGTTCAGCGATTGTTAGAACAATTGACAGTAACGAATAAGACGACGCGAGAGTTCATCTCTCAAGCAGAGAGCGCTGAAGTCATTCTTGGTGCTATTGAGACTGTTTTAAAGATTGCCGGAAGTGAAGATGGAAAACAGAACCGCCGCCGCCGTATCGCCACCATGGCAGCTGCGCAAACAATTCCCGTCCTGGCAGCATCGATAGCTGACACTCAAATGCGCGGAGATGTATACATGGCCGGCACGTTGCAGATTGCCGTTGATAAAGGTCTCATTGCTCCGACCGAATCATTGATCGGCATTGCCCAATGGATTGGGTCTCTAGCCCTCGGACGCGCCACCGTCGACCTGGCCACTGACGTTGGCGGGGATGAGCAGTGGCTGTCAGCCACGATGTTTAGTCTGCGAGCGTTGCTTAAACCCATGAAATAGAGGGAGAATCGTTGGAATGTGGTACCAACTGGTACTAAGTTCCATGTATGAATTCTGGTTCCTTCTCTCGTACTGGCGGGTCGATCGGGCTTGCGGTTGTTCTCGTTTTGAGTTCCCTTGTCCTGGTCGCTGTCGAATCTCCACAGGCAGTATCTGCGTCAACGGGATGTACATCGGGTTCGGTTTCTACTACAACGGAAATTGGTCGCAACTACCTTGGCGAGTCAGATGAGTTCGTCAGTGCGCCCCGAGTATCGAGCGATCGCAAACTTCATCGATATACAAAAGTGACGTTCACTTCTAATGGAGTGAGTGATGCGTCGTGTACGTGGGTGGCACCGGCTGGTGTTACCACGGGTCAAGTGTTGGCTGTCGGTGGTGGCGGAGCTGGCGGCACGTACTTTGGCGGTGGAGGCGGCGGCGGCGCTATGTATCTCAACAAACTTCCTGTCATTACTCCTGGACAGTCGTATGCAATCACTGTTGGAATTGGTGGTGCATCCGTTCCAATTTCGTGTATTCCAAACTGCAATGGCGGAAATGGTCACGCATCACAGATAGAAAACATTGGCTGGGCCGGTGGTGGCAGTGGTGGCGGTGGAAATACAAACGAGTCACTCGGAAGTTATGAATGTACGTCAACAGATGCGAATAACAATTCTGTTGCATGTGGTGCTGGTGGCGGTGCTGCCGCGCCGATTGAGGGCGGGCAGTTGGCCCAGAACAGGCCAACCTCTCACGGCGTGCCATTTGGGGCAGCAGTAGGAACCATGTATTACCAAGGCGGTGGATCTCAAAAACTCGCTGTGACAGAAGCAGGTGGCGATGGTGGAATTGGCATTGCCGATTCATACATTCTGGATACGTCTGCAGCATCTGAATATCTCTCTGGTGGTGGTGGTGGAGCCGGATACACAGATGCCAATGGCCAATGGGGTTCGGGCAGTGCTCTTACTTGCGGAACGATTTGGTCCGTTAATTGTGCTCTTGGAGCAAGTGGATGGCGTATGCCGTTCTACCCAGAGAGTGTTTCAATGTCTACGTATGGCGGTGGAGGTGGTGGTTTATACATCAACACCAAACCATCAAGCTGTAACCGATGTGCTGGCGTGTATTCGTATCGAAGTGGAACATTTAAATTCCCAACCGTTCCATCAGAAGTCACTTCCAGTGGCGGAACATCAGCCTCATACAGCATCCTCACATCGTCGGGTACGCCGGCCACATCTGGGTTAGCGCATTACGGCGGCGGTGGTGGAGCTGGTGGAGGAACAATGGCAACAGACAGAACGATTTCCGCTGATGCGACATTAAGCAGGGGCGGAAACGGTGGCTCTGGCGTCGTTTCTATTATTTATTACGAGCGACCTGAGATTTCAGGGGGACAATCAACACTGACGACATCCTTTGGAGTGGCTGCAAGTACCGAGGCATTTACTGCCGCAAAAGGAAACTTGCCCATCACGCAAGACATGACACTTTCATCAACGCCTACGTACACGTGGAGTGTGACAAACACAAGTGGGTCTGCATTGTCGGGAGTCTCTATTGATAGCAACGGCGTTGTCACAGTGGCCGCCACTAAGACTGTAGGAATCTACGAAGCTTTGGTGAAAGCAACTGATGGAATTGGGTCAACAACCTCAGCTCCCTTGACTATTGAAGTTACGAAACGGCTTCAAACCCCGTTGTATTTCTTCTTCACAACAGCACCGGTAAATCCGCACATCGGGGCACCGACATATGAACCGTGGGTACAAGGCGGGTCTTCAAGCAAAAGTAAACAAATCACAATTGATTCGAGTTCGTCATCAGTGTGTTCTATTACTGGCAACAATCTCTCCCAGTATGCGGTGACGGGAAAGGTGTCATTTATTGGCGTCGGAAATTGCATCCTGAACATAGAACAACCGGGTGATGCAAACTACGAAGCTACACGTCTCTCTCAAACAGTGGTTGTGACACCGCGTGATGATCAGACGCCTTTGGCGTTTACATCGACCGCGCCCGTGAATCATCATGTGGGAGGAACGGCCTATACGGTCACGGTGTCTGGTGGTTCTAGTAGCAAGAGCAGAATCATCAGTATTGATACAACTTCTTCCAGTGTGTGTTCAATATCTGGTACTACCAGTGGATCTGCTGTCACGTTTACCGAAGTAGGTGACTGCATTATCAATGTTGACCAAGCAGGGGATTACAACTACAACAGTGCACACGCGTCGCAGACAGTCACTGTGACTGCCAGATCCAGCCAGGCAGCATTGTCTGTGACAACTCCCACGGGCGCATATGTCGGACTTGACTTCATTCCAGTTGTCTCCGGTGGAAGTGGCGATGGGCAAGTGACTATTTCCCTCGCATCGTATTCCTCTCCATATTGTTCAATTTCTGGCGTGGGCACTGATGTCGTCATAACTGCTCTAGCTGTTGGTTCATGTGTGATGTTGGTGAACAAGGCTGCTGATTACAACTATGACGCAGCAACAGAGATAACTCAACTCTTCATGATTTATGCGACACGTTCTCTCGTTGTCAATAGTGGCTCATTTCAGAAGGTGTATCAATATTCGGGTACGACACTTGATGTTTTGCCGACAGTAACTATCAACGGCTCGTTTTCACCGTCGTACGACATGCGAATATCTGATGAAACAACGAAAATCAGTGGTCAACCGATCTGTAACTTGACTTCTAAATACGATCTCCACATCACTGGTATTGGTACCTGCAAGTTCTTCGCCATCGACACAGACAATCAGTATTTCTTTTCGCAATCTCCAATGCAAACTATCTATGTGGTTGCCCCTGGCGACAGCATGCGCCCAACCGTGACAAGTGTTGTCGGATTCAGTAATGGGATTTTCACGACTGGTCAGAAGATTTCTATCGTGGTCACTATGTCCGAACGTGTGATTGTGACGGGAACGCCACGCATTCACTTAAATACGGGTGCTTCAGGCCGGTATGCGAACTTTGTATCAGGCAATTATGCGAATACTCTGCTTTTTGAATACACCGCTCAGGCAGGAGATCAGACCAGTGATCTTGACTATGCAAGTGTTTCAGCTCTGCAGCTAAACGGGGGATCAATAGATGACTTTTCTGCAAACTCGGCAGATATCACTTTGGTGTCCCCAGGCTCTGCGGGCTCATTGGGATACGCATCAAGTATTGGCGTAAACCCAGCAGCGGTAACTACAACAACTACAACATCGACCACTACGACAACAGTCCCTGTGGCGTCTGGTTTAACGCCAACATTCTCAAATGCTGTTCCCTTGGTTGATGGGTTTACATTCATAATCACAAACTTCTCGGCCGATTACACATACTTTCTAGCGGTGAGTCGAGGTTCAATTAGTCGAACTAATGAAGTGGTGACGGTGACAGGCGTAGACCCTGGTGAAACTGTGGGAGTGTTGGTTATCACGGATCGATCTGGATATGCACAATCCGATAGCTCCCTGACCGCTGCAGCTGCCACTACAACTACAACAACTTTGTCGCCAACGACGACGGTTGTGCAATCAACTACAACAACTTTGTCGCCAACGACGACGGTTGTGCAATCAACTACAACGAGCTCTGTTGCGCCAGAGGACTCAACGACTACAACAGTCGCCGGTATTTCTCAAGTAACGACGACAACAATTGCCGGCGTTTCAACAACAGTTGCACCGAAGTCTGGCAGTGTTGCAGAATCCAGCCCTACAATCATCGTTTCTGCGCCGTCAGGTTCTGGAGGAGTGGCCACGATTGTTGCATTCGTTGCACCAGTAGTAACACGAGTACTGCTTATTGGTAAATCCACGACGATCAAATCTCTCGCAACCTATTTCAAGTTGGTTGCGCCAAGCGGGGCAAAGTTGTCCGCACGAATTGCGAGTAGTTCAGGGAAAATCTGCCGCATTGTGTCAACTTCGGTCAAGGCTCTAAAAAAGGGAACCTGCACATTGTCGATAACGATGAAGCCAAAGAAGGGTAAATCGCTGACCAAGTCTGGAAAGATCTTGGTGAAGTGACGTTTACGTCAATACAGCGGCGGTAAGCCGTAATGCATTGCCACCTAATACTTTTTGAAGCACGTCTTGTGGCACGTTCATATTTGTTAGCCAAGCAATGCAGGCAGTAACGCTAAGAGTGGTGTTCGGGCAATCAGATCCGAACAAGATTCGGTCAGGGTGGCGTGCGATGTGTTCTGCTGTGATTGTTGGGTGTTCCGTTACAACTGGTGTTAGATCTGCGTGCAGCGATGGGTGTAAGTCCATAAGGGCAATTGCTTCAGGGGCTGCATGGTGTCCGCAGTGGGCAAGTATCAATGGCATGCCTGGAAAATGATCAGCAACTTCGCCAATGGCTGGAAGTTCCTCAGCATCAGTTCGACCATTCACGTTGTGACCAAGGTGCACCACCGCAGGAAGGTGGCGCTCTGACGCAAATGCAAAGACTGGCTGCAGTCGTTCGTCGTCAACGGCAAAGTTTCCGACCGAGCAATGCAGTTTTAAAACCCTTAGTCCGAGCACATCTACAGCATGACGAACAATGTCAACAGGGTTCTCGTCGTCGGGATGAATGGTTAAGCCACCAACTACTCGTACTGGCGACTGCGCAAACTGTGTAACAGTTTCAGCAGATGCAGCATTAAGACCTTCGGCTACGCCAGCTTTATGTGCGTACGGCAGTGTCCAAATGGCATCAACGCCTTCGCTCGCCAAGGTCTCTAAGACAACCGGATGATCATTGGGGTATGCGAGCGTGAATGTGGAAGTCGTGCCTGTCTCGA
>JBBANI010000049.1:0-5553 GCA_040402015.1 Ilumatobacteraceae bacterium
GGTTGACTTGGTCCATGAACTGCGACAACTGAGAAGTTCCGAAGAACTCTTTGATGGAAGCAACAACCGGGCGAATGTTGATGAGTGTTTGTGGTGTGATTGCTTCAACATCTTGTGTTGTCATGCGCTCACGAACAACGCGCTCCATACGTGACAAACCAATACGTACTTGGTTCTGAATGAGTTCACCCACAGAACGAATACGACGGTTGGCAAAGTGGTCTTGGTCGTCGAGGCGATAACCAGGCTCTTGCTTCACGAGGTGCAACATGTACGAGATGGTGGCAAGTACTTCGCACTTAGCAAGTACTGGCTGATCTATTGCAGGCAAATCGAGTTGATCGGCAGTGAGGCCGAAGTTCTTTTGCAAGCTTTCAAGTTCTCCGCCAAGTTTACGATTGAGCTTGTAACGACCAACACGGCTGAGGTCGTAGCGGCGATTTTCGAAAAATGCATTTTCGAAATATGCGCGTGCACTTTCTAAGGTTGGTGGTTCGCCTGGGCGGGCGCGCTTGTAAATTTCAACAAGTGCTTCATCGCGGGTAGGAGCAATGTTGCGCTCTTTTTCCCACTGGCCTTCAAGGAAATCGAAGTGTGCAACAAAGCGGTCGAGGAAGCCTGGTGCGCCTTCTTCGTCGTAACCAAGTGCGCGCAAGATGGTGAAAACACCAAGGCGACGCTTGCGGGCAACACGTGTACCTGCAGTGACGTCTTTTCCTGGCTTTTGTTCAACATCGAACTCGAGCCACTCACCGCGGTATGGGTGAATTGTGCCCTTGACCAATTGGTGCTTCGACAAGTTACGCAAACGGAAACGCTCACCTGGTTCAAAAATAACGCCAGGAGAACGCACGAGCTGCGATACAACAACGCGCTCGGTGCCGTTGATAATGAAAGTTCCTTTTTCTGTCATCTTCGGGAAGTCACCCATGAAGACAACTTGCTCTTTAATTTCTCCGGTGTGACCGTTTAAGAAACGAGCACGAACAAAGATGCTTGATGCATAAGACATGTCGCGTTCGCGGCACTCTTCCATTGTGAACTTTGGTGGTGGGCAAAGGTCTTCATCGGTGGGGTCAAACTCGAGTTCAAGTTGAAGATTTCCACTGAAGTCTTTGATTGGCGAAATGTCGGCAAATGCTTCTGCAAGACCTTGACGAACAAACCATTCAAAACTTTCGCGTTGGACAGCAATGAGATCGGGAATCTCTAAGGCTTCTCCAAGATTCGCAAATGAATACCGATCGCGGGACAACGAATGAGAGGCCACTATTTACTCCTGTTTGCAAGCGGTAGGGGATGAAATGTGCTCATTGGCAACATGGGAAATGTCGACAAATAAAAGCACACGGCAACAGAACAGGCTACCGCCACCCCACCCAAATGAACAAGGGAGAGCAAAAAATAGGGCTTATCTTTCGCAGAACCTCCTCGGAAGCTCCAGATTGCCCGTCTCGGGGCAAGATAAGCCTGTTTTCGCCCCGAGTCAAGCATCTCCAGCCAAATCAGGCCAGAAAAAGCAAATACCTCGGGCTTTCGCCCGAGGTATTGCCACTCCGCCCAGCGAATTGCCAGGAATATCTGATTTTTGGTCTTATTTAATTTCGACGCCTGCGCCAGCTTCTTCAAGCTTGGCTTTTGCCTTGGCGGCATCGTCTTTGCTGACCTTCTCGAGAACGGCCTTTGGAGCACTGTCTACGAGGTCTTTTGCTTCCTTCAAGCCGAGGCTGGTGAGCTCGCGCACAGCCTTGATGACCTGAATCTTCTGAGCTCCACCATCTTTCAAGATGACGTCGAACTCGTCTTGCTCTTCTTCTGCAGCAGCTCCGCCGCCACCGGCGACTGCAGCAACTGCAACGGCTGCTGGAGCAGCTGCGGTGACGCCAAAGCGCTCTTCGAATGCATCGAGGAGTTCTTTGAGTTCAATAACGGTGAGGGCTGAAATGCCCTCGAGGATGTCTTCTTTGCTAAGAGCCATGTTGCTCTATCTCCTTGTGTAGATCTCCCGTGGGAGAAAACTGAATTTTTTGGTTAAAAATGAATGAAAATGAATGAATTAAGCAGCTTTTTGGTCGACGAGCGCCTTCAAGCCGTATGCCATATTGCGAGGCAGTGCCTGCAAGAGACCTGCGGTCTTGACGAGCGGAGCCTGCAGGGCACCAGCGAACTGGGCCAGCAATACTTCGCGCGGTGGCAGATCTGCCAAAACGTCGAGATCTTTTTTCGACAATGTGGATGTTCCCACCACACCGCCTTTGACGATGAGGAGTGGATTGGCCTTGGCCTGTTCGCGAAGTGCCTTTGCTGCAGCTGCAGCATCGCCTTTCACAAACACAATGGCCGACGGGCCCACCAACATCGATTCGAGGCCTTCGTAGCCTGCTTCACGAGCGGCAAAACGAGCCAACGTGTTTTTGTACACCTTGTACTCGGCACCGGACTTTCGCAGTTCACGACGTAATTGAGCAAGTGCAGCCACGGTCATTCCTCGGTATTCCGTCACGATGGCTGCATCAGATGCTGCCAACTTTTCCCGAACCTCGGACACCACTGCGACTTTCTCGGAACGGATGCTTGTAGAAGTCATTTTCACCTCCTTTTATTTCTCTCGGACACGACTCGGCTTGCGCTCTATCGTGTGTGTGGTCGCACGGCGCCCGCAATTGCGAACGCCCTTTGAACACACCACGAGATCGCGAGATCTGTGGTTCTGTGTCCGAAAGTTGTTCGCCTCTTCTGGTAGAGCCCAATTGCTGCTCTCTTAATTGTGCTTGCGCACAAGCCAGAGGTCTTTGGCGAGTAACCGAACGGTTATGTAGATCTGTGACGCTATCGGCAAATGCCGATTTGCAAACTTTTTATACTTCTGGCTTCAAACGGTTGGTATCGATCTTCACGCCGGGGCCCATGGTGCTGGCAATAACGATTTTGCGCAGGTACTTGCCCTTTGAAGCTGCTGGCTTCGCACGCTGAATTTCATCGAGAACCGCAAGAAGGTTGTTGGCCAGGTCGGTTGTAGAAAAGCTTGCCTTACCAATGGGAACGTGCACGTTGCCATAACGGTCGGTGCGGTATTCCACTTTACCGCCTTTGAATTCACTGACTGCGCGACCCACATCTTGGGTCACTGTGCCCGTTTTAGGGTTTGGCATGAGACCACGTGGTCCAAGCACACGACCCAAGCGACCAACGAGTGGCATCATGTCGGGAGTAGCAATGGCCAAGTCGAAGTCCATGTTGCCTTTTTCGATTTCAGCAGCAAGTTCATCGGCGCCAACAAGATCGGCACCTGCATCGCGTGCAGCTTGAGCGGCATCACCAGATGCGAAAACAGCAATACGTACGGTCTTACCTGTACCTGATGGCAACGCAACGGTGCCACGAATCATTTGTTCTGCTTTACGCGGGTCAACACCCAAACGCACGGCAACTTCAACGCTTTCGTCGAATTTTGCCTTTGCAGATTTCTTCACGATCTCTGCAGCCTCTAATGGGCTGAACAGTTCTTCGCGATCGTACGCAGCAATTGCAGCCTTGTACTTTTTTCCTAAGCTTCCTTTAACTGGCATAAAGCCTCCCTCATATGTTGGGTTGCCAAGCGAGGTTGTCTTGGTCGAACCGGTGTGGATGTATTACTTAAACGATTTTCAAACCCATTGAACGCGCGGTACCACGAACCTGCATTTTTGCAGCTTCAAGGTCGTACGCGTTGAGGTCCGGCATTTTGATTTTGGCGACTTCTTCAATGTCTGTTTCTGTCACCGTTCCTGCAACTGCTTTACCAGGAGTTGACGAGGCCTTTTCAATACCAGCTTTTTGACGCAACAATACGGGTGTTGGTGGTGTCTTCAAAACGAAGGTGAATGAACGATCTTCAAAGATGCTGATCTCAACAGGAATAATGGTTCCTGCTTGAGCTTCGGTTGCAGCGTTGTACTGCTTCACGAAGTCCATGATGGCGATGCCGTGGGGTCCGAGTGCGGTACCCACTGGTGGCGCAGGTGTTGCTTTTCCTGCGGGGATCTGAATCTTTACGATTGCTGCAAGTTTCTTTTTTGCCATGACTGTGTTTCCTTATTGGCTTTCTACTGTGAGTTCCGCTATTTAGAGTTTCGCTACTTGACTGAAATCCATCTCGACGATGGTTTCGCGGCCAAAGATATTGACGAGAACTTTCAACTTCATATGATCGACATTGATGTCGTCGATGACGCCAGTGAAGTCGGAAAATGGGCCTTCCTTCACACGTACGCTCTCGCCAACTTCGTGTTCGAGTTTTGGTGACTTGCGCTTTGGCGCAGCCTTGCCGTCTCCCTTTGCCGAGAGGAAGGTTTCCACTTCACGTCGCGACAATGGTGTTGGCTTTTGACCTTTGTGGCTTTGCCCGACGAACCCCGTGATTCCAGGAGTGTTGCGAATGCAGAACCATGATTCGTCGTCCATTTCGCAACGCACCAACAAATAGCCGGGGAAAACTTTGCGCTGAACAATTTGCTTTTGACCTTTTTTGAACTCCACTGCATCTTCCATAGGAATGACAACTTCGTAAATGCGGTGTTCCATTTGCATTGATGAAATGCGTGACTTCAAGTTGAGTTCAACTTTTTTCTCGTAGCCAGACTGTGAGTGAACGACGTACCACTGCCCTGGCTTGGAGAAAATAGATTCCACATCAGCTTCAACAACTTCATCATCGCTGTTGGTCTCGTTTGTGGTGAGGTCGAATGATGCGTCGACAACTTCTGTTGCTACTGCATCGTCAATGACGTCGCCTTCAGACGACTTGCCCATATTGAGAAGAAAATTATCGCTCATGAAATATTCCTTCTAGTCCTTGTAAAGCCAGCTGGAGAAGAAACCGAATAATGCATCGAGTCCGCCAACGATGGAGGTGAATATCACTACGGTGACGAGCACAACAATGGAGTACTTACGCACTTCCGGCCAAGTAGGCCATGCAACCTTGCGCATCTCTTCACGTACTTCACGTAAATAAGTGACGGGGCTGGTGCGCTCTTTGTTTGCATTTTTGCTTGGACCTGTACGAGCAGCACGAACCGGGACACCCTGATCATTCAGGGCGCCCTGGCGCTTCATTGCGCGCTTTTGTTCTCGGTTGAGGTCTTGAGTCGACATTTGTTTTTGTTCTGTCTTTTCGTTATTGATTCAATTGGTCTTTTGCAGGGCAGGAGGGATTTGAACCCCCGACCATCGGTTTTGGAGACCGGCGCTCTACCAGCTGAGCTACTGCCCTAATGAAGGGGTCAGGCTATCAGTGGCCTAACGAGTCTCCTTATGGTTGGTATGACGACGATCGCGGGAGCAGTATTTCTTCATTTCTAGGCGCTCACGGTCGTTTACCTTGGACTTCATGGTGATGTAGTTACGCTCTTTGCACTCTGTGCACTCGAGGGTAATTTTCACCCGCTTCTCGCTCTTTGCCATAACTGGCCCCTTACTTTAAGATTTTCTTTGTTAATTCAATACGGACTGTGGATTACTTCAGGATCTTTGTGACTCGACCAGCACCAACAGTACGGCCACCCTCACGAA
>JBBANI010000050.1:0-1234 GCA_040402015.1 Ilumatobacteraceae bacterium
TTTTCCTACGGTGATTATTTGCGCTGCGGTGCGATTTCGCGCTTTGCCCCAGTGATGACTGAAATTATTGCCCAAGCAAATAAAGGCATGCCGCTACTGGGCATCTGCAATGGTTTCCAGGTTCTCTGCGAAGCTCATTTGCTGCCAGGTGCGCTCACTCGCAATCACGAACTACATTTCTTATGCCGCGACCAAACGCTAAAGATTGAAAACACCACAAGCGCCTGGACCTCTAATTTCACCAAAGGCCAAGAAATTGTGATTCCGCTTAAAAATGGCGAAGGTTCTTTCCAATGTGATGATGAAACTTTAAAATCACTCGAAGCTAACAACCGCATCATTGCCCGCTACGTTGGCCAGAACCCAAATGGTTCACGCAATCTAATTGCTGGCATCACAAACGAGCGTGGCAATGTAGTTGGCCTTATGCCACACCCAGAGCACGCCGTTGATTCGCTTACTGGCCCATCAACTGATGGTTTGCCATTTTTCACTTCAGTTCTAACAGCGCTGGTAGGTAAGTAATGAGCTTTGATACCGTTGCAATTGCGCAAACTTCACCAGATACCAAACAACCATTTGCCGAACTTGGGTTAAAGCCCGATGAATACGCGCGCATCAAAGAGATTCTTAACCGTCGCCCAACTTCATCTGAGCTCGCGATGTATTCAGTGATGTGGTCAGAGCACTGCTCTTACAAATCTTCCAAAGTTCACCTAAAGCAATTCGGCGAGAAAGCCCCACATAGCGATGCGCTATTAGTTGGCATTGGCGAAAATGCTGGTGTGGTTGATGTGGGTCAGGGTTATGCCGTAACTTTTAAAATTGAGTCCCACAATCACCCATCATTTATTGAGCCCTACCAAGGCGCCGCAACTGGCGTCGGCGGCATCGTGCGCGATATTTTGACGATGGGAGCTCGCCCAATTGCTGTGATGGATCCACTTCGCTTCGGCCCGGCCGATGCCCCTGATACCAAGCGGGTTTTACCCGGTATCGTGGCTGGAATCGGTGGTTATGGAAACTGCCTTGGCCTACCAAATATCGGTGGCGAAATCACTTTCGATCAAACTTATTTGGGTAATCCGTTAGTGAATGCACTCTGTGTTGGCGTAATGCGTCATGATCAAATCAAATTAGCTAAAGCATCAGGTGCTGGCAATTTAGTTGTGCTTTTTGGTGCCAAAACTGGTGGCGATGGCATTGGTGGCGTATCAGTTCTGGCATCTGAAAC
>JBBANI010000050.1:1334-5221 GCA_040402015.1 Ilumatobacteraceae bacterium
AAGTGGGATGTAACAGTTGATGTAATTGGCGAAGTTACTGATGGTGATCGCTTAATTATTACGTGGCACGGCGAAGTAATTGTTGATGTGCCACCACGCACCGTGGCTCACGATGGCCCGGTTTATAACCGTCCAATGGCTCAACCTGCCTACATCGATATCGTTAACGCCCAGATTATTGATGTGCCACTACCCAAAACAGCGGATGAAATTAAAGCTGCGATGTTAACTATTGCCAGCACTCCAAACCTCGCTGATAAATCATGGGTTACTTCGCAATATGACAAGTACGTGCAAGGCAACACAATTCTGGCGCAACCAGAAGATGCCGGCATGGTTCGCGTTGATGAATCAACTCAGTTAGGCGTTGCCATTAGTACTGACGCCAACGCGAACTGGTCGTATTTAAATCCTTACGAAGGCGCCAAGTTAGCCCTTGCCGAAGCGGCCCGAAATATTGCCGTCGCTGGCGCAAAGCCGCTAGCAGTCACAAATTGCCTTAATTTTGGCTCGCCTGAGGACCCAGGTGTCATGTGGCAATTCGCCGAATCTGTTCGCGGACTTGCCGATGGTTGTTTAGAGATGGGCTTACCTGTCACAGGTGGCAACGTTTCGTTCTATAACCAAACTGGCAACGCTGCGATCCTGCCAACTCCAGTAATCGGTGTGCTTGGGGTAATTCAAGATGTGCGCACTCGCACCCCTATGGGAATTCCAGCAGCTGGTCTTGATCTTTATCTACTTGGTGAAACCAAAAATGATTTAGCTGGTAGCGAATGGGCATTCCTGCACAACCAACGCGGTGGAAATTCTCCAATTGCTGATCTTCAACGTGAAATGAAATTAATTGACTTTCTACTTGCTAACAACACAATCTTTAAGTGCGCTCACGATCTTTCGCAAGGCGGCCTCGCTGCAACTTTGATCGAGACAACGCTTAAAAACAATATCGGCGCAACGATCACGCTTAACGATGTCGGAATTGAATTGTTATCAGAGACGCCATCACGAGTGCTAATTGCGATCGATCCAGCGGACGCCACAAAGATTACCTACTCAGCAACCAAGATCGGCACCACTGGCGGAACATCACTAACTATCAATGGCGCTGAAATTTCACTCGACGAACTTCGAACCGCCCACACTGAAACTTTCCCAAGGTTATTCGGTTAACCAATGCGCGACCCAGAGATTCTCGAATCAGTTAAAGCCACCTTGGCTTTACTTGTTGAGCGCAATCCGGGTCGTGCAATTGAAGTTCGGATTCCGCCTTATGCCGCTGTGCAATGCGGCGATGGCCCAACTCATACTCGTGGCACCCCACCTAATGTCATCGAGATGGATGCTGACACTTGGTTAGCGCTCGCAAACGGTGTAACCAATTGGGCAGCTGCCATGCAGACTGGAAAAATCAACGCATCGGGTGCTCGCGCAGACCTTTCCGAGTACTTGCCGCTTGTCCCAAATAGGATCACACCATGAAGTCACTAACGGTTTTGGTGCCTATTTATAATGAATCCCGCACCTTGAGTGAGCTAATTAGCCAAATAGATTCAATGCTTAGTGGCGTAATTGCCGAGTGCATCTTTATTAACGATGGCAGCACCGATAACAGCGGTGAGGTTTTAGCGACAGCTCTTGCTCAAGTTTCCTTTAAGCACCAAGTACTTACTCAGCCAAATGGCGGCAAGTCCAGCGCTATCAAAGCTGGTGCGAAGTTGGTTCAATCTTCACATGTAATTATTCTCGATGCAGATTTAGAACTTGATACTCATGACGTTATTGAGCTGTGGAAAGTTGTCCAAGATGGCAAAGCCGAAGTGGTCTTTGGTTACCGCCATTTCTTGGCGCAATCAGCATTTACATATAGATATGCCAAAGGCAACTTAGTCATTTCAAATCTCTATGGGCTACTTTTCAACGAAGTGGTTACTGACATTATGTGTGGTTACAAGTTAGTGCCAACTAAAGTATTACAAGACCTGCCATATAAGTTCAAAAAGTTTGCAATTGAAATTGAAATTCCCATTTACTTATGGAAACAAAGAATTCGCCCACATGAAGTAAAAGTTGGATATTCCCCTCGCTCGCGCCTCGATGGCAAGATGATTTCAGCAAAAGATGCGGTATCAATTATTTGCACTTTGATTACTCATCGATTACTGAAAGCGAGACGATAATGCGCAACGCCTTTATTCGTAACTCTGCAGTTGCTGTGATTTGGTGGGTTATTTTCTTCCCAGGGTTTTATTCATCGGATTCTTTCGCCGCTGTAAATATGGCGAAGTCTGGCGACTTGGTTAATTCTTATACTGCTTCGTGGGCGATCTATGTACGGGTATTTTCACTATTTGGTCACTTCATTGGGTTGCTTACGCTTATTAATACCTTGATCTTGGTTTATTCAGTAACCAGATTTTCATACGCTCTATTGTCGAAGAAAACCGCAGCCATCTCGTCCTTTGTCTTAACCCTGACGCCTCTAGTTGCTGGCATGGGAATCACGCTCTGGCATGACATCTTGATGACTGCAGGGCTACTTCTTTTGGCGGCCTTTTTCACGATTTTCCGCAGCCAGGACTCATTCACTAAAGTAGATTTCTATTCACTCTTGGTTCCAGGTGCTCTTCTACTTTCTTTCCGACCAAATGGGCTGCCCACATTTTTAGTATTTGCAGTTCTATTGCTGATTTTCTCTTATCGCAAATCACTTATTCGCCCACTGGCTCTGGTATTAGCAATAACCGCTAGCACAACCATTTTCAATTCTTTAGTTGTAGTGGGTGCAGATCCAATAAATACCCATTACGCGCAAGAGTGGATGCGCAATGACATTTCTTGTTATGCCGCCAGCCCAGCAGGTGCCGGTTGGGTTGAGAAAAATATGCCAGGTGTTGGCAATACCCAAAGGTGGGCTTCCCCGGCTTCCTGTACATTCCTAAACCGCTATGAATTGGCACCACTTGATCGCGAAAAATCGCTCGCGGTAGTGCCAGCAGCTTGGCGAAAATTAGCTCTATCTGAGCCAGCCTTTATTTTCAAAACACACTTTGATCGTAATTATTATGTTCTGCCCTTGCCTATCAAGGGCTTACCAAGCATTCCGTTCTTACACAGCACAATTGAAACTGCAAATGCTGGTGTGGCATGGGCATTCCCTAGCATTGCTGAAAAAGCTCGAATAATTATGCGCGTTGGTAATGCGCTGCGCCCAATTTTGGCTTATGCCGGCTTGTGGCTCCTACTGATTCTTGGTGCATTGGTTTTCTTAAAGCGCAAAGAGTGGTTACCAACTTTCCTTCTAGGTTTCTCACTTCTAGGCATTCTCTTTGTATTCGCGCCAATTCCAGATGGCAGATACGCACTCTTTGTAATGCTTGCTGGCCAATTACTTCTGGTTGGAGCACTAGCAGATGGTTTCGACCGGTTGCGTAACCGAAATAGGATGCCTTCATGAGCCGCCGCCCCGATGGATTGCTTAATCACAACGTTCTAGAAGATGACAAAGGCCCGCAAGATGCTTGTGGTGTTTTTGGAGTCTGGGCACCAGGCGAAGAAGTCGCAAAACTAGCGTTTTATGGGCTCTACGCCTTGCAACACCGTGGCCAAGAATCAGCTGGTATCGCTACCTCTGATGGCGAACGAATCCTGATTTACAAAGATATGGGTTTAGTTTCACAAGTATTTACTGAATCTGATTTAGCAGTTCTTAAAGGCAGCCTAGCAATCGGTCATTGTCGCTACAGCACCACTGGCTCGAGCACTTGGGTCAACGCTCAACCAACTTTGCGCCCAACTAAATACGGCACGATCGCACTTGCACACAATGGCAATTTAACTAACACCGGTGATTTAGCAGAGCTAGTTTCAAAGTTAGACCCGACCCC
>JBBANI010000051.1:0-4178 GCA_040402015.1 Ilumatobacteraceae bacterium
GTGCAGGTCATCAATACCAACATTTGTACTTGCTGCACATCGTTTGTGATTCGAGTAATCAGTGAGGGCGCGCCGAACTGTGCGACTTCTCGAGCTGAAAAATCATTGACCTGGTGAAACAGGCTTCTGCGCACGTCACGGCCGAACCCCATGGCAACTTTTGATCCGAAATACACGGCTATTACAGAAAAGCCGACTTGCAGGATGGTGACCACCAACATGAGGCCACCGATGCGCCAGATGTACCCCAGGTCCTCTTTCACGATGCCGTTGTTAATGATGTCCGAGTTCAAAGTGGGTAGGTACAAGCCCGCTACGGCCTGAATGGCTTGAAAAACTATGACCACCCACAGAAGGCCTTTATATTTCGCCAGAACTGTAGATAGAAGACGTTTCAACATGTAGAAAACCACTGTACTTGGCAACTATTCAGCATCTGAAGCCAGACACATAAGTCACACCGCCATGGGAAGTACTCTTGTGAAAGTGCCAAGCGACTTTGCCCTCAAAACTATGAACTTTGTTCATAAAACAATCCTCACTGTCTCCGGAGGCAAAAAAGGTTGGAATGCCGGCAATATGCCCGTGCTGAAACTCACGACAACTGGCCGAACATCTGGGCAACCTCGCGAATGCATGTTGACCTCGCCTATTCAACAAGGTGATACATACGTGATCGTCGCATCACGCGGCGGCGATGATCACCACCCTGCATGGTTTGTGAACTTGCGGGCCAATTCAAACGTATGGGTAGAAACACAAACAGAAGCCAAACACGAACGTCGTGCCCGTATCGCAACTTCTGAAGAGCGCGACGAAATGTGGCCAATCATCGTTGCAAAATATGCAAACTACGGTGGCTACCAATTGAAGACCGAGCGTGAAATTCCGCTCATCTTCCTCGAAAAGGTCTGACCGCGCAACAATAACGATTCATCTGTCAGAATCACTTCATGACAGAACCTGTGCTTTATGTGGAACGTGATGACATTGCCATCATCTCAATCAATCGGCCACACAAAAAGAACACCCTGACCGATGAGGTCATTCAAGGGATTGCCGACGGGATAGACCGAGCAACCAAATCACCTGACGTGTGCGCAATCGTTCTTCGTGGTGAAGGCGACACATTTACTGCCGGATACGACCTAGCCGCTAGCCCATCTGGTTCCGATGCGGACGAAGTTCGCAGATGGTCAACTCCGTACGGAGCTAAAGGACCAGAGCCGCGTGAAGGCGCATGGGACCCAGTGCGTGACTGGCAGTTCATGGGAAACAACGTCAAACGTTTCATGAAAATTTGGGAATGCCCAAAGCCAGTTCTCGGTGAAGTCAAAGGTTGGGCCATTGGTGGTGCAACAGATCTTGTGATGTGTTGTGACTTGCTCTACATGGCCTCAGATGCGCACATTGGTTACGCACCGAGCCGAATATATGGAACTCCGACAACCATGATGTGGGTGTATCGCCTTGGGCTTGAACATGCCAAACAATTCATTCTCACTGGTCGCGCGATTGATGCAGACACTGCGTATCGCATCGGACTCGTTTCGCATGTGTGCCCACCAGACGAACTCGGCGCGTTCATCGAAGAAGAAGCACGTCGTTTCCGTCATATTCCAGCCAATCAATTGGCGCTCAACAAACTTCTCATTAACCAAGCGTTTGAGAACATGGGACTACGTACATCCCAGTTGCTCGGCACTTTCTTTGATGGCATCACCCGCCACACAGAAGAAGCCCAACAATGGGTAGAAGGCTTTAGCGAAAAGGGCTTTCGTGAAGTCATTCGTGAGCGTGATGCCCCATGGCAGGACTACGGAGAACGCCCTCGCTGACCTGTTGCCTCATCCCATGCCGAGGTTTTTGTGCATCAATTCCAGTAACCTAGCAACCCAATACGCGGGTGTAGTTCAATGGCTAGAATCTCAGCCTTCCAAGCTGATTATGCGGGTTCGATTCCCGTCACCCGCTCCATTTTTCTCTATAGAGATGTTAGGAATGCGATGATGTCGCTTGCGGCTGCTTCCGTGATATCCGGACACGCAATCGGCATGATTTCTATACCGTGCGTTGTGCCCAACACAGTGCGTCCACGTGCTGCAACGCCGGCGCGCAATAGCAATCGAAAGAAGTTGATACCTTCGTCGCGCAATGGGTCACACTCGTTCACGCTGATCACTGTGGGTGGGAAACCGCGAACATCATCTTCTGTTGCAAAGCTTGGCCACGCTAACGGATTACGTTCATTGAAGGCTTCAATGCCGTAGCCCATAGCGCCGTTGTTGTTATGCAAATCTAGAAAGATGCCGTTGTTCTCCGTTGACGAAGGATTTTCAGGCAAAGGCCATTTACCAGCGATGTACGGACACAGCGCGTAGAGCCCTGCAACCAAGTCCAGATCGCCGTCCTTCTTGAGTTGCAACCCAGTTGCCAATGTGAGATTGCCACCGCCACTTTCACCTACAACAACAATGCGCCCCGCATCAATCTTTAGCATTGCGGCATTTGCGTGGATCCACTTCAGTCCTGAGACACAGTCATTAAGGCCTGCAGGGAACGGTGCTACTTCAGGTACAGAAGAGGGTGACACCGCATTACGGAAATCAACCATCACCACGGCAACACCCTTTGCAGCAAGAATGCGACCCCAAGCGCTGTAGTTGCCATCGAAGCAGGACAGCGACGCCATGCCGCCACCGTGGATGTAATACAAACACGGAAGCACATCAGTTGTATCGGGACGTATTACTCGAATGTTGATGGTGTTGCCATCTGGTTGTGAAATCACTTTTTCTTCAGAAATCCGAAGCCCCTTCGACGGTGCAGCCTCTTCGTTATCGCACATCGACATTGCGGCACGATACATATTCATTCCCTCCAGTGATTCGGGACTATTGGCCTGGGCAAGCATCGCTTCTCGATCTGCGACGTCTGGAGCAGCAAAGCTGGGCATCGCATCTAAAATTGCTTTGATTCGTGGATCAATACGTGGATCATTGGTGTGATTGCTGGACATGGAAACCTCCGAGTTGGTATTTCCATGACACTAGACCCATGGCAGTTCCCGTGATGCATTACGGACCTGTGTTTGACAGACTGAACGAACTTTCCTGAGAGGCATCCATGGCTACAGACTCAACCGTACGTTTTATTGCTCACTTCACTGTGACAAATCCAGATGAATATCGCATCTATGAAAAAGGGTTCTTCCCTATCTTGCGTTCACACGGCGGCCGCTTCCTTACGTATGACGATGCGCCGACAGTTCTTGAAGGTACCTACGAACAGGGCCGCACAGTCGTTCTCGAGTTTGATTCCGAAGAAGCCTTAAACATGTGGTGGAATTCTGCTGAGTACAGAGAACTTGCAGTTCATCGCCATGCAGGTACCACCACACATTCCGTGACGGTGATACACAGCCCACCAGGGCGCTAAGTGAATCGCTGACGAAACTCGTCGGCTGACATTTCGTAAATATCTTCTGGGCCATCTTCTGGGTCTATCTGTTGCCCCACACACGTGAATCCGAATTTCTGAATAAGAGCAACAGACGCCAGGTTGTCCGGGGCCACGGTGTATCGCAACAATTCAACTCTTGGTTGATTAATGACCCACGACCACATTCCAGTCAAAGCTTCAGTCGCATATCCGCGCTGCTGAAAATCAGAATGAATACCAAGCCCAATCTCCATCATCCCCCGCTCATCGGGTGGACCATGAAATGAAATATTTCCCACAATCTCCCGAGTTTCCTTTTCCACCATCCAGCGAACAAACCATTTATTGACCGATGGGTCTGATTTCACTTGCGGAACTCGCCACCGCAACGGGCCACTCTCGTCCATCAGGATGCGATGAGGATTGGCATACGGCGTGCCCAGATACATAGAAACGTCCTCAGGCGATTCAAAAAGAGTCAACAGATCATCAATGCAGATGTGATGCAGTTCAAGATGTGGCGTGAGAATCATCTCTTCTGATGATTCATTAGTAGCCATGGGCACATTGTAAGACTCTGTCTGGCACATAATAGAGACATGACACCTGATGAAGACCTTCGTGCGGCACGTGGCGTACGCGTGAAGGCAGACGCGATGGTGTGGACTTTTTCTCGGTCCTCTGGCGCTGGTGGACAAAACGTCAACAAAAATTCGACCAAAGCGTCACTGACAATT
>JBBANI010000052.1:0-4053 GCA_040402015.1 Ilumatobacteraceae bacterium
GGGTCACTTCTCAGTGAAAATAACGGGTCACTTCTCAACGACAATCAACAGAGTGACTTCAGCGAGGGATTTTTGCTGGTTATCTCAAACAAAGCCTCAACGCTCTTTTCGCCAAATTCCCGAGTGCGATCTTGCACAATCGGACGCATTAGTTGCTGAAACTCAGCCGTCATTTTCTTTAGGTCCGTACCGACGGGAATACTCAGAACAATGCGATCCGTCCCGAGCTCCTTGTCCAGCATAGGGTCATTGATTTCTCTAATCGGATAACGAACCCCTTGTGAAAAAAGACGGCGTCCTGTGTGTATCCGTAGCTTGCTCTCACGAGTATGCCCGCCCTTGGTCCACCAGCGCATAAAGTCATCGCCGCGTACATCGCCGAAATAATTATAGAGATGCGCCATCTCACCTTTGCCACCGCTTTCGCAGCATTCTTTGTATCGTTCGCTCAACCGCAAAAAAGCCCACCAATAATAATAGACGCTCCACATATATCCTGGCGCATCGTGATAGGGTGGCTGGGTGTCGCGGGCACTGGTGTCATCGAGGTCCGTCACTGGCGGCGCATAACGAAAATACAGAACTCTGCGCCCGTAGAGCATCTTCTCGTACATCACTCACTCCCCAATAAGCACTTCTGGAACAGAACTAATTCCAGAGTCGCCTTAGACCGCCCCCCCCATCGAAAGCTAGAGAGAGGTTATCGGCAAGCATGGTGCTAGCCGAAAATATGAAAGACCTTAATCATGAATACTACTATCCTTGAAGCCGCAACAAACGCAACTGTCGCAGCCAATACTGAAGCGCTGATTGGCAGCGTTGTAATGCCTACTATCAACGTTCCTGCTAATGCAACTTTCTCGCTGGAAGATAGCGACGAAGAAGCGATCAATTATGTTTCTGCTTACAACACGATCAAGGAATTGATCAACGAACAGAAAGAGTGGTTCAACGGTGTTCACCGCACCGCAAACGAACAACTCTATCTGATACTGCAACGTTGCTATGACCTCTATAAGTCAATGGCAGCAGATGCAGAGGTAGCGCACAAAGTCGATCAGGCGCTTGATCAGCACTTCCTTCTTCGTAACATGGAAAGCAAGGCTGACACAAAGCTCAGCAAAATCATTTACTGCATCTTCGGCACCTCTGATCGTCGTCGTGTTAGCTCTTATGCAGTAGCACTTCGAATTGCTGATGATGAAGGGGTTGCTGTTGATGCGCTTCCTGAGTTCCTTCGCAACGCTGGTGGTGTTGAAGAGGTTCGTCGTTCGAAATCTTCTGATGCGGTCACGGTCGACAAGATTGCAGTCGCTAAGGGCAAACTAATCGACGCACTGCTTACTATAGATGATCGTTCGCTCGCGGCGCTTCTCAAAGACAAAACAAAACACAACGGGAAGGTCGTTCTAGTCGCCTCGCAGGGTGCAAACGGCACGCTGATCATCAACGCGGTGGAAGACGGCGAGGCAGTCGTCAACGCTACGCTCACTGCGATGTACAACAAAAACAAAAAGGACTGGGGCGCGAAGTAAGCGCCGCGCTCTGCCAATCGACCATCTCAATGCCAGCGGTTTAGCTGTGGGACGCCCGTCCCCAGCGCCGCGCATTTAAGGAAAACTACTATGACTAACTACTCACCTAAAACACTTGCCGATATCGTAATTGGTGACGAATTCAGCAATGACGCAGTACGCTACATCGCTAACGGCAACCTTCCATTCCCAAGCACTGGCAAGAACGGTTTCCTGATCCACGGACCTTTTGGCACTGGCAAGTCGACACTGGCAATGCTCATGCCTACCGAACTTGAAAAGCTGCATGGGAAACCCGCAAGTCCGTTTGTTTGGAGCCAGCAAGCAGACGATGATGCCAAAGTGAATGCTAAGATCGTCAAGAATTTGAGCACTGCGGTTGATTTCATCAATGTCACGCCCAGTAAATTCAGTCACTACGTGATCGACGAACTGGATGATTTTTCAAAACCTCATCAGAAGAAAATTCGTGCTGCAATGAACGCCAGCAATGACAATATCTTCTACTTCACCACTAACAACTTGAACCTAATCGACGACGGCATTCGCAATCGTTGCTATGAAATCCATATGTGTGCTGCCATGCCCCAGCAGTGGCTTCCTTTGTTTAATCGAGTTCTAGCAAGTCGTAGCGTTGCATCTCCTGCAGCAGCCTCTCTTCTTCCCATCATCCAATCCTGCAACGGTTCGGTCCGCGATATTGTGGCGGCGGCGAACATGATTGCGGCGAAAGTGACGAACGGAGCAAATACCATACAAATATAAATGAGGGGTAAGATGCTCATCCACATCATCGCTGCGTGACCGTCTTGGTCGGGTTACCCGACAACAGAATCTACAAGAGTTTAAGCCCCGCCATCTGCGCGGGGCTTTTTGTATATTCGTGCCGTCATATCAGCCCAAAACTATACAACAAAAACGGTGCTGAGTTTCGCTTATTTTTCCAAAACCATATTGATTTATTGAGAAAAAATGGTGCCGCTTATAGGATTCGAACCTACGACCCCTTCATTACGAATGAAGTGCTCTACCAACTGAGCTAAAGCGGCAATGGCGCTCCCATTAGCGGGAATGCGCCCGATTTCCCAGCCTTTTTTTGACCCACCTACATCTTCAATCGTCGATGGCGCCGCTCTGTAATTGAGCAATATTCATCTCGGCAGTGAGATGCTTTGCGTAGAACCTATCAATCATCTCGACAGATGTTCGTGCGCTGCGGGCAATAGTAAGCAGATCGATACCCTCTCCGTTGATCATGCGAAACATGATACATGTGTGCCTCAAGCTGTAGAGCGTCCTTGCATCGCCATTTGGACCTGTTTTCAACCCAGCAACCTTCAGCACTTGATCAAATTGCCGTGTGATATCCCGCAATGCATAATCACGGTTCAACTGCTGTGGGCAAAACAGATAGTCATCTGGCTTCCCAAAGCCTTCTGCCTTTTGACGCTCCAATAACTTATCATACACCTCAACCGCTCGTTTGAGCGTCACGACTGGACTTCCATGACCTTTTGTCGGTGGGTGCGTCAGCCGCAGATAAGTGTCTTTGCCGCGAATAATCGCAACATGCTTGTGCTGAAGCACCTTCACATCCGTTGGACGAATGAACGAGTTCGTCATGAAGATGATGAGATCATACACATCTTGCGTAATCTCGACATTGCGCAGGAACTTTCCAGCCTTTGTATCCACCCGTATTTTCGTACCAATGCGTGAACGACAGACGGAATGCAGCGCACCGTATTCGGCGCTATTAAACCAAGGACGGGCTGTATCTGTCGTTTTGAGACGCGGGAACGCTGGAAGTCCCGTAATCACTCCAACTCGCTGAGCGTACTTTAATATCGTTTTTATGTGGGAGAGATGAATCTTCAGCGTGTTGATCGTGAGCGGACGATCTTTAGTACTCAGCTTGTTGATGTAATCGCTGATGACGCTGTAATCTATGTCCGCAATCTCATACTTGCCAAAATGCGGAAGCAAGTCAGCTTCCAGACGCCCTGCGTCATAGCTAATCTTCTGCTTTGATAATTCACCACGCTTGAACCGTGCATCATTCTCTTTGGCAAGACCACGAGCGCAAACTTCAAAGCCACTCGTTTTTGTGAACGGCAGATTGTTCATCTTGCGATGCTTGAGATCAACAAAGACCTTCTTGGCAGCTTTAATTGCTTCCTTTTTGTCAGCAACCTTCAAACTACGACGAACGATTTTTCCGTCCTCATAGTACCGCGCATACCAGAATGGAGACGCCGCCATTTTGTAAATCGTGAGCGTTCCAAAACCCGTCACCTTCTGTAGCGAACTTGGAATGGGCTGCGTGCGGTCACGCACTGTCGGGTCAACACGACTTTGACTAGCGCTTACAATGCCTTTGCTCATGAAATTGTTGTATAGTAAAAACTATACAACAGCAAGTGTGCTTAAATCACTGTAAGTACTGCATTTCTGGGAAAAATGGGGTGTTCGCCAACACATTACGAATGCGATGCTCTACCAACTGAGCTAAGGCGGC
>JBBANI010000053.1:0-3654 GCA_040402015.1 Ilumatobacteraceae bacterium
CCATTGGCGATGACTGTGCCTGGTTCATGGACAACGGCGAAAGCCAATCAACTATTAACATGTTGGCCGCTTCCCCCACTGGCACAGGACAAGCAATGCCGTTCGCTCCCCCAGTACATACGGCACCAGTGCGTGTGTGGCGAGTGTCAACTATTGACTCGTCAGATTGTGAATCCTTCGTTCCGTTCGCAACACCATCCGGTCACATCGTGTCTCCGCCGTTATACGACCAAGACCGACATATTCTCGTTGCATTTGATTCTCAGAACGGGGGCATTGGTGCGTGGCGGTATGAAGGGCCTGGCTCATTCATACCGTTGTGGAAGAAAGAGTGGCGTAACGCTAATCAACTCACGCTGTATGCAGATACTGGAGAACTTATTGTCGACCATGTTCTCAAAATGGGTGAATGGGATGCGGTTGTTCTCGATATCGAAACAGGAAATGAGCGTGGTCGAGCAGACACCGGATGTTTTATGCCGATGGGCATGTGGTACACCCCTGGTTTTGAACGAGATTTTTACACAAGCACTGCAGTTGGCCGAATAGGCCGTGTCAGTGTCGCATGATTGTAAGGTGAGGGTTCATGACGAACGCCAATGACATTCCCGTAGCCCACACTCCAGCAGGTGGGTATGGCGCTTCGTTTCCTCCCCTGATACTTGGCGGCTGCACCGAACCTTTGGCGCCTGGCGCACCAGACCTGCGTGGCATTTGGAAAACCATCAGCGCCACACGAGGTGGAGAACCAGTTCCAGCAGATGATCGCCTCATGAGTTACTCCGAACGCATCGAACAATGCGGCAACCGCATCGTCGACTGTGGCGGTGGCACTATTGCCGATGCCCGGGCAGACGGTACAGAAGAAAATGCTGTTCATGATGTATCGGTTTTTGATTACACCACTCCAATCCACGTGGTTGCCACCTTTGAAGACGGAGCTTTTGTTTTACGTCCCGTCGGCATGCCCGGAATAGAAGTAGTTCGCAAACTTGACGAAGACGGCCACATGATTTGGACACGCCCTGACATGGGTGGCGTTCGTGTCGTTCTCGAACGAGTTAGCCCACCTCTGTAATTTCAATGGCCACTGTTCCTGTTTCCATTCTTGATCTTGCATCTATTGGTGTAGGTGAATCACTTCGTGAAAGTCTTGAAGGCTGTGTTCAGTTAGCCCAAGCGGCAGAGCGCCTTGGCTATGCGCGTGTCTGGTACGCAGAACACCACAACTCTGAGACCATTGCGTCATCTGCACCCGCAGTTCTTATCGCGCACGTTGCTGCAAACACCTCAACAATTCGACTTGGTTCAGGCGGCGTGATGTTGCCGAACCACTCCCCCCTGGTGATTGCTGAACAATTCGGAATGCTGGCCACACTGCACCCTGGTCGCATTGATCTTGGTCTTGGTCGAGCACCAGGAACAGACCAAACGACGGTGAAGGCTTTGCGGCGTGACCCACGTGCAGCTGAGACTTTTGCTCAAGACGTACAAGAGTTGCAGGGGTTTCTGGGCGACACCTCGAAGGTTGCAGATGTAATCGCAACACCTGGACGTGGCACAAACATTCCGTTGTACATCTTGGGGTCTTCTTTGTACGGCGCCCAACTTGCAGCGGTACTGGGTCTTCCCTACGCATTTGCATCTCACTTTGCACCCGCATCTCTTTTGGATGCCATTCGCATCTACCGCGAACGGTTCACGCCATCATTGCAATTAGACAAGCCGTATGTGATTGCAAGTATGAGTGTTATTGCGGCCGACACTGAAGAATCAGCCACATCCCAATTTGAACGACGTAAGCGCTCATTTGCACGTCGTATTTTTGGCCGACCTGGTCACCCACTGACTGACGAGCAGGTTGACGCTGCATTGTTGTCTCCACAGGCTTCATACCTTGATGAAGTGTTTTTGTATTCGGCAATCGGAACCGCATCAACTATCAAAGCTCGTCTCGATGAATTTCAGTCGTTGACAAATGCCGACGAAATAATGACCGCACATCATGCAGACAGCACGCAGTCACGCATTCGCTCAATTGAGATCTTGGCCGAGGTGGCCGGAGTGCTTATTCCCCAATAAGTTCTTTGCGCAATTCGCGCTTTAAGAACTTGCCACTTGCATTACGCGGAATTGGCTCATCGCGGAACCAAATCTTTGACGGAATCTTGTGCTTTGCAAGAGTTGCACCAAGGAATGTGCGCAGTTCTTCTTCGCCGAGAGTTCTTCCTGGCCGCAACACGAGAACAACCGCTACTTCTTCACCTAAACGCTCATCGGGGACACCAAACACAGCAGCTTCGGCAATTGATTCATGGTTGTAAATCGCAGTTTCCACTTCACTGCAGTACACATTTTCGCCACCACGTAACACCATGTCTTTCGCACGGTCAACAATAAACACAAAACCATCTTCATCAATGCGCGCAATGTCGCCTGTATTGAGCCAGCCATCTTGAATTGTCTCAGCATTGGCATCAGGCCGGTTGAGATACCCCTTGATGATGACTGCACCTTTGACGCACAACACTCCAACGGTGTCTGGACCAAAAGGAAGATCATTTCCGTCTTCATCAACAAATTTTGCTTCAAGCGTTGGCACTAATGGTCCGCATGATGCAGGCTTAGCAATAAGCCAACGAGCAGAGTTTGCAGTAATGATTCCGTGTGTTTCTGTCATGCCATAACCAGTTGAAGGTGCACCGCCCTTTAATGCGCCCGCAATTTTGTGCACAAGGTCAGGCTGCAATGGTGCACCGCCGCCGCCCATGCCTTGCAGGGATGAGGTGTCACGTGTCTCCCAATCAGGGTGTAACAAGAGTTCGCGACTCATGGTGGGAACTCCAGACAATGTGGTGACTCGCTCACGTTCAATGAGTTCAAGTGCGCGACCGGGTTCCCACTTGTATGTAAGAACAAGTTTTGCACCCATCACAGTTGCAGGATGCAAAATGCAGTTACACGCAGTCACGTGAAATAGCGGCGTAGGCGCCATAAATGCAGGGGGAAACGCTGACGGCGTTGTTGTTGGTGCGGGAATATCGCCAGCAGCAATACCTTTAGCTTCTGCTGAGTTGGCAGCCATTGTCATAGTGAGCATGTTGAAGATGTTTGACACTGATCCGCGATGCGTTAACTGAGCACCCTTTGGAAAACCAGTGGTTCCGGATGTATAAAAAATAGTGACATCATCATCAGTGTCAATATCAACAGTTGGCAACACGCCAGGGTCAGCCATTGCAAGAACATCTGCCCAACGGTCACTACCAACAGGCAACGCCCGATCAGTACGCACGCCAAGAATGTGCACTGCTGGTGCATTGTCAATTTGTTCGAACCGCTCAAGGCGCTCGTCGTCGGCAATCAATACAATCGGTGCACTGTCATTGAGTGCGTATTCCATTTCTGGAGTTGTCCACCATGCATTCATTCCAACAACTGCTGCACCTACTGACAAAGTTGCCCAATAGCCAACGACCCATTCCGGGTAGTTACGCATCGCAAGCGCGACACGAGTTCCTGGCGTGACGCCGTGTTCAACTAAGTACTGCGCAAGCTTGCGCACCTGAGAATGAATATCTGCATACGTGTACCGCTCGTCTTCGTAGACGATGTAGTCCTTGTCTGCATGACCAATGGAGTTCTCCCAAACCA
>JBBANI010000054.1:0-2863 GCA_040402015.1 Ilumatobacteraceae bacterium
TGCGCATCAAGATGTGATCGAACGTCGAGCCAGGGTCTGTCAGATCGCGGGCATAAAGGCGTAGGCGCATCATCGTCCTGCGTCTGCGTCAACCAAATCAGATCACGCATGGCAGTGCCCCCTTCGCATCGCCATTGGAGCCGAGCGGGAGGCGTGCAGAGCACAGTCAGCCTCACAACGCTGAGGCAGGAGCTCCAATAGGTCCTGAGCCTGAGGCGCAAACTACTTGTGACAAGGCCAAATATGTATGTCGCAACTCCCGAAATCGACTACAATGCCTGCCGGCAAAAACTGTTGACACTTTGTGGATAAATTATAAATATAGGGGCTCAAATTTTTGAAATTACTTGGAAAAGGTTCGCATGGTGGCTGTTCAATCGCGAGAAGTCATTACGCCAAGTGATTGGTCTGGCATTCCCACTCCATCTGTTGTTGTTGGCGAGATGCTCAAAAGGCCCTCCCCAACTCCGCACATTATCGTATTTGCTAATGAAAAGGGGGGTGTGGGCAAGACAACTCTTGCCTTTCATTCCTGTACCGCACTTTGCCGTTCAGGCGCTAAGGTTCTGGCAATAGACCTGGACAATCGTCAACGGTCGCTCGCGAATTCTTTGGAGGCGAGAGAGGCGACGGCTCGCATATTAAAAGTTGGCTTGCCTACCCCAAAGTTTGCGGCACTTGACAAGCAAAGCGGCGGTTTGCTTGTACAAGAAATACAGCGTTTAGGGGCCGGTGTTAACTTTGTCGTCATCGACCTCCCAGGGGCTGACACCGCCACCGCCCGATATGCGCTCGCAATGGCCGACACAATCGTAACCCCTGTAGGGTCTTCCGTTTACGACTTGGCCGTACTTGCGCGCTTTAATCCAGTGACGCGGAAATTCGCATCTGCAGGCCATTTTGCCTCCCTGATTGCCGAATTGAAGAATGAAAAGGCGCAGGCAGGTCTTCGCAGCCCCGATTGGATCGTCATGAAAAACAGGTCTCGTGGGGGTGATCGCCGCATTGGGGAAACAGTAGGCGCCTCATTAGACGAATTTGCCTCCGCCATGGGTTGCCGTATTGGCACCGGCCTGCCTGAAAGTATAAGCTTTCACGACCTCAACAGCTACGGCCTTACGTATCTCGATCTCAGCTTGATACCCAGTATTGGCAAGCGCAATTATAAAATTGAAAAGGCCATTGGCGACGTCATCAGGCAATACAATCTTCCAGGTTTTGAGCGTCAAACTCCACAAAATAGTGGAGCGGAACGCACTGCGCAAAATAAACGTGGGAGAAGTGCAGTGTCTGAGGGGGCATCGAGGGCCTATTATGAAGCGCTTTCATCACATAGGTCGCCAAGAATTTTAGAAAAGAGATAAGGCGTCTTTTGCGAATTTTACCTAAAATGGCCGAGATATTCGTATTTTAGATCGTGTTTTATATTTTTCCCTCGAAAGCTACATAAATTAGTTAATTTTAAAAGTGGCTTAGGATCACCGACGGCATGTTACGCTACCTTGCGGACGGCTGTGGAGCCAGGCGCACCCACTTCGTCACAAATTGAACCTTCTGTTGCAACTCCAACGGACAGAATTCGGGGGGATGCCGTGATGGTGTTGGCGTTTGCCTTGCGCCATGCACAAGCGAGGGGCACATAGAAGTTCAAATTATAGATTGACCGCGTGTCGGATAACAAATTCAATATCCCTCATGTCGATTACCGCGCGCGCGGAAGTCGATTGATGCGCTTGGCCTCTATCTGAAATTCGCCGAGCATAATGCGTGGGGATGGATTGATGCGGCTGGGAGGCAACGCAGCGGCAGTAGCGTTTGCGCTAAACCTTACGCTTCGCGGAGCCTGTCCAAGTTCGCCAGACCCCAATCATAGGTCTGGCGGATGCCTTCCCCGAGCTGGGTGCAGGCTGTACAGCCCACATTCGTGAGGCGCGAGACATCAAGCAGCTTGCGCGGCGCGCCATCGGCCCTTGCCGCATCGTAAGAAATGCGCCCCCCAAAGCCGGTGAACTGCGCAGTGGTCCGCGCCCGACGTTATCGGCACTTTGGATCCTTTTTTGGGCGCCCATATGTCGAGGGGGAAGCCCGTCGTCGAAACCGCACCGATAGGGCACCCAATAATGACTTCGCCCCTCGGCATTGCAAATGGCTGAGAGACTGCTTTGATAAGGTGCCCGCTGAGTGCCTGCGCCTGCGCCTGCGCTAAACGGCTTTTACACCAGATCGTCCATTGCCACTCCAAGTGCGTCGGCTAGCTTTCGGATTGTTTCAACCGAGCCAGATTTCCGGCCAGCTTCAATATCAGCAATCTGAACACGATTTACGCCTGACTTTTCGAACAATGCCATCTGCGTAAGACCGCGAAATTCTCGCCACACACGAACGGGGCTTTCACCGACAATCAGGCGCTTGGCATATTCGGCAGGGATGAGTTCATCATCGCCACGCGTAATCGCTGCCGTGGCACGGTCATAGGCGCTGAGGTCAGCCAAATCTTCAGCTGCCAGCTTTAGCGCCATGTACTCATCAAGGGGGATCGTGATCATTTTACCCATTGCCATCTCCATCATTCGTACACGCTGCCACGGGGACCAATTTCAAGAACGGCAAGGACAACCCCGTCGTCGTTCATGATAACTCGCCAATCGCCAACTCTAAGGCTGATGCCTTCCCGACCCTTCAATGCCGTAACATTGTTGGCCTGTGTTTCAGGCTCCTGTGCATATTGTTCAATCTTGGCTATGATCCGCTGAGCAGTATCGGCTGGCATTCTGCGAAGTGCCTTCAGTGCCTGTCGGGTATAGCTGATTGCCCTCATTTGCCTGAAGTAGCTCAAAGCTACATTGTAGTCAATGGCTACATT
>JBBANI010000055.1:0-2538 GCA_040402015.1 Ilumatobacteraceae bacterium
TCCGCATTTAAGAACAAGGGTGTACAACCAATGCTCGACGCAGTGGTTGACTTCTTGCAAAGCCCAATCGACATTGCACCAGCAACTGGTGAAAACGTCAAGGGCGATGAGAAGCTTGTGCGCAAAGCCGATGAGAACGGCCCGTTTGCGGCACTTGCATTTAAAATCGTTGCCGATCCATTTGGCAAGCTCACTTACTTCCGCGTGTACTCAGGAACCATCAACAAAGGTGACGAGGTGTACAACAGCACGAAAGAGCGCAAAGAGCGTCTCGGTCGTATTTTGTTGATGCACGCAAACCAACGTGAAGACCTTGACGTGGCAATGGCCGGCGACATTGTTGCTGGTCTTGGTTTCAAAGAAACCACCACAGGCGACACATTGTGCGATCGCAATGACCCCATCATTCTTGAGCGAATGGTTTTCCCTGAGCCAGTTATTCACGTGGCAATTGAGCCAAAGACCAAAGACGACCAAGACAAACTTGGTAAGGCTTTGAAGTCGCTGTCTGATGAAGACCCAACATTTCGTGTTCGTACCGATGAAGAAACTGCGCAAACTGTCATTTCAGGAATGGGTGAATTGCACCTTGAAATTCTTGTTGACCGTATGCAGCGTGAATTCAACGTGGAAGCAACTGTAGGTAAACCACAAGTTGCCTACCGTGAAACGGTGACGAAAAAAGTCGAGTCTGTCGAATATCGCCACATCAAACAGTCCGGTGGTTCTGGTCAGTTCGCAGTGGTAAAAGTTACAATTGAACCTTCTGGCCCTGGCGGCGGCTATATATTCGTCGACAAAATTACCGGCGGTAAAGTTCCTCGCGAATACATTCAGCCAGTCAACCAAGGTATTCAGCAGGCCCTCGATGCAGGTGTTCTTGCCGGATACCCCACTGTTGACGTCAAAGTGAGTTTGGTCGATGGCCAGTATCACGACGTTGACTCCAGTGAAATGGCGTTCAAAATTGCCGGTCAGATGGTCTTTAAAAAGGCAGCCGAGATGGCAAAACCCGTTCTCCTCGAGCCAATCATGGGTGTTGAAGTAGTAACCCCCGATGAATACATGGGCGACGTGATGGGCGACCTTTCTAGCCGTCGTGGCCGTATTGAAGGAATGGACGCCCGCGGCAATACGCAGGTTGTTCGTGCCCAGATACCGCTCTCGGAAATGTTCGGATACAGTACCGATCTCAGGTCTCGTACACAGGGCCGAGCAACGTACACCATGCAATTCCACTCGTACCAGCAAGTGCCTGAAGCGATTTCGCAAGAAATCATCAAGCGCGTGCGTGGCGAGTAATACGAATACCGATCCTTGAAAACATCACACAACGTAAACGGAGTAATCAGAAATGTCTAAGGCAAAGTTTGAGCGTAATAAGCCTCACGTGAATATTGGAACTATGGGTCATATTGACCATGGTAAGACCACGTTGACGGCTGCTATTTCTAAAACGTTGGCTGATCGTGGTTTGGCTACGTACACGCCGTTCGATCAGATCGATAAGGCTCCTGAAGAAAAAGCTCGTGGTATCACGATTTCTATTGCTCATATTGAGTATGAGACAGCGAATCGTCACTATGCCCACGTTGACATGCCTGGTCACGCTGACTACATCAAGAACATGATCACTGGTGCTGCTCAGGTTGATGGCGCTATTTTGGTGGTTGCTGCTACTGATGGTCCGATGCCTCAAACACGTGAGCACGTGTTGTTGGCTCGCCAGGTGGGTGTTCCTTACATTGTTGTTGCTTTGAATAAGAGCGACATGGTGGAAGATGAAGAGTTGTTGGAACTTGTTGAGCTTGAGGTTCGCGAGTTGTTAAGCGAGTACGAGTTCCCTGGTGATGATGCGCCTGTTGTGCGTGTTTCTGCTTTGAAAGCTCTTGAAGGTGATGCTGCTTGGCAAGAAAAAGTGATGGAGTTGATGGCTGCGTGTGATGCGTCTGTTCCTGAGCCTGTGCGTGAGCTTGATAAGCCTTTCTTGATGCCTATTGAAGACGTGTTCACTATTACTGGTCGTGGAACTGTTGTGACTGGCAAAGTTGAGCAGGGCAAAGTTCATACGGGTGATGAAATTGAAATTGTTGGTTTGCGTGATACGCAAAAGACAACGTGTACTGGTGTGGAAATGTTCCGCAAGTTGCTCGATGAGGGTATGGCTGGCGACAACATTGGTGCGTTGTTGCGTGGAACGAAAAAAGAAGATGTGGAGCGTGGCCAGGTGTTGTGTGCACCGGGTTCTATTACTCCGCATACTGGTTTTGAGGGTCAGGTGTATGTGTTGACGAAAGAAGAAGGCGGTCGTCATAAGCCGTTTTTCAATAATTATCGTCCGCAGTTCTTTTTCCGTACCACTGACGTGACTGGCACTGTTCAGTTGCCTGCTGGTACTGAAATGGTGATGCCTGGTGACAATGTGAATATGACGGTGGAGTTGGGTAAGCCCATTGCTATGGATGAGGGTTTGCGTTTCGCTATTCGTGAGGGTGGCCGTACTGTTGGTGCTGGTCGAGTCACAAAGATCCTGAAGTA
>JBBANI010000056.1:0-2525 GCA_040402015.1 Ilumatobacteraceae bacterium
TCCCACATTTTGTGGCGCCATTCTCCACTAGCCGTAATCATCGGCTCAATGGTGAAAGTCATTCCCTCACGCAGCATCATGGTGTTGCGAGGGTCGAAGTAGTGCAGGACCTGAATGTCAGTGTGGAAGTTCTCGCCAATGCCATGGCCAATGAATGCACGAACAACTCCGTACTTATGCTTTTTGGCGTGTACCTCAATTGCGCGACCAATTTCGTTAAGGGCAACACCAGGCTTCACAGCTTCGATGCCGAACCACAAGCATTCTTCAGTGACACGAATAAGTTGTGCGTCTTCATCAGAAATATTTCCGACCGCAAATGAGGCGTTGGTGTCGCCATGAACACCGTTTAAGAAAATTGTGACATCAAGGTTGATGATGTCACCATCAAGAAGAACGCGTGAATCAGGAATGCCATGACAGATCACTTCGTTCACGCTGGTACACACGCTCTTTGGATAGTTGTGATAATTCAACGGGCTCGGGTAGCCACCCATTTTGATGGTGAGGTCATGAACAAATACGTCGATGGCATCAGTTGTAATTCCAGGGCGAACAAATTCTCCGGCTTGACGCAAAATTTCTTTTGCTGCATCGCCAGCAATACGCATACGTTCGATTACTTCAGGAGTCTTTACGCGGCTTTCACCAAGGCTTGGCACACTGCCAGTTTCTGCGTACGGAGGTTTTGCAATATTGGCTGGCACGGTGCGCATGGGGCTAATTACGCCTTGCTCGATACGACCTTTAGTACCTTTGTGGCAACGCTTGTATTTGCGTCCACTGCCACACCAGCATGGGTCATTTGAGGCAGGAAGTATTTCCGGAGCCATAGTCATACATAAAGACTACGGGCGAATGTGACGCCCTTTGTATTAGTTCGACAGTGTTTCGACGGACTCGAGAATCCAGCCGTTACCAGCAACGCCGTCAGCTAACCAGTTGCGCAAGGCAAGGGTGGCTTTCACGTCATCTTCGTTATAGGTAAGGAGTTTCCGTTGCATGCCAGCAGCGTCGCCTGGAATAAGTCCACATGCGGTTTGGTACCACACGATGGAGTTTCCGCCGCCTGCGTCAGACGCATCCCATGAGAAGCCCGCCAACTTGGCAACGTCTTTCAAACCGGTGCGCCGAGTTGGCCACAGCAAGGGCTTTGAAATCTCATACAGGTCAACCCAATGTGCTGCTGCACCAAGTTCGTTGATTTCTTCTGGCGTCGGTACGCCCGGAACATCAACATTTCGCAATGATGCTTCACGCATACGCGGCAGTTCTGCAATTTTTCCTGAGTAACAATAAACGTTCGCAGTCTTACCGTTAGTGACTGCATCATCAAGTTGCTGATGTAGCCATGCCCAGAATGCAGCCAACTGGCGACCTTCTTCATTCGGATCATCACGATTAAAGAAGTGAAACGAAATGTATTCACCCTTGGCGTAAGAACCATCTGGTTGTTTACGCGTGATGTACGCACCAAACAGGTACACAATATCGTCATTTTCAACATCAAAATCAATTTCAATATCTGCGCGAGGGATTAGTGGTGCACTTTGTCCACGTGGGTAGAACGGATACTTACCGGCGTTCATGTCAACGCGAGCCGCATCAATATTGTCGGCAAGTAGCTTGTATGTCGGAACGGCAAGTGTTGCTTGGTCATATGACAAAAGGTCAGCAGTCGTATTGATTCCAATTGCTTCGAGTTTGTCGAGACGCTTGTCTGACATCTTTGGCAACATTGACAATTCAATTGAGGGGTCTTGCGTTGCAACATCAAACAATTCGCCAAGACTTGGCGTAAGACCCCATAAGTTTGCTGCAATGGCAGAACGAGGGTCAAGTGCAGCAAGTTGTGGGGTGGTAGTAATTCCACCCTCTTCCATTTTTCCTACATGCGTAACGGTGACACCAGACAGAAGTGACACATGGCGTTCACGCACTAATTCTGTTTCGCAGATGTCGTGCCATACGCAGTCGCGGCACTCAGGGCGATACACAGGTCGTGTGCATGCATCAAGGTCATCGCGCATTGCAATAATTGCGTTCCAACGCTTCTTCCATTCGCGTTCAATTGTTTTGAGAGGTGACTGCTCGCCGTCATCAAGTCCACGCCACGTGAGATTGAGGTCTTTGTCAATGATTCCGCCAACTGGTGCAATGTCGGGTGCGTAATCAAGATCAATCAGCATCATCCAGTAGTGCGCAAGCTGCAAACTGTGCTCAGGCTTTGGTGAGCCAAGACCAATGTCGATTAGTTTGCGATTTTCTAACCACGGTGCGTCAAGAGGGGACACGGCCCACTTTTCGTCGGCGTTACCTTCAAGGGGCTTTGAGTTCTTTACGTCAACAGGGATGTATGCCCATTTGCCATGACGCATCTTTTCTTCCCCAACACGAATCAAAATGTCGGGGCGGCCTGAACGGTGATTGATGGTGGGAAGCGTTGGCCCAATGATGATGCGATCGCCACGTTCCATTGCACGAATGGTCGCGCCTTCAACATCATCGTCTTGTTTGCGCAGTGA
>JBBANI010000057.1:0-2446 GCA_040402015.1 Ilumatobacteraceae bacterium
CCGTCGCGACGGAGCGGCGGTTCGCTGCAGCGCTCTGGTTAGCCGTCATGTTCATGCTTCTGAGTGAGTCCGAGGTAAAATGCCCTGATGACGATAAACCCAGCAAGAGCAACTGCTACGTAAAAAACCAAAGCGCAAATAGACGCAATAACAGATGCTGCTCCCTCTGACAAAAACGCAGGCATCTGTCCGTCCTTGATCCGGTGCGCAACCCAGTAGGAGAAAGCAACGAGCGCGATCAACGCAGCGAGCGTGACATATCCGACTCTCTTGATGCCCTTCTCGTATTTCATGGTAAGCGCGTGATGACAGCTAACGTTGTTTATGCCACCTAACAGCAGCCTGATCTTGAAATTTTCATGAGCTTCTGCTCATTCCTGTCCATCCGCAATCCAAACCTGTCCACCACCATTGACCGGTGGGCGTTTCCCTCTGGACCTTCAAGACCGTGGACACTGTGTCCACCGGCCCCGGATAATACCACAACTGGTTCATTCGGCTCACCGTGGACACTGTGTCTAAGGGATCTCTGGGTATTCTGGAAAAATATGCTTCATCGTTGGCACTCAGGTATTTGACCGTTGATTCCTGCAATTCGATCGATTGCTAATGAAAATCACTTGTACCGCATGGTGACGTTTTCACAGAAAGCTTCTAGTGCCGCTGCGGCCGCAGTCGGGGCCGTTTGCAATATAAGGTGTGGGCCGTCCAACATCTCCACCTTGGCATCCGGTCTGACTGATTTGACCAATTCCCAACAGTTCGTGCGAACTACCAAATCTCGATTTGCTTGGAGGTAGAATATTGGAACTTTACACGCCCGCAATTCATTTGTTACATCAACACTTAATACTGCACGCGTTCGTGCTGCTAAAGCTGCCGGTAAAATGGACCGTACAACTGACCTTGCCATGGCACCCAAATGTCCAAACGAATGCGAACCAAGAAGAATCCAAGACAAAATCCAAAGGGGCCGTAAACTGAATATCCAGGGGCGGACAGACATTCTCAACCTTTCTGGCAATTTCAGTGGAGATTGCACGAACGAGGCACACAAAACAATTCCACACAATCCAGGTGGGTGTCGAGCGGAGAGCATGACAGCCAGTGGACCCGAAAAAGATTCGCCAACAACCACGAAAGGTCCAGATGGAACTGCATTCTCAACGATGGGAAGTAATTCCTCGTAACCAAAGCTTTTATCAGATGGATAAGCAACAGTAACAGCTTTAAGCTGCTGCGGAAGAGCAGCAATGAGTGGCTCGAACAGCCGGGCGGTACCGTCCATTCCCGGCAACAGTAGCAGTTTCACTCCGTTTTACTCCATGCTTGTTGGTTTTTTGCCCTTTGAGTGCAATGTTGTCTTTGAATCAAAGGCAACTTCATCTCATCCCCACCGCTCCGCAACCCAATTCTGTCCATCACCATCGAACGGTGGGCGTGGACACCATGGATCTTCATGACCGTGGACACTGTGTCCACCTTCCCCGGATAATGCCACGATTGGTTCGGTTGGTTCATTGAGGACACTGTGTCCTTGGATGTCGTTGGGTGTGGTTCATGGAATTAGATGGAAACAGCCAGTCTCTGACTCTATGTCGAATCTATTCATTCCCGGGAACTTTTTACCAACAGTGGACTTGATAGATAAGCTGCGCTTCGCAGCGACGAACTTTTTTCGTTAGACGGATCAGTCGCGATAATCCACATATAAGATCTCCAGGCTGTTTGTATCGAGGACTCGACGATACGCTCGATAGGGTTGACCTGTCCAAGGTGACGATTCCAACCACTCTACCTCAAGAATTGAATCACCTCTGATATGGTGTGCTCGCTTCGGCAAATCCTCCGGACGCAACCGATTTAGCTCCCAAATGCGTCCCCACCGAGCAGCCAAAGCAAAGGCCTCACGCTCCTCTGTGGCAGTCTTGGCAGACTCGACGGACGAAATCAGCCACTGAAACTTCAACGGCTCGTACGCAAAGTAGTAGCCAAGGAACAACCCCAGCGGCACAACGAGAACCGCTAACAACACGAACGATATCTTGCGACGAATAGTCATGCGATACACTGACATCTTGCGTCATTGATTGCACTTAAAGGCAGCCAAATCTAGTACTCTTTGGGGCGAGGCGCTCATCCCCACCGATCCGCAACCAAAAGATACGTCAAATGGTTCGGGTTTCTTTCAAGAAATCGTGCGGGGGTGGAAAATCGACCGGGGGTGACGTTTCTGAGGCTGCCTCATCTGTCCATAACCGGTCAAGGGTGGGCGGGGATACCTAGACCATCAAGCCGGTGGACATTGTGTCTCTAGCCTGTTGTCGGGTAGATGACAGACCTAATTGGGTGGGGGTGGCGGTGCCTTCGGTGAGGATGGCTTCGTTGGATTCGGAACTGGGTCCACCGCAGCGGTGGTCTCCATGACATTGATCTGTGCAAGAAC
>JBBANI010000058.1:0-2230 GCA_040402015.1 Ilumatobacteraceae bacterium
CTTTGGTTTGGGCCTAGACACCACCCCTCCTTCTAACCCTATGGGCGTGACGGGTATTTCAGGGTCTGCAGCAACTTCGTTTGGCAGTCCTAAAACGACGGCTGTCGACTTTCCAGCACTTCCTGCAGGTAAGAAGTTCACATTGAACGGCTTAACATTTACTGCAGGCACAGCAGGTACAACTGCCGCCCAAACTGCAGCTGCATTTGCTAACCTTAAATCTGGCATGTCTGCTGTTGCAGCAGCAGCAGCTAACTCTACTTCTGCTGGACTTGGCAGCTTTAGCGGTACATTTGCTGAAGGCTTTACAACTGGCGCTGTAACCAGCACCTCGTTAGTCACTGCAACTGCAACCAGCAAAGGAAATGTTGGCGATATTCTGATAAATCCAGGCGTTCCAACTTATGTCAAAACTGAAGGCACCGGTAGCGTTACTGAAAAATACGACATCACGTTCAAAGCTTTGCTTGCAGGTGAGTCAGTTGAAATTAATGGCTTGAAATTTACTGCCACTTACAATTTAACACCTACGCAAGTTGCTACAGCATTTGCTAACATTGATGCTAGCACAGCGGCAGTTACTGCCAGTACAGTTACAAATGCCAAATCAACTACTTCATCTTTACTAGGCACTTTCGCAGGAAGCTTTGGAGCAACTTGGTCTACTGCAGGACTAACTGGGACCACCTTAACAGCAACTTATGTAACTGCAAATACAAATGCTACTGACATTGTTATTAGCGGCAATCCTCAGTCAGCAACTACACCTGTCACCTCATCGGTGACCGCCGTGGCTGCATCCACAGTTTATGGAACTGTTACTCTTAATTCAAATTCCACTTTCACGGTGAAACCTGGTGCTAACGCCTATGCGGCAGGCAGCGTTCCCGCAGGCGACCCCACATACGCCAACTTCACCGCTCTTGGCTTTGAAGCCAAGACCATCAATCCTAAAAACATTGGTCGCCTCAACTTCCAAGTAGGCCCCGCCGCCAACCAACTCATTTCTATTGACTTGGCTGACTTTGGTAAAAACGGCGATATCACTGGCCCCATTACCAGCGACCGCGCTCCTACCAACTTGCTCACCGTTAACTCTTCCAACGACGTGATCATGAACGTGAACAAATCTCTGGACCGCATTGCCGCAACGCGTGCCACTATGGGTGCTGTCATGAACCGTTTGGAACACGTGATCGACAACTTGACCAATGTGGTCATGAATTCTGAAGCATCACGCAGTCAAATTGAAGACGCCGATTACGCACAGGCATCTACCGAGTTGGCTCGCACGCAAATCATGCAGCAAGCCGCTACGGCCGTATTGGCTCAAGCCAATACCTCGCAGCAGACTGTGCTCAAGCTGTTGCAGGGTTAAGTAGACCTCAACAACAAAGCTTTGTTGGCTATAAGGCCAGCGCATGAAACTCTCAAGGGTTTCATACGCTGGCTTTTTTCATGGCTGCCGTAAATGTGTGGTGCGGCAAGCTTCTGCCACTTGATTTGAGTTTTCGACACAAAGCGGCAAGTAAAAGCTGGCACACCTCTTGCTCAATACCCTGTATTCACATCTGCAGCCTTGATTTCATTCATGTTGCTGATGTTCTTTCACTACAGGAGTCTCACATGCACATTGAATTACAACAGGCCATGCAACACTTGGTCGCAGAACAATCTTTGAACCTCAAAGAAGTTTCACGCTTTACACCAGTGGATTTCCGCCTGGGCATTCAATATTTGGTTGCACAAGACCAACCCGACTTGGCACAGGCCCTAGCTGAAGCTGGCCTGGCTTTATATCCTTTCAGTGAAGACATTCTGGCCATCTCTGGCCTCTTGGCCATTACACGTGAAGACTGGCCTCTAGCTGTCGAGATCTTGCAAGACTTGGTCTCTGTTCAGAACAACCGTGTTCAACCTATGACTTATCAAATGCTGGCCCGCGCACTGGCCTGCAACCTCGATGTGGCTGAAGCACACCAAGTGCTTGAGACAGCTCTGCAGCAGTGGCCCAACGATGCCACCTTGATTCAAGAACGCAACGCCATGGCCACAGCAGTTCAGGACGCCATGCCTGCATCACCTTTAACCAACTAATTAAATAATTAATTGAACTAACGGCACAAACAGCGGCAACGTGTTGCCACGCAGCAATGCAACTCAACACAGCGCAACACCTTGCCACTAGCCCCATTAGGAGATTCCCATGACCGTCATTAACACCAACGTC
>JBBANI010000059.1:0-2024 GCA_040402015.1 Ilumatobacteraceae bacterium
TTGTTCAACCGGTTTGAAGCCGCAGTAAACGAGATATTCCCTAACAAAAAATAGAAAGGCAAGACACATGTCAGTCCCAGAAGAATTTCGAGACCTATTAGTACGGAAGGAAATAACTGCAGTCATTGACTGGATGATTATGTCAGGTGCAAACTTTGACGAAATCAACTACGAAAACCGTCATGAACTTGAACAGATGATGTTTCATGGCATCGAGTACTACATGGGGCCAGCAACGTGCGACTTCGCAGACGAGATCGCAATTGACAAAGAAGACTCGTGGGTATCGCCTATTGAAAATCCTCATCATGATTTCGAGCTTGCAGCGCTTTCAATAGTCGGTTCACCATTCAGTGAGGAAATACTTGCTGGATTAGTAGCCGGACTCAGTCCTACGGAATTCGAAGAGTTTCAGAATAGTGAAGGACTCCCCGACCTTTGTTGGCCCCTTTCCATCGAAGTTGCCGATGACGGACTCAACATGAACGTGTGGGTCGCCAAGCGTTTTCGCGCCGGAGATTCACAATCACCTGATTTTCACCAAGCGATGACTGATTTCGTCAACCTGGCTGAAACCGTAAGAACAGCTTGCTCGTCGTAGTAACGACTGCGGCGTGTAATTGGCTACTTCGCTTGCGCGGCAACAAAAGCTTCAACAGTCGCCAAGTCATTTGGTAACTGCGTAGTGAATTCCGGCAAGTCGAATAAATTCGACAAGTGTTCTGGCAATCCAGGTCGCACACCAGTTGCACGTTCTACGGCATCAGGAAACTTCGCAGGGTGAGCAGTTGCCATTGTCAACATTGGAATGCCTTCTTCGGCGAGCTCGCGCGCGACCTTCACACCAACGGCCGTGTGCGGGTCAATCAACATGTCGAAGTCTTCATAGACAGAGCGGATTGTTGCAAGAGTGTCGTGGTCGGTTGCGCGTGATGCGCGGAATGTTGGTGCAATCCATTTTTCAAACTGATCTGGCTCGACAGATAATCCTTTGTCACGGAAACGTGTGAGCTGTTCAGCAGTCACTGCCCCGTCGCGGTCATTCATCTCAAACAACAAACGTTCAAAGTTTGATGACACTTGAATATCCATGCTGGGGCTCAATGTCGGGTGTACGCCAGTAATTGCCATTGATTGTGAATCAAAGAAACGCGTCAGAATATCGTTCTCGTTCGATGCCACGATAAGTCTGCGAATCGGTGCGCCCATCTGCTTAGCAATCCAACCGCTGAGAACATTGCCGAAGTTTCCAGTTGGCACCGTGACATCAATTGGCCCGCCAACTTTGCGAGTGGCTTCAAAGTAATAAACGACCTGCGCCATTACTCGAGCCCAGTTGATGCTGTTCACTGCTGACAGATTGTGCTTTTCACGGAAAGGCGCGTCGTTAAACATGGCCTTCACCAGGTCTTGGCAATCATCAAAAGTTCCGTCAATGGCGACAGTGCGCACATTGGGCGAATCAACAGTGGTCATTTGCTTGCGTTGCACATCACTGACTCGACCATGCGGATACAAAATGATGATGTTGATGTTGGCACAATTCTTTACGCCATCAATTGCTGCGGTTCCGGTATCGCCACTAGTAGCACCAACAATGGTGACCTTCTCGTTTCGTTGGGTGAGGATGTGATCAAACAATTGACCAAGCAATTGCAATGCAACATCTTTGAATGCAAGTGTTGGTCCGTGAAATAGTTCCATCAGGTGATGACCTGCTTCAAGCGGAACAATGGGCACGACATCTGGGTGGCGGAATGTGGAATACGCGGTATCACACAGACGCAGCATTGTGGCGTTGTCAATATCGGCACCGACATATGGAACGAAAACCGATGCAGCAAGTTCCGCATACGAACCTGAAGTGACTGCACCAAGATTTGGCCATGTTTCGGGAACATAGAGGCCACCATCGTTGGCTAGACCAGCAAGAACAACATCAGCAAAACCTAAAACAGGTGCCGCACCACGCGTGGAAACGTACTTCATGAAAACTATTCGCCAATAACGCGAATCAGGCCAGA
>JBBANI010000060.1:0-1976 GCA_040402015.1 Ilumatobacteraceae bacterium
GTTCACGATCAGTCTGGCTCAGGCCAACCAGATGTTGTCCAAGGGAGCTAGCTTCCATGCGGGTGACGTGGTGACGATCAGTGACAGCGCGGCAAGCATACTGGCTGCCAATGCTGCGACGGGTACGCCCTTGTTTGATCCAACCACAGGAGCGGTAGCGGCTGCACTCAATATTTATGGTGTGGTTGCCAATAATGTGTCTGGCAATGTGGGTACGTTGGGTGTAGCGGATGCTACGACGCTGTTGGCACGCGCAACTAACGACAGTTCGTTGACGCTCAATTTATCGGTGACGACGCCTGTTGCTGGAGTGGTGGACGACTCAGGACAGTTGCGCTCGGCGGTAGACCTAGCGATGGGTACATCTGCTACGGTGCAACAGATCCAAATTGGTGCGGGTACTTACTCGAACAATGGCTCGATGATCATCAACAAGTCGATTGCGATTGTGGGTGCAGATGGCAACGCTACGGATGGTTTACAGGATGTGACGTTGATCACGCCGGCTGGTAACCGCACATTTGTTGTACAAGGCGATGGCGGGGTTGATCCGTCTGGAGCTGGTGCGTCGTTTAACGTGTCGGTGAGTGGTGTGAAGGTGGTGGGTGGTACCGAAGCTGTGACGGTGGAAGGCTCTACGGCCTCGACAGGAACAGATGTGGACTCACTGACGGTGACAAATAGCACGTTTGTGGGCCAAAAGAATGCAGGCTTGGTGCTGGGCTTGAATGATCCGAGCGCAAATCTAGAGTCGTTGACGGTTAGCCGTGTTGTATTTGACCAATCGAATACGGGCGCGGCGGCAACGCAAGATCGCACAGGCGTGACGACTGGTGACGCTCAAGGCGCAGCGGGCATCATGTCGTTTGGCTTTGATGGACAAGCGGCGATCAGTGATGTGACGATCAAGGGCGCCAGTGGTGTGACCTTCGACCGTGCGCCTCAATACGGTATTCATTTCCAAGGCGCGACGAATGCGCAACTGACATCTGGCGTATTTGGTGGAGTAGGTGTTGCACCTGCGCTAGCAGGTGGCAGCAATGGAAGCGTTGCATTGAGCAACGTGACGATCACGGGCGACTTTGCTAAGAGCGCGATTGGTGTGTACAACTACCAAGATGTGACGGGTATCCAGGGCACTAACGTTGATTTGACTGCTGCAAACAGCATTAAAGCTGGCTGGGGCCAGGTGCTGACTGTGGACGGCGTAGACGCAAATTACTCAGTTGCGAAATGGGGCTTGAATTTGGGTGCTACCCAATTCACCAAGCTTGGTGATGAGGCAGTGGTAAAAGTTGAGAATGTTAGTACCGTGCCACAAGGTGCGGACAACGGCGCAATCACAGGTGGAGCTACCAACGACCTGATCACGGATGTGACGGGTGGCAATGACGCCTTAACGGGTGGTGCAGGTAACGACACCTTGTTTGGTGGCGCAGGCAACGACGTATTGGTGGGTGACGCGGGTGCTGACGTATCGTTGGTGTATGCAGAGCCCACATTTGGACGTGTGGCAGGCAAGTTGACTGTTACAACCGAGTATGACGGAACAGACACCCTGACGGATGTTGAGGTGGTGCGTCAGATGAGCCCAATCACTGGGCTGCCAGTGCAGACGTTCATCGTGGTTGACGGTGCTCAAGACTTGCAGACTGCGATTAACGCGGCAGGTCCTGGCGACGTGGTGGTGACGGGTGGACCGTTCACGATCAGTCTGGCTCAGGCCAACCAGATGTTGTCCAAGGGAGCTAGCTTCCATGCGGGTGACGTGGTGACGATCAGTGACAGCGCGGCAAGCATACTGGCTGCCAATGCTGCGACGGGTACGCCCTTGTTTGATCCAACCACAGGAGCGGTAGCGGCTGCACTCAATATTTATGGTGTGGTTGCCAATAATGTGTCTGGCAATGTGGGTACGTTGGGTGTAGCGGATGCTACGACGCTGTTGGCACGCGCAACTAACGACAGTTCGTTGA
>JBBANI010000061.1:0-1792 GCA_040402015.1 Ilumatobacteraceae bacterium
GCAACTAGCTCTGCTTCACTCATTTCAATGCGGGCTAAGCCGGCAAGTTTTGCGACATCATCGCGAGATAACGAACTCATGGGCCAATCTTAATGGGCTATTACTGGCGGATTTGACCGTCGCCAGTGACGATCCAGGTGGTGGTAGTCATAGCTTCTAGACCCATTGGGCCACGGGCATGAAGTTTCTGATTGCTAATTCCGATTTCGGCGCCAAAGCCCATTTGTTCGCCATCGGTAAAACGAGTACTGGTATTGATCATGACTGCGGCGCAATCTGAGAGTGCGATGAATCGATGCACTGCTGCATCTGATTCAGAAACTATTGATTCAGTGTGCTGGGTGCCGTATTTAGCAATGTGATCAGCTGCTGCGTCAACGCTAGCCACTACCCCAACATTCATCTCGAGGATTCCGTATTCAGTTGACCAATTTTCTTCTGTGGCCAACGTGGCTGGAATCTTTAGTTCGCTAGCAATGGCAAGTGATTTAGCATCAACGTTTAATTTAACGCCGGCGTCATGCAAGGCTTGCAGAGCTGTTGGCAAGAATGTTGCGGCAACCGCTTCATGAACCAACAAAGTCTCAGCGGCATTACAAACACTTGGGCGATGGCACTTTGAGTTAATCAAAATTGGCAGTGCTTTAGCGAGGTCGGCAAATTCATCGATATACACATGACAAACACCGGCACCAGTTTCAATAGTTGGCACGCTAGATTCATCGACCACCATGCGAATTAGTGCAGCGCTGCCGCGAGGAATAACTAGATCAACTTTGCCGCGCGCATTTAGTAACGCTTTGACGGTGTCGCGATCATCAGATGGCACTAATTGCAGAACATCTGGCAAAATCTGGGTCTTAGCTAGCGCACTTTGCATAACTTCAAGCAGAATGGCATTGCTATTTGCCGCAGTTGATGAACCGCGCAACAACGCCGCATTACCCGACATTAATAAAATCACTGCGGCATCGACGGTCACATTTGGGCGGGCTTCGTAAACCATGCCGATCACGCCAAATGGAACTGAGATCTGCTTTAGGTGAAGACCATTTGGCAGAGTGCGCTCACGCAAAACATTTCCAAGTGGATCTTCCAGGGCGGCAACTTGGCGCGCACCATTGGCAATACCTTTAACGCGTTCAGCGGTAAGCAGCAAGCGATCTTGTAATTGTGGGTGCATGCCTTCGGCAATGCCGCGATCAATATCTACTTTATTAGCTGCCAGAATCTCAGTACTACGAGCTTCAATCTCGTTAGCAATTGCATTAAGCGCTGCTGCTCGCTCGGCGCCAGTTGCGGTGGTTAATGTGCGCGCAGCAGTGCGGGCGAGATCAGCTAACGCAGCGACAGTTGTTGTGGCACTCATAGCTAAAGCCTACAGAAGTACCAGGTCGTCGCGATGTACTAATTCGCGTTCGTACTCTGGACCCAGGGTTGCAGCTAATTCTTTGGTTGAGCGACCTAGCATTACTGGCAATTCTGTTGCATCAAATGCAACTAGGCCACGCGCAATTACTTTGCCATCTGGCCCAACTAATTCAACGGTATCCCCCGCAATAAATGTTCCCTCAACTGAAGTAACACCGGCAGGTAGTAATGAAGTGCCGCGTTCGCAAATTGCTTTTACGGCACCGGCATCAAGAATCAACTTGCCTTGTGGCGTTGCAGCATGAGCCAACCAAAGTAAACGCGAAGTTATCTTGCGTTCGTGGCCTAAGAAATATGTTCCGAGTTCGGCACCGGCTATTGATTGCGCGGCTTGTTCGAGCGAAGTTAACAGCATCGAAAT
>JBBANI010000062.1:0-1664 GCA_040402015.1 Ilumatobacteraceae bacterium
CTGCCGACTCCCCTGCTGCACTGCACCACGTAGAAAAATACGGGGACCAGCCGTATGAAGATTTTGTCCCCCAGTTTTTTGAAGCATCACAAGGCTGGCAACCAGAACGGTGGGGAGATTTATTCGCAGCATCAGGTGCGAAATATTGCGTCATGGGCACAAAACATCACGATGGCGTGCTGTTGTGGCCAAGTGCAACACCGAACCCACACAAAGGTCCACAGTGGACATCAACTCGAGACATCGTTGGTGAATGCGCAGAGGCAATTCGTTCACATGGCATGCGACTAGGGCTGTATTACTCCGGCGGAATTGACTGGACATTTCAAGGCCTAGGCATTGACGGATGGGGCTCGTTATACGGCGCAATTCCTCAAGATGACGTGTACCACGCATACGTTGATGCGCATTACCGAGAACTGATTAGCCGATACTCACCTGACGTGTTGTGGAACGACATTGGGTATCCGGGTTTTGGTGCCGGTGCCGCAGATCTCTTCGCTCATTTTTACAACACAAACCCAGAAGGCGTAGTGAATGATCGCTTCGACTTTCTCGGCGTGATGCAAGGCACTGCACATGCAGACTTTGTAACACCTGAGTACACCACTACTCCACCTCTTGAGGGTAAGAAATTCGAAGTGTGTCGCGGTATAGGCACAAGCTTTGGTTACAACGAACAAGAGAATGACTCTTCGTACGCCACTTCCACCGAATTGATTCACATGCTCATCAACATTGTTGCTGCAGGTGGCAACTTCTTGCTCAATGTTGGCCCCATGGCATCAGGTGAAATTCCTTGGATTCAACAAGAGCGTTTGCTTGCAATTGGCCAATGGCTACAAGTCAATGGTGCTGCGATTTACGCTTCTCACCCACACGAAATTTCAGAACTACGAACATCAGATGGCGACACTGTTCGACTCACTCGTGGAGCCGACGGCTTCACATATGCAATGGTTCTTGGTCGTCCGGGTTCAAAAGTTGTCAGCATCGCGGGCTTACCCACAGGCGACACATACTTAGTGGGGTACGACCATCAACTCTCGCGTATTGGTGACGACATTATTTTGCCGTACCGACCAGATTCATCTCCGGCCTTCACTTTGCGGATTGAGTAATCAGCTAACTGCTGCAGCTGCCAATTTGTCGAGAGTGATTTCCATGTTCGCGCGGTTATGCGTTGCGCGGTTTGAAACACCACTGACCAGTTTTCCTAAGAAGTCAGCCCATGATGCACGGTGGTCATCCCAACTGTGTGTCACACGACAACCTGTTGCAGTTGGTTCGATCTCATAGATCCAGTCGCACCAGTTTTTACCAAGAGCCATCAGACCAAAAGAAAACTTCTTCGGTGCGTCGTAGACGTTCACTTCAACTGAAGTTGACCATGACTTTTTGCCGTTCTTGTTCTTCCCGGCAAAGCGAACACCAACTGCAGGGCCAGTAGCGCCTTTTGCCCACATGCCTCCCTGATTCTCTGGGGACCATTCCCCCATTCGAGGGAGGTCAGTTACGAGTGCCCATACTTTTTCTGGGCTAGCTGCAATGTCACGGGTAACTGATACGGGATATGTCATTCCTATATTGTGTCATGACAATCCAAAATCACATGCGAGAATGGTGAAATGGCTGTTGCAACCTCACCCCACCAAGGAATCGTC
>JBBANI010000063.1:0-1554 GCA_040402015.1 Ilumatobacteraceae bacterium
GCTTACCAGTTCAACATCGAGATGATGAACACCACCAAACAACTCATGCTCAAGACGCTGGATCTGGGCAAATAAAGGAAGCAAGCATGACAACCACAATCAATAACATTCCCGTTTACGACCGCTCTGCACCACCTGTGCAGGCGACCAGCAATGGCACGTCTGCAGCTGATCTTTCAAAGAACTTTTTGAAAATGCTGACAGTGCAATTGCAAAACCAAGATCCCATGAACCCGATGGACAACGCGGCCATGACTTCACAGTTGGCTGCATTGAACCAGGTGGATGGCATTAACAAACTGAACACTTCTGTGACTGCCTTGGTGGCTCAGATGCAATCGGCCAACTTCATGAACTTGTCTTCAAGTGTTGGCAAAACAGCATTGGCTGAAGGTTCACAAATTTACTTCTCTGGACATGCTGTCGGCATGGCCGCCAAGTTGGATGCACCAGCCGAGTCGTTGAAGGCTGTGATTCGCGATGGCAGCGGTCAAATTGTGAACCAGTTTGATTTCGGCCCCACACCCGCAGGTATGAACGACTTTATTTGGGATGGTGGCGACGATGCAGGCAAACAAGTTAAGGCTGGCCTGTACACGCTGGAACTGACCGCCACAGATACACAAGGCAAAACTTCTGCGCCAACATCGTATGTGGGCGCCATGGTGGCCAGCATTGGTCAAGAAGGCACAGACATGAAAGTGGGCCTGAGCGATGGACGCAATATTTTGACCACTGACATCGTCAAGTGGTTGGCCATTTAAATTTTTACGCATCAACAGATTAACCTGAGGACATTGACATGAGCAATATCGCAACCGCACTCTCTGGACTGCAAAACGTTTCCCTGGCCATTGACACCGTCAGTAACAACATTGCCAACGCCAACACCATTGGCTACAAAACTGGCGAATATGTGTTTGCCACACAGTTTTTGAATGGCAGCAACTCATCTGACCAACCTGCGACAGGTCAAGGCAGCCAGTCTTTGGGCGTGCGCCGTGCCATGACACAAGGTGCCATTACCAACTCGGCCAATCCTTTGGACTTGGCCATCAGTGGCAAGGGCATGTTTCGCTTGTTACAAGGTTCTGGCAGTGCCGCTTCAGTCGATCCTTCAGCCGTCTATTACTCACGCAATGGTCAGTTTGGTGTTGACAAGAACGGCTACATCGTCAATGAGAACGGCATGTACCTGACAGGCTACCAGCCTACGATCAATGGCAATCAAATTACGGACGATTTGATCAAGAACAACGGCTTGCTGCGCATGCCCGACAGCAACTTGCCAGGCAATGCCACCACCTATTCCACGTTGTCGGCCATGCTGGACTCCACTTCCACAGCGTTTACCAAAACAACCAACGTTTCATTTGACCCCACTCAAGCTACTTACAACAACAAGACCACCCAGACAGTGTTTGACAATTCTGGCAATTCACACACCTTAGAGGTGTACTACCGTCGAATTAACGATTCAACTTTGTCGATCACTTCGGGCTCTACCGGCTATACGTACACACCTAGCACTGCGTCGTCGCCAAATACTTTGGG
>JBBANI010000064.1:0-1479 GCA_040402015.1 Ilumatobacteraceae bacterium
GTGCGCGCAGATGCAATTGGAGTGCTTACTTGTGGATTTGCGCGCAGCCAAGCAAGTGAAACGGCAGAGATTGAAACGTCGTGGGCTTTGGCGATGTTATCGAGGGCTTCGATGATCGCATAACCCCTATCGGTTTGATAATCAGCGATGCCATCTGCGCGGATTGAATCGACTTTGACCCCGGGGCGGTATTTACCGGTAAGGAATCCGCGAGCCAGTCCGTAGAAAGGAAGCGCTGAAATATTGTTAAGTTTTAAAGTTTCTTGCTGCTCTGATTCAAAAGGGCTGCGCTCCATCAAGTTGTAATGATCTTGCAGGCACACATACTTTGGCAGATTCTCCTTCGTTGCTATATCTAGCGCTTCTTGCAAGCGAGCACCAGTGTGTTGTGATGCTCCGATGTAACGGATTTTCCCTTCGTTGATAAGCGTTTGGTATGCGCCCAAGGTTTCTGCAATAGGGACATCTGTATCGTCGTGGTGTGAATAATAAAGATCTATGTGATCGATCTGTAAGCGCTTTAGCGAATCGTGGCAAGCTGCGATGATGTTTTCGGGACGCAGGCCAGGGTGCGTTGAAAGTTTGGCAACTTTGGTTGCGATAACAAATTGCTGGCGGTTTCCGCGAGATTTCATCCAGTTACCGATAATGGTTTCGGATTCTCCACCTATGTTGCCATCGACCCATTCGGAGTAAACATCTGCACTATCGATAAAATTGCCACCGAGGTCACAGTAAGCATCGAGAACAGCCTGAGATTGGCTCTCATCGGCGCCCCATCCGAAGACATTGCCGCCCAAACAGAGCGGATGCACATCAAGGTTGGTTGCTGAAATATTTATATACGCGGAATTCGTCATGGGCCAACGTTAGGGCAAGATATGCCAATGGTTGAAACTACTGGAGGCTTTACCGCTGCGGGGCTGGCGCAAGAAGCCGAGGCGCTGATTTTGCCGTCGCTTACGCAATCACAAGCAATTGAAATCGGCGAGATTGGTTTTGCTAAGGCGCGGGCGCGGGCGCTGCCGATAATTGTGGAAGTTCGATTGGGTGACTGGACTGTATTTAAAGTTGCTCTGACTGGGTCCAAATCAGAGAACGATTCTTGGGTGGCGCGTAAGACGCGAGTTGTAATGGCTACCGGTAAATCCACTATGCATGTACGAGTTGATGCCGAAGAACGTGGTGTTGATTGGTATCAGGAAACTGGTTTGAGTGAAGAGCTCCATGCAACTGACGGCGGTGGCTTGGCGTTAAGCGTCACAGGTAGCGGTTTGGCAGGAATTTTATTAATTAGCGGACTGCCACAAGTTGAAGATCATTTATTCGGAGTTGAAGTGATTACTGAATATTTGGCACGACAAGGGGAGAATGCATGAGCATTTGGGTTTGTGGAGAAGTTCTAATTGATTTATTGCCTGGCACACCAGAACGTGTTGCTGTTGTGGGCGGAGGCCCTGCAAATACCGCCAAAGCTTT
>JBBANI010000065.1:0-1338 GCA_040402015.1 Ilumatobacteraceae bacterium
CAGGTACAAACCTGTGGTGCTGTCGCAAATGCAAACTTCATTTTTCCTCCATCTCGCTTCGTTCACCTTATGCCACTGCTCCTCACTGCACGAACTACTCTGACTTCATGGCCGAGGACAGTTCTGCTCTGCGTCAAAAAATTCGCGCCATATTAGAACGGGCGAATCACCCCAATACTCCGCAAGCCGAAGCCGAAACAGCACTCACACTGGCATTTCGCCTGATGCAAAAGCACAATATTTCGGAATCCGATTTCATTTCCGACAATGCAAGCAATCGCCATCACTCAATCGCCTTTCAACGATTCGTACTTGCCGGCCCATACCGCGTGCGCCGCGGGGCGCTTTTACATGTCATTTCACTTGCAGTGAACTGCGCTTCGTACCGCGACATGATGGATACAGCGCCGAACACTGTCACCATGGTCGCATTCGGATCACCCCACGATCTTTATTCACTTGAAGTTCTCTTCACAACAGCCGAACTGCTTGCATTACGCACCATGCCACAAGGAGACCGCCGATTTCGCACCTCGTGGTGGCAAGGTTTCACCGTTGGCGTCGACAAAAAACTGAAAAAAGAACACTCGTCACTTATTCGAGAAGCCCCAGGTGCCGGGCTCGTTTTGGTGGAACAAGCAAAACGAGCTGATGCAGAAATGCGATTATCTACTCCTCATTTACGCAGTTCCTCAACCACTTACTCTTCTGATCGTGATGCATTTTCTGCCGGTAAATCTGCAGGGGCCCAGTTCAGCAGTTCAAAAAACCGCCTCAACTCATTCCCGCGGGCATTAGGCAAAGGGAAACTCTCATCATGAGCAACCCAACAGAAATTGCGCTCACATACGAAGTAGAGCAGAAATTTGCCGAAGCCATGCCAACACGTGCGCTGCTCGTATCTGAAGCAAGAACATGGTTGCACGAGATTTGTGAACAAGAAGACATTGACCCACCACGCATTGAGTCACACGATCTTCCACCACATGTTGAAGCTGTGGCTGTTGGTGAATACTGGTGCATTTTGGTCAATGGGGTTGCTCCCACCCAACACACTATTTTGCACGAACTTGCGCACCTCTCTTGTGCAAATAAAGGTCACGGAAAAGAGTTTCGTACGCAGCTGGTTTCATATATTCGAAGATGCGTCTCGTTAGAGCATGCTGCGCATTTACATTCTCTTTTTACAAATGCTCAACTGAGTGTTGAACCATTTTCTGCAACTCGCTAATCGAGCTTGCTGCCCACAACACTTACAAAGCTCACACATGCTCCTGGAGCTCCACCTAAGTTATGCGTGAGTGCTTTTGTTTTCAGAGAGTCTTTTTGACCGACGCC
>JBBANI010000066.1:0-1256 GCA_040402015.1 Ilumatobacteraceae bacterium
GTTAGTGGTGCTGGTGTTAGTGGTGCTGGTGTTAGTGGTGCTGGTGTTAGTGGTGCTGGTGTTAGTGGTGAGCAAATCAAAATGACAGCTGAAGAAGAAGCTGCATTCGCACACGAATATGCACCTGATCTTCGAACAATGGATATGAAACGAGCTGACGCGTTAAGCGAAATTGCTGGAATTGCAGTTTCACTCTCTGCAGATGAAGCAAAATCTCATCGCAGATCGGTTTCGGTCAATGTAACCATCGATTTACCCACTCTTTTAGGGCTTAAGGAAAATCCAGGCCAACTTGCTGGTTACGGAGCGTTACCCGCCCAAATAATGCGCGCACTCGCCGGCGAAGGAAAGTGGCGAAGGTTTATTACGGATCCAAATACTGGCACACTCCTTGATTATGGACGCGATAGCTACCAGCCACCTCAAGATTTAGTTGATTACTTAATAGCCCGCGATCGCACTTGCCGGTTTCCTGGCTGCAGACAATCAGCAGCTCGAGCCGATATTGATCACGCCGAAGCTTGGGAAGATGGTGGTGAAACATCGGCAGCAAACCTAGGCGCACTCTGCCGGCGCCATCACCGTATGAAAACTCACGGTGGCTGGAAGTTAACCAGTAATGAAGATGGCTCCTGCAACTGGGAATCCCCCGACGGTCACCGCTACTTCGTTCCTGCCCGACCAGTACTCGATGCGGTTTAGCGGCTACTAATCTAGAAAAGTTTCAACTAGACCAGTTCTTGATCTTCATGGTGCGCCAACAACTCTGCAATAGGGCTAATTCTCGAAAGTTTTAATTTGGCAACAAGGATCGAAGTTAAACCACTACCTTTGGCACATGATTTGGTGGCCAAGTGAAGTTCCGACTATTCAGCATGGGCAATTCACGTTGCGCCCATTGTCCGAAGATGACATCGATGCGATTTATCAATCCTGCCAAGACCCACTAATCCCAAAGTTCACTACCGTTCCAGCCGACTACACAATGGAGTTAGCGCAAGGGTTTGTGCGTGAGAAAACTCCACGGCTCTTTGATGAACGCAAAGCAATTCACTGGGTATTGACCGTAAATAAGGATGTAAGCCCTTCGGCCATAAAGGTAAATGGTGAAACTTTTCTGGGGCCATTCTCAATTCACGGCATTGAAGAACATAACCACATTGGCGAAGTTGGCTACTGGCTAAATAAAGATGTGCGTGGTCATGGCTATGGATCTATTGGCTGCCAGATGGTCACGAACTACGCATTCGAAACTC
>JBBANI010000067.1:0-1172 GCA_040402015.1 Ilumatobacteraceae bacterium
GCGAAATCGTTTTCGATATCGACGCCCTCTTTAGACCAGGCGAGCTTCTTTACCTCTTTAGGGATATCGGCTGCGCGCTGTGGCAGATCACGGATGTGACCGACGCTAGCCTCGACGATAAAACCGTCGCCGAGGTAGCCGCCAATTTTGCGTGCTTTAGCAGGTGATTCAACAATCACCAGCTTCTTGAGGATTTTGGCCATCAGTACTTAGGGGAAGTGATTTCTCTTAGTACTCGATAGTTGTTGATTGGCGGCGGTTACGGATAAGCGCGCCGATGATGATGAGCGTTGCAACTGCTGCAATCAAAAGAGAGACAGATGATTGTGCAGGGAGTGCAAAGCTAACGATTGCTGGAGTAATAAGAAGGCCAACAAGGTTCATTACTTTGATTAGTGGGTTGATGGCAGGGCCGGCGGTGTCCTTAAATGGATCCCCGACAGTGTCGCCAACGACAGTTGCTGCGTGGGCATCTGTGCCCTTGCCGCCGTAGTGGCCATCTTCAACCATCTTCTTCGCGTTATCCCAAGCGCCGCCTGAGTTAGAGAGGAAGACAGCCATCAAAGTACCTGTGCCGATTGCGCCAGCAAGGTATGCACCGAGTGCACCAACGCCTAGGCCGAAGCCGACTGCGATTGGTGCCATCACTGCAAGAAGACCTGGGGTGACAAGCTCACGAAGTGAATCGCGTGTGCAGATATCTACAACGCGGCCGTACTCTGGCTTCTCGGTTCCCTTCATGATTCCTGGGTGCAACTTAAATTGATTACGTACTTCCATCACGACTGCGCCTGCAGCGCGTGATACAGCATTGATTGCAAGTCCTGAGAAGAGGAATACAACGGCTGCGCCAATAATCAAACCAACGAGGTTACGTGGGTCTGCGATATCGAGGATGCCCTGGAACTCAAGTGCAACATCTTGGCCTTCGCCAACTGCCTTAATGACTGCTTCCTTGATTGCATCGGTGAATGCACCGAAGAGCGCAGTTGCGGCAAGTACTGCTGTTGCAATTGCGATTCCCTTAGTGATTGCTTTGGTTGTGTTACCGACTGCATCGAGGGAAGTAAGAATCTGAGCGCCTTCACCCTTAACATCTCCTGACATTTCAGCGATGCCTTGTGCGTTATCTGAAATAGGTCCGAAGGTATCCATTGCAACGATGACACCGA
>JBBANI010000068.1:0-1035 GCA_040402015.1 Ilumatobacteraceae bacterium
TACTGGACAGGACGGACATGCTGCAACCAACGCCGGAACCACAGATAATCATGAGTGGTAAGTAGACCGTGAGGAACTGCGGTGTTGGTCCGAGGAACAGACTGAAACCAATGGTGCCAATCGTGAGCAGAACTGAACCAAGAAACAGAACTCGTCCGTGCCCCCATTTCCCTGCGAGACGGCCCATCGGCGCAGCAAGAATTGCAGCTGTCAATGGACCAGCTGCTGTTGCAAGGCCGGATCTTGTAGGGCTGTATTGCCACACCACTTGTAGCCACTGAATCTGCAACATCCACATGCCAAGGAAGCCGATGGAGAAAAAGAATCCGGACAAGTTTGCAGCCACGACGAATGGCATCTTAAACAGAGTGAGATCGAGCAGTGGGTCATCGACTGTGCTGCATCGCTTCACAAAGAAACCGAGAAGAATGCAGCCAACTGCCATTGCGGTAATTGTGCGTTGATCGATGTAACCCCAGTCGCCACTTTGTACAACAGAAAGTGTCACGAGTGCCACGCCGGGCAAACCCAGAGCAGTGCCGATGAGGTCAACGTGCTTTGTGGCAGATGGATCTTTGCTCTCATGAAGAATTTTGTTGCCTAAGTACAGAGTGACGGCACAGAACGGCACGTTGATGAAAAAGAGTGAACGCCAATCCAACCAGTCAACGAGAACGCCACCAATGCATGGTCCAAGTGCTGCAGCTAATCCGCCGACAGCACCCCAAATACCGATAGCGACGGTGCGCTTCTCAACGGGGAACTCAGGAAGAACTAGTGCAAGAGATGCAGGTGTCAACATGGCGCCGCCAACTGCTTGCACCAAGCGAGCAAGAACAAGCAGCAACGACGTTGGTGCGAAACCGCACAAGATGGAACCAATACTGAATAGTGCAAGACCTCGTAGAAATGAACGCTTACGGCCATTCACATCTGCGAAACGGCCAGCAGTTAACAGACCTGCTGCATATGCAATGTTGTAACCAGAAAACACCCACGTGAGAAGTGTTGGGTGCCCCAGGTCGTCCTCAATCG
>JBBANI010000069.1:0-1025 GCA_040402015.1 Ilumatobacteraceae bacterium
CAAATAATTAATAGGCACTAACCTAAGTGGCTCGATGTCAGAGTTAGTCATGCGGAACAGCATCGCGAGAACAACAATAAAGTCATCCCCGAAACGCCGATCGCATCGAAAAAGAGAGGAGAGAAGCACAATAAATACATCCTGGCCACCCACGGCCCCCTCTCCCGATTTGCAGTAAGAATTGGCTACATACCCTCCCAGAAATACGTAAAGCACTATGCCCCATCAGGGTCAAAGTTCTTACGCACACCAGGTACCCCCCTCGCTTTGACCTAGACCAGGGAAGGTATTTCGCTGCCCCCCTTACTGGAGGGACACCACAACCTGTGCGGACGCCAACCTCCGCATGAGGGTGTTACGTGGATTTAAAAAGAGTCAAACCTCTTCCATATATAACCAGTAGATAATACTGAAGAGAGATAGATAAAGGATGAAAGAAGAAAAAGAAAAAGAGAGAATACTAAACCGTGTCAAAGGTCCTAGATGTCAAGAACCACCTGGGACTTGGAAGGACGACGGCGAAGCCACGAACAAGAACGCCCTGGTTTGTTACGTTAGCAAGAGGAGGGAGAGGGCCCAGAGGGGAAAAAATACGGTTACGGAAAGGCAGGAGGGATCAAGAGCGTGAGGGGGCAAAAAGGCCGCCCTTCTTCTTGAAGAGATCTGCAAGAGAGTCAGTGCAGGTGAGGGAGTTTAGCATTTTAGACGGCAGGTGCTCTAAAGCAGCCTGGGGAAGGCCCTCAAAAGAATCTAAACGTAGGTTTTTAAACTCTCTCCAATAGTCCCTAGTCCCTGGGCGTGCGCCCAGAACGAGGGGCACCACACGCTCCTCGTTGTCGTCCTCATCCCACGAAGTGAAGCCTCTCCGAGCAGCCTTAGTATCCATTTTAGCAAGCAAGCCAGCACGCGAAAGGTAAGGGTACCTTTGAGTGATTTTCCCCAACATACCGCCTGAATAGCCGATGTTCAAAAAATAGGCATGATAAGGATCCCATACGGTATTGAAAGCTTCCTCCGTAGAACAT
>JBBANI010000070.1:0-1012 GCA_040402015.1 Ilumatobacteraceae bacterium
CAGCTAGAACTGCCTGCATATTTGCCTTAACGCTGGGATCGATAACGCGTGGACCTGAAACATAGTCACCGAATTCAGCAGTGTCAGATACTGACCAGCGCTGCTTTGCGATTCCACCTTCGTACATCAAGTCAACAATCAACTTGAGTTCGTGTAGACATTCAAAGTAAGCAACTTCTGGCTGGTAACCAGCTTCAGTAAGTACTTCAAAACCATACATAACTAGTTGTGATGCGCCACCACAAAGAACTGATTGCTCACCGAATAGATCTGTTTCGGTTTCTTCGGTAAATGTGGTCAAGATACCGCCGGCACGTAGTCCGCCGATTGCCTTGGCATATGAAAGTGTTAGTGGCCATGCGCTACCAGTTGCATCTTGCTCAACTGCCACGATTACCGGAACTCCGCGACCAGCTGCGTACTCACGACGTACGAGGTGACCAGGGCCCTTTGGCGCAACCATACAAACATCAACTGATGCAGATGGCTTGATGTAACCAAAACGAATATTGAAACCATGACCAAAGAACAACGCATCGCCATCTTTTAGGTTAGGCAAGATTGAATCGGTGTAGATATGGCGCTGCAAGTGATCAGGCGCCAAGATCATGATGACAGTAGCTTCTTTAACTGCCTCGGCAACGCTAGTAACGCGAAGGCCTTCTTGTTCTGCCTTAGCGCGTGATGGTGAACCATCCTTTAGACCAACGCGAACATCGACACCACTGTCGCGCAAGTTAAGCGCGTGTGCGTGTCCTTGTGAACCGTAACCAATGATCGCAACTTTGCGTCCTTGAATAATCGATAGATCGGCATCTTCTTCGTGATACATAGTTGCCATTTGGTCGTGCTCCTTATTTGTTGGTTGCTGGGTAGTTGTTGGTCGGTTTAATTCTGATAATCAGGTTGTGTATCGTGGACTTCAGGGGCCGATTCAGGCTTGATTTCCTTGATTGCTATGACGTTAATCAACTTATCGAGCTGTGCGATAACTTGCTCAAGGGCATGGCCC